>CAZGTM010000072.1:0-18036 GCA_964528595.1 uncultured Rhodospirillaceae bacterium
ACACGATGGAAGGCCCCTACGGAAACGCCATGACGGAAATCGCATTGGCCCTGGCTATGGCGTTTTTCAGCGTCATGGTTCTGGCGATGGTTTCCATGGGCACCGGCTCAGGCGTCGCCAACCGGGCCGATGCAAAGGCATCG
The DNA here is from genome assembly GCA_964528595.1 of uncultured Rhodospirillaceae bacterium. Taxonomy (GTDB): domain Bacteria; phylum Pseudomonadota; class Alphaproteobacteria; order UBA2966; family UBA2966; genus CAYFKJ01. The sequence continues at coordinate 144 of CAZGTM010000072.1, forward strand.
GCGCAATCCGACGCCGCCCGGCTGGCAGTTGCGCGGTCCGAACCGGCTAACCGGGCCGCCTCGGCGGATGTGAGATCCCGCCTGGTGATTTATCACCGAAACCGCTTCCTCGACGCCGACCTGGCCGACATCGATCCGCACGGTTTGGCGCCCGACGCCGACATCGTTCTCGCCATCGATCCCGAATTGGCGCTGGCCGAGGCCATTACGGTCCGCGCACGGATCAGCGCCGGGAAAATCACCGTCACAACGCTGGATGCGCGCTGGATGCGCAAATTGAAGGAGATCGAACAATGAAATCCACCCTGCAAAAAAGCCTCAAAGGCGCCCTGGCCGCCGTCGCAACACTTGCGTTCGTATCTCTGGCCGCCACTGCCGACGCCCGCCCGCACGACGACACGCCGCGCGGCGGCATCAAAAAGATCATCGTTGAGGAAGCCATGGCCAGCCGCGTGCCGCCCTCGCTGGCCCTGGCGGTCGCCAAGGTCGAATCCGATTTCCAGGCCAACGCCTTGAGTTCAAAAGGCGCCCGCGGCGTCATGCAGATCATGCCCAAGACCGCCGCCGATGAGTGGGGCGTCGAGGCCGACGAACTGTGGGAACCGCGCCTAAACGTCCGGCTCGGGATCGATTTTCTTGAGCGCCTGATCGACCGTTATGACGGCGACTGGGAACTGGCGCTATCGTACTACAATGGCGGTTCCAGGGTCGGCAAACCGGGCCGCGCCCGGGTCCTACCATGGACACGCAAGTACGTCGACGCCGTGCTGCGCTGGGAACGCCGCTATGCCGGTCAAAGGCGGGTCTGGCTGGCTCTGGTCGATCGAGAAAACAGCTTCAACGGCCTCCGCCAACGCGGCAACGGCACCCGCGTCGAACGCTGGCGCCCCCACGAACAACGGCTCGCCGACGCCTCGCCCCCCGCCCGGATGATCAGCACCGAACGCGAATACGACGCCCACGTTGCCGATGTGCAGGCCAACGAACAGGCGCGCGTAACCTGGAAGAACGTCAAGCGCCGGATCAAGAAGCACACGCCCCGCGCCCGCCGCTGGACACCGAACCGCCGGCGCATGGATGACTTCTCCAAGATGCCCATCGAACAACGCCGCCGGGCCATCAAGGGCACATTGGATGACTTCACGTCTCCCGCCACCCCGGACGAAGGCTAAGGCGTCATGAAACTCCGGATCCTGGTCATAGCCGGTTTTCTGGCTGCGTCGGTCCAACAGGCAGGCGCAGCCGCCTCCCGGAACACTGTCGCGGTGGCCGATCAACGCGCTATTCAGGAGCTGGTTATCGTCGAGGCCCGCAAAATGAACTTTCCCCCAGCCCTAGCGCTGGCCGTTGCCCGCGTCGAATCGGATTTCAACCCAATGGTCGAAAGCCACAAGGGCGCCCGCGGCGTGATGCAGATCATGCCGGCCACGGCGCTGGACGAATACGGCATTGAAGCGGATCTGCTCTGGCGTCCGAGGATCAACATCCGGCTGGGCATTCACTTCCTGAAACGGTTATTGTTGCGCTACCGGGGGCGGACGGACTTGGCGCTCTCGTATTACAATGGCGGCTCCCGGGTCGGCGATCTGCCGAACGCGCGCGTCATGCCGGCGACCCGGGGCTACGTGAACAAAGTGCGGCGCTGGCAGCGGCACTATCGCAGGGAAATGTGGCGGCGCACGACGCGGCCGAATGGTGTGGTATGGAAATCGTCGAGGCGACCGGGCGAGTCCTGGAAGCCGGAAAGAGCCCGGAATTGACCGCCCTGCTGGCAAACGTCGCGGAAGCGACCGCCGCTGACGGCGAGCCGCGCTACGCGCCGAAGACGTACCGTGACCTCGCCCGGTCAATCGTCTGCCGGACCTATGCCAAACCCGCCCTCCAATTATGCCACCTGATCAACGCCGCCGATGCCTGCGGCTCGGGCCGCGACCGCTGGGAGAGCTTCTTCTATGGCGTCGATGCGGCCCGGCCCAGCGCCTTCCGCGGCTACCTATTCGAGGCGTTGGATAACGGCGGTTGGCGCCGTCCCGGTATTGAAGCAGACGCCGAAGGCGTATCCATTCGTTACGACGACGGCTTTTTCAACATCCGATATGGCCGCATGCCGCTATTGGCGGCCTTGCTGGAAACCGTCCTCACCATGGTCGGATACCGCGAGATAGACGGCATCTTCCAGGACATGTTGAAGCGCGCCGGCAGCCTCACCGCCGTAGGCGATGCCGCCAACGCCATCAACCGCCTGATCTACGCTTACCTGCGGGAAAACCTGACCAGTGCGCAGGCGGGCGACAAATTCGATGCCATCGTTACCTTTCTCAAATTCCGGGCGGCATCAATGGGCCAACCCAACGGCTCGGGCGCGATTACAATTGACGATGAGGCCTTGCTGGACTTTTGGCTGAAGCATACGCCGGAAGCCGAACACTCGGGAGATTTCCGTGCCTTCAAAACGGTGGCGGGGGCTTTTGTCGATCTGCTGCGCGCGCTTGAATCGACGTCGGACCAGCAGGCGATCCAGTACGCCACGTCCATCGGATCCGACCGGGAGGCCGGCGAGGTTGATCCGGGTTCGATTTACGGCGAGGAGCTGGCCGATACCATGGGGGGTGAATGGACCGATCCGTTCACCGCTCTGGATCTGCCGCCGGCCGACGCCATTAAATTTCTCAATAAAGTCGAACGGGAGGCTCTCGACACGTTGATGGACTACGGTCCGTTGGCGGGCGAATTGCCTCTGACGGTGTTGCGGGCCGATATTTTCGGTATGGCGCAGGGGCGCGTCACCCAGGCTCTGCGCCGGGGCCAGAAGCCCCCGGCGATCACCGATCTTGTGGCCTGCGCCGAGGTTGAAAACTATGCCGACAGAATGGCGCGTTACCGGCAGTCGGACGACCAACTCGCCCAGGTGCAAAAGGCGGCGCTTCACGTCCTCTCGTCGGATCAGGCCGTCGTCGCCGTCGCTCCGGCCGACAATCAGGAGGCCGATGAGGCCACGAATATCGTTCCGCTGTTCGGCCGACAGGTTTCCGTCGCCAATGATTTACCGGATGTTCGGGCCGAAGCCCGCGCCGCATTCAACAACATCAGCCGCAAGGGGTTCAACGAAGCGGATCTTGACGATCCTGACATCCGCGAGGGCTTCAGTATCGGGGCCGAGGCCCTTGTACATGGTCGCGACCATCTCGCCGCCTACCTCGCCATCCTTGAAAACTACGAGTTGGAAGCACCCGGCCTGGCGGAAATCTTTCAGGCCGACCGGGCCCTTTTCAGCAAACAATTTTCTGTGCTCTATGGAGGAGCGCCATGACGATACGCATAAATCTGAACGAGGGCGCAAATCTCGATAATGCCAGGCAGCTGTTCGAAAGCGAGGATACCGTCCGGCAGGTCATCCGGGGTGTCGCGGATCGGGACTTCAGGCCCGTCATCAGCTTTGGCCGGCTGCATGCCTATGCGACGGGAAGCGGCGATATCGAGGATGGCGAGTTGACCCGGGCCCTGGCGGAAGACGAAAACCTCCGTGCGGACCTGCGTGCGCTGTTGGCCAAAACCGCCTTTAATCATCTTCCCGAGGTGGCCGCCGCCAGCAGCGGTGAACTGACCTCGCGGGAAAGCGCCGGCTGCCGCATCCGCATCGAACCCTCCCGCGCCGAACCCGACCAGGCCTACGTCATCATCGAATTGGTGGACCGCGAGGCACCCTTCCCCACCATGCTTTTTACCTTCAATGCCGAAGGACGCAGCGATACACTCGCCCTGCCTGAAGGCCGTGACGGCGTCGTCCAGGTTTTGTTGGACGCGGACGCGCCGGTTTTGGAGAGCCTGAAGGATCACGCCGCCGAGGTCTTTCTGCGTTGAGCAAAGTCCGCGTTTACATTCCGACCACCGATGGACCGGTTCAGGTCGAACGCATAACGCGGGAACCGGCGGCCCAATCCGCCGTCTGTGTCGGACGGACAACCCGGGTATTGCCCATCAGCGGCGCTTACGATTCCTTTGTCCGGCCACCGTCGGGTGTGATCGAGCGCGAGTTCGGCCCCTTCGATCCAGGCGCCTTCCGGCTCGACGTTTCGGCCCCCATCGCGGACGGTGAAAGCTGGCAGGCCGGCATTTTTGTGGCCCACGCCCTGGCCGCCGTCGGCCGACTGGCGGGCCCCGATGAACCGTGCGAGGCGGCGCTCTGGATAACCGGGGCTTTGGACAACGATTTGAAGATCGGCGGCGTTGGGCATGTGCCGGAAAAATTCCGGGCATCCGAAGCGCTATTTGGCGAGCTCGCCGCAAGCGACATCGAGCTGCGGATATTCCTGCCCGCGGACAACCAGGAAGCGGCGACGGAGTCGGCCGGTGGACTCACTTACACCGGCATCACCGCAGCCACCGAGATTTTGGCGGAGATCGGCATATCAACGGCCCCGCCGGCCGATCGGACAGGCGCTGCCGCGACCAGTGCCGGGCAACCAAGTTCCCGGTCGCGATTGTGGCTCGCCCTGCTGCTTTCCGGCGTTGTGGTGGCGGGCGTCGCCGTCGTGGTCGTCGATAAAATGCAACAAATCACTCCGCCGCCGCCCACCGCCAAGTCTCCGCCTAAGACGGCGGCCGCGGCGCCTTCGCAAACGCCGGCGGAAGCCCCCCCGCCGGCAGCCAAGCCGGATCCGCCAAAAATCGAACCGCCGCCGTTCCGCCCGCCGGTCATTGAAATCATCGAACTCAGAGCGCCTGCGGGAATATCCTGCGCAGCGATCCAGTTCGGCAAGGCCAAGGCAATCACCGCCGTCGTGGAACGCATCGACGGCGTCTACGCCGATAGCAAACTACCGGGTCTTTGCGGCCTTGAAATCGGCGTTGATGCCGGGGATCACGAGGCCTACGCCAAGGTGTCACTCAAGGCGACGCGGGGCCGGCTGATCAAGAACGGCACCCTGCCCTCTGCCTTCGGTGGAGACAAGGCTTTCTCAGGCCGCCTGTCCTGGAGGTTTTTTGTGCCGAAAAGGCTGCCGCGTCCATTGGAATACGAAATCAGCTTCACCGCCGGTCCGGACCGCCTGACCGAGGCCAACTCGGAAACCAACCTGATCCGGCACCGCGTGGTGCCCTAAAATTCAGTCGTCGGCGAAAATTTGCTGAACCTTCCGGGCGACGGTGCGGCCGAGAATTTCGTGTTGATCATGTTCGAAATGAATACCGTCGATATCGCTCGACGAAATGAGTTGTCCGGCATCGAGGTAATGGCTGTCGTAGAGTTCGGCAACGGCCTGGTAGTGTTCGCCGAACTGGCGTGACTTCTTGCGGCCGTCCCTGAACATGTCGGCCAGCAGACTCAGTCGGCCCAAGGGCGGCGGTGTCATCACCAGCGTTTGCGGCGCGGTTCCGCCGTTCTTCGGCGCGATCGAGGCAACGATTTCAAGCAACGGCTTAAGGCCGCTGGCGATGTCGTAGGCAGACTTTGAGAACCGGCTTTTGAGGTCGTTAGTGCCCAGCATGATGATGACCAGATCAAGCGGAACATGGGTCTCAAGACACGGCGTCAAATAGGATTTACCGTTCTTGTGGTCGCCGTCGATAGGATCGTCATGCACTGTCGTTCTGGCGTTCAGGCCCTCCTCGATCACCAGGAATTCTTCCCCCAGTTGCCGCCGCAGGACGCCGGGCCATCTGGCGCCACCATCGTAGCGCTGGATGTCGCCCAGCGTTTTGATGGGTTTTGCGCCCCAAGTGTTTGAATCGCCATAGCAAAGAACGGTTTTCATGGCCGCGACCCCTCGTGTTCGACAACTAGAGCTCTGGTTTTAAAGGAAAATCGCCAAAAAAGCCCCCCTTCATCCGAGATCGGCGAAAAAACCGCTCTGGTCCCTCCATAACCCCGTTATCGATTTCAAACGAGGTTATGACCATGACCAAGAAACACACCATTTCCGCCACGGCCAAGCGCCTAGCCGCCGTGACCCTCGCACTGGCGGCGCTTTCCGCCTGCCAGACCAATTTGATCGGTACGACACTCAGCCACGAGGGCATCGGCAACCGCTACAAGCGGAGCACCGAAATCGCCGAGGGCCGCGCTTGGCGGGCTTGCCACGAGGAGGCGATCCTGCTTGACGCCCAGGCCCGCAAGTCGGCCAGCGCCGCCCGCTACATCGCCAGCGCCAAGGCGTTGGAGGCCTGCGAGGCAAATCTCGACAACGCCGATACCGTCGCGCCCGACGAGCGTATGAAGTCCTATGCCGTCAGCGTGCAAAATTACCTCAAGGGCGGCGACGTCGCCGCGGCGCGGCGCAATCTCGACCACTTCAAGACGGCCTTCGGCGGCAAGGACCTGTTCTACCCGGACGGCTCGTCGTTCACCGAAACCATGGAAATGATGCTCGGTCTGGCTGAGAAATCCGCCGCCGGCGCGTACTCCATCGCCAATGTCTCCAGCGCCGTGAAGGGCGAAGTCCGCCGCATGCGCTACTGGAAACACATGTAGGAGAATGTCGTGATGTACAGCCCCACCATCCCACGCCGGACCCGCCTGTTGCTTGGCGCCGCCGCCATCGCCCTGATCGCTACCGCCATGCCGGTCAATGCCGCCACCGAAAACGCCGCCCCGACCTGGCGGCCCCAGGTCAGCGAACGGCTGGTCAAACTGCCGGCCAACTACCTGAAGAAATCGCTCGACCGTGATTTCGCCCGCTCGGCCCTGGGTCAGGCGATCAAGGACATCGAGAGTGAAATCGCGCTGAAAACCCAGACGCTGTCCGATCTCCAGTCGGCGATCGAACAAGCCGACGGCGAAGTCCAGGTGGAACTCAAGCACCAGCTGATGGCCGAGAAACGCGCCTACATCGATTTGATGGGCGACAAACAGGATCTGCAGCGCAAGCAGATCGCGACGCGCCACAAGCTATTGGACCGCTTGCTCAAGCGCATCAACCGCAAGTCCGGGGGATTGAGCAAATCCCGCCGCGATCTCGCCGCCAAGCAGGAAAGCGCCCGCTCGCGTTTCGAGGCCACCGCCTCCAAGGTCGACATGGCCCTCTTCGCCGACGATGCCGCGCCGCAAACCAAGTACGCGAAGGAATACGGTAAGAACCTGCAGTCCATCCAGGCCCTGGTCAGCGCCATCCAGAGCCACCCGATGAACGCCGAAGCGGATTTGGACGGCGAGAACATCTCCAAGCCGGAATACATCCGCCGCATGATCGCCAACGCCGAATCCAAGTTGGCGCTGATCGACCAGGAGGAACAGATCCTGGGCTACATGGCCAAGATCGTGGCGCTCGACGCCATGGTGCTGGCCGAGGACATCGCCGATGCCGATCTGGCCGACGCCGACGTCACCGAGCCCGTGGACCTGACCAACGTCGTCAACATCTTCATCAACAACTAGCCGAAATCCGGAAGGAGACCGCTTATGTCATTCACCAAAACCCTTGGCCGCCCCAGGGCCGCCGTCATCGCCGCCGCCGTCGCCGCCAGCGTTCTTACGGCCACGCCGGTCCTGGCCGGCAGCGTCGAGAACCTCGAACGCGAACGCGCCATGATCCTGGAGACGCTGTTGCATGCAGATCTCACGCCGGACGAACGTTTTGCTAAGGCCACCACCTCGCGCCGTCGCCTGGTGGACCTCGAGCGGATCGTCCTGCGCGACGACAAACTGACGGGACGCAATACCCCCGCCATCCGCAAAGCGTTCGCCAATTACGATCTGACCTTCCTGGTGCATGCCGCCAGCGAAAAACAGATGCTGGTGCTCGACAATTGGTTCGACGCCATGGGCCTGACGACCCAGGCGCTGCTCAGCACCCGGGTTGGAGCGCAGTAGCATGGCCGCCGCCAAGTCGGGTTCCGGCTCGATGCTCGACGCCGGACTGCGCACCACAAGTTACGTTCTGGGCGGTGTGGTCATCGCCCTGGCCGTGGCCAGCGCGGCCGGTCCCTTCGATACCGCGGAAATTGCCGCCTGGGCCGAACGCGTCTTCGGGCCGACCTTCACGGTCCTGTTCACCGCCCTGATCGCCGCCGCGCTGTTCTGCTGGGTGCGCATGCATCAGCACAAAACGGATGCCCCAAAATACCGCCCCTGGCTGGAAGCCGGCATGCACGCCTCGAGCGGCGTCGCCACACTGGCCCTCACCTACACGCTGCTGGGCATCAGTCTGGGCATCGGCAGCCTGGCCGACCAGGAACTCACCAGCGATACCGTCAACGCCGTTATTCAAGGCCTTACCGGACACTTCAGCATGGCCTTCATGACGACAGTCATCGGCTTGCCGACGGCGGCCGCGCTGCGGGCCCTGCTGCTGGTCACCAACGCCGTCTACGCCTCGCGCCAACGCAGCCTTGCGCTACTCAGCCATGGAGAAACGTCATGAAATTTCTGTTGTTCAATGCCGTCGTCGCGGTCGCCCTTGCTTACCTGCTGATGGGCGGCGACCGGAACCGGCAAACCGCCGATATTTCCGCCGCCTTGGAGCAAGGCGTAAAATCCGCCGTCGAGGCCGCCAAATCGGTTGCCACGCCCGGTATCTCTCAACCCCTGGATCCGATCCTGCCGGTCGAAGAGCCGCCGGCCCCTGCGACGGAACCTGAAATGATTGCCGAGGAACCGGCGCCCTCCCCTGAGCCGCAGGCCAAACAGGTCCGCCGCGCCCCGGCGCCGGCCGGCCAGGAAGTCGCCGTCACCCGGGCTCCCGAGGTGCCGCCCCTGCCGCCGGTCGTGCCGCCGGCCGCCAAATCGAAGCAGGCCGTCGATCCGGCTGTCGCCCAGCGCCGTGCCGAAGTTCTCGGTGAAGCGCCGGAAGCCGCAGCCAAACCGACCTTCATGTCGGCCGCCGACCGCAAGCGTGAGCTGATGCGCCTGGCCGAGGACATGGAACTGCGCTTCCTGGGTTCCGTCCGGCAATAGGGGAATTCGAAGTGTTGCGGTCCTGGCATGGTAGAGCGTCACTCGGTTTGACGTTGTTGCTGGCCGGCCTATTGGCCAGCCGCATGATCGGCATCGAGGCGGTGCAAACGCGGAAGGAGCCGCCCACCCCGCCGGTCGGGCCGATAAAAGCCGAAGCATCCAAGCCGAAAGCGGCGCCGGTCAGTCCGGCCACAATCTACCTGCCGCCGCCGCCGCAACCGCCGGTCAAAACGGCAGCGCATTCACCTGCTCAAAAGAAGCCGGCGGTCGAACCCAAGATCGAATCGCTGCGTAAAACGCCACCGCCGTTGAAGGCGCCTCCGCCGGTCACCCTGAAGCCGCTGACACCCGAGCCGTCCTCAGCCTCCCGGCAGGTTTCACTCACACCCTTAACGCCCAAGCCGCGAAGGAATTTACCGAAGACGGTGAAGCCCCAAACTGCCGCACCGGTTAAAACCGCCCCCACGGCAAAATCCGCACCCGGGTCAAAGCCGGAACCCGTCTCCCATCCCGGCGTCCACGCCGCCGCCAAGGGCCGTGTTCTGTTGCGCGTGCTCGAACACGGCAAAGGCCCCGCCATCGAAATCGCTTGGCCGTCCCGGCGCGGCAGCCGCCGGCATCTCACCCGTTTACTGCAGCGCTGCTACGGCATGGAATTGGCCCTGATGGACGGCCAGGGCCGGCTTTATGCCGATCAGGGACGCCGCGGTCAGATCTGGCGGCCCAACCTCGATCTTTACAGCGGCTTCGTGCGCCACACCAGCGGCGTCCTGCCCGAGAGCGAACGGCGCGCCGAAGCGGCCATCCGGGCCCGTCATGGCCGCCGGGGCGACCTGGTCCACATCTTCCCCCGCCGGGTCGACGCCCTGCTGCTGGGCGGCATCCGAAACCTGGCGGGAGCAAGCTACGGCCAGGCGTCGTCGATCCGCGCCCGCTATGAGGTGCGCAACCGCCGTGTCCTGGTTTCCGGGATCGATATCGACGGGCAGACCACGCGCGGCGCCATCGACCTCGGCGCAGCCGCCCATTGCCGAGGCGGCACGTCATGACGAGCGCTCTGAAACCGGCCCTCATTTGTGTCACTCTGTCCGTCCTGATTTCGGGCTGTATGACCACCGGACCGGTTGTCGAACGCCGTGTCGATATGAACGCTGCGGTCCATGACATCACGCAGGGGGCTGCTTCCGGCGCTGAAACAGCCGCTCAAACGCCGCCTCAGCGAACCGTCACCTACGCCCTCGATCCCGCTTACCGCTCAAACCCGCCGGGCTGCACCGTGATCTCGGCGGCCGGTCAGCGCCATACCAGATCGGTTTTGGCCGGCGAGGTCGACCGCGCCCTGGCCGCCCACCTGTCGATAAAGATGAACCGGGTCATTTCAGGCGCCAAGCGCGACCGCCTGGTCAGGCGGCAGGCCGTCGATCTGAACCATCCGGCCGACCGCCGCGCCTTCGCCCGCGCCCAGAACTGCCGGTCGTTCCTAACCTGGCGCTTCACCGAGGCCAGCGAAACCTATCTGCTGGCCTGGTCGAGCCGACGCATCGGCCTCGAACTCGAACTGACGGGCGTGTCCGAAACAGACGTCTTGTGGCGCGCGCACCATGCCGTCAGCCGTTCGGGCGGCGGCCTGCCCCTGTCGCCGGTGGGCCTGGTCATCGATTCCGTTAATGCCGGCGGCTTCATCAACGACGCTGACATCACACCCTCGATGATCCACGACGTCGTACGCCGCCTGTTGTCGACCCTGCCGCCCTCGATGTAAGGGACGCCAAACCGTTATGCCGTGCTAATCTCACGTCCGGAATATTGTATGGGGAGTGAGAACTATGGGACGGCTTGAGGGAAAGGTCGCGATCGTTACCGGCGGCACCAGCGGCATCGGCGCCAAGACAGTCGAAGTGTTTGCCGCGGAAGGCGCCACCGTGGTGTTTTGCGGCCGGCGCGAGGAACGTGGACGCCAGGTCGCCGAGGACGTCGGCCAGGGGGTCGAGTTCGTGCGCACCGACGTCACCGTCGAGGCCGATGTCGAAAGCCTCGTTAAGGGAGTCGCCGACCGCCATGGCCGCATCGACGCGATGTTCAATAACGCCGGCGGCCCGGCGCCGACAGGCTCCATCGTCGATCTCGACATGGCGGCTTATCACGCCGCCATGAATGTGCTTGTCGCCAGCGTCGCCCAGTGCATGAAACACGCCGCCCCCATCATGAAAGCGCAAGGTACCGGCTCGATCATCAACAACGGCAGCGTCGGCGGCCATCAGGCTGGCTGGTCCTCGTCGTCCACCTACGCCGCCGCCAAGGCGGCGGTCATTCATCTCAGCCGCTGCATCGGCATGGAACTCGGGGAAAGTGGGGTGCGGGTCAATTCCATATCGCCCGGCGCCATCGCCACCGGCATTTTCGGCAAGGCGCTGGGTCTGCCGGAGGAACAGGCCGAAGGCACGGCCGAGGCCATGAAGCAGGCCTTCGCCAACATGCAGCCGGTCAAGCGCGCCGGCCTGCCGGAGGATATCGCCCGGACCGCCGTGTTCCTGGCCAGCGACGACTCTGTGTTTATCAATGCCCGCGACATCGTGGTTGACGGCGGCCTGATCGGCGGCCGCCAATGGACAGCCCAGCAGGAGGGATTGGCCGGTCTCCGGGCGGCCTTTGACGCGATCTGACGCGCCCGGCATGACGGATCGCCGGGAAACCGCTGCGTCAGGCGCAGCCGAAGGCGCATGGCCGCTGTCTTCGCTGGTCTATGCGACAAGCTTTGTCGCCGTGTTGATCAACGCCTTCGCGCCGAATGAGTACGTCCGGCATATCGCCAACGGCGGCATGGTGCTTTTTATCCTGCTGGAATTCCGGCGCACCCTGCCCATCCCCCGCTTCGTCGGCTCCATCCTGATCGCCGTCGGACTCGCCGCCGCCGCAAGCTCCGGGCAGCTTTGGCAGAGTTTCTGGCAGGGGATAGACCAAACCCAGAAATTTCTCGTCATATTCGGCGCCGTCGCCTGGCTGCAGGTCCCGGCGACGGAAAGCCCCTCGCTCAGGTCGATCCGGCAGATGGTCATGACGCAGACGCCGGGCCGCCGCTTCGCCTACCTCGGCGGCGCGGCGCATCTGCTGGGCGTGGGCTTCAACATCGCCGGACTGTCGTTGCTGGCCGGCATGGTGAGCAATCAGGAAAACGATCGGCTGCGCCGGCGGCTGGGCCGCGCCATGGCCCAAGGGTTCGCCGCCGGCACCTGCTGGTCGCCGTTCTACGTCGGCGCCGCCGTGATCCTGACGGCCTGGCCCGAGGTCGCCTGGCTGGACATGGCGCCCTACGGCATCGTCCTGGCCATCCTCCTCACCTACCTGAGCTGGCTGCTCGACCGGCTCGCAAAGAAGACCGCGAGAACGGATGGAAGCTCTTCCTCCCCAAGTACCGTGAGCCGCTCCGACTGGCTGAGATCCATTGGCATCCTCGGCGTCCTGTTCGCCGGATCGATTACGATCGTCGAGAGCTATGGCGTATCTATCCCAGTTGCCCTGGCGGTCGTCGCACCGCCCCTGGCGTTCGTCTGGCGGGCGAGCCTGGCGGAGGCGGGGCAGCGCCTCGACCACGGTCTGGGGTTCGCCCGGCGCACGACCAAGGCCCTGGCCGATCTCAGGGGTGAAATTCTGGTCTTCGCGGGCGCCAATATGCTGGGCGCGGGGCTGTCGTCGGCGATCGATCCGGCCACCATTGCCGAGGCCTTGGCCGCGCTCAATCTCGGTTATGACGGCAACATATTTCTGCTCGTTTTCGGTATCGTTTTTTGCAGCTTCCTCACGATCCATCCCGTCGTTCTCGTCGTCCTGGTCAGCCAGCTCCTGCCGCCCGAGCTACTCGGTATTTCGCCTTTGGTGATGGTCCTGGTGTTGATGGCGATGTGGGGCATCAGCGTCAACGTATCGCCGGTATCGGGCACGATCCTCTATCTCTCGCGCATTGCCGGGGAGAACAACTTCACGGTGGCCTGGCGCTGGAACCCGCCGTTCACGCTGCTCGCCTCCCTGGCCGTCGCATCGCTCGCCGTCGCCGCCCGCCATCTGGGTTTGGGCGCATGACCGGGGCGGGAACGATATTTTTCGACCTGGACGGAACCCTCACGGATCCCAAGCCGGGCATAACGAAGTCTATCCGGTTTGCGCTGAAGGAGATGGGACATGAGCCGCCGCCGGCCGACGAGCTAACCTGGTGCATTGGTCCGCCGCTCCAAGCCAGTTTCGAGCAGATTCTTGGAGACGAAAAGTTGGCTGTCGCCGCATTGACGCTCTACCGGGAACGTTTCGCGGAAACAGGCTTATTCGAGAACCGGGTTTATCTCGGAATCGAGGCGTGTCTTCGCGACTTGAAAGCTTCGGATTGCCGGCTCCATGTCGCTACCAGCAAGCCTGCAGTCTACGCCGAGCGCATCATCCGGCACTTTGATTTGGACGGGTACTTCGAGACCGTGTTCGGCTCCGAACTCGACGGCACGCGTTCCGACAAATCGGATCTTCTCGAATTCGCCCTATCCGAAAGCGGCGCCGATCCCCGCCATAGCATCATGATCGGCGACCGCAGCCACGACGTGATCGGCGCCCGCAACAACGGCCTAAAGGCGGTCGGCGTACTTTATGGTTACGGCAGCCGCGAGGAATTGGAGACGGCGGGGGCGGATGTCATCGTGGAAACGGTCGAAGCGCTTCGCCGCTATTTATCGTCCCCCGAATTCTCTTTTTAAGCCGGCTTCCGCGCAACGAGATCGATCAGGGCGGAAATACCGGCGTGGCCGTTGCCTTCCTCGATGACTTTGTCGTAGTCGTTCAGCAGTTCGATGTCGAAGTCGGCGAACGCGCCCTCCAGGAGTTTGCGGGTGTACATGTTCTCGGCGCTGGGCGGGCCGCCGGTACCGTTGTCGATCTGTTCGGGCCGGTAGCCCTCCATCACCAGCAATCCGCCCGGCTTCACCGCCCGCTTCATGTTCTCAAACAAAACCGTCCGATCCGCCGGCGGCGCAAATTGTATAAAAATGGCGACCACAACGTCGTATTGATCCGCCTCGGGCCGCCAATCGAGGACGTCCTGTTCAACGTGGTCCACGCTGACGCCGCGCTCGTCCGCCAGAAGGCGCGCTTTCTCCAGCGCGACGGGGGAATACTCCAGCGCCGTTACCCGCGCCCCCAGGCCGGCGAGAAACACGCTGTTGCGCCCTTCCCCGTCGGCAATGGATAAAACGCTTTGCCCCGGCGCGAACAGATGGGCCTGGGATTTCAGGAAGTCGTTGGGCGCTTTGCCGAACAGATAGCCATCACGTTCGAAACGCTCATCCCAAAATTGGCTTTTGGTATCGGCCGGACGCTCAGTCAACCGGGACGCCGTCCGATTTCGCATCGCCGCGCTGAACCAGAAGGCGGTCCAGCCAGTCCGGGTCCATTTCAGGCACCGACGACAACAAGAGGTCGGTATATTCGTGGTGCGGCGGCGTCAGCACTTCTTCCTTCGGCCCCTGCTCGACCACCCGGCCTTGCAGCATCACGACAATCTCGTCGGCAATGGCTTTGACGGTGGCGAGATCGTGGGTGATGAACATGTAGGAGACGTTGACGTCGTCCTGCAGACGCTGCAGCAATTTGAGGATTTCCTCGGCCACCAACTGGTCGAGCGCCGAGGTGACCTCGTCGCAGATGATCAGGTCGGGTTCCGCCGCAAGCGCCCGGGCGATGCAGATGCGTTGCTTCTGGCCGCCCGAGAGCTCGCCCGGGAAGCGGTCGATGTAGTCTGCCGGTTCAAGCTCGATCATCTCCAAGAGGCTTTTGATGCGGTCTTCCTGCTCGCTGCCGGAAAGCCCAAGGTAGAAGCTGAGCGGCCGGCCGATGATCTCGCGGATACGCTGGCGCGGGTTCAGCGCCGTGTCGGGCATCTGATAGATCATCTGCATACGGCGAAGCTGTTCGCGGTTGCGTTGCTCCAGCGCCGCCGGCATGGGCTCGCCCTCGTACATCACGCGGCCGGCTTCGGGCGGCAACAGGCCGGTGATGGCGCGGGCCAGCGTGCTTTTGCCGCTACCCGATTCGCCCACAACGGCCACCGTGCGGCCGCGGTGTATGTCGACGCTGACGTCCTGTAGAACCTTGACCCCGCCGCCGTAACTGGCGCTCACGCCTTCGACCTTCAAAAGCGGCGTTTCCACGGCAGTGAGATCGATATCGTCCTTGGCGAAGGTCCGCACGGCCAACAGATCGCGCGTGTAGGGATCTTGAGGATTGGCCAGCATGTCGCGGGCGTTGCCTTCCTCAATCAGGTCCCCCCAGCGCAGCACCATGATGCGGTCGGCCATCTGCGCCACCACCGCCAGATCGTGGGTGATGTAGATGGCGGCGGTGTTGAACTCCCTCACGACGTCCTTGATCGCGGCCAGGACCTCGATCTGAGTCGTCACGTCGAGCGCCGTAGTCGGTTCGTCGAACACGATCAGATCGGGCCGGCAGGACATCGCCATGGCCGTCATGGCGCGCTGCAACTGGCCGCCCGATACCTGGTGGGGATAGCGGTTGCCGATCGTGTCGGGGTACGGCAGCTTCAGTTTGCGGAACAGGACCTTGGCGTCGGCTTCGGCCTCGGACTTCCCCTTAACGCCATGCTGGACCGGGGATTCCGAGAACTGATCGATCAGCCGATGAGCCGGATTGAAGGAGGCGGCGGCGCTCTGGGCCACGTAGGATATGCGCACGCCGCGCAACTGGCGCTTGGTGTCCTCGCCGGCGGCCATCAGGTCGATGCCGTCGAACTTAATCTCGCCTCCCGAAATGCGGCAGCCGGGGCGGGCATAGCCCATGGCGGCGAGGCCGATGGTCGACTTGCCGGCGCCCGATTCGCCGATGAGGCCGAGTACTTCGCCACGGCGCAAATCGAGATCGATGCCGTGGACGATTTCCTGCCACTGCTCGTCGGCCTGGCCCTCGATGCGCAAGCCGCGCATGGTGAGAATGATGTCGTCGCCGGCACTAGTGCTCATCGCGCAATCCACTTGTTTTGTGCAGGAAGAAATCGACGACAAAATTCACGCCCACCGTCAGCAGCGCAATGCTGCCAGCCGGAAGGAGCGGCGTGATGTCGCCGAACGTAATCAGCGTCGCGTTGTCGCGCACCATGCTGCCCCAGTCCGCCGTCGGCGGCTGAATGCCGAGGCCGAGGAAACTCAGCGCGCTGATGAAGAGAAAAACGAAGCAGAAGCGCAGGCCGAACTCCGCCACCAGGGGCGGCATGGCGTTGGGCAGGACCTCGCGGCGGATGATCCACCACAAGCCCTCACCGCGCAGGCGGGCGACCTCGACGTAATCCATGACGACGATGTTCATCGCAACCGCGCGGGCGAGGCGGAATACCCGCGTCGAATCCAGCAACGCGATGACGATGATCAAAACGGGAACCGACGTGCCGCTGATAGTCAGGATCAGAAGGGCGAAAATCAGCGTCGGGATCGCCATCATGACGTCGACCAGCCGGCCCAGAGCCTGATCGACCCAGCCGCCGAGCGCCGCAGCGATGAAGCCCGCGACGCCGCCAACCAGGAAGGCAAGGCAGGTCGTCAGGAAGGCGATGCCGATGGTGTTGCGGCCGCCGAACAGCAGTCGCGTCAGCATATCGCGGCCCAGATTGTCGGTGCCCAGCATGAATTCTTCGCCCCAGGGTTCGAATTCCGAACCGACGATCTGCGATTCGCCATAGGGCGTCAGGACCGGTGCGAACAGGGCGAGAAAAACATAAGCGGCGATAACGAACATCCCGAAGCGGGCGCTCCAGGGCGCGCTAGCCAAGATTTTCCAGAAGGCGGCCATCTCTATCTCCTCACTTCGGATGCATCAGCCGCGGATTGGTCACGATGGCCAATATGTCGGCTAACAGGTTGAGGAGAACGAAAGCGCCGGCGAAGAACAGCGTCGTCGACTGGACGACCGGGATATCCCGCTTGGTCACCGAATCGACCAGAAGCTGGCCCATGCCGGGATAGACGAAGACGACCTCGACGACGACCACGCCGACCACCAGGTAGGCGAGGTTGATGACGACGACATTGATGATCGGCGCCAGGGCATTGGGCAAGGCGTGGCGCACGATAATGCGCGACCGCGTCAGGCCTTTCAGGTTCGCCATTTCGATGTAGGGGCTGGCCAGCAGGTTGATGATGGCGGCCCGCGTCATGCGCATCATATGGGCGACGACGACCAAGGTCAGCGTCAGCGCCGGCAGGATGCAGCGGAAGACCCGCTCCCAGAAGGGCAACTGATCGCTGATGTTCGAAATGCTGGGGAACCAGCCCGCGTTAACCGAAAGGAACAGGATCAGGATGTAGGCGACGAAGAACTCGGGGAACGAGATCGAGGTCAAGGTCACGATGTTGATGATGCGGTCGAACGGGCTGTTGCGATGAAGGGCGGCCAGAACGCCCAGGGTCAACGCCAGCGGCACCGAAATCACGGCGGCGATGGCGGCCAGAAACAGTGTGTTATAGAGCCGCCCGCTGATGAGCTCGGAGATCTCCCGGTTGTTGGCCAGGGAGCGCCCGAGATCGCCCTGGACGATATCGCCGAGCCATTCGAGGTAGCGCGTGTGGGGCGGTAGATCGAGGCCCAATTCACGCCGGAACGCCGCCACGGTCTCCGGCGTCGCGGCCTGACCGAGGATAGCTTGCGTCAAATCGCCGGGCAGCAACTCGACGCCGAGGAAAATGATCAGAGATACGACGAAGAGGGTCACGACGCCCAGCGCAAGGCGCTGGACCACCATCGTTAATAGTTGCGGCATAACCGACACCCCCCCGACAAACGAACCTGTTTCAGACTAACAATCCGCCCGCGATCAGGCAACTTTCGGCCAATTACCGATGACCGGGCCGCTTGCGTTCTTCTTTCCTGCCGTACCATTCGGCCATGCCTCCCTCGCCGCCTCCGGTCAGGGTCCAGCGGACGTCCTTCGCGCAGTAAATAGTCAACAACCCCGGCCGTTTC
>CAZGTM010000073.1:0-17264 GCA_964528595.1 uncultured Rhodospirillaceae bacterium
TTTCTAACATCGGGCAGCTGGATCTGGCCTTCGTCGGGTTCGGCGAGGCGGCAACGGCCATCGTCGAAGGCTGGGGCGCGCGCGATGGCCTCTCGACCGCCGCTTATGACATCAAAACCGACGATCCGGCTGCCGAGGTCTCGCAGGCCAAATTCACCGACTATGAGGCCTCGGGCGTTGCCGGCAAGGCGACCTTGGGCGAAGCGCTTGACGGCGCCGAGCTGATCTTCTCCCTGGTAACCGCCGATCAGGCCGAAACCGCTGCCGAGGCCGCCGTTCCCCATCTCGCCCAAAACGCCATATTCCTGGACGGCAATTCCTGCGCGCCCGGCACTAAGCGCCGCTCGGCTGCCGCCATCGAGGCCGCCGGCGCACGGTATGTTGACGTGGCCATCATGTCGCCCATCCGTCCCGCCTTGCACAAATCGCCGATGTTGCTGAGCGGTCCGCACGCCGAGGCGGCGTTGGACGTCATGGAGCGCCTCGACATGAACGCCACGATTGCCGAAGGTGATGTGGGCACCGCGTCGTCCATCAAGATGATGCGCAGCGTCATGATCAAGGGTATGGAGGCGTTGGTCCTGGAATGCGTTCTGGCGGCGCGCCAGGCCGGCGTCGAGGATGTCGTGCTTGAGAGCCTGGACAAAACCTATCCCGGATTCGACTGGCCGGCGCGCGCGGCCTATATGATGGAACGCGTCACGACGCACGGCCTGCGCCGGGCCGCCGAGATGCGCGAAGTGGCGCTGACGGTGGACGAATTGGGCCTCGACGGCGGCATGTCGCGGGCGACGGTGGATTGGCAGCAGCGCATCGGCGAGTTGGGCCTGGCGCCCGGCGAGGAGGACCACAAGGCCCGCGCCGACGCCATATTGGAAAAACTGATCAACCAACAGGACGGATAGTGGAACCGGCCATGACCAGCAAACAGGACTATCACGACATTCCCGGCACGTACGTGTTCGACGCCGAACAATCGCGCAAGGGCTACCACCTCAACATGTTCTGCATGTCCCTGCGGCACGCCGACAACCGGGAGGCCTTCAAGGCCGACGAGGCCGGCTATCTCGACGGCTTTCCGATGTCTGCGCAGCAGCGCGAGGCGGTCCTGAACAGAGAGTGGAACGAGATGCTCAAACTCGGCGGCAACGTCTACTACACCTCCAAGCTGGCGGCGACCGACGGTCTGACCTTTCAAGACCTCGCCGGATTGATGACCGGCATGAGCCGGGACGATTACCGCAAAATGATGGTCGAGGGCGGCCGCCCCATCGACGGCAACCGCAGCAGATCGGAGTGGGCCGATGGCTAAAATCAGCGCCGGCGCCGCCATGTCCCATGTGCCCGCCATCGGCGTGGCGGTCGACCAGGGCCTGACGGGCGACGATTACTGGAAGCCGCTGTTCGACGGCTTCGAAAAATCCAAGCAATGGATCGCCGAGGCCAAGCCCGACGTGCTGATCGTCGTTTACAACGATCACGCCACCGCATTTTCGCTGGAGCTGATCCCCACTTTCGCGCTGGGCTGCGCCGCCGAATACCCCATCGCCGACGAAGGCTGGGGGCCGCGCCCCGTGCCGGAAGTCAAGGGGCACCCCGAACTTGCCTGGCATATCGCCCAATCCGTAATTCTCGATGAGTTCGATCTCACCATCGTCAACAAGATGGACGTCGACCACGGTCTGACGGTGCCGCTGTCGTTGATGTTCGGTCAGCCGGACCAATGGCCGTGCCCCGTCATTCCCCTCTGCGTCAACGTTGTGCAGTACCCGCCACCCACCGGCAACCGTTGCTTCAATCTGGGCAAGGCGTTGCGTCGGGCGGTCGAAAGTTTCGACCAAGATCTCAATGTCATCGTCCTCGGCACCGGCGGTATGTCGCACCAGCTGCAGGCCGAACGCGCCGGGCTGATCAATGCCGAGTTCGATGGCACCTTCCTCGACCAACTGGCCAACGAGCCTAAGGCCGCCGCCGCCATTCCCCATGTCGAGTACCTGCGCGAGGCCGGCTCGGAAGGCATCGAATTGGTCATGTGGCACGTCATGCGCGGCGCCCTGGACGAACAGGCCGTCGAGGTTCACCGTCACTACCATGTCCCGGCGTCCAACACCGCCGTGGGGCACATCATTTTGGAAAATCCGCCGGGCTGACCGGCGACAGCGGAGTAAGCGGTATGAAAATATGTCTCGCCGGCGCCGGCGCATTCGGCACCAAGCACCTGGACGCCATCAAGATTATCGACGGCGCGGAAGTCGTCTCCGTGGTCGGCCGCCGCGCCGACGCCACCGAGGCCTACGCGAAAGAACACGGCGTCGGCCATTTCACGACCGAGCTGGCGGACAGTCTGGCCCTGCCTGAGGTTGACGCCGTCATCCTGGCGACGCCGACCCAGATGCACGCGGCCCAGGCCCTCCAATGCCTCGATGCCGGCAAGCATGTCATGGTCGAAATTCCCATGGCCGACAACCTCGCCGATTCCGAAAGCCTGGTGGCCAAGCAGCAGGAAACCGGCCTCGTGGCCATGGCCGGCCATACGCGGCGCTTCAACCCGAGCCATCAATGGATCCACAACCGCATTCAGTCCGGTGAATTGAAGGTCCAGCAGATGGATGTGCAGACCTATTTTTTCCGCCGCACCAATATGAATGCTCTGGGTCAGCCCAGAAGCTGGACCGATCATCTCTTGTGGCACCACGCCTGCCACACGGTGGATCTCTTTCAGTACCAGACGGGCGAGACGGCCTCCGAAGCCCAGGCGCTGCAGGGGCCGATCCACCCCGACCTCGGCATTGCCATGGACATGAGCATCGGCATGAAGGTGCCGTCGGGCGCCATCTGCACGCTGTCGTTGTCGTTCAACAACGACGGCCCGCTCGGTACCTTCTTCCGCTACATCTGCGACAACGGTACCTACCTGGCGCGTTACGACGATCTCTATGACGGCCGGGAAGAAGCCATCGACCTTTCCGGCGTGGCGGTTTCCATGAACGGGATCGAACTTCAGGACAGGGAGTTCATCGCCGCCATCCAGGAAGGCCGCGAGCCCAACGCCAGCTTCGCCCAGGTCCTGCCCGCCATGCAGACGCTGGACCGCCTGGAACGGGATTTGGGTTAGCCGGTTAGAGCTTCAGCCACTTCATGCCCCCGGCCGGGTAGCGCGTGCCGGACGCGGCGCCTGAGGGCAGAGCCGCGTCCAGCGCCGCCAGCTCATCCGCGCTGATCTCGATATCCATCGCGGCGGCGTTGGACTCCAAGTGATCCGAGCGGCGGGTGCCCGGGATGGGCACGATCTGGTCGCCCCGCGTAAGCAGCCAGGCCAGGGCGATTTGCGCCGGTGTACAGTCCTTGGCGTCGGCCAGTTGGCGCACGGGCTCGACCAGTTTCAGGTTGTTCTCCAGGTTCTCACCCTGGAAGCGCGGATGGTCGCGCCGCCGGTCGTTTTCGCTCAGGCTGTCGGCGCCGGTGATGCCGCCGCCGAAGATGCCCCGGCCCAGTGGCGAATAGGCGACGTAGCCGATGCCCAACTCGGCGCACAGCGGCAACAAGTCCTCCTCGGCATCCCGGGTCCACAACGAATATTCGGTCTGCAGCGCCGAAATGGGGTGAACGGCATGGGCGCGTCGCACCGTTTCGGGCGCCGCCTCCGACAGTCCGAGGTACTTGGTCTTGCCCTGTTTGACCAGTTCGGCCATGGCGCCGACGGTTTCCTCGATCGGCACTTTTGGATCCACCCGGTGCTGGTAATAAAGGTCGACCTCATCCAGGCCGAGCCGTTGCAGGCTGGCGTCACAGGCCTGGAAAACGTACTCGGGGCGGCCATCGACGTCGGGCTTACCCTCGGCGTTGCGCACATTGCCGAACTTGGTGGCGATGATGTAATCGCCCCGCCGCCCCTTGAGCGCGCGGCCCACCAGTTCTTCGTTCTTGCCGGCGCCGTAAAGGTCGGAGGTATCGATGAAGTTGACGCCGATCTCGGCGGCGCGGTGCAGCGTGGCGATGGATTGATCCTCCTCGCCCGGCGCATAGAAGCCCGGCATGACCATGCAACCCAAACCGATGGCCGGGACTTCCAACCCTTGCGTGCCCAAACTACGGAATTTCATGCCGACCCCCGTTTCGCCGATATATGCCCCGAAAAGGAGGAGCATGGCAGTTCCGGGGGCGACCGGTCAATTTCAATTATTGGATCCATTTTCCGGAGTTGAAATCCATCCAATTGCCGAATCTGGCAAATTTCATTGACAAATTGGATCCATAAAATGAAAATATCCATAATTAAATTATGGTATTATGAATGATAAGCATTCGCGGTTAGAGGAGCAGGAACGTGAGCGAAACAGTGGACGAATTGGTCACGGCGATTGCCGGCATGGACGAAACGACGGCCCTGAGGCTGACCGATGAATACATCGAACAGGGCATGGGTCCGGAGGATATCCTGCAGATGTGCCGGGATGCCATGGACATCGTCGGCGCCAAGTTCGAAGCCAACGAATATTTCGTTCCGGAACTGATCCTGGCCGGCGACATGCTCGAACAGATCTCCGCCAAGGTGAAGCCGCTGATTTCCAAGGACGCCACCGAGGAGGCGAAGTCCGGCGGCCGGGTCCTGATCGGCACGGTCCACGGCGACCTGCACGACATCGGCAAGAACATCGTCACCTTCATGCTCGACGTGAACGGCTTCGAGGTCGTGGATCTCGGCATCGACGTTCAGCCCGATCAGTTCATCAAGGCGATCGAGGAAGGCAAACCCCAGGTCGTCGGCCTCAGCGGTTTCCTCACCCTGGCCTTCGATTCCATGAAGGAAACCATCGAAGCCATCGAGGCGGCAGGCTTGCGCAACGACATCAAGATCATGATCGGCGGCGGCCAGGTCGACGAACAGGTGCGGACCTACACCGGCGCCGACGCCTTCGGGCTGGACGCCATGACGGCGGTGACGCGGTGCAAGGAATGGATCGGGGAGGCGGCCTAATGGCAAACGGCGAAGCCGCCTTGGATGCCGGGACGCTGTATGAGGCGCGCAACAAGCGTCTGTATGATTCCATCGCCCTCAAGGAGGTTGACCAGGTGCCGTTCGCCTACGCCACGCGGTTCTGGGCGGCGGCGATGGCCGGCATCACCTATGAGGAGGCGATGTATGATGTGGACAAGGCGATCGACGCGACGCGCCAGGCCGTCGACCTGCTGCAGCCCGACGCTGTTACGCCCAGCATCTACGCTTTCGGCCCGACTCTGGAGGCGATGGATTACAAGCCGCTGGAATGGCCGGGACACGGCACTGACGAAAACGTCTGCTTCCAGTATCTCGACAAGGAGTTCATGACGCCGGACGAGTACGACGAGTATCTCTTCGACCCCACCGGTTTTTACCTGCGCAAATACCTGCCCCGCATCGGCGGGGCCTTCGAAGGCCTGCAGCATTTCCCCAACTTCCCGGCGCTCTCGGAATGGGGATTTATCTCCGGCATGCGCGGCTTTGCCCACCCCGAACTGCGCGCCTCGCTCAAGCGCCTGATCGAGGCCGGTGAGCTGATGGACGCGGCGGCCAGGAAGCTCGGCGCCTACAGCCAGGAGATGGTGGCGGCGGGTTATCCCATGGCGATGGGGGGCTTCTGCAAGGCGCCGTTCGATCAATTCGCGGATTTCATGCGGGGCTCCAAGGGCGGCATGCTCGACATGTTCCGCCACAAGGACAAACTGCTCGAGTCGATCGACAAGGCCGGGGAACTGCTGGTTGCCGGCGTAGCCGAACGGACCATCAACACCGGCTGCCCCATCGTTTTCATTCCCCTGCACTGGGGTTTGGACGGTTTCATGTCGCCCGATCAGTTCATGACCTTTTTCTGGCCCTCCTTGCGCAAGGTCGTTTTGCGCCTGATCGATGAAGGCGCCATCCCCTGCCTGCTGTGGGAAGGCGATTGCACCACCCGGCTTGAACACATCGGCGATATTCCCGCCGGCAAGGCGATCTACTGGTTCGAACGCACCGACCTGATCCGTGCCAAGGAAGTGCTGGGCGACACGGTTTGCCTGCGGGGCAATGTGCCGCCATCACTGCTGATCGCCGGCACGCCGGACGACGTCGATGAGTATTGCCGCAACCTGATCGACAAGGTCGGGCGGGGCGGCGGCTTCATCCTGGACGGCGCCGCCAGCATCCCGGACGAAGCGCCGGTGGCGAACGTCGTCGCCATGGCGGAATCCGTCCGCAAGTACGCCAACTAGGTCAGGCCCGTGTCGCTCGTTACCGACTGGCCCGATCTGGTTAACCGCGACCAACTCGCCCAGTGGTCGGCCCGGCAATGCTCGTCGTTGGGCGGCGAACGGTTTCAGGCGACGCTGGAGGAAATGGCCGATCTCGTGCGGCGCGACGGATTGATCGAACCGCGCGCGAGTTACTGTTCATACGGTGTGCTCGAAAGCGGCGATTCCAGGATCCGGCTGGAAGGCGGTGGGGAAATAACCGACGCGCCGGCCGCCGCCGCGGTCATGGCAGGGGCGGGCGCGCTGGTGGCCGCCGTTGCCACGATTGGCGGCGGGTTGGAGGCCAGGGTGTCGGCGCTGTTCGCGCAAAACCAGGTCCTGAACGCCTACGCGCTCGAGGAAATCGGCGTTGCCGCCCTGTTCGAATTGTCGACCTCGGTCGCCAATTTGATCGCCGCCGAAGCAAAAGCAGACGGGCTTGAGGCCAGCAGCGCGCTCTTTCCCGGCAATGACGGTTTCGATCTGGCTCAGCAGCGAACGGTGTTCGAACTCGCCGAGGGTGCCGCAATCGGCATGGGCGTCACCGACGGCGCGATGCTTCATCCGGTCAAATCGTCATCGATGGTGTTCGGCCTCGGCCAGTCGATGCCGCGTTGGGATAGCACCAAGGACTGCGAGAGCTGCAAGGCCCGAGAGAAATGCCGGTACCGGCGGCAGGATCTGGCGGCGGCGTGACGGTGAAATCGACCGAGGCCGATAGCTGGCGCATCGCCTTCGAGCCCATGGCGATGGCCGTGGATTGCTCGCCGAATGAAACCCTGCTCGATTGCGCTCGGCGTCACCGCATCCGTCTCGCCACGTCCTGCGGCGGGCAGGGGACGTGCACCTCGTGCCTCGTTCAGATCGTCGAGGGGCCGCGTCCGGACGTACCGGCGGCCGAATCCGAGGTTGTTTCGGCAGAGCGCCTGGAGCATGGCTGGCGGCGGGCCTGCCTGGCGCGGCCGATGGGAGATTGCACGGTGTTCGTGCCGCCGCGTTCGACGGCGGCGCCGTTGCGCACAAATGTGGAAGGGGCGGCGGCGGATTTCGAGATCGCCTCGTCCGTCAAGATCATACAGTTTGAGCTGGATCCGCCGACGTTTGACGATGTTGCGGCGGACGACGACCGCCTGCGGCGGGCCGTTGAAACCGATCATCCAGGCGCCTGCCGCAGGTTTGACCCGGCGCTGATGCGCGGGTTGGCGGCGGATCTCCGTCGCTGGGGCTGGCGGGGCTGGCTTGCCTCGCTGCAAGGTGAGGTCATCGCGGCGGGGCCCGAGGATCAAGCGGCCCTGGGCCTGGCTATTGACCTCGGCACGACGAATATCTCCGGCATCCTGGTCGATCTCCGGACCGGTTCGACGCTGGCCAGCAAAGGCTGCGAGAACCCGCAAACCAGTTTCGGCGCCGATCTGATCGCCTACGCCGCCAAAATCCGCCGTGACAATCAAACCGCGGAGCAACTGCGCACCCTGGCGGTGTCGGCCTTGAACCGGCTGGCCGGGGAGCTTTGCGCCGAAGTCCAGGCCGCCCCCGGCACGATCGTCGAGGCTGTGGTGGCCGGCAACACCATGATGCACCACCTGCTGCTCGGCCTGCCGGTCCAACAGCTCGCCATGTCGCCCTTCGTGCCCGCCCTGAGCCAGGCGCAAGATATCAAGGCCCGCGACATCGGGCTTGAGTACGCACCGGGCGCCAACGTTCATCTCCTGCCCAATATCGCCGGCTTCGTCGGCGGCGATCATGCGGCGACGCTGCTGGCGGCCATGACGGGTTCGGAAAAGCCCGTGGTCGTGATGGACATCGGCACCAACACGGAAATCTCGCTTATTCAGGGTGACCGCATCACCAGTGTCTCGTGCCCCTCCGGGCCGGCCTTCGAGGGCGGGCATTTGAGCGCCGGCATGCGGGCGGCGGAGGGCGCGATCGAGCTCGTTCGCATAAAGGACGGGACCGTGCAGTTTGAGACCATCGGCGACGGCCCACCCGTCGGTATCTGCGGTTCCGGCGTACTCGACGCCGTCGCCCAACTTCACGCGGCGGGCATCTGCAACGCGCGCGGCCAGCTCCAAGGGGACCACGACCGGGTGAGAAACGCCGACGGCCGGACCGAATTCATGCTGGCGGACGGGGGTGAAGCGGACGGCGGTGACATCACCATAACGCAGGATGACGTCCGCGCCGTGCAGTTGGCCAAAGGCGCCATCCGCGCCGCCACCGATCAGTTGCTGGAAAAAACCGGGGTTGGTGAAAAGGACCTTGAGCGCATCGTCATCGCCGGCGCTTTCGGCAATTACATCGACGTCGGAAGCGCCATCGCCATCGGCATGCTGCCAAACCTGCCGTATTCCCGCTTTGCCCAGATCGGTAACGCCGCCGGCGAAGGCGCCCGGCAGGTCCTGCTGTCGGCGGACAAGCGGGCCGAGGCCGAGGATCTGGCCCGCCACGCCGCGTACTTTGAATTGGCCGGATCGAAAACGTTCATGAAAACGTTCGGCGCGCGCATCAACTTTCCCTCCCGGCCCAAGCGAAAATCGCCCCCGCAAGAATAGGATACAGACATGCCCATCCCCGGCCTCCAGGTCATCGGCGACCGCATCAATCCCGGTTTCAAAAGCACCAAGGAAATGTTCGACACGGACGATCTCGCGGGCATTCAAGGCATCGCCGTCAAGCAGGCCGAAGCCGGCGCTGCCTATCTCGACGTCAATTGCGGCCGCCGCGCCAAGGACGATCCGGATTTCCTGGTCGCCGTCATCGAGGCTATCCAGGACGCCGTCGACACGCCACTGTGCTTCGATTTTCCCAATTACGAGGTCCAGGAAATCTGTCTTAAAACCTATGACAGCGACAAGGCCAACGGGGCGAAGCCGATGGTCAACTCCATCGCCGAAACGCGTTTGGACATGCTGGAATTGGCCGAGATCAGGCCGTTCAAGGTGATTCTTATGGCCTCCGAACGTCTGGAGGACGGCAGCGGTAAGCCCAACAAACGGAGCGCGGATGTCGTTGCGGTGGCGGAACGATTAACCGCCATGGTTCTGGACGGGCCGTACGGCTTCACACCCGACGACATCTATATCGATACCTCGATCAGTGCGCTAGCCGCCGATACCGAGGGCCTGACGAAAATGGCGCTGGACGCCATGCGCCTGATCAAGGCAAAGCCCGAGTTCGCGGACGTTCACCTCACCGGCGCCATAACCAATATCGGCCAGCAAATTCCGGCCAAAACCGCCGATGGGGGTAATCTGCGCCTGCAATTGGAAAACGCCTTTCTCACGCTGGCCGTTCCGCGCGGTTTCGATATGGTGATGGGAACGCCGTGGCGCGAATACGCCCTGCTGCCCGAGGACAACGCCGTCCTCCTGGGACTGCAGGAAATCCTCGAACTAACCGGTATGGACGCCATTCGGGGCATCAGAAAGCTTTATACCGTCTAGGGGCTGAACCGGGAGAAAATCAGTTAACTAATTGAAAATAAATAGAAAATGAATAAAAGTTCAGAGAATCCAACTGCAAACCTGATACCCTTCCGAAACAAATTAACCTTGTATTGAAATCTTTCCGTTACGCCGACTTGCTTAGATAACCTCTCCGCAATGCGGAAATTCGATTTCGACGAGAGGTTTTCATGGGTGGCGGGTTGTTCCAAAAGCTGCTGACGGCGCTGCGGCATTTGCTGTTGCAAAGTCAGAGTTCGATGGGCGAATGCCTGCGGCTAAATCATCAGGCGCTCTGCGCCGACGATGACGACCGCGACCATTGACCCCGCGTTGATTTCCTGAGCCGGTCATTAATTAAGCAGGTTTGTCATGGATGCATCAGGCGTATCCCCGGAGAATTTAAACCAGGTCGCACTGCAGTTTCCGCAAGCGCGCGACACGGTAAAGAGCGTTGCCGAGTTGGCGCAGCAAGCCGACCTGAGTGGCGAAAAAGTGCAAAGCCTTCCGGGCGAGGGCAAGGGCGTCAAAGTCGACTTTGAAGTTTGACGGTCAAATATCTTCCAGGAATAACCGATCCGACGGCAGGCCGAGCGCGGTGAGCCGTTGGCTTACCGATTCCAGCATGGCTTTGGAACCGGCGGCATAGATCGTTGAGGCGCCGAGATCGGGATGATCGGCCGCGATCTCTGATAATAGCCCGTCGATTTCGTCGCCGCTGCTCGCCCGGAAGCGGAAATCGTCGAGGGCGTCGGCCCAGGCCCGGCAGAGGTTGGCCAGATAGTGTCCGCCGGCATCGCGCGTCTTCCAGTAAAGGCTCATGGGGGCATCCTCGTCCAGCGACATGGCGTGTTCGATCAAACTGCGGATCGGCCCGAACCCGGTATCTTCGGCGATGAATATCGTCCGACCCGAGCTGCCTTCGCGTAGGGTGAAGGAGCCGTGCGGCCCGACCAGGCCCAGTTGCCGGATGGCGGTACTTTCCCCGAACAGCGTCTCCGAGAAGGGCTCGCCTGCGATGCGCAAGATGTGGAATTCGAGATTGCGGTCGTCGCACGGGCAGCTGGCCAGTGACACCCGGCGCGCGGTCTTGTCCGGCAGCGTCAAGCGGGCCGTTTGCCCGGCCAGAAAGCGCAGGCGCTGGCTGCGCGGCGTTTGGGCCCGGACGACGGCAACGTCTTTGACCGGAAAGTCGATCCCGCGCACCTTGATGTCGATCCACTGCATGGAAATTTCGTCGGCGTTTTGGGCCTCCAACGCCTCCACCACCAGTTCGTCGGACGCCGGCGTATGGGTGCACATGAGGAACAAATCTTGCGCCTTTTCCGAGGCTTTGAAGACATAATCGGAATGGCTGATCTTCTCGATCTCGCCGCTGATCCTGCGGGCCCGGCATTTGCCGCAGGTGCCGTTGGAACAGCCGTAGGCCAGGGCGATGCCGGACTTCAAACCGCCCTGTAGAACTGAGCCCCGATCGTCGATCTCGAAGCGGTGCCCACTCGGCTCGATGGTTACCCAATGTTCCCTCATGGCCAGAGCATGGCACGATGTGGATCGCGATTGATAGGCGCGATCCGAGGTCCAGGTTTTACCGCCGCTTTCCGGCCGGCAGTGCTATGCTCAAGTCATGGCTCAGCAGATCGCTATTTCCCAGGTTGCGAAGATGCTCGGTATCAAACGCTCGGAGCTCACGGGCCGCCTGCGCGCCGCCGGGATCGAAACGTTCGAGGGTTCGGTCGACCTTGACGAGGTCAAGACGATTGCCCCGTCGCTCGATCTTTGCGAATCCGACAACCTGCTTCGCATCCGTTATCTGCGCGAGGACATGAGCAAGAAGATCACGCAGAGCCAAAGCCAAAGCGCCACAGAAGCAGGCAAC
The DNA here is from genome assembly GCA_964528595.1 of uncultured Rhodospirillaceae bacterium. Classification (GTDB taxonomy): domain Bacteria; phylum Pseudomonadota; class Alphaproteobacteria; order UBA2966; family UBA2966; genus CAYFKJ01. The sequence goes on from CAZGTM010000073.1 coordinate 11,572, forward strand.
CTCGATGCCGAATTGCGCCGGTTGAGTTCAGAACTGATGGTGGAACGGCGTAGCGCCGAGCATTATCTTGAGATCATCGTCGAACTGGCGGAACGGCTGGGCCGGCTGCAAACCTCGGACAACGAGGCCGAACGGAAGATCGGATTCGAGATGTGCGACTGGCTACGGCTCAAGGTGAACGAGGAATAGTTTAAGCAGCCATGTTGCAATTTGATCCGGCCCGGACCGGCTTCGTCATCGTCGATATGCAGAATGATTTTCTCCACCCGGAGGGCGCTTACGGCCGGGCCGGACAGAAGAGCGAGGCGATTGCCGCACTTATCCCCCGTCACAAGGCTGTCGCCGATGCCGCCCGCGCCGCCGGCGCCTGGATCGTCTCGACCCATTTCACGCTGGTGCCGGGCAAGGGCGGGGAGCCCTTCATCTCAGATCACCTGAAAAAGCTGCGGCCCTTCCTGGGCAAGGGCGACTTTGCGCCGGGCAGCTTCGGCCAGGCCCTGATCGACGAACTGGCGCCCGCCGATCTCACGGTCGAAAAGGTGGCGTTTTCGGCCTTCTACATGAGCCGCCTGGAATTCGCCTTGCGCAAAGCGGGGTTGGAGACGCTGATCTTCGGCGGCATCGTGACCAACGGCGGTGTCGAATCCACAGTGCGCGACGCCCATGTGCGCGACTTCCACTGCATCGTCATGGAGGACGGCTGCGCCGCCTTCAGCGACGAGGCCCACCAGGCCGCCATCGGCTCGATGGCGACGATTGCGGAAGTTTCCAGCTGCGCCGATGTCGCTTCCGCATTTGGCGCCTCCGCCGCCTGATCCATGGCCGTTCTATCCGCCGAGGGTATCTCTTTCGACATCACCGTTCCCGTCGTCGTCATCGGCGCCGGGGCCTGCGGCCAGGTAGCGGCGTTGACGGCGGCGGACGCCGGCGTCGACGTTTTGGTTCTGGAACGCGACGCCGTACCGCAGGGCTCGACGGCGCTTTCCTCAGGCATGATCCCGGCCTGCGGAACCCGTATCCAGCAGGACCGCGGCGTCGAGGACGACGTTGAGATCATGGCCGCCGATATCCTGGCAAAAACCCATGGCGAGACCGACGCCGATATGGTCCGCGCGGCGTGCGGCGAATCCGGCCCGGCTATCGACTGGCTGACGCAAACGCACGGCATCGAATTGACCCTGGTTGAGGGCTTCCTCTATCCCAACCACAGCCGCCTGCGCATGCACGCCCCGCCATCGCGCACCGGGGCCGACCTGATCGGCGCGTTGAGCCGGGCGTCGGCCGCCGCCGGCATCGATATCGTCGGCGACGCCCGTGTCACGGACCTCTACGCCGCTGATGACGGCAGGGTGGCCGGTCTCGGGTATGAACGCCCCGACGGGACCACCGAGGCGGTCGGCTGCGAAGCCCTCGTGTTGGCCTGCAACGGCTTCGGCGGCAATGCCGACATGCTGCGTCGGTTTATTCCCGAGATGGAAAAGGCGAACTACTTCGGCCATACCGGCAACCAGGGCGAAGCCATCCTCTGGGGCGAGGAACTGGGCGCTGCTTGCGCCGATCTCGGTGCTTTCCAGGGCCACGGCTCGGTCGCCCATCCCCACGGTATTCTGATCAGCTGGGCCCTGATGATGGAGGGCGGCATCCAGGTCAATCTGGCGGGCCGCCGTTTCAGCAACGAACACGAGGGGTACTCCGAGCAGGGCCGTCGCGTCATGGCCCAGCCGGACGGACTGGCCTGGGACATCTTCGACGGCCGTTTGCATGAACTGGGTATGGAATTCGAGGATTTCCGCCAGGCCGTCGAGGCGGGCGCTGTGCGCTCCGGCGACAGCATTGCAGAGCTCGCCGCCGCGTGCAGCCTGCCGGAATCGGATCTTGGCGAAACCCTGGAGGCTATAACCCGACTGGCGGCGGGCGACGGCACGGATGAATTCGGCCGGGATTTCACCGTCAACGAAGCGCTGCGGCCGCCCTATTATGCCGTCAGGGTTACGGGCTCGCTGTTCCACACCCAAGGGGGGCTGGTGGTCGATGAAAATGCCCAGGTTCTAAAGCCTGACGGCACACCTCTGCCCAACTTGTTTGCCGGCGGCGGCGCGGCGCGCGGCGTGTCGGGCCCGTCGGATTGGGGTTATCTCTCGGGCAACGGGCTTCTGACGGCGGTCACGCTGGGCCGCATCGCCGGCCGCTCGGCCGCTCGGTTCAGCCGGTCATAGCGACGCGGTCATTTGCGGCAGCCGATTTTGAGGAAATCTTCCTCCGCCAGGGCGTAATCCCCGGCACTTTCCCGGGTCAAGGCGTGGCCTGCGGCAGCTTGTATGGAACGCCCCAGTTCGTCGCCGTCGACATAGGCTGCGAGGACGCTTTGAGGATTTTGCCGGACGATCTCGGCCAGGATGCGCTGGTAGACCACTTCGCCGCCATGAAATCCGTCGACGAATTCGCAATCGTCCGCACCCAGACTTTCCGGTTCAGTGAAATCGTAGGCCTCGGTTTTGAGGGATGCGGCGTAGCGGCCCATGTCGGCAAAGTAGCCGTAATCCGCGCCGCGCGTCGCCATCTTGTCCAGCACGCGGCGGGCCAGGGGCGGCATGACGACGATGGGTGTCATGCCCCGGGCAGTCAGGTATTCCAGCAGTCGGTTGATACCGGCGATTCTTTCCCGATCGGCCCGTCCGGCATACTCGAACTGGGAATCACCCCGGTCGATGCGCGACAACGAATTGGCGAAGCCTGCGTCGTCGAAGGTCGGGTCGCCGCCGGAATACCTCAGGCCGTAATCGCGCGAGCCGTCGGGCCGGTAGCCGTTGCCGCGCTTGATCGCCGCAACCCCGACGTTGGGCCGCCGGGTCAGATCGTTGCCGCGTTCGCCGAGCACCGCCACGCGCCACACATCGGCAACGGTCACCTTGCCGTCCCACACCCAGCTTTCAACCAGATGCAGCATCGCTATATTCAGCGACGTGTTGCGCACCGGCCGGTGGGCATAGCGCCAATTGGGATTGAACCACCAGAAATCGGCGCCGATGATGACGACCTTCGGCTTGTGGCGGGGCGCCAACGCCTGCATGAACTCAAGACCCTCCTCGGGGTTGTTCATGGCGCGTCCGGCGTTGATGAAACCGCTTGAGAAGAAGGACTGGCGGAATTGCAACACGCGCGATGAGCCGAGGGCAATGACCGCCGGCTTTGCCGCCGCCACCAGTTCCAGTTTGTAATCGAAGCCGTCCTCGTGCATGGCGCTGCCGTAAACGGTAGGGCCGGCCATCTGCTGGCGGACGATCTCGGCAACGGGGGCGAGCTCGCCGGACCGCCAAAGGAAAACGCCAAGCATGAGCTGAAATCCGACGCCGGCAACCAGCGCAAATCCGACGATGACCGAAAAGTACGTGACGGCGTACCGGCGGAGGGTGGGGAATGAAACGGTTGCGTCCATGTTCTGGTCAAAACTGGAAATAGAGAAATTCCTGGGTTTCCGGCCGGCCGATCATGAAGGCCAGGGCGGCAACGGCAATCCCGGCGTGAAACAGCGCCCAGGAGGTCGACGGCTGCCAGCTCCAGGTCCAAGATCCTGCGCCCGTCGCTTCGCTCTCCGCGCCGGCATAGCGCATCCAGCTCTGCGTGTTCGGCACCAGCCAGACGAAGCCCGACAGCACGGCGAGGGAAACCAGTGCCAGCGCAGGCTCGCCGATTTGCATTGGATTGTGCGCGAGGCCGAACCAGGACGCAGCGCCACTGCCCGAGAGCCCGGCCATGGCCCGCCACATGGTTGCCGTCGCGTCCCAGGTTTCGGCCCGGAACGGCACCCAGGCGATCATCACCGCGACGAACGTGAGCGCGCCGCCCGCGCCCGCGGGCAGGCTTAAGTTCGGGGCAAGACGCCGCCAGGCGTGATTGAACGCCAGGTAGGCGCCGTGAAGGCCGCCCCACAGGACGAAGCCCCAGCCCGCGCCGTGCCACAGCCCGCCCAACAGCATGACGATCATCATGTTCCGCATTTGCCGCGCGGTGCCCAGCCGGTTGCCGCCGAGCGGGATATAGAGATGTTCGCGCAGGAAACGCGACAGCGTCATGTGCCAGCAGCGCCAGAATTCGATGATGCTGGTGGCTTTGTAGGGGCTGTTGAAATTGAGCGGCAGGCGCACGCCGAACAACAGGGCCAAGCCGATGGCCATGTCCGAGTAGCCGGAAAAATCGAAGTAGATCTGGAAGCCGAAAGCAAATGTAGCAATCCAGGCGTCTAGACCGGCCACCGCAGCGCCCCCGGCGACGCCGTCGAAAACGGGATCGGCGTAGGCGCTGATGCCGTCGGCCATCACCACTTTCTTGAAGAGGCCGGCGAAAAAGAACGTCGCACCCGCCACGAAGGAGAATAAACGGTCGCGTTTATTCGCAAGATCCTCGAACTGCGGCAGCATCTCGTAGTGGTGCACGATGGGCCCGGCGATCAGCTGGGGAAAGAACGAAACGAAGAGCAAATATTTGGCGAGCGGCGGGGGTGCCACCTCGCCCTTGCGGCAGTCCACCAGATAGGCGATCTGCTGGAATGTGAAAAACGAAATGGCCAGCGGCAGCAGGATGGGTTCGATCGACCAGGACTTGTCGAGCGCCAGGGCAGCGTTCTCGACCAGGAACGTGGCGTATTTGAAATATCCCAGCAGGCCGAGGTTGAAAACGATGCCGACCACCAGCAGCGAGCGTTTTGCGGCGGCGCCATCGGCTTTGTACATGCGGCTGGAAATCAGGAAATTGCCGCCGATCGATGTCAGAAACAGGATCAGGTACTTGGGGTTCCAATGGCCATAGAAAACCAGCGATGCCGCGGCCAGAACCAACACACAGAGAAGCGTCTGGTTGCGTTTCAGAGTGAACCAGTAAAGCGCCAGGACGATGGGGATGAAGGCAAAAACGAATTCAGGCGAGTTGAAAAGCATGCCGGATTATAGGGAGAGGCAACGGCGATTGCACCGTTGGAGAGCGGGAAAACTTACCCATCGGCGGCCGAGGCCGCTCGCTGACGCCTAGCCGCGGACGCAATCCTTGCACAAGGGAATGCGGTCGGTTCTGCCGGTGCGGTGATAACCCCGCCACTCATTGTAGAGCGGGGAATTCCAGATCTCGAGCGCGGTGTTGTCGTTCACGTTGCCGATGATGCCGATGTTCTGGTTGTCGCCGCAGCAGATCGAGGCACGCCCGTCCGGCACGATCGTCATCCGTTTGACCAACTGGCGGCATTTCTGAACGGTCATTTCCTTGGGCGAGTAGTCCAACAGTTCGTCCATGATGCCGAAGTTGCTGGGGTACTTGGCGGCGAACTTGTCGCCGATATGACCGAAGATTTTCTTGACGTCGTCGACTTCGTGTTCGTTGTCCGTGGTGATCACCGTGTTGACGTGGATCTCCGTCTTGGCGCCCATTTCGTTGCGTTTGTTCCAGAAGTACTCGAGGTGGTCTTTCAGCTTCTGGAAACTGGCGGCGATGCGGATTTTTTCATACGTCTCCGCAGTGGCGCCGTCGATCGAGACCTTCAGGATTGAGAGACCGGCTTTCAACAACCGGTCCGACATGTCCGGCGTCAGCAACATGACGTTGGTGCCGATCTTCGACCTGATGCCGGCATCGGTGACGTACTGGACCATCTTGTCGATTTCAGGATTGATCAGCGGCTCGCCCGAGCCGGAGAAACAACAGAG
>CAZGTM010000074.1:0-16901 GCA_964528595.1 uncultured Rhodospirillaceae bacterium
GAAAATTGTTCTATGATAAGGCTATGAAACACCTCCTCACGATCGCTCTTTTGGTTTTTTCGATGTCCGCGCTGGCGGAGGAAAAAATCGTTATCTCTGACACCAGTTGCAAGAAAATCCTGGCCCGTCAGGCGGCGCAAAGCGCCGACTACAAGCCCGGCGTCGACGTGCACGGAAAAAAAGTGGTCGGGGCAAATCTCGATGGCGACAACCAGATAAAAATGCCGGAGGAGATCACCTTCGACATTTCCCCGAACATATACGAATTATTGGGCCGCGAGGCGCCGAAAGGCCTGGAGGACACCGCCTTTACCCTTGGCACCGTGAAGGTGAAGAAAAACGGCGTGGTCACGTTCAACGGCAAACGGCTCAACCGCAAGACGCGCATGGCGATAATCGACCTCTGCCGCGAACACATGGCGAAGAAAAAATAACGCCAAACAAGGCAACCCGCTCCCGAATTTTGATACCGGGTGTTCGACTTACCCGCAAAATGTTCTAAAGTCCGCGCGACTGATTATCGACTTCCGGAGTAGGAAATGCGTCTCTCCAAATTCTTCATGCCGACGCTCAAGGAAACGCCGAGCGAGGCCCAAATCGTTTCGCATCGTCTGATGTTGCGCGCCGGCATGATCCGCCAGTCCAGCGCCGGCATTTATTCGTGGCTGCCGCTGGGCTTCAAGGTTTTGAAAAAGATCGAACAAATCGTCCGCGAGGAGCAGGATGCCGCGGGCTGTCAGGAAGTCCTGATGCCGACCATCCAGCCCGCCGATCTGTGGCGCGAATCGGGGCGTTATGACGATTATGGCCGGGAAATGCTGCGCATCACGGACCGCCACGACCGCGATATGCTGTATGGGCCGACAAACGAGGAACAGATCACCGAGATCTTCCGCAACAGCGTGCGAAGCTACCGGGACCTGCCGAAAAACCTCTACCACATTCAATGGAAGTTCCGCGACGAGGTCCGCCCGCGTTTCGGCATCATGCGCGGCCGTGAATTCCTCATGAAGGACGCCTATTCATTCGACATCGATTACGAGGCCTCCAAGCGCGCCTACAACCGGATGTTCGTCGCCTACCTCAGGACCTACGACCGCATGGGCCTGCGCGCCATTCCCATGGCGGCGGATACCGGACCCATCGGCGGCGATCTCAGTCATGAATTCATCATTCTTGCCGACACCGGCGAATCGGAGGTCTTCTGTCACGCCGACTACCTCGGCTTCGACGTACCCGAGGCCGGCGTCGACTATGAGGACGACCTGCAGCCCATCGTCGACAAGTGGACGTCGCTTTATGCCGCGACGGACGAAAAACACGACGAGGGCGAATTCACCGCCCAGGTGCCGGACGATAAGCGCGTCAATACCCGTGGTATCGAGGTCGGGCACATCTTCCATTTCGGCACCAAGTATTCGAAACCCTTGAAAGCCGAAGTTCAGGATGCCGACGGCAACACGGTCACCGTCCACATGGGCTCCTACGGCATTGGGGTATCGCGCCTGGTCGGCGGCATTATCGAAGCCAGCCATGATGACGACGGTATCATCTGGCCGGAATCCGTGGCGCCGTTCAAGATCGGCCTGATCAACCTTCGCGCCGGAGATGAGGCGACGGACACGGCCTGCGAGGATCTCTACGGCAAGCTCACCGCCGGCGGCGTCGAAGTGCTTTACGACGACACCGACGAACGCGCCGGCGGCAAGTTCGCCAACATGGACCTGATCGGTCTGCCCTGGCAGGTGGTGGTCGGCCCACGCGGACTCAAGAACGGCATCGTCGAAGTGAAATCGCGCGCCACGGGCGACAAGCAGGAACTATCCCCTGAAGCCCTGCTGACAAAATTCCTGGGGTAGCCGACGTGATCAGCGCTTTCGAATGGATGATTGCCGCACGATATTTGCGGCCGCGCAAGGAAGAAGGCTTTATTTCGGTTATCGCAGGGTTTTCCCTGCTGGGCATCGCCTTGGGCGTGGCGACGCTGATTGTCGTGATGGCGGTCATGAACGGCTTCCGGGCCGAACTGTTGGGCCGCATCATCGGCCTCAACGGCCATATCATGGTCCAGGACGCGGGCCGACCGTTGGCCGGCTACGACGAATTCGTCAAACAACTTAGAGCGACGCCGGGCATCAAGATCGCCGCGCCCATCGTCGAGGGACAGGCCATGGCGATGGTCAAAGGCCGCGCCCGCGGCGCGCTCGTGCGTGGCATGAGGCCCGACGACTTGAGAGCGCGCGAGGTCATCGCTTCCAACATCATTCTCGGCAGTCTCGACAACTACAAGGACCGCGACAGCATCGTCATCGGTCATCGCCTCGCCATGCGGTTGGGCGTGGGGCCGGGTGACCGCTTTACCCTGGTGGCGCCGCAAACCAGCGCCGGACCGTTCGGCGCGGTACCGAGGTTGAAGGGCTACCGCATCGCCGCGACCTTCGAAGTCGGCATGTACGAATACGATTCCAGTTACGTCTTCATGCCGCTCAAGGCCGCCCAGGTCCTGTTCAAGACCGGCGACCGGGTTTCGGCCATCGAAACCTTCATCGAAAATCCGGAGGATCTGGGCGCCGCACGCGAGGCTATCCTCGACAACCTGTCGCGTCCTTTGCGGCTTTTCGACTGGCAGCAATCGAATTCGCATTTATTCTCGGCCCTGCAGGTCGAGCGCAACGTCATGTTCCTGATCCTGACGCTGATCATCATCGTCGCCGCCTTCAACATCATCTCCAGCTTGATCATGCTGGTGAAGGACAAGGGCGGCGATATCGCCATCCTGCGCACCATGGGCGCGACACGCGGCGCGGTGATGCGGGTGTTCGTCATTTCAGGCGCCAGCGTCGGCGTCATCGGCACGGTCCTGGGCGCCATTCTCGGCATATCATTCGCCAACAACATCGATCTCATCCGGGTCTGGCTGGAAGGCCTGACGGGGGCTGAACTCTGGGCCGCCGAAATCCGTTTCCTCTCGCGACTGCCGGCGCGCATCGAGGGGGACGAAGTCATCGCCGTTATCGCCATGGCGCTGGTACTTTCGTTCCTGGCGACGCTCTATCCGTCCTGGCGGGCCAGCCGGCTCGATCCGGTCGAGGCGCTGCGTTATGAGTGAGGCCGGTCTTAAACTCGATGGTCTGGTCCGAACCTTCAAACAGGGCTCGGTGGATATCGAGGTCCTGAAAGGCGCTTCCGTTCAGGTCGAAGCCGGCGAATTTGTCGCGTTATTGGGGCCGTCGGGCGCGGGCAAATCGACGTTGCTGCATATCTCCGGCTTGCTCGAAAGGGCGGACGGCGGTGACGTCACGGTGAGCGGCCGTTCCTGCGTTTACCTTTCCGAGCGCGACCGCACCCGCCTTCGGCGCGACGAGCTTGGCTTCGTCTATCAGCACCACCATCTGCTGCCCGAATTCAGCGCTCTCGAAAACGTCATGATGCCGCAGATGATCGCCGGCGCCGGTAAGGCTGCCGCCAGGAACAAGGCGCGGGAAATCCTCGGCAAGTTCGGTTTGGATCACCGCCTCAGCCACCGACCGGCGCGTTTGTCCGGTGGTGAGCAGCAGCGCGTGGCCATCGCCCGCGCCATCGCCAACGAGCCCTCGGTATTGTTGGCCGACGAGCCCACGGGAAACCTCGATGCCCACACCGCGAACGAGGTGTTGAGCGAACTGCTCGACTTGGTTCACACCGGTGGCCTGGCCGCCCTCGTGGCGACGCACAACAACGACCTGGCCGCCCGCGCCGACCGGGTGATCCGGCTGCAGGACGGCGTCCTGGTCGAGGACTAGTCCGGCTTTTCCGAAAAATCCCGTAGCGCGTCGGCGATCGATTGCCGTTGGCGCCAGACGATCAGCCAGGGCAGCAGGATCAATAGCGCGCCGACGATATTCGGATAACGCAAGCCCACGACTTCGGCGATACCGCCGACGATCAGGGTGCCCAGCGCCGGTCCGCCCATGAAGACGATGCCGTAGAGGCTCAACACGCGGCCGCGGTAGGTTTCCGGCACGGCGAACTGTAGCGCCGACTGGATGCCGACGCCGGTGATGACCAGCCCGGCGCCCAGCAGGAAAGCGAGGGGCAGGGCGGCCGTCAGGTTGGTCACCGAAACGAGGGCGATATTGGCCAGCGCCGAGGCCACGATGCCGATCAGTCCGACCCGCAGATTGTCGCGCTCCACGCTTTGCGCCATCCAGTAGCCGCCGACGATGGCGCCGCCGCCGACCGTCGCCGTCAGGGCGGCGAAGCCGTCGACGCCCGACGCCAACAATTGATCCGAAATACCCGGAAGCAACTGAACGATGGGCCGCACCAGCAGGGCGCTCGCCAGCATCATAAGCAGGATGGCCAATGTTCCCTTGTTGGCCGCAACGATGGACATGCCTTCGGTCATTTCGGCGATGACATCGAAGCGTTCCTTCTTTTCACCCTCGCGCCGGGGCAGGCTGCGCTGGATGACCAGCAAGGCCCAGATCAGGGCGAGGTAGCTGGCGGCATTGCCGGCGAAGGCGACTTCCACGCCCCAGAACTTGATGACGACGCCGGCGATGGCCGGACCGATGAAGCGGGCGGTATTGAACACCATCGAATTCATGGCGATGGCCGTGGTGAGATCACCGGTCGGCACGAGGCTGGGCGCCAGCGCCAGCCGCGAAGCCGAATTGAGACCGGCGGTAATACCGGCGATCAGCGTCAGGGCGGCCAGCAACCAGATGTTGACCAATCCAAATAGGGTAACCAAACAGAGCGTGAGGCTGGTGATCGTGGCGACGCTCTGGAAAACGATAATGTTCGTGGTGCGGCGAAAGCGGTCGGCCAGGACGCCGCCGATCGGTCCCAGGAAGACGATGGGAAAGAACTCGGCCATGGCGATGATGCCGAGCCAGGCGGGAGAGCCCGTCAGTTCCCAGGCCAGCCAGCCGACCCCGATACGTTGCATCCAGAGACCGATCAGCGAAATGCTGTTGCCTGCAACGTAGCGCGCGTAGTTGCGGTGCCGGAAGATACCGACAACCCTCTGAAAACCGACGAAAGCTGAGCTCATTGGGCGGGATTGGACCTGACGGGAAGCTGCAAGGGATGCCCATTATGAAGGGAAATGACAAAAAGGGCACACCGTCGCGTCATTGAATATTTCATAAAAATATTGCCAAATATGAAAATATGGAGAAAAATTTCACTCAACTGCTTGGGAGGGACAGTTGACCTCAACCGACGTGCAATCGCTGAATGACGAACAGGGATCCATCGGGGCCATATTGCGGACGCTGCGGAAATCCCGCGGTTTGACGCTGGCCGATCTCTCGACGGCCATCGGACGTTCGCTAGGCTGGATTTCGCAGGTGGAGCGCGGTTTGTCCGACGTATCCATTTCGGACCTTCGGCGCATCGCCGACGCCTTCGACGTTCCCATCGGCCTTTTCTTCCACAACGAAGACGCGCCCGAGGACGAACGCGGCTACGTCGTGCGCCGCGCCGCTCGTCACGCATTGGGCAATTCGACCGACGGCTTGATCGAGGAACTGCTGTCGCCCGACCTCGGCGGCAGCTTCGAAATGGTGCGCAGCATCTTCGAGCCGGGGGCCGAATTGCCCGAACCGGCGCGCCGCCAGACCGAGGAAGCCGGCTACGTGGTTTCCGGCGCGCTCGATATTTGGCTGGACGAGCGGGAATTCCGTCTCGAGACCGGGGACAGCTTTCGCCTGGCCGGTGAGGCTTATCGCTGGCGGAACCCCGGCGAGGAGGCCGCCGTGGTGATCTGGGTGATCTCGCCGCCGGTGTACTGACCGGGGCGACGAAGGGAGAACGGAGAATGGCGAAACTTCCCGGTACGGCAAGGGTTGTCATCATCGGCGGCGGCGTGGTCGGCACCTCATGCCTCTATCACCTGGCCAAGGCCGGCTGGACGGACTGCGTTTTGCTGGAAAAGAACGAACTGACGTCGGGTTCGACCTGGCACGCCGCCGGCAACTGCCCGAACTTCTCGGGCTCCTGGTCGATCATGAAGATGCAGAGCTATTCGACCTCGCTCTACCGGCGGCTGGGCGACGAGGTCGACTATCCCATGAACTACCACGTCACCGGCGCCGTGCGCCTCGCCCACAGCAAGGAGCGCATGCAGGAATTCGAACACGTCTGTTCCATGGCGCGCTACCAGGGCATCGATTTCGAGATGATGTCGAACGAAGACATGCGCAATGTCTATCCCTTTCTGGAAACGCACGACCTCGTGGGTGGCTGCTGGGATCCGCTCGACGGTGATATCGATCCGGCGCAGCTGACCCAGGCGCTGGCGGCGGGCGCGCGGGCGATGGGCGCCAAGATCGTGCGCTTCTGCGCCGTCGACGGCGTGCGGCGCGATAATGGTGAATGGGTGATCCAGACGCCGGAAGGCGAAATCCGCAGCGAGTTCGTCGTCAACGCGGCGGGTTACCGCGCGGCGGAGGTCGGGCGCATGTTCGGGCGCGAACTGCCGTGCGTGTCGCTGGCCCATCAATACCTGATCACGGAGGAAATCCCCGAACTGGGCGCGCGCGATCAAAAGCTGCCCCTGTTGCGCGATCCCGACAGTTCCTACTATCTGCGCCAAGAAAGAGACGGGCTGTTGCTGGGACCGTACGAGAAGGGCTGCCGGGCGCACTGGCTGGGTGGGGACGATCCGATGCCCGACGATTTCTCTTTCCAACTCTACCCCGACGATCTCAACCGCTTGGAATGGTATATCGAAGACGCCTGCGCCCGCGTGCCGATCCTCGGCTCGGTCGGTCTGACGAAAGTGGTCAACGGGCCTATTCCCTATGCGCCGGACGGCAACCCGCTGGTCGGTCCCATGCCCGGTGTGCCCAACGCCTTCGAGGCCTGTGTCTTCACCTTCGGTATCGTTCAGGGCGGGGGAGCCGGCAAGATCCTGGCCGAATGGGTGACGGAAGGGGAGACCGAATGGGACATGTGGTCGATCGATCCGCGCCGTTACACCGGTTTCGTCGATGAGGATTACGCGGTCAAGAAAGCCATCGAAATCTATTCCCACGAATACGCCATGCATTTCCCGCACTACGAATGGCCGGCGGCGCGGGACAAACGCCTTTCACCGCTGCATGACACCTTGAAGGAGGCGGGCGCGCAGTTTACCGCCGCCGCCGGCTGGGAGCGTGCGGCCTGGTTCGCCCGGCCCGGTGACGAAACCGGGCTGGAAGCCCACGCCACCAACGCCCGCCGGGGACCCTGGTTCGACGCCGTCAGGGATGAATGTCTGGCGGTGCGCGATACCGCCGGGCTTTGCGATCTGCCCGGCTTCTCCCGCTTCGATGTGTCCGGGGAAGGCGCTGCCGAATGGCTCGGCACACTGATTACCGGTGCGGTGCCCAAACCGGGGCGCATCGGGTTGGTCTATTTCGCCACCAGCGGCGGACGGATATTGAGCGAAATGACCCTTACGCGGTTCGAAGAAGACCGCTTCCAACTTCTGGCCGGGGCAGGGGCGGAGTGGCATGACCTGGAGTGGCTGCAACGACACCTCCCGCCAAACGGCATCGAAATCGAAAACGTCACCGAGGATTGGGGCACGCTGGTGCTCTCCGGTCCCAAGAGCCGCGATATCCTGGCCTCGCTCTGCGCCAACGATCTTTCCACTTCAGCCTTCCCTTGGATGACGCATCGACCTGTCGAAATCGCCGGCGTGAAGGGTACGGCCATCCGGGTTTCCTACGTCGGCGAGTTGGGTTGGGAACTCCATATGCCGAATGCCTCCCTGCAAGCCGTCCACGATGCCGTCTGGGCGGCGGGCCAGGCCCATGGCCTCAAACGGTTCGGCATGTATGCAATGAACTCAATGCGGCTGGAGAAATGCTACCGCGCCTGGAAAGGCGATCTCTCGACCGACTATTCGGTGCTCACCGGCGGTCTCGGCCGTTTCGTCAAGCTGGACAAGCCCGACTTCATCGGCAAGGCGGCGCTTGAGAAAGAAAAACAGGCGGGATCGCGGGAACGTTTTGTGCCGCTGCTGGTCGAGGCCGGCAATGAAGACGCACCCTATCTCGCAACGGTTTGGCAGGAAGATGAACGCGTCGGTTTGGTGACATCAGGGGGCTGGGGCCACCGTATCGAGCGGTCCATCGCCCTGGCGACGATCCGCTCCGACCTTTGCGTGCCGGGACAAAACGTCGAAATAGAAATCTATGGCGAACGCTACCCGGCCGTGGTCGGAGAGGAACCGCTCTACGATCCCACCAACGGATTGCTCAGAGGATAAATTCATGAAGGACATTCCCTCGAAGGCACGGGCGGTGATCATCGGCGGCGGGATTGTGGGCTGTTCCGTGGCCTACCACCTGGCCAAGCTTGGCTGGAAAGACGTCGTTTTGCTGGAGCGCAAACAGCTCAGCTGCGGCACGACCTGGCATGCCGCCGGCCTGATCGCCCAGCTCCGCGCGACCGCCAACATGACGCGGCTCGCCAAATACAGCCAGGAACTCTATTTCGGCCTGGAGGAGGAAACCGGCGTCGCCACGGGTTTTAAGCGCACGGGATCGATGACCGTCGCGCTAAACAGGGAGCGCATGGAGGAATTGCTGCGCAGCGCCTCCATGGCCCGCGCTTTCGGCGTCGAGATCGAGGAAATCGATGCCGCCGAGATCAAAGCCCGCTACGAGTATCTCAACACCGGCGACGTGGTGGGCGGCGTCTATCTCGCCAAGGACGGGCAGGGCGATCCCACCAACATCACCATGGCCCTGGCGAAGGGCGCGCGACAGAACGGCGCTCAGGTTATCGAGGGCGTCAAGGTGACCGCCATTCACCGGCAAAACGGCCGGGTCACCGGCGTCGCCACCGACCGGGGCGATATCGAGGCCGAGTACGTCGTCAATTGCGCCGGCATGTGGGGCCGGGAGGTCGGGCTGATGGCGGGCGTCAACGTCCCGCTGCAAGCCTGCGAACATTTTTACATCGTCACCGAACCGGTCGACGGTCTGACCCAGATGCCGGTGCTGCGGGTGCCGGACGAGGGTACGTACTATAAGGAAGACGCCGGCAAGTTCCTGGTCGGCGCCTTCGAACTCAAGGCCAAGCCCTGGGGCACGGACGGCATCCCCGAGGACTTCTGCTTCGACCAGTTGCCGGAGGACTTCGACCACTTCGAACACATCCTGGAGGCCGCCGTCAACCGCATGCCGGTCCTGACGTCCACCGGCATTCATACCTTCTTCAACGGGCCGGAGAGTTTCACCCCGGACGACCGGTATCTCCTCGGTGAGGCGCCGGAGCTGGAAAATTACTTCGTGGCGGCGGGCTTCAATTCCGTCGGCATCCAGTCCGCCGGCGGCGCCGGCATGGCGCTGGCCCAGTGGATGGACGCGGGCGAGCCGCCGTTCGATCTCTGGGACGTCGATATCCGCCGCATGCTGCCCTTCCAGAACAATCGCCGATACCTCGAAGCCCGCGCCACCGAGGCGCTGGGTCTTTTGTACGCCGATCATTTCCCATACCGGCAGTTTGCCACGGCGCGGGGAGTGCGCCGGTCGGTCTTACATGATCACCTCGCGGCGGCCGGCGCCTGCTTCGGCGAGACGGCAGGTTGGGAGCGCGCCAACTGGTTCCTGCCGAAGGCGGCCCGGGCCGCCGGGGAGGAGGCCGCCTATCGCTATTCGTGGAAACGGCAGAACTGGTTTGACTACGCCCGGGAAGAGCATTTGGCCGTCCGGCAGGGCGTCGGTCTGTTCGATATGTCGTCGTTCGGCAAGCTTCGTATAGAGGGGCCGGATGCCGAGGACGTTCTGCAACGCATCTGCGCCAATGACGTCGGCGTTGATGTGGGCGGTATCGTCTATACCCAATGGCTCAATATACGTGGCGGCATCGAGGCCGACCTCACCGTCACGCGGCTGACCGATCAGGCCTTCCTCCTTGTGACACCCGGCGCAACCGTCGCACGTGACCTGGCCTGGCTGAAGCGGCAAATGCCGACTGACGCACAATGCGTCGTCACCGACATCACGCCGATGGAAACGGTGATTTGCCTGATGGGTCCGAAATCGCGGGAGGTGCTGGCGCAACTGACCAGCGCGCCGCTCGACAACGAAGCCTTTCCCTTCGGGACGGCGCAAACCATCGATCTCGGCATGGCGAGCGCGCGGGCGCACCGGATCTCGTACGTCGGCGAACTGGGCTGGGAGATTTACGTGACCGCCGATTTCGCGGCCCACGTTTACGAACAAATCGTGGCGGCCGGCGAGGCCCATGGCCTGCGCTTGTGCGGACTGCACGTGCTGGACAGCTGCCGCATCGAAAAAGCCTTCCGCCATTTCGGCCACGACATTACGGATGAAGATCACGTTCTGGAGGCCGGTCTCGGGTTCGCCGTCAAAACCGACAAGCCGGCCGGCCGCTTTGGCGACTTCATCGGCCGTGACGCGGTGCTGGCCAAACATAACGAGGGTCTCAGCCGGCGACTGGTGCAGTTCCAGTTGAACGATCCCGAGCCGCTGCTTTATCACACGGAACCCATCGTGCGGGACGGTGAAATCGTCGGGCACGTCACGTCGGGCTCTTACGGACACTGGCTGGGCGGCGCAATCGGACTAGGTTATGTGCCGGTACAACCCGGCGAGACAGGAAGTGATTTGTTGAAATCAAGCTTTGAAATCGAGGTCGCGGGTAAACGCGTCGCCGCAACGGCGTCGCTCAATCCCCTCTACGACGCCAAGGCGGAAAGAGTACGTATGTAACAATCGGCCGGTCCGGTGTACGGACCGTCCCTGCCATGAAGGATGCGGCCATGACACAGGCTGGACCCCAACCGAGAGCACGAAGAGCCGGCGGCCGTGCCGCCCGACACGCGGTACGCGCCGCACCCCTGCCGGACGAAAAAAAACCGGTCCGGGGCGGCCTTCAAGGCGGTCAGTACAAACCCCTCGAACCAGCGGGGGTCGAGCGCATTCATCAGGCGGCCTTGCAGCTCCTTGAGGAAATCGGCTTGGCCGACGCGCCGCAATCGGGAGTCGACGTCATGACGGCGGCCGGGGCTATCCAGGGTGACGACGGCCGGCTACGCTTCCCCCGCGCGCTGGTGGAGGACATGGTGGCCATGGCGGCGCGCAATTTCACGCTGTGCGCCCAGGATCCCAAATACGACATGGAACCGGGCGGCAGCCGGGTCTACTACGGCACTGCCGGCGCCGCCGTGCATTTCGTCGATCTGGAAAACCGGGAGTACCGCGATTCCAACCTCAGCGATATCTATGACGGCGCCCGGATCGTCGAATCGCTCGACAACATCCACTTCTACCAACGGCCCATGGTGGCCCGCGACATGGAGAGTAGTTACGAGCTCGACATCAACACCGTCTATGCGGCGATGGCCGGCACCTCGAAGCATATCGGCGCCAGCTTCATCAACCCTGAGAACACCGAACGCGTAATCGAAATGCTTCACCTCGCGGCTGGCGGCGAGGCGGCCTGGCGGGCCCGGCCGTTCGTTTCCAATTCCAACTGTTTCGTCGTGCCGCCCATGAAGTTCGGCACCGAAGCCTGCCAGGTCATGGAGGCCTGTATCCGAGGCGGCATGCCCGTCCTGCTGCTGTCGGCCGGACAGGCCGGGGCGACGGCGCCGGCGGCCATCGCCGGTACGCTGACGCAGGCCGTGGCCGAGTGTCTGGCCGGGGTCGTCTACGTCAACGCCATGAAACCTGGCCATCCGGCCATCTTCGGAACCTGGCCTTTTGTCTCCGATCTCAGGACAGGTGCGATGACCGGAGGCTCGGGCGAGCAAGCCATACTGACGGCGGCCTGCGCCCAGATGGCGCAGTTTTACGATCTCCCGGGGGGCTCCGCCGCCGGCATGGCGGACGCCAAGCTGCCCGATGCCCAGTCAGGCTACGAGAAGGGCATATCCGTCGTCACGGCGGGTCTGGCGGGTCTCAATCTGGTCTACGAATCGGTCGGTATGCACGGCTCCCTGATGGGGTTTTGCCTGGAAAGCCTGATTATCGATAACGATATGATCGGCCAGAGCCTGCGCTGCATTCGCGGCATCGAAGTGAACGACGACACCTTGTCGCTTGACGCCATCCGCGAAGTTTGCCTGGAGGGACCGGGACACTACCTGGGCCACAACCAGACGCTCCAGCTGATGGAAACAGAATATCTCTACCCCACCTTCAGCGACCGCACGACGCCCAAGGTTTGGGCGGAGTTGGGCAAGAAGGACCTCACCGAGCGCGCCATCGAGGAAAAGCGGCGAATCCTCGAAAACTTCCACCCCGGCCATCTGGCCCCGGAAACCGACGCCGCCATTCGGGCGGAATTTCCCATCAAGCTGTCGATGGCGGTAATGAACCGAGGTTAGCGGCGCGTTGCGTTTCCTCATCTTCATCTCCAAAAATGTTTCCGTGAATATTCAATCAAAACATTAATATATATTGTTAAATTATTGATATAAAAGAAAAAATACGGATTGTTATCTCGCTCATCATCCATTAACCGAGGCGCCGGAAATCGCCCTGGCGCCGATCCTTCTTTTACTGGCGTCTTTGCCATCTAAGTTGTTTCATGTATGTGAATTTTATTCGTGGCGGTCCGTACGCGGGATGGCCAATTTTGATTGATTTCAGTTTCGGGGGAGCGCCGTGAACAGACCAGCCGTTGTCGGCCAATCCATTCCCCGCCTGGAAGACGAGCGTTTTCTCACCGGGACTGGCCAATTCACCGCTGATATCGACCTTCCGGGACAAGCCTTTGCGGTTGTCGTCCGTTCTCCCCATGCCCACGCCCTGATCCGGAGCATTGATGCCGCAGAGGCATTCGCCATGGACGGGGTTCTCGGTGTTTTTACTGCTGCGGATCTCCGAGAGCGCGGAATCCAGCACATTTCCTCCGCCACGGAAAACGACACGAATGCCGACGGCAGCGCCGTGCCCGAAAAGCCCCAGTACCCGCTGGCGACGGATCGGGTCCGTTACGTCGGCGAGCCCGTCGCGCTGATCGTGGCCGAAACGGCGGCCGCGGCGGAGGAGGCGGCGGAGCAGGTGTACGTTGATTACGAGGAATTGGCGGCCGTGACCGACGGTTATCAGGCGCTTGAGCCCGGCGCACCTGCGTTGTGGCCGGAACACGGCAGTAACCTTTCCTGCCGCTGGGGCGGGGAGGAAGGTGCAGAAGTCGCGGAAGCATTGTCGACGGCGGCCCACGTGATCGATCTGGAAGCCGATATTCCCCGCCGCATCATATCGTTCATGGAGCCGCGTGGCTGCTTGGCCCAGTACGACGGGCCGGCGGATCGCCTCACGTTGCATGTCGGTTGCCAGTCGGCGTCGGGGTTGCGCACAGGGCTTGCCGGGATTCTCGGCGTGGTTGAAGACAGCCTGCGCGTCGTCGTGCCCGACGTCGGCGGCAGTTTTGGCGCGCGCGGCCACGTCTATCCTGAGTTCGTCCTGACCGCCTTCGCTGCCCGCCAAATTGGCAGACCGGTTAAATGGGTGGCTGGGCGCGGTGAAAGTTTTCTCAGCGATTCCCAGGCCCGCGCCCAAACCATCAAGGCGAAGCTGGCTTTGGATGCCGAGGGTCATTTCCTCGCCCTCGATCTGGCGACGACATGGAGCCATGGCGCCTATCTGGGGCCACGGGCGCTTTGGGTCCTGACGACCTGGATGAAGCCGATGATTTGCGGACCCTACGCCATTCCGTTGGCCGGCTTCCGGCTTGACGCCGTTGCCACCAACACGGCACCGATCGCCTCCTACCGGGGCGTCGCCCGGTCTGAACCCGGCTACGTTATCGAGCGACTGATCGACAAGGCGGCGCAAGAGTTGGGCATTAATCCCGTGGACTTGCGGCGGCGCAACATCATACCCCGCAACGCCATGCCCTGGCGTAGCGCAGCCGGTGCCATGTATGCGCCGGCGGAATTGGAAAGTTCGCTGGACAAGGCTCTGGCTGCCGCCGATTGGACGGGATTTCCAACCCGGCGGGCGGACAGCGAGGCGCGGGGCTGGCTACGCGGCATCGGTGTCGGCTTTTTCATCATGAATGCCGGCGGCGTGCCCAACGAATGGGCCGAAATCCATGTACAGGGCGACGGGGCCGTCATCATTCACACCGGCACCCAGGACACCGGTATGAGCCACGAAACCACCCTGGCCCAGGTGGCCGCCGACCGCCTCGGGGTCGATCCTGAACTCGTCCGGGTGATCGACGGTGACACCGACCGCATCGCCTTCAGCGGCGGCGCACACGGGTCGCGCTGCATGCGCATCGGCGGCGGCGCCGTGGTTCAGAGCGCCGAAGCCGTAATCGAACAGGGAAAGCTGGCCGCCGCCGATTTGCTCGAAGCGGCCAACGCCGACATCGTTTTCGAAGGGGCCGAGTTTGTGATCCGGGGTACCGACCGGCGGATCGGACTATTCGACGTGGCAAAATCCGTTGAAACCGACGGCCATCCGCTTTTGGCGGCCGGGATGTTCGAAGTTTCCGACATGAGCTATCCCAGCGGCTGCCACATCTGCGAAGTCGAGATCGATCCCGGCACCGGCGGCGTTTCGGTAAGGCGCTTTACCTCGGTCGTCGATCCGGGCGTGGCCGTAAACCCCATGGTGGTCGAAGGCCAAATACACGGCGGTGTCGCCCAATCCATCGGCGAGGCCTTGATGGAGCATGTGGTTTACGACCCCGAAACCGGACAGCTGCTGAGCGGGAACTTTCCCGACTTCGCCATTCCCAAGGCGGACGATCTGCCGGCCTTCACCGTGCTGCTCAACCCGCAGGCGTCGACGGACAATCCGCTGGGCGTCAAGGGCGTGGGCGAAGCCGGTTGCATCGGCGTAACCGCCGCCGCGGTCAACGCCGTCGTCGACGCCCTGGCGCCCCACGGCGTCCGGCACATCGACATGCCGGTAACCTCGCAACGGATTTGGTCTGCGTTAAACGACACTAGCTGAGGAGGCCGATTTCGATGGCTGAGAACAATCCCATTCATCTGCGCAATATCGACCACGTCGTCCTGCGCGCCCGCGATATCGCGGTCATGCTCGAATTCTACCGCGACGTTTTGGGCTGCGAGGTCGTCAAGCACAACGAGCCCTTGGGTCTGTATCACCTGCGGGCCGGCACCTCGATGATCGATCTGATCGATATGGCCGGTAAACTGGGGGCGGCAGGCGGGCCACCGCCGCAGCGGGAGGGGCACAATGTCGATCATTTCGCCCTCAGCATCGAACATTACGATGAAGATGCCATTCGAAGTTACCTGGCGGAAAAGGGCGTCGAGGCCGGCGAATCCGGTGAGCGCTTTGGCGCGGAGGGTGATGGCCCGTCGATTTACTTATCCGATCCCCAAGGCAACAACCTGGAACTCAAGGGGCCGGCCAATCCAACCTAGGTCAGATCGCATCCGCGTGTACCGGCACTTGAGGCGGCGTTCCGATATTGTCCGGACGCAGTTGATTCCGGCCGCCGCATCCACGACGCAGCCGGCGAAGGAACTGTTCAAAAATCTAACCCTGGCTTATTTCGAGGGTGACGTGGAGGCCGGCCAAATGGTCGGCGCTACCGATATCAAAAATGCCGGTGAGGGTAAAAAACCGTCCGCACACTACGACACGACGCTCGAAGACCTGGCGACATTGCGAAATCGGCGGGGCAACATTGCGGGGTTCGAACCCCTCCATCCGAGATACCTCCAAGGCGTCAGTGACCGTCTTTACAGTGCGATCGATGCCGACCGGATGCGCCGGCGTAGCGGTGTCCTTGATCTTGAGTATCTCTCGCTTATCAACTTTTGCCTGCAACTGGGTCATCTCGCCAAGGACGGAACGGGACGAACGGGAGAGGACATGTTGGTGTGGCTGGCGGCTGAAGCCGGTCGGACGCTGACGTTTTCGCAGACGGGCTATCGTGGCGCGTTGGAAGGGCCCGGATATCCGCTTGTTTACCGCCTGGCCGCCGAGAAGATCTTGTTTTCGGAGTTCATCGGCAATTTCTTCAAGTACCTGGGTTTGCCCGTGCCCCAGCCCATTCCATTGGTCATTACCGATGTACTTGAGGTGCTGAACCGGATCGGTTCTTTGGGCAGCAATCATCGGCAGGGCTGGCCGGATGGGCTGGGCCCGGCCATCTCACGCATTTACCAGACCGTGGCGCTCCCACCTGGCGAAGATGGGGAACTGTTTCAGGCGAACCAGCCCTATCGGTCGTACGCTGAATTCCTGGCCTGCGAAATGATCTACTTCACCCTATGTCTGGAGCAACCCATCGCTTATCTGCCGGCGTTGAAAGCTCGATATCCCGTCAGCCTGGCGTGTTGCCAATACGGCCTGGAACAAGCGCTCGAGCGCTCCTATCACCCGATCCCCGACGATATCGGAAGTCTAAGCGACGAAGCTGTCGCCCTCATCGAAGCCGTCAGGATGGGCTGGTCGGATCGCGGAAATTCAGGTTTGGAAGAGGCGGTGACCCGGGTTGAAGCAGCCGACAAAGTTGTTGGGCGTTTAGTTCGCGCCGAATATAAGGCTTGCCTGACGGAAGCCGAGCGGGCGGCGTTTCAGTTTGACATACCTCACGGCATGACGGGCGCCGAACTGGATGGTCAGATCGGCAGCATGGCGTCGAAGGTTCTGGGAGAAATCTAAACGGACGGTTGTGTGTTGCCATACCAACAGTGGAATGACCTGCGGGAAAAATTGCGAAAACCCTCATTCGGGTAGCATGAAGGGCCAAAATAAAGATAATATTCCTACTCAGACCTCAGTTCGGTAGTCATTGGTTGGTGTGTTATTGAGATCCGCAACAGCGTGGTGAAATAGGTGCCGGAGGGGGCGTCGGTGTCGTGAGGCGGCGATGTACATTGGAAAAGTTGCTGAACCTACCGTGCCTATCCGGTTGACGCAGACACCCGCTACATCTAGTATCTGTCCATT
>CAZGTM010000075.1:0-4339 GCA_964528595.1 uncultured Rhodospirillaceae bacterium
GGAGTGTAGCTCAACTGGTAGAGCACCGGTCTCCAAAACCGGGGGTTGCGGGTTCAAGTCCTGCCACTCCTGCCAGCGACCGGCGAAGAAATTGATTGGCGCGCAAAGCGCGACAGATTGGGCGCGCGGAGCGCGACAGATAGAAGCGATAGGTTCGATTGACGGTATCAATGGCTAAAACAAGTCCAGGCGAATTCATCCGGCAAGTCCGTCAGGAAACGGCAAAGGTCACGTGGCCGACGCGTAAGGAAACCGGTGTTACGACGGTGATGGTGTTCATCATGGTCGTGGCGGCGGCGCTGTTTTTCCTGCTCGTCGATCAGATCCTGTCGTTCGGCGTCAAATTGCTTCTAGGACTGGGAGGGTAACGCCATGGCGATGCGCTGGTATATCGTGCATGCCTATTCGGGCTTTGAGAAGAAGGTTGCCCTGGCGATCAAGGAACAGGCCTCCCAGCAGGACATGGAAGACCTGTTCGACGAAGTGATCGTGCCGACCGAGGAGGTCGTCGAGGTCCGCCGCGGCGCCAAGGTGAGTTCCGAACGCAAGTTCTTCCCGGGCTATGTTCTCGCCCACATGGAGATGACCGACGAAAGCTACCACCTGGTCAAGGAAACGCCGAAAGTGACAGGTTTCCTCGGCACCGGCGGCAAGCCGTCGCCGATCACCCAGGGGGAGGCCGACCGCATCCTGCGCCAGGTCCAGGAAGGCATCGACCGGCCCAAGCCGTCCGTTACCTTCGAGGTTGGCGAGCAGGTCCGCGTCACGGACGGTCCGTTCGTTTCGTTCAACGGTCACGTCGAGGATATTGATGAAGAACGCGCGCGGCTCAAGGTCGCGGTGTCGATCTTCGGCCGGGCAACGCCCGTCGAACTGGAATACAGCCAGGTCGAGAAAGTTTGAGTTTCGCCGCGCCTTGAGGCGCGGCATCGAGCGTGTGGGAGGCCCGCCATAGCCGTACCACACACCCCTTGCGGCGAAACCCCGATGGGTCCGCCGCGCCACTGAATAGGGAAAGAAAATGGCAAAGAAGATTGAAGGCTACATCAAATTACAGGTGCCGGCCGGGCAGGCCAATCCGTCGCCGCCGATCGGCCCGGCGCTGGGTCAGCGCGGTCTCAACATCATGGAGTTCTGCAAGGCGTTCAACGCCGACACGCAGGGTATGGAACCCGGTATGCCGATCCCGACCATCATTACGGTCTATGTCGACAAGTCGTTTTCCTACGAGACCAAAACGCCGCCGGCGTCGTTCTTCCTCAAGAAGGCGGCCAGGCTCAATAAGGGTTCGGAAATGCCGGGCCGGGACATCGTCGGTTTCGTGACGTCGGCCCAGTGCAAGGAAATTGCGGAAAACAAGATGAAGGACCTCAACGCCTATGATCTCGATCAGGCGGCGGAAATGATCAAAGGCTCGGCGCGTTCGATGGGCCTCGAGGTGAGGGGTTAAGACCATGGCGCGTATGGGAAAAAGATTGAAAGCCGTTCACGAGACCATCGACCGGGACGCCCAGTATGCGGCGGAAGAAGCCGTAAAGCTGGTCAAGGATGGTGCCAAAGCCAAGTTCGACGAGACCATCGAAATTGCCATGAACCTGGGCGTCGATCCGCGCCATGCCGACCAGATGGTGCGCGGTGTCGTGCAGTTGCCCAACGGAACGGGCAAGAACGTCAAGGTCGCCGTCTTCGCCAAGGACGCCAAGGCCGAGGAAGCCAAGGAAGCCGGCGCTGATTTCGTCGGAGCCGAGGAACTGGCCGAACAGATCCAGGGCGGCATGATGGATTTCGACCGCTGCATCGCGACGCCGGACATGATGGCCGTGGTCGGCCGTCTCGGTAAGGTGCTCGGCCCGCGTGGCCTGATGCCCAACCCCAAACTGGGCACGGTTACGCCCGACGTTGTGCAGGCCATCAAGGACGCTAAGGGCGGCCAGGTCGAGTACCGCGTCGAGAAGGCTGGCGTGATCCACGCCGGCATCGGCAAAGCGAGTTTTTCGGAAGACGCCATCCTTGAAAACTTCAAGGCGTTTTTCAGCGCCGTCGCGGGTTCCAAACCCACCGGCGCAAAAGGAACCTTCATCAAGAAGGTTGCGTTGAGTTCAACCATGGGCGCGGGCGTCGTTATAGACGTCGCGAGCCTGAGCGGCCAATAGCGGCCGCAGCTTAGGAGTTTCACCGTCCTGTTTCTGCAGGGTGGTGGATAGGAAGCGAGGGGAAACCCGGACTTCCGACCTGTCCGAGACTGCAGGCGCCAAGCCATCCGGACGTTGGATGGGGCGGCATAATATCAAGCCGCCTGCATAGACGGGGGAACGACCAGGATTTTCGCCCATTGGGCGCTGATCCTCGGTTTGAGCCTCTGGGACAGGGGTGTGGGATGGAGCCGTCTGGTTCCGTCCTTGTCGTAACCCAGGACGGGGAGGGCCCAGCCCGAACCGCCTGAACTGTCGGAGACCAGAAGTGGACCAAGCGCAGAAGAGAGAGCTGGTCACGGAATTGAACGGCGTGTTTTCGGACGCGGCGTCAATAGTTGTCACCCACTACAGCGGGCTGACGGTGACGGAGATCAATGATCTGCGGAACCAGATGCGCGACGCGGGCGCCAGCTTCAAAGTGACCAAGAATCGGCTCGCTCGTCTCGCTCTTGCGGATACGCCTTATGCGCCTTTGGCGGACATGTTTACCGGACCGACCGCGATCGCCTTCTCTGAAGACGTCGTGGCGCCGGCCAAAGTGGCCGTCAATTACGCCAAGAAAAACGACAAACTCGTCGTTCTCGGTGGTGCCATGGGCGAAACCATGCTGGACGAGACCGGAATTAAGGAACTTGCCTCATTGCCGTCGTTGGACGAGCTCCGGGGCAAGATCGTCGGTCTTCTGCAAGCTCCCGCCACCAAGGTGGCTGGTGTATTGCAGGCCCCGGCCGGCCAATTGGCCAGGGTCATGGGCGCCTATGCAAGCAAGGACGAGGCGGCGTAAGGCCGTTCCGACCAAGATGCAATTGGAACCCGCCGATAGGTATCAGCGGGTCTGAAAATCAAACCGAGGAGCTAAAGAAAAATGGCTGATCTAGAAAAAATTGCCGAGGACCTGTCCTCGCTTACTGTGATGGAAGCCGCCGAGCTTTCCAAACTCTTGGAAGAGAAGTGGGGCGTTTCCGCCGCCGCGCCTGTTGCCGTTGCCGCCGCCCCTGGCGCCGCCGGCGGTGGCGAGGCCGCTGAGGAAAAGACCGACTTCGATGTCATCCTGGCATCCATTGGCGAGAAGAAGATCAACGTCATCAAAGAGGTTCGGGCCATCACCGGTCTTGGCCTCAAGGAAGCGAAAGATCTCGTCGAAGGCGCGCCGAAGGCCGTCAAGGAAGCCGTGGCCAAGGACGAGGCCGACAAGATCAAAGAGCAGCTTGAGGGCGCCGGCGCAACCGTCGAGCTCAAGTAACCGTTCTTTGCGGGCATTGCCGCGGAACCGGTATCTGCCGGTTCCGCGGTCGATGCAGCCTGGCTCCGGGGCTCGCATGGCGCGAAGACTGGAGCACGAGAATTTGGGCGTGGTGGCAGCCCGGCGGAGGAATATCCCCCGCATTATTTGCCGCTAGCCGCGACGCCGAACGGTTTGGCGCCGCATCAATACGGTTTCGGTTGGCGCCCCGCGTTACGCGGAGCGAGCGCCGACCAGAACATGAGGACGAGGAACCAGCATGGCAGTCTCCTTTACGGGTCGAAAAAGAGTTCGCAAGGATTTTGGCCGCATTCCCACGGTCGCTTCGATGCCCAATCTCATCGAAGTGCAGAAGATCTCCTACGAGCATTTTCTGCAAAAAGGCGTGGAAGCGGACAACCGCACCGATACCGGCTTGCAGGCGGTATTCAAGTCGGTCTATCCCATTGCGGATTTCTCCGAAACGTCATCCCTTGAGTACGTCAAATACGATCTCGAGGAACCGAAATACGACGTCGAGGAATGCCAGCTTCGCGGGATGACCTATTCGGCTCCTTTGAAGGTGACGTTGCGCCTGATCGTCTTCGAAGTCGACCCCGACACCGATGCCAAGTCGGTGCTCGATATCAAGGAGCAGGACGTCTACATGGGCGACATGCCGCTCATGACCGACAACGGCACCTTCGTCGTCAACGGCACGGAGCGCGTCATCGTCAGCCAGATGCACCGCTCTCCCGGCGTCTTCTTCGACCACGACAAGGGCAAAACCCATTCTTCGGGCAAATTCCTTTTCACCGCCCGCATTATTCCCTACCGCGGCAGTTGGCTCGACTTCGAGTTTGACGCCAAGGATATCGTTCACGTCCGCATCGACCGCCGCCGCAAATTGCCGGTGACGACC
>CAZGTM010000075.1:4439-15713 GCA_964528595.1 uncultured Rhodospirillaceae bacterium
GGCTCGTCGCAGCTCAGCCAGTTTATGGATCAGACCAACCCGCTCAGCGAGATTACCCACAAGCGCCGCCTGTCGGCGCTCGGCCCGGGTGGTCTGACGCGCGAGCGCGCGGGCTTCGAAGTCCGCGACGTGCATCCCACGCACTACGGCCGGATCTGCCCGATCGAGACGCCGGAAGGCCCGAACATCGGTCTGATCAACAGTCTGGCGACGTATGCGCGGGTCAATAAATACGGCTTCATCGAAAGCCCCTACCGCCACGTCAAGGACGGCAAGGTGACGCCGGAGGTCTCGTATCTCTCGGCCATGGAAGAGGGCAAGTACACCATCGCCCAGGCCAATGCCGAACTCGACGCCAAGGGCAAGTTCGTCGCCGACATGGTGAGCTGCCGCAAGGGCGGCGACTTCGTCATGACGACGCCGGATACGATCGAGTACATGGACGTGTCGCCCAAGCAGCTGGTTTCGGTGGCCGCGGCGCTCATTCCGTTCCTCGAGAACGATGACGCCAACCGCGCCCTGATGGGCTCGAACATGCAGCGTCAGGCCGTGCCGCTCATCCAGGCCGAGGCGCCGCTGGTCGGCACCGGCATGGAAGAAGTGGTGGCGCGCGATTCCGGTGTGGCCACCGTGGCGCGGCGCTCCGGCGTCGTCGAGCAGATCGACGCCAAGCGCATCGTCGTGCGGGTAACCGGCGAAACCGACGTCAGCCAGTCCGGCGTCGATATCTACAACCTGCTGAAGTTCCAGCGCTCCAACCAGAACACCTGCATCAACCAGCGGCCGCTGGTTCGCGTCGGCGACAAGATTACCGCCGGCGACATCATCGCCGACGGTCCCTCGACGGAGCTCGGCGAACTGGCCCTGGGCCGCAATGTGCTGGTCGCCTTCATGCCTTGGGGCGGCTACAACTTCGAGGATTCAATTCTGATCTCTGAGCGCATCGTGCGCGATGACGTCTTCACCTCGATCCACATCGAGGAATTCGAGGTCATGGCCCGCGATACCAAGTTGGGCCAGGAAGAGATCACCCGCGATATTCCGAACGTCGGTGAAGAAGCCCTGAAGAACCTCGATGAGGCGGGCATCGTCTACATCGGCGCCGAGATCAATCCGGGCGATATCCTGGTCGGCAAAATCACGCCGAAGGGCGAAAGCCCCATGACGCCGGAGGAAAAACTGCTCCGCGCGATCTTCGGTGAAAAGGCCTCCGACGTTCGTGATACCTCGTTGAAGCTGCCGCCGGGCGTTGCCGGTACGGTGGTTGAGGTCCGGGTGTTCTCGCGCCACGGCGTTGAGAAGGACGAACGCGCCCTGGCCATCGAGCACGAGGAGATCGAACATCTCGCCAAGGACCGGGATGACGAACTGGAGATCCTTGAGCGCAGCACCTACGACCGCCTCAAAACCGTCCTGATGAACCGCATCATCGTCAGCGGTCCGAAGGACATGAAGACCGGCGGTAAGATCACCGAAGCCATGCTGGAAGAGGTGTCGCGCGGTCAGTGGTGGCAGATCGGCCTCAAGGACGCCAAGGTCATGGAAGACGTGGAGCAGCTCAAGAAGCAGTTCGACGACGCCAAGACCAGCCTCGACGCCCGCTTCGACAACAAAGTCGACAAGCTCCAGCGCGGTGACGAGTTGCCGCCGGGGGTTATGAAAATGGTCAAGGTCTTCGTGGCCGTGAAGCGCAAGCTGCAGCCGGGCGACAAGATGGCCGGCCGTCACGGCAACAAGGGCGTGATTTCCAAGATCGTTCCGGTCGAGGACATGCCCTACCTGGAGGACGGCACGCCCGTCGATATCGTGCTCAATCCGCTCGGCGTGCCCTCGCGCATGAACGTGGGGCAGATCCTGGAGACCCACCTGGGCTGGGCCTGCGCCGGCATCGGACGTCAAATCGGCGAGGTCGTCGACAACGTCAAACGCGGCGCCAAGGCGGACGAATTGAAGAAGTACTTCAAGGACCTTTACAGCAAGGATCAGTTCGACGAGGCCATCGCCGATATGAACGACGGCCAGCTGCAGGAGCTCGGCGACAACCTGAGGCGCGGTGTACCGATCGCCACGCCGGTGTTCGACGGCGCCCACGAAGCCGACATCAACCAGATGCTGGAACGTGCCGGACTGGACGCGTCGGGCCAGAGCACGCTGATCGACGGCCGCACAGGCGAGGTCTTCGACCGTAAAGTGACGGTGGGCTACATCTACATGTTGAAGCTGCACCACCTGGTCGACGACAAGATCCATGCCCGGTCGATCGGCCCGTACAGTCTGGTGACGCAGCAGCCTCTGGGCGGTAAGGCTCAGTTCGGCGGACAGCGTTTCGGTGAAATGGAAGTCTGGGCGTTGCAGGCCTACGGCGCGGCCTACACGCTGCAGGAAATGCTCACCGTGAAGTCGGATGACGTCGCGGGCCGGACCAAGGTTTACGAGGCGATCGTCCGTGGCGACGACACCTTCGAAGCCGGCATTCCGGAAAGTTTCAACGTTTTGGTCAAGGAACTGAAAGCCCTCGGCCTCAACGTCGACCTGTCGCAGCAGAACTACTAATTAGGGAACGCGCGGCGGCGGAGAATTCCTCTCCGCCGCCGGCGCGATGCTCAAGGAGATACGCTCATGAACGATTTGATGAAGATCTTTGGCCAAGTCGGCAATACGCAAAGCTTCGATCAGATCAAGATCTCGATCGCCAGTCCGGACCGCATCCGGTCCTGGTCGTTCGGCGAGATCAAAAAGCCCGAAACCATCAACTACCGGACCTTCAAGCCGGAACGCGATGGCCTGTTCTGCGCGCGCATTTTCGGTCCCATCAAGGACTACGAATGCCTGTGCGGCAAATACAAACGCATGAAATACCGCGGCATCACCTGCGAGAAGTGCGGCGTCGAGGTCACGCTTTCCAACGTTCGGCGTGAACGCATGGGCCATATCGAACTGGCCTCGCCGGTGGCGCACATCTGGTTCCTCAAGTCGCTGCCCAGCCGCATCGGTCTCTTGCTTGACATGACGTTGAAGGACCTTGAGCGTGTCCTTTACTTCGAAAACTTTATCGTGATCGAGCCAGGCCTGACGCCGATGAAGCAGTTCCAGCTGCTCACCGAGGAGCAGTTCTACCAGGCCCAGGACGACTACGGCGAAGACAGCTTCAAGGCGGGTATCGGCGCCGAAGCCATCCGCAGCCTGCTGGAGCAGGTCGATCTCGAAGCCGAACGCATCGCCGTTCGCACCGAGCTGGCCGAAACCACTTCCGCTGTGAAACCCAAGAAGCTGGTCAAGCGCCTCAAGCTGATCGACGCCTTCCTCGAATCCGGCAACAAGCCGGAATGGATGATCCTGACGGTCGTGCCTGTCATTCCACCGGATCTTCGCCCCTTGGTGCCGCTGGACGGCGGGCGCTTCGCGACCTCCGATCTCAACGACCTCTATCGCCGCGTCATCAACCGCAACAACCGCCTCAAGCGCCTGATCGAGCTGCGCGCGCCGGACATCATCGTGCGCAACGAAAAGCGCATGCTGCAGGAATCGGTCGACGCGCTGTTTGACAACGGCCGCCGCGGCCGCGTCATCACCGGCGCCAACAAGCGTCCGCTGAAATCGCTTTCCGACATGCTGAAAGGCAAGCAGGGCCGTTTCCGCCAGAACCTGCTGGGCAAGCGCGTCGATTACTCGGGCCGTTCCGTCATCGTGGTCGGGCCGGAACTGATGCTTCATCAATGCGGTCTGCCGAAGAAGATGGCGCTCGAGCTCTTCAAGCCGTTCATCTATTCGAAGCTTGAGATCAGAGGCATGGCCGCCACCATCAAGATGGCCAAGAAACTGGTCGAGAAGGAACGGCCGGAAGTTTGGGATATTCTCGAAGAGGTCATCCGCGAACATCCCGTCCTGCTCAACCGTGCGCCGACGCTGCACCGCCTGGGCATCCAGGCGTTCGAGCCGGTGCTCATCGAAGGCAAAGCCATTCAGCTTCACCCGCTGGTCTGCGCCGCCTTCAATGCCGACTTCGACGGCGACCAGATGGCGGTCCATGTGCCGCTCAGCTTGGAAGCGCAGCTCGAAGCCCGTGTTCTGATGATGTCGACCAACAACATCCTCAGCCCGGCCAACGGCAAACCCATCATCGTGCCCTCGCAGGATATCGTCCTGGGCCTTTACTACATGACCATGGTCAACGAAGGCGCCGAGGGCGAAGGCATGGCTTTCGGCAATATGAGCGAGATCCATCAGGCTTTGGATTCCGGTTCAGTGACGCTGCAAACCAAGATTTCCGCCCGCTACAACACAGTGGACTCGGACGGCAAGCCGTTGACGACCCGGATCGAAACGACGCCAGGCCGCATGATGCTCTCGGAAATTCTGCCGCGGCATCCCATGGTTCCGTTCGACCTGATCAACCGTCAGCTCAAGAAGAAAGAGATTTCCGAAGTTATCGACATGGTCTACCGCCACTGCGGCCAGAAAGAGACCGTGATCTTCGCTGACCGCATGATGGGTCTCGGTTTCGACCGCGCCTGCCGCGCCGGTATCTCCTTCGGCAAGGACGATATGGTCATCCCCGAGGCCAAGGACGCGCTGGTCAACGAAACCAAGGAACTGGCGCGCGAATACGAGCAGCAGTACAAGGACGGTCTCATTACGCAGGGCGAGAAGTACAACAAGGTGGTCGACGCCTGGGCCCAGTGCACCGAAAAGGTCGCCGACGAAATGATGAAGGGCATTGAACACCACCAGCCCTCCGCTGCTTTGGAAAAGAAAGAGACCAAGAAACCGACCAAAAA
Organism: uncultured Rhodospirillaceae bacterium; assembly: GCA_964528595.1. Classification (GTDB taxonomy): domain Bacteria; phylum Pseudomonadota; class Alphaproteobacteria; order UBA2966; family UBA2966; genus CAYFKJ01. Next base: position 9,218 of record CAZGTM010000075.1, read on the forward strand.
AGCCAAGAAGAGTGCCAAGAAGGAGGAGCAGATCCCGCTCAACTCCATCTTCATGATGGCCGATTCGGGCGCGCGTGGTTCGGCGGCGCAGATGAAGCAGCTGGCCGGCATGCGCGGTCTAATGGCCAAGCCGTCGGGCGAGATCATCGAAACGCCGATCATTTCCAACTTCAAGGAAGGCCTCAGCGTTCTCGAGTACTTCAACTCCACCCATGGCGCCCGCAAGGGTCTGGCCGACACCGCCCTGAAAACGGCGAACTCGGGCTACCTCACGCGGCGTCTGGTCGACGTGGCGCAGGATTGCGTCATCGTGGAGGCCGATTGCGGCACCAAGCAGGGCCTGGTCGTCGATGCCGTCATGGAAGGCGGCGAGGTCGTGGTTCCCCTGTCGGAACGCATCCTCGGCCGGTCGGCCGCGGAGAAGATCGTCGATCCGCTGTCGGGCGAGGTTTTGGTCAAAGCCGGCCACCTCATCGAGGAAGACATCGTCGACACCATCGAGAAAGCCGGCGTCGACAGCGTGCGTCTGCGCTCAGTGCTGACCTGCGAGACCGAAGGCGGCGCCTGCGGCGTCTGCTATGGCCGCGACCTGGCGCGCGGCACCAAGGTCAACATGGGTGAAGCGGTCGGCGTCATCGCCGCCCAATCGATCGGCGAACCGGGCACCCAGCTCACCATGCGGACCTTCCACATCGGTGGGACGGCGCAGTTGGCAGACACCTCCGGCATCGAAAGCAACCACGCCGGCACGGTCTCCATCGACAACAGCAACGTCGTCAAGGACTCCAAGGACCGCAACGTCGTGATGGGCCGCAACACCGAGGTCGTCGTGACCGACAGTTCCGGCCGCGAACGCGCTCGCCACAAATTGCCGTACGGTTCCTGGCTCAACGTCGATGCCGGCGACGAGATCGAAAAGGGCGCCCGCCTGGCGGTCTGGGATCCCTATACCATTCCGATCATCACGGAACAGGACGGTTTCGCCAGCTATCGTGACCTGGTGGATGGCGTGTCCATCGCCGAGGTTACGGACGAAGCCACCGGCATCGCCAACAAGGTTGTGATTGACTGGCGTCAACAGCCCAAGGGCACCGAACTGCGCCCGCGCATCACGCTGCGCGACAAGAAGGGCGAGATCATTGAGCTGCCCAACGGCCTCGAAGCCCGTTACTTCATGTCGGTCGACGCCATTCTCAGTGTCGAGGACGGCCAGGAGGTCCACGCCGGCGACGTGCTGGCGCGTATCCCGCGCGAATCGTCGAAAACGCGTGACATCACCGGTGGTTTGCCTCGCGTGGCTGAGCTTTTCGAAGCCCGCCGGCCAAAGGAGCACGCCATCATCGCCGACGTGCCGGGGCACATCCAGTTCGGCAAGGATTACAAGGCCAAGCGCCGCCTGATCCTGCAGCCCGATGACGAATCGCTGGAGCCTTATGAATATCTCATCCCCAAGGGCAAGCACATTTCGGTGTCCGAGGGCGAGTGGGTCGACAAGGGCGAGCCCCTGCTGGACGGCAACCCCGTGCCGCACGACATCCTGCGCGTCATGGGCGTCGAGGCATTGGCCGAATACCTGGTGGCGGAAATCCAGGAGGTCTACCGCCTCCAGGGCGTGCGCATCAACGACAAGCACATCGAGGTCATCGTGCGCCAGATGCTGCAAAAGATCGAAGTGCTCGATCCGGGCGAAACCACGCTGTTGCTCGGCGAACAGGTCAACCGCGAGGAGTTCGAGGAAGCCAACGAGAGGGCCAAGGCCGAAGGCCTCAAGCTCGCCACCGGCGAATCGGTCCTCCAGGGCATCACCAAGGCCAGCCTGCAGACCAACTCGTTCATCTCCGCCGCCTCCTTCCAGGAAACCACGCGGGTCCTGACCGAGGCTGCCGTTTCCGGCCGAGTCGACAGCCTGTCGGGTCTCAAGGAAAACGTCATCGTCGGCCGCCTGATCCCGGCCGGCACTGGCGCCGCCGTCAAGCGGGCCAAGCAGATCGCCGCCGAGCGGGATCTCGAAATCGCCGAAACGATGGCCGACATCGCCGAGGAGGAGGGCCTATTCGACGGCACCGACCTGGCGCAGGTCGAAGGCCCGGCGGAAGACACGGCGGGCGAATCAGCCGCCTGATTACCGCTTCATCAAAGCGAACCGCAAGAACGGGGCTCCATTTGGAGCCCCGTTTTTCGTCGACTTAATGTCATCCCGTCACTCCGGCGCTGGCCGGAGTCCAATCCGACTGTTGTAGTTGGCCTGCTACTAGCGGCAACTTGTTGAAAACAAAAGATAATTGGATTCCGGCCTGCGCCGGAACGACGATTCTGACAGTTGGTTTGCAGTCGCCTTCGTAGGTGTTTTGCTGCACCGCAGCAATAATCGAAAAATCCCCGTTTTTTGCGGTTGACGCACCCAAGGGCCTCCACTATATTCCGCGCACTTTCGGGGCCGGTAGTGGGCACGCTTAGTCCAGACGCGGTGACGGAACGTAACGGTACCTTTCGTTACAAAGATATGAATTCAAGCCTTTCGGGTGGGCGAAGATCACCTGACAGCGGACGTTGCGCAAGCGCCCGCTGTTGTTTGTTTGCGCGATCCAAGGTTTCCGATAGGTAGCCGTTAACCGGTCCGGTGGGCCAAGAAATTGTCTGGCCTGATGGCCGCAGAATTGGGCCCAGAGCCCGAGGGAAAAGAGAAGCATGCCGACGATCAATCAACTGATCCGCAAGCCGCGCAAGCGGCCCGTAGCGCGCAACAAGGTGCCCGCGATGGAAGGCTGCCCGCAAAAGCGTGGCGTCTGCACCCGGGTTTACACGACGACCCCGAAGAAGCCGAACTCGGCTCTGCGTAAGGTCGCGCGCGTTCGTCTGACCAACGGCTTCGAGGTCACGAGTTACATTCCTGGTGAAGGTCATAACCTTCAGGAGCACTCCGTCGTCATGATCCGCGGCGGCCGTGTGAAGGATTTGCCTGGTGTTCGCTACCACATTCTCCGTGGTGTGCTTGATACCCAGGGCGTGTCGGATCGCCGCCAACGCCGTTCGAAATACGGCGCCAAGCGTCCTAAGTAGGGAGTAGAGCGATATGTCTCGCCGCCGCGCAGCCGTAAAACGGGACGTCATTCCCGATCCCAAATTTGGCGACCTCGTCGTCAGCAAGTTCATGAATACGCTCATGCAAGCGGGCAAGAAGTCCACGGCAGAGCGTATTCTTTATGGCGCCTTCGACCAGATCCAGGGTCGCGGTTCCTCCGATCCGCTTTCGGTCTTCCATGAAGCGCTCGACAACGTCAAGCCGACCGTCGAGGTCCGCTCCCGCCGGGTTGGCGGCGCGACTTATCAGGTCCCGGTTGAGGTCCGCACCGACCGCCGTCAGGCGCTGGCCATTCGCTGGCTTATCGGCGCCGCCCGCGCGCGCTCGGAAAACACCATGACCGAGCGCCTTTCCGGTGAACTGATGGATGCCGCCAACAATCGCGGCGCCGCCGTAAAGAAGCGCGAAGACACTCACCGCATGGCGGAGGCCAACAAGGCCTTTTCGCATTATCGCTGGTAAGCGCGGTTTAACGGACGAGATACGAGCAGTACGATGGCACGCACCACCCCCTTAGACCGCTACCGCAACATCGGTATTATGGCGCACATTGACGCTGGTAAGACCACCACCACCGAGCGTATTCTTTATTACACCGGCCGGTCCCACAAAATCGGCGAAGTCCACGACGGCGCCGCCACGATGGACTGGATGGAGCAGGAACAAGAGCGCGGCATCACCATTACCTCCGCCGCCACCACCTGCTTCTGGAACGACCACCGCATTAACATCATCGATACCCCGGGCCACGTCGACTTCACCATTGAGGTCGAGCGCAGCTTGCGCGTGCTCGATGGCGCGGTCGCCGTCTTCGACAGCGTCGCCGGCGTCGAACCGCAGTCCGAGACGGTCTGGCGGCAGGCCGACAAGTACGGCGTGCCGCGTATGTGTTTCGTCAACAAGATGGACCGCATGGGCGCGGATTTCTTCCGTTGCGTCGACATGATCAAGGATCGTCTGGGTTCGCACCCGTTGGTCACGCAATTGCCGATCGGCGCCGAGGCCGAATACGCCGGTCTGATCGATCTGGTCAAGATGCAGGCCGTCCTGTGGAAGGACGAATCGCTGGGCGCCGAATTCTACTACACCGACATTCCCGCCGAGCTTGTCGACCAAGCCAACGAATACCGCGAGTTGCTGCTTGAGACCGCCGTCGAAATGGACGACGAAGTTTTGGAAGCCTACCTCGAGGGCAACGAGCCCGATGAGGACACCCTCAAGCGCTGCATTCGCGAAGGCACCATCGCCAACAAGTTCGTTCCCGTGCTTAACGGTACGGCCTTCAAGAACAAGGGCGTACAGCCGCTTCTGGACGCCGTGGTCGATTTCATGCCGGCTCCCGGCGACGTTCCGGCTATCACCGGCGTCAAAGCGGGCACGGACGAGGAGATCACCCGCAGCGCCAGCGACGAAGAGCCCTTCGCGGCGCTTGCCTTTAAGATCATGACCGATCCCTTCGTCGGCAGCCTGACCTTCATCCGGATTTACTCTGGTGTATTGGAATCGGGCTCCAGCGTCGTCAACAGCGTCAAGGACCAGCGCGAACGCGTCGGCCGCATGCTGCTGATGCACGCCAACAGCCGTGAAGACGTCAAGGAATCCCGCGCCGGCGACATCGTCGCCCTGGCCGGCCTCAAGAACGTCACGACCGGCGACACGCTGTGCCTGCAGTCAGACAAAGTCATCCTTGAGCGCATGGAGTTCCCCGATCCGGTTATCGAGATCGCCGTGGAGCCCAAGACCAAGGCCGATCAGGAAAAGATGGGCGTCGCCCTCAACCGCCTGGCCCAGGAGGACCCGTCCTTCCGGGTGACGTCCGACATGGAAAGCGGCCAGACCGTCATCAAAGGCATGGGCGAATTGCACCTCGACATTATCGTCGACCGCATGAAGCGCGAGTTCAAGGTCGAGGCCAACATCGGCGCGCCGCAAGTGGCCTACCGCGAGACCATCACCAAGACGGCCGAAGTCGATTACACCCACAAGAAGCAGACCGGCGGTTCGGGCCAGTTCGCCCGGGTCAAAGTTTTGTTCGAGCCCCTGCAGCCGGGCGAAGGCATGCAGTTCGAAAGCGCTGTCACCGGCGGCAACGTGCCGCGCGAATTTATTCCCGGCGTCGAGAAGGGCATCAAGTCGGTTGCCGATTCAGGCATTCTGGCCGGCTTCCCGGTTATCGATTTCAAGGCCACTTTGATGGACGGCGCCAGTCACGATGTCGACAGTTCCGTTATGGCCTTCGAGATCGCCGGCCGCTCGGCTTTCCGCGAGGCCGCCGACAAAGCCAAGGCGAAGCTGCTGGAGCCGGTCATGATGGTCGAAGTGGTGACGCCCGACGATTACATGGGCGACGTCATCGGCGATTTGAATTCGCGGCGCGGCCAGGTCAGCGGCACCGAAGCCCGCGGCAACGCCACCGTCATCACGGCCATGGTGCCGCTCGCCAACATGTTTGGCTATGTCAACAATTTGCGTTCCATGTCCCAGGGCCGCGCTCAGTACAGCATGGTGTTCGATCACTACGAACAGGTGCCGCAGGCGGTTTCGGACGAGGTGCGCGCCAAGCTCGCGTAAGCCGGCTAAGGCAACCGTTCAGGGAGATACAAAAATGGCTAAAGAAAAGTTTGAACGCACGAAGCCGCACTGCAATGTGGGCACGATCGGTCACGTTGACCATGGCAAGACGACGCTGACGGCGGCGATCACGAAGGTGATGGCGGAAGCCGGCGGAGCCGAGTTCACGGCGTACGACGAGATCGACAAGGCGCCTGAGGAGAAGGCGCGTGGCATCACGATTGCGACGGCGCACGTCGAGTACGAGACGGAGAACCGGCATTACGCGCACGTCGACTGCCCGGGTCACGCGGATTATGTCAAGAACATGATCACGGGCGCGGCGCAGATGGACGGCGCGATTTTGGTCGTGTCGGCGGCCGACGGTCCGATGCCGCAGACCCGCGAGCACATCCTGCTGGCCCGTCAGGTCGGCGTCCCGGCCATCGTGGTTTACCTCAACAAGGTCGATCAGGTTGACGATCCGGAGTTGCTGGAGCTTGTCGAGCTTGAGGTTCGCGAGCTTCTCTCGACCTACGAGTTTCCGGGCGACGACATTCCGATCGTTGCGGGCACGGCGTTGGGCGCGCTGGAAGACGGCGATGCCGAGACCGGCGCGGAATCGATCAAGAAGCTGATGGCCGAGGTCGATGCCTACATCCCGCAGCCCGACCGTCCCAAGGACCAGCCCTTCCTGATGCCGATCGAGGACGTGTTCTCGATCTCGGGCCGGGGCACGGTTGTGACGGGCCGGATCGAGCGCGGCATTGTGCATGTCGGCGACGAGATCGAAATCGTCGGCATCAAGGAGACGGCGAAGACGACCTGCACGGGCGTCGAGATGTTCCGCAAGTTGCTGGACGA
>CAZGTM010000076.1:0-15671 GCA_964528595.1 uncultured Rhodospirillaceae bacterium
TCGATCACCTCGGTGCAGGCGATTTACGTGCCGGCGGATGATTTGACCGATCCGGCTCCGGCCACCTCCTTCTCGCACTTGGATGCGACGACCGTGTTGAACCGGCAGATCGCCGAATTGGGCATCTACCCGGCGGTGGATCCGCTGGACAGCACCTCGCGCATGCTCGACCCGCGGGTCGTCGGCGAGGACCACTACAACACCGCGACCGAGGTTCAGCGTATTCTGCAGACCTACAAGTCGCTGCAGGACATCATCGCCATTCTGGGCATGGACGAGCTTTCCGAAGAGGACAAGCTGGTCGTCGCCCGGGCGCGCAAAATCCAGCGCTTCCTCAGTCAGCCCTTCCACGTCGCCGAGGTCTTCACCGGCTCGCCCGGCGTGCTGGTCGCTCTGGAAGACACCATCCGCGGTTTCCAGGAAATCATCGCCGGCAAGCACGACGAAATGCCCGAAGCCGCCTTCTACATGGTCGGCACCATGGACGAGGCCATCGAAAAGGCCAAGAAGATGGCCGCGGAAGCCGCGTAAACCGGGTTTCGAGAACAGGGATAGCAAACCATGTCCGATACGGTTTCCTTCGAACTCGTCTCACCCGAACGTCTCCTGATGTCGGAGGACTGCGAAATGGTCGTGGTGCCCGGCATGGAAGGCGACTTCGGCGTCCTTGCCGGACACGCCCCGATGATCTCGGCGGTGCGGCCCGGCGTGATCGAGGTGCATGAAGGGACGACAGTGAAGGCGCGGGTCTTCATTTCCGGCGGTCTGGCCGAAGTCACGTCAGACCGCCTGACCGTGCTGGCCGAGGATGCCGTACCGGTCGCCGACCTCGACGCCGCCGACCTCGACCAGCGCATCAAGGATGCCGGCGAGGACCTGGAAGACGCCGAAACCGACGAGGCCCGCCACAAGGCCGAAGCCACCATCGCCCTCCTGACGGAGATGCGCCAGGCAGTCTAGCGCGCGATATTTGATCTGAAAAAGAGGGGCGTGTACTGCGGTGCGCGCCCCTTTTTTTTGTTCGCCCCCTGCGGCAACGTGGCGCGCTGTCAAATTGCCCGACGAATGCTTAGGTTGAAGGCATGGAGAGCCCGAAAACCGAACTCCGGCGACGTTTGACCCTGGTGCCGCTGGCGCTTTATGGCCTGGGCACGACGATCGGTGCTGGTATTTACGCGCTGGTCGGCGAGATGGCGGCAACGGCGGGAATGCAGATGCCCATCGCCTTTCTTGTCGCCGCCGTGCTGGCCGGATTGACGGGACTGTCGTTTGCCGAGTTGTCGGCGCGCTATCCCCTGGCGGCGGGGGAGGCGGTTTACGTGCGCGAGGGCTTCAACGTCCCGGCCCTGGCGCTGGCCGTCGGCCTGCTGGCCGTGGCGGCCGGTACGGTGTCGGCGGCGGGCATCGTCAACGGCTTCGTCGGCTACGTCCAATCCCTCATCGAGGTCCATCGCGCCATCGCCATCGTGGGCCTGGTCCTCGTTTTAGCCGGTTTCGCGGCCTGGGGCATCGGCGAATCTGTTGCCGCCGCCGCCGTCATCACGGTGATCGAATTGGGCGGCCTGGTCCTTGTGATCGCGTTCGGCGGCGTCCACCTGGCCGATTTTCCCGCCCGCGCCGCCGAGTTCCTGCCGACCTGGGATGCCGGCGTCTGGGGCGGCATTTTCGCGGGCACCTTCCTCGCCTTCTACGCTTTTATCGGATTCGAGGACATCGTCAACGTGGCGGAGGAAACCAAGGACGCGACGCGTACCGTGCCCCGGGCTATCCTGTTGACCCTGGCCGTCACGGCGGTGGCCTACATCCTGATCTCGGTTGTCGCGGTCTTGGCGGTACCGCTGGCCGAACTTTCGGGCCACGGCGCGCCGCTCAAACTGATCTTTGCCCAGGCGACGGGTGGCTCAGGTGCGTTGATCGGCATTATCGGCATACTGGCGATGGTCAACGGCGCCCTCATCCAACTCATCAAGTCGGCGCGGGTGCTCTATGGATTGGCCCGCCAGGGCGTCCTGCCGGCCTGGCTGGGCAGCGTTAACGCGGTGACCCGGACGCCGTTGAAGGCGACGGCGCTGGTTGCGAGCTGCATTCTTGTGTTGGCCTTGTGGTTCCGGCTGGCCGGCCTGGCCGAAGCGACGTCGGTGATCACACTGGTGATCTTCAGCCTGGTGAACCTGGCGCTCTTGCGCATCAAACGGCGCGACCCTGCGCCGGACGGCATACCGATCATGCCAAAGTGGATTCCGGTCGCCGGATTTGTCGTGAGTTTCGGTTTTCTGATTGGCGAGATCCGCCACCTGATCGGCTGAAATCTCAGGACTCCGGTTTTACCTCGATCATGACCTCGGCGTACTGCAGCGACAGGTCCTGGGCGGCCGCAACCTCGGCCTCAGACAGCGATTTCGTTGCTTCGTTGCGCTTGGCGATGGCGGCATCGCGGGCCTCGCCTTGCTGACTGGCGGCGGCGAGATTGAACCAGGCATAGGCTTCCAGGGGATCGGTCCGCACGCCACGGCCGTATAGATGGACAAAGCCGAGTTCAAGCTGGGCCGGTCCATGACCCCGCATGGCGGCCCGGGTGAGGAACTCTTTGGCTTTTACGTAACTCTGCGGCGGGCCGTCGCCGCGGGCATAGAGTTTGGCGATCTCCGTCAGCGCCCACAGATGGTTCTTCTTGGCCGCCGGCGTCAGGTATTTGAGCGCGCGCGAATAGTTGATCTGAACGCCGAGACCCTGGAGGTACATCTTGCTCAGAATAACGTTCGCCTTGAGCGACCGTTTCTTCTTGCGCATGTCCTTCTTGAGCTGCTTCAGGGCCGTGGCGTAATCGCCCTTTTCGAATGCCGGTTCGGCTTCCTTGACGCCCGCCCCGACCGGCGAGGAAGCCAGTCCGGCCGCCAGCAGCGCAGCGGCGGTAAGCCTGAAAATGATCCTTAAGTCGCTCATAACAATGGCCAATTTAGCTTTTTCCATGCCATTTCGCCAGTTCTCTGCGAATTAGCCCCGTGACCGAGCTTCTTCCAGCGCCTTTAGATGGGGGTTGAATTCCGCCAGAATGCGCCGGTATAGGTCGCTTTTGAACTGCACGATCAGGTTCGGCAACTGAGCCGGTTCGGCCCAGCGCCAGTCGCCGAATTCCTTGTGGTGCACGTTGAGATCGATGTCGTCGTCGGTGCCCGTGAAGGCCATGAGGAACCATTTCTGACGCTGACCGCGATACCGTCCGCCCCACAACCGGCCAATCATGTCCGGCGGCAGGTCGTAGTCGATCCAGCCGCGGCTTTCGGCCACGATTTCCGCCTTTTCCGCCGGTACGCCGGTTTCCTCATAGAGTTCACGCAGCGCAGCCGTCTCGGGCGTTTCACCTTCGTCGATACCGCCCTGGGGCATCTGCCAGGCGTCGGACGGCATGTCCAGGCGGCTGCCCACGAACACTTTGCCCTCGGCATTCACCAGCATGATGCCGGCGCACGGCCGGTACGGCAGGTCGTCCGGATTGGCTTCGGCGGTCATCGGATCGGTTGGGTGTTTGCCACGGCCGTCAACGGCGCCAGCACCAGGCCCTTCTTCTCCATACCCGCGATCCAGGCCGAAAGCCGTTCGACCGTGACCGGGAAGGGGAAGGCGATGCCGACCGAGGTACCGACCGACTTGGCGATGCGCTCCAACTCGTAGAGCCGGGCATCGATACTGACCCGCGACGCCTCGCGGTCGATGAAGCGGTTGTTGGCGGCGCGCGGCATGTCAATTTCCTTGGCGACGCGGGCGGCGACGCTCTTGCGGTTGGCGCGGGCGTCCAGATACAAGAGCCCGCGCTCCTTCAAGGCCTGCAGAACGGGCTGCATATGGGTCTCGGAGGCCGTGAATTTGGCGCCCATGTAATTGGTAACGCCGACGTAGCCGGGGAACCGGCCCAACAGCCAGTTGAGCCGCTCCATGTTCTCTTCGGCCGGAATGCTGGTCAGCAGAGTGTGCGGACCGGGATCGCTGTTGGGATAGTCGGCGGGCTCCATGGGTAGTTCGAGCAGCACCTCGTGTCCGGCCGCGCGGGCCTGGGCGATCCAGTCACCGAGGTTTTTCGCGTATGGCACGAAGGCCAGCGTAACCGCACCGGGAAGCTGCTGGATGGCGCTTTGCGTCGGCGCCTGGCTCAACCCCAGGCCAGCGACGATCACGGCGACCAGCGGCTTTTTGGCCTCCGGTTTGGTAAAGGGCCGGGCGTAGACCTGCCAGGCCTGACGGCCGTCCGGTGCGATTTTGGGTAGGGGCCCTGACGTGGTCTCGTCGATCATTTCGGGATCGACCGCCGCCATTTTGACATCGCTCTTGACCGTGTCGGATGCGCCTTTTGTGGCCCCCGACATCACGGCGGCCATTCTCGCATCACCCTTAGCCGGTTTCGCACCACCGGTTGTTTTCCCGGCTGCGGCGGTTTTCGGTGCTTTTTCCGTCTCCTCGGGCGATTTCGGCGGCACGGCCTTTTGCGTCGGAACCTTTTGAACCGGAACGGCCTTCTTTTTCGCCTTGGGTGGGCTCGGGGGAGGTCCCAGTTTTGCCGTTACGGTGACGGGTTTCCGTGCCTCGGCATAGGCTTCCTCATCGAAGCTGAAGGCGAGCCAGCCGACGATACCGCCCAGCGCGAGAATAAGAACCAATGAAGAGGCGATAAGGGCGATCAGCCCGATCGGGACGCCGTCGCCTCCGTCATCATCGTAATCGTCGTCATCGTTGTAATCGTCATAGTCATCATCGTCATCATCGTCGTCGTAGCCGCCGTAGTCATCGTCGTCGTCATCGTCGTCTTCGAAGCCGCCATAGTCATCGTCGTCATCGTCGTCAGCGTCGTCTTCGTAGCCGCCGTAGTCGTCGTCGCCTCCATCTTCTTCGTCGCCGTCGGATAAATCGAGGGAGACGCCGTCTTCATCGCCGTCTTCATCGGCATCATATTCGTCGTCGAAATCGTTTTCGTCAGACAACTATGGACTCCGAACCATCAAACAGCCGGCTGGTGGGCCGAAGGGCCCGACCCGGCTAGTTATTCACGACCTTGCCTTGGTAGAGGGCGAGCCCACGCAACAAGTCGAGGGCCCGGATCAGCTGGTAGTCCTGTGGCGCCGCATCGGTCACCGGTTTTGCGCCGTTGTTCTCTTCGGTTTTGATGCCGTTTTCGCCGTTGGTGTTCTTAATCGCATTGCGCAGGTTGGCTTCAGAGCGGCGCGGGCGGGCATCGAGAACTTCGAGTTTGGCCTGCTGAACCAGGATATCGGGCGAAATTCCCGTCTGCTGGATGGAGCGGCCCGATGGCGTGTAGTAGAGCGACGTCGTGAGACGCATGGCGCCGTGGCCGGCCAGGGGCATGATGGTCTGGACCGAACCCTTGCCGAACGATTTGGTTCCCAAAAGGATGGCCCGGCGGTGATCCTGCAGGGCGCCGGCAACGATTTCCGAGGCGGATGCCGACCCGCCGTTGATCAGCACGATCACGGGTTTGCCGTCAGCCAGGTCACCGTCACGTGCGCTGAAGCGCTGCACGTCCGCCGGATCCTTGGCCCGGGTGGAAACGATTTCGCCCTGATCCAGGAAGGCGTCCGATACGGCGACCGCCTGGTCCAAAAGGCCTCCGGGATTGTTCCTCAAATCCAGAATGACTCCGGTGAAATTTTCGCCGAGCTGCTCCTTGAGCTTGCTGATGGCGCGCTTCAAACCGCTTTCGGTCTGTTCACTAAACGAAGTGATGCGGACGTAGGCGGCGTTGCCTTCGGCCCGCGAGCGCACGCTTTGCACCTTGATGACGGCGCGGGTGATGGACACCTCCAGCGGTTTGTCGGTGCCTTCCCGGCTGATCGTGAGCTTGATGTTGGTGTTGACCGGGCCGCGCATCTTTTCGACTGCCTGGGCCAGGGTCAGGCCTAGCACCTGTTCGTCGTCGATGTGCGTGACCAGGTCGCCCGCCTTGACGCCGGCCCGGAAAGCCGGCGTATCGTCGATCGGGGAGACAACCTTGACGTAACCGTTCTCCATCGTGACCTCGATGCCGAGGCCGCCAAACTCGCCCTTGGTCTGGACCTGCATGTCGCGGTAGTTCTTGGCGTTGAGGTAACTGGAATGCGGATCCAGCGACGTCAACATGCCGTTGATGGCTGCTTCGATCAGATCCTCGTCGGTGACCTCGCGGACGTATTCAGCGCGGACACGTTCAAAAACGTCGCCAAAAAGATTGAGCTGGCGATAGGTTTCGGAGCTCTCTGCCGCGGCCTGAACCGCCATGGTCATGAGCGCGAAACCCGTTAGTCCGGCGACGATTTTATTGCGCATTATCCGCTAACCTTCCTCTCACTCGCAGCCAACCAGGGTAAGGGGTTGATCGGTTCGTTCTCGCGACGCAATTCGAGATAGAGCGTCGGCGAACCTCCCCCCGCACTAGGGCCTAAATTGTTGCCGCGGCCCATATGGCCAACGGGTTCGCCGGCCAGCAACCACTGCCCGACAACGCCGTCGATGCGAGACATCCCGGCAATAAGCGTATGATATCCCTCGCCATGGCTGATGATCAAGAGTTGCCCATAACGGCGGAACGGCCCGGCATAGACCACGCGGCCGTCGTAGGGCGCCACGACCGGTGCGGCGGCCCGCGTGGAGATGCGAATTCCCTTCGATCTGATGCCGCTGTCGCTGCGCTGGCCGAAGTGCGTGACGATGCGCCCGCGGGCCGGCAGCGGCAGGCGTCCGCGTTCGCCCGAAAAGCTGCTGCCTTCGCTGAGCGGCGGTGCAACCGAGACGCCGGCCTGGCGGGCCCGCCCCTCTTCCTCGGTCAGTTTCCGCATCAACGTGCGCAAATCCTCGGCTTCCTCGGCCAGCCGGGCCATGCGGCGTTTTTCCTTGGCGCTGGCGACCATGACCAGCGTGCGCTGCCGCGCCGTGCGCTTCATCAGCCGGTTGAGGGCAATGCGTTCCTTGCTCAGGTTTTCGCTGGCCGAGGCCAGTTTGGCGCGTTTCGAGCTGATCTCGCGACGCACGTTGCGCAGGGCCGAGAGTTCCGCCGACAGGGCGTCGGCGCGGCGTTCCATCTCCGGAATGACGGCCGACAGCACCAGCGAACCCCGCACCATGTCGACCGGGGGCGACGGGCTGGCAATCAAGGCTTCGGGGGGCTGGCGGGAGAGCCGGGCGAGGGTGCCCAGGGTATCCGCCAGAGCCGTGCGGCGGCGCTTGAGACTGGCGGATTTGGCTGCCTCCTCGGCGGACAGGGCACTCAAGCGCTGCTCCAGCGTAGTCACCTTGTCTTCCTGGCGCTGAACCGAAGCCGCCGCCCCGATCAGGGATCGGCGCATTTCGACGACGTCGCGTTTCAGCCGCTGAGCCTTGTTTTCCAGGTTTTTGGTGACGCCACGGCGCTTTTCCAACTCGCGTTCGACGTCCTGCAATTTCTTCTTGGCCGTGGCGGAGATGTCGTTGTCGGCGGCAAAGCCGGACGGGCCGGCGATCCCCATGGCGAGTATCGCGCACCCGAGGATGAATGCGGCCAGCCGGGCCATCCTTGGCCGCCTAGGCAATGGCTTGGTTTGCTTCGGCATCCGTCAGATCGGCAGGATCGTTTCGCACCAACGACGTGCCTGTCATGGCGGCGGGCTGAGGCAGACCCATCAGGGCCAGGATGGTCGGCGCCACGTCCGCCAAGCGACCGTCGTTCAGGTGGTTTATGCCGGCGGGCGGATTGATCAAAACCGCCGGCACCGGATCCATGGTATGGGCGGTATGGGGCTCGCCCGTCGAGGCATCGCGCATGCACTCGGCATTGCCGTGGTCGGCCGTGATCAACATCGTGCCGCCGGTCTCCCGGATGGCTTCCTCCAGCCGTCCCAGGCAGCCGTCGACGGCTTCGGCGGCCTGCACGGCCGCTTTGAGAATGCCGGTGTGGCCAACCATGTCGCCGTTGGCGAAATTCACCAGGATGAAGTCGAAGCGGCCGGAGCGGATGGCGGCGCAGAGTTCCTCCGTGACCTCGGGCGCTGACATTTCCGGCTGTAAATCGTAGGTCGCGACATGGGGCGAGGGCACCAGGATGCGCTCTTCACCGGTGAAGACCGTTTCGATGCCGCCGTTAAAGAAGAACGTCACGTGAGCGTATTTCTCGGTTTCGGCGATCCGCAGCTGCGTCAGACCGGCGTCGGAGACAATCTGGCCGATGGTGTCGTCCAGCGGCGCCGGCGGATAAAGAGCCGACATGCGCGTCGCCAGGGCCGCCGAATATTCGACCATGCCGCAGGCTGCGGCGAGGTCCGGCACCGGGCCGCGGTCGAAACCGTCGAAATCCGGATCGGTCAGGGCGGCGAGAATTTCCCGCGCCCGGTCGGCCCGGAAGTTCGCCATCAGCAGGCCATCTCCGTCGGTCATGCCGGCATAGCCGCCGATCACGCGCGGGGTGATAAACTCGTCCGTTTGCCCGTCGGCGTAGGCGCCTTCGATTGCGGCCACAGGATCGCCGGCCGCTTCGCCCTTGCCCTGGGCGACGGCGGCATACCCCCGGCTCACCCGGTCCCAGCGCTTGTCCCGGTCCATGGCGTAGTAGCGTCCCGTCACCGTTGCCAGCGCGACGCCGGGCAGCGCCGAAATGTCGCTCACGAACTTTGCCATATAACCGGCGGCGCTTTTGGGCGGCGTGTCGCGGCCGTCGAGGAAAGCGTGGACGGCAACCGCGATGCCTTCCTGCGACAGTTTTCGCGCCAGGGACACCATGTGACCCTGGTGGGCGTGGACGCCGCCGGGCGACAGCAGGCCCATCAGGTGGCAGACCCCGCCGCTCCCTTTGAGACCGGTCACCAAATCGGCCAGTACCGGATTGGCCGCCAGGGCGCCGCTGGCCACGTCGGTGTCGATACGGGGTAAATCCTGCAGCACGATACGGCCGGCGCCGAGGTTCATGTGGCCGACTTCCGAATTGCCCATCTGGCCGTCGGGCAAACCGACTTCATCGCCCGAGGTCTGCAAAAACGCCCGCGGGCAATCCGCCATGAAGCGGTCCCAAACCGGTGTCTCGGCCTGGGCGATGGCGTTTTCCGCTGTCTCGTCCCGGTGGCCCCAACCGTCGAGTATGCAGAGCACGGCGGGCCGCGGCGTGGTATCCGAATTCATGGCGCGCAATATAACAGAAAAGCCGGTTCGGACATTGAATTCACGCGGATGTCAGCGGATCGGCCTAAGCCCGGTGATAGGGATGGCCGGCAAGAATACTGTCCGCCCGGTAGAGCTGCTCGGCCAACATGACCCGGACCAGCATGTGGGGCCAGGTTTGGGCGCCCAGGGAGAGCGTGAAGTCCGCCCGGTCCAGTACCGACTTGTCCAGCCCGTCGGCGCCGCCGATGACAAAGGCCGCGTTGCGGATCCCATCGTCCCGCCAGTTGCCCAACCGTTTGGCCAGGTCTTCGCTGGAGAGAGGTTTTCCGTCGCCGTCCAGGGCCACGACATGGGCGTCCTTGGGCAGGGCGTCGAGCAACAGCGCGCCCTCGCGGGATTTCAATTCACGGCCTTTGAGGGGGCGGCGTTCCTCAACCTCGCGAAGCTCCAGCGGCGGTTTGAGGCGCTTGGCGTAATCGTCGAACAAATCCCGCATCGGCCCGGGACGCGCCCGGCCGACGGCGACGATTTGACACTGCATGGCCCGGTTAAGGGACTAGTGGGCCACTGACTCGACGGCAACCGCCAGATCATCGGTCAGCTCAGCCGACCACATCTTTTCCAGGGCATAGAAGTCACGGACTTCCGGGCGGAAGAGATGGACGATGATGTCGCCGACGTCGATCAGCACCCAGTCGCACTGGGGCAAACCTTCGGTCGCGGGACGGGCATAGCCGGCTTCCTTCACCTTCTTGCTCAGGCGATCGGCCATGGCGCCCACGTGGCGTTGCGACGTTCCCGAGGCAATCACCATATGGTCGGCGAGTGAGGTTTTTCCGTGGAGGTCAATCGATACGATATCGACCGCTTTGTCATCGTCGAGCGATGTCATCACGGTCTCCAGCAGGGGCGCGGATGCGATTCCTGCGGCATGGGGACTGGATATGGCTGCTTTCTCCTTGTTCAGCGTTACACCCATCAGACGAGGCACATGATTGTGCGCCAACTACTCTACCAAACGCATCATGTTGACGTTAACACACTTTGCCGCATTCGTGTTGGATGATCATTAACCTTTTCGTGTGCTCCGGATCGCCGTTGCCGAGACCGGATCGTTGACCGCCCAGAGAAACACCCAGGCCGGCGGCGGCGTACCGGCGAGGCGGCGGCAGGCCCGGCGCCCCGAACCCTTGGCGGCAAGACGGGCGCCGGCATAACGGATCGCGGCCTTGCCCGCCAGCGCCTTATGGGAATAGCTGGGCCGGTCGAAAACGGCCACAGGCACCGTTTCCAATATCTCCGTCCAGCGCTGCCAGTGCGGCAGCTGAACCAGATTGTCGGCGCCCATGATCCAGACGAAGTCATGGCCCGGATAACGTTTGACCAGCGCCGCCAGCGTGTCGGCGGTATAGCGCGTGCCCAGGTCGGCCTCGATACCGCTGACATGGATGCGCCGATGTCGGGCTGCGGCTTCGGCCTGGCACAGACGTTGGGAAAACGGCGCCATGCCGTCCTCGTCTTTTAGCGGATTCTGCGGCGAGACCAGCCACCAGACCTCATGCAGGTTCAATAGCTTCAGCGCCAGTTCGCTGATTTTGCGATGACCGTCATGGGCGGGGTTGAACGACCCGCCGAGGAGACCGATGCGCCGGCCGCCGCTATTCGATTTGGCGATGTTCACGGGCGGGTTTGGCCGGTCCCGCGCACGACGTACTTGAAGGTCGTCAACTGTTCGACGCCGACCGGGCCGCGGGCGTGCATGCGCCCCGTGGAGATACCGATTTCCGCCCCCATGCCGAACTCGCCGCCGTCGGCATACTGGGTCGAGGCGTTGTGCAGCAGGATGGCGCTGTCGACCTCCGCCAGGAAGCGCTCCGCCGTCGCGCCGTCTTCCGTGACGATGGTTTCGGTGTGGTGAGAGCCGTAGCGGTCGATGTGCTCCATCGCTTCCCCGACGCCGTCGACGACGCGGGCCGAGATGATGGTGTCGAGGTATTCCGTGATCCAGTCTTCCTCGGTGGCGGCGGCGACGCGCTCGTCGGCGGCCTGCACGGCCTCGTCGCCGCGCACTTCGCAACCGGCGTCGATTAGGGCGTCGAGCAGCGGTTTGAGGTGCGTGTCCGCCGCCTTGCGGTCGACCAGCAGGGTCTCCGCCGCGCCGCAGATGCTGGTGCGGCGCAGTTTGGCGTTCAGCACGATGTCGCGCGCCATGTCGAGATCGGCGGCGCCGTCGACGTAGACGTGACAGAGGCCTTCCAGGTGGGCGAAGACCGGCACCCGGCTTTCATCCAGCACCCGTTCGATCAGCGAGCGGCCGCCGCGCGGCACGATGACGTCGACGTGTTGGTTCATGCGCAGCAGTTCGCCGACCGCGGCGCGGTCGGTGGTGGGCACCAGTTGCACGCACTTCTCCGGCAGTCCGGCGGCGCGTATGCCGGCCTGCAGGCAGTCGAAGATGGCGCGCGAGGAATGGAAGCTGTCGGAGCCGCCCCGCAGGATGGTGGTGTTGCCGGATTTCAGACAGAGCGCGCCCGCGTCCGCGGTCACGTTGGGGCGGGATTCATAAATGATACCGATGACGCCCAAGGGCACCCGCACGCGGCTGATCTTGAGCCCGCTGGGCACGTCCCATTCGCTGATGACGGCGCCGACGGGGTCGTCCATGGCGGCAATGTCCTCGACGGCCTTGGCCACGCCCTCGATGCGGGCTTCGTCCAGCATCAGGCGGTCCAGCATCGGCTTGCTCAGGCCGCGGGCCTCGCCCGCCGCCATGTCTTTGGCGTTGGCCTCGATGATCTTGCCGGTTGATGCGCGCAATTCGGCCGCCGCCGTCAGCAGCGCCTTATTCTTGGCCTCCGGGCTGGCCAGCGACAGCGGACGCATGGCGGCGCGGGCGTCGCGGCCCACCTGCATCATCATTTCATGGATGTCTTCGCTGGTCTGTTGCTCTTCGGCTGCGATGGCGCTCATGACGAAATCCTCTGGTTTCAGCGCTTATGTCAGGGCCAGATCGTCGCGGTGAATCATTTCATCGCGACCACGGTAGCCCAGCAGGTCTTCGATATCACGGCTTTTGTGGCCCATGATGAGGCGGGCGTCGGCGGCCGAATAGGCACACAAACCGCGCCCCAGTTCCTCGCCGCCCGGGCCGGCGACGACGACGGAATCGCCGCGTCCGAAGTCGCCTTCGATGGCGGCGACACCGGCCGGTAGCAGGCTCTTGCCGCCGGCCAGAGCGGCGGCCGCCCCGGCGTCGACGATCAGCTTGCCGGCCGGTTTGAGGCTGCCGTAGATCCAGCGCTTGCGCGCCGTGCGCGGCGTGGCGGAGGGCACGAACCAGGTCCGCGTCGCCTCGGCTTCCAGGGCGCTCAAGGGAGCGAGCCCCGTGCCGTTGGTGATGACCATATGGCAGCCGGCATTAAGTGCGATGCGGGCCGCCGCCAGCTTGGTGATCATACCGCCCGAAGCGTGGCTGCCGCCGGCCTCACCCGCCATATCGAGAATTTCGGGCGTGATCTCCGTGACCTCGGGAATGTGCGCCGCACGATCGTTGTGGCGGGGATCGGCATCGTAAAGGCCGTCGATGTCCGACAGCAGCACGAAGCAGTCGGCGGAGGCCATTTCGGCAACGCGGGCGGCCAGGCGGTCGTTGTCGCCGAAGCGGATCTCATCGGTCGCCACGGTGTCGTTCTCGTTGATCACCGGCACGGCGTCGACCTTCAACAGGGCGTTAATGGTGTTGCGGGCGTTGAGATAACGCCGCCGGGCCTCGGTGTCTGAACTGGTGAGCAGGATCTGTGCCGTGTGCAGGCCGTGGCGGCCCAGCGTTTCCTGGTAGGCGTGGGCGAGGCGGATCTGGCCGGCCGCGGCGGCGGCCTGACTTTCCTCCAAGCGCAGTGCCTTGTCGCCCAGTTCGAGGTGCCGCCGGCCCAGCGCGATGGCGCCGGAAGAGACGATGATGACCTCCTGGCCGCGCGCCTTGAGGCGGGCGACGTCGTCGGCCAGGGCCTCCAGCCAGGGTCGGTGCAGCGTGCCGGTGTCGTCGTCCACCAAGAGGGCGGAGCCGATCTTGACGACGACGCGTTTGGCTTCGGTAAACCGCGTGCTCATGGCGACCACGCGGTTTCGGCTTGGCGTTCAGGCTGATCGGCTTCCGCCTCGGCGGCGCGGCGTTGCTTGACGTGATCGTAGAGCGCCAGCAGAGCCTCTTCGACGCCGATGCCGGCGACGCCGGACAGTTGCAGCACTTGCTTGCCCGAGGCTTCCTGCAGAGCCTGGCTCTTGGCCGCGACGTCGTCGTCCGTCAGGGCATCGCATTTGTTGAGCGCCAGCACCTCGGTTTTCTCGCCGAGGCCATGGCCGTAAGCTTCCAGTTCGTCGCGGATCATGCGGTATTGGGCGGCCACGTCCTCTTCCGAGCCATCCACGAGATGCAGCAGCGCGCCGCAGCGTTCGACATGGCCGAGGAAACGGTCGCCCAATCCGGCGCCATCGTGGGCGCCCTCGATCAGGCCGGGAAGGTCGGCCAGGACGAACTCCTCATCGCCCGCCTTCACGACGCCGAGCTGGGGATTGAGGGTGGTGAAGGGATAATCGGCGATCTTGGGTTTGGCGCGCGTGGTGGCGGCCAGGAAGGTCGACTTGCCGGCGTTGGGGGCGCCCACCAGACCGGCGTCCGCTATGAGTTTGAGGCGCAGCCAGATGGTGCGTTCCTCGCCCGGCCAGCCGGGATCGGCCCGCCTGGGCGCCTGGTTGGTCGCGGTCTTGAAATGCGCATTGCCGAAACCGCCGTCGCCGCCCTTGCAGATCAGCACCCGCTGGCCCAGCGTACTCAGGTCGGCGATGACGGTGTCGTTGTCTTCCTCGAGGATCTGCGTGCCCACGGGTACCTTGAGCACCAGATCGTCGCCGGCCTTGCCGCTGCGGTCGCGGCCCGCGCCGCCTTCGCCGGTCTTGGCCTTGTGATGTTGCCGGAAACGGTAGTCGATCAGCGTGTTGAGGCCGTCGACGGCCTCGGCCCAGACGTCGCCGCCGCGGCCGCCGTCGCCGCCGTTGGGACCGCCGAATTCGATGTATTTCTCACGCCGGAAGCTGACGCAACCGCTGCCGCCGTTGCCGCTTTTGACGTAGATCTTGGTTTGATCGAGAAACTTCATCGTGTCGTGCCGGAATGATTGCCTGGACTGCCAAAGAAAAAGGGGAATGGCTCGCCATTCCCCTTCAATCCGTCAGGAACGCGAGCTTGATATTTAGCTCGACGGCTCCACTGAAACGTATACGCGGTCGCCGCGCTTCTTGGCGAACGCGACCTCGCCTTCGATCTTGGCGAAGATGGTGTGGTCCTTGCCCATGCCGACGTTGTCGCCGGGGTGCCACTTGGTGCCGCGCTGGCGCAATATGATATTTCCGGGAATGACATGCTCACCGCCGTACTTCTTGATGCCGAGACGGCGGCCTTCGGAATCGCGGCCGTTGCGTGAACTGCCGCCTGCCTTTTTATGAGCCATATCTCTTTACTCCTTCGCCTTGTCGTCGGCTTTTTTCTTCGCGGCCGGCTTTTTCGCGGGCGCTTTCTTTTTCGGTGCGGCTTTCTTTTCCGCGGGTTTCTTGGCCTCGGCCTTGGCTTCCTTCTTGGCAGCCGGCTTTTTAGCCGGCGCCTTCTTCTCGGCTTTGGCCTTGGGCTCCGCCTTGGCCTTCGGTTCGGCCTTGGCGTCGGCTTTGTCGTCAGCCTTGGCTTCCGCCTTCTTCGGGGCCGCTTTCTTGGCGGCGGCCTTCTTGGCGCCCGGCTGGTTGATATCGGTGATGCGCAGAACGGTCAGGTCCTGGCGGTGGCCCTTGGTGCGGCGGTAGCCCTGGCGGCGTTTCTTCTTGAACACCACGACCTTGTCGCCCCGGCCCTGCTCGACGACGGTCGCCGACACGCTGGCGCCCTCCACGGCGGGGGTGCCGACCGTGGTCTTGGCGCCGTCGCCGATCATCAGAACATCTTCAAGTTGGACGTCGGCGCCGGCGTCTCCTGCCAATTTCTCGACCAGGATGACGTCGTCCTTGGCAACCTTGTATTGCTTGCCGCCGGTCCGAATCACTGCGTACATAACGTGTCTCCGCTCGCGCGCTTAACTGCGCGTCGGGGATCAAATATCCCCACCAAAAAATCTTACAGGTCTGAAAACCTCGTTTCCGGCCGGCTCAACGAGAGTGGTCGAACACGGGGCCGAAAACCCAACGCACCGGTCCCACACGAGGCGGGCCGGTGACGCAGGCGGGAATATAGCCGCCAAAGCCGTCCTGTCAACGTCTTTCGTGCCGCAAATGGCCGCGTTTTCGCCCCGCTGCTACATCTGGTTCCGCGGCCGCGGCAAGTCCACAGAATGAGCGCCGGGCCAACATCACGGTTGGCATCGCGGGCCCAAGCATGTATTAAACGCCTCGCGTTTTCGTTTCGGCCCGAATTAGCGGAAAACGCCTTGCGGAGAGATGCCGGAGTGGTCGAACGGGGCGGTCTCGAAAACCGTTGTGCCTTATGGGTACCCAGGGTTCGAATCCCTGTCTCTCCGCCA
>CAZGTM010000077.1:0-15475 GCA_964528595.1 uncultured Rhodospirillaceae bacterium
GTATAATTCGAATAGCGCGCGTGACGATATTGATGTTTCTCGCTCCGTTTGATCCTTGGTAGGTTGTCTGCGCCGCCGATCCGGCGCGGCGCTATCGGGAATTGAGGCATACACTTGGGTAGTATACGGCAGTTCCTGTTCGACACGTTCAGCAGACGGTTTTTTTACGGCTGGGTTATTCTCGGCGTCTGTATGGTCCTGTTCTTTTCCAGCGGACCCGGCCAGTCGCACTCGTTCAGCGTTTTTATTTCGTCGATTAACGCGGAACTCGGCATTTCCTTCACTTCGTTTAGCGTCGCGTATGGCGGCGCTACGCTGATCGCCGCCTTCCTGTTGCCCCATTTCGGCCGGCTGGTCGAAGCGCAGGGATCATTCCGGATGTTCCTTGTTATCGGCACATTTCTTGGGCTTGCCTGCATCGGATTTGGCCTGGTGCAAAACCTCGCCTCTCTGGCGCTGGCCTTCGCAGCCCTGAGATTTTTTGGTCAGGGTGCTCTGATGTTGCTCTGCGCCACGCTGGTTGCTCAGTGGTTTCACGCAAAGCGCGGCTTCGCCATGGGGTTGATGGCGCTGGGCTTCGCCGCTTCCATGGCCATACATCCCATGTTGGCGGTTTGGCTGGATGGGATGTTCGGCTGGCGCGATGCTTGGCTGTGGTTGGGGATCGTTACCTGGGCGACCGTCTTACCGCTTGCCCTCTTGTTCGTTCACAATAAGCCTGAGGAAGTCGGCCTCATGCCCGACGGCCGGACCAGCGATAACGTCGGTGATGACGGTTCGGATGCCGCGCGCGCCTCTGCCGATTACGGTTTGAATTTGAAAGAGGCGATGGCGACCTCGTCATTTTGGATCATCGCGGCGGGCCTTTTCGCCCCGGCCATGTTGATTACCAGTCTATTCATGTACCAGGTCGTCCTTTTCGAATCCCTGGGCCACGACAGCTCGCTGGCGACGTCCACCTTCACGCTTTCCGCTATCGTGATGGCGGTGGCCATGCCGGTGGTGGGCTGGACGCTGGACCGGGTGCGGACGCGGTACGTCTTCGCCGCGGCGCTGGTGCTCCTGTCTGCGACTTTGGTCGCCTCGACATTGGTCGACGGTATCGTCATGGCGGCCGTGTACGGAACCATGTTTGGCATCAACAATGCCGCCAACATCACCTTTTTCGGCTACATCTGGGCGCACTACTTCGGTCGCAAGCACCTCGGCCGGATCCAGGGCCTGGGCCAGATGGTAGGTGTTATCGGCGCGTCGCTGGGTGCGCTGCCCATGGGCATGGCCTTCGATATGGTGGGAAGCTATGTCGAAATATTGCGGTTGCTGGCGTTGCTGCCGCTGGCCTGCGCCGTCCTGGCCTTTTTCCTCCGGGCGCCCGCTTCTGAAACGGCAACTGAATAAATCGGGGATCGAACAATGTCTTATGAATTCATCACACTCGATCAAAGCAACCACGTATCGACCCTGACATTCAATCGGCCGGACGCCTTGAATGCCCTGACGCCGGAACTGTTGGCCGAAACGGCGGAGGCGCTGGAAGCTATCGCCGGAGACGACGGCGTTCGCGTGGTAATCATCACCGGCGCCGGACGGGCGTTCTCGGCGGGCGTTGACCTGAAGGCCCTGCGCGACCGCGGTCTCGACATAAGCGCGGGAAACGTCGGCGACGATCTCAACGATACCGCCCGCCGGGTCCAACTTACGATGGAGCAGATGCCACAAGCCGTTATCGCCAAGGTCAACGGCTTCTGCTTCACTGGCGGCGTCGAGTTGATTCTGGCCTGCGATATCGTGATCTGCGCCGAGGAAGCCAAGTTCGGCGACACCCACGCCAAGCTCGGATTAAGGCCGACCTGGGGCATGACGCAGCGGCTGGCCCGCCGGGTCGGCATGATGCGGGCCCGGGAGCTGTCCTTTTCGGCTCGCACTTTCAGCGGCGTCGAGGCCGCCCGGTTTGGATTGGCGCTCGAAGCGGTGCCGCTGGCCGACCTTGATGCCCACGTCGACGAACTGGCGGCCTCGATCGCCGCCAACAGTCCCGGCTCCATCGCTGCCTACAAAGACCTATACCGGGCCTCGGAAAACGCCGGGCTGGATGACGGCCTGGCTTACGAGACGGCAACGCACTACGAGGTTGCCGACGTCAAGGAACGCATGGCCGGATTCATCGCCCAGCTGGGCGGTAAGGGCTAGACCCTATTCCCTTAGCGTAAAACGGTGTTCCGGGTCGGCTTCGCCCAGTTCGGCATACATCGTCAGATCCGAAACCAGCGCCATCGCCGTATCGATCACCCAGCGAACCTGCCGCTCGGCCTCGGCATTTTTGTCCGCCACGGCTTCCGGCAGGATCTGTTGTTGCAGAAAACCGGCGAGCCCCGCGATACCACGGGCGGCGGGCTGCAAGCTGGTTGCCGGAACGGAAAACCAACCCTCGGCCTCCAGATCATCCGCCACCTTATCCAGGGCGGCCATCACGGCGCTGATTTCCGGCGTATCCCGCGGCGTGTTGGCGGCAACAAAGCGAAGGTAGCGGACAAAAACCTGCTGGTCGGACAAAGGCAAAGGGAATGCTCCGGTCATGGTTTGTTTCGGGCCTGCGCCTGCGCCAGGTAGCGCCGCGGCGTCGTCCCCGTCCGCGCCTTGAAGATACGGTAGAAGTGGGCGAGGTCTCCAAAGCCGGCGTCGAGGGAGGCGTACTGAATGTTCCCGGTTTCGAGCAGGCGGTCAACGGCGTAGTTGAAGCGCAAATCCGTGAGGTAGCGGTTGACGGTACGTCCCGTGTGAGCCTTGAACACGTCGGTATAACGCCGGTAGGAAAGTCCCGCCATATCGGCCAGGTCCTGAACCGTGATGGCATGGATGAAGTTGTCCTCCAGATAAGAGAGGGTCCGGGCGAACAGCCTGCCGCCGGGCGCCGGGGTTTCCTCCGGAACGTCGCGTCTCGAGCGCGCCAGCATGACCAACAGTTCGAGGGTCTCGCACCAAATCACCGCATCGGAGCCCGGCCGCCGGCGGGATTGTTCGAACAGCATGAGCTTGAGGGCGCTGACGATGCCGAAATTTCTGTGGCTTAGCCTGGGATCGAAAGGCCGGAATGCCGGAAACACCGCCGCAAATTCCGCGTAACCCTCGCTGCCCGCACTGACGCCCTCAAAAGCCGTGGGATAGAAGCAGATCATCATCAATGTCATGGCGTCGGCGGGATTGTCGACAAACCGGTGAGGCCTCCCTGCAGGCAAATAAACGACGTGGTTTTCTGATATTGCGATTTTTTCAGAAGCCGTCTCCACGGTACCAGAACCGCTCCGGACGACGCCGAGCTTGTCATATCGCCAAACCCCCATTTCCATGGAAAAATCCGGTGCATGTTGGCTCTCGAAGACATGAATACCGAGCTCCGCTATCTCGACCTCATGTGGGCGTTTACGCAGTCGAACCATTCCACGACTCCAAAATTGCCGAATATGCAAGTTTATATACGGCTGAAATCCCCAAGACTGCAAGAGGCGGACTTGCGACATTGGGCGAATGTTCAAGGCCCGATTGGAGGAATGACCGATGACGACGTCCCGTGAGCTGCTCGAAACCGTTCTGGCGTGCGAAAAGGGCGAGCGCATTCCCTACTGCCCGGCGATCTACGAACACAAGGCTTACCTCATCGGCAAAACGCCCTCGCAGGTCTGCCGCGATCCCGAGCTTCTGTTGGCGGCTCTCCTAAAGGAATACGAGGTCTACCGGCCTGACTTCATGACCGTCGGCATCGACGTCTACAACGTCGAAGCCGAGGCATTGGGCTGCAAGGTTATCTATTTCGACGACAGCGCGGATGTGCCCGGCGTCGCGGAACCGCTGATCAGCACGCCTGGTGAACTGGCAAATTTAACAGTACCGGACCCTGAAACGGCCGGCCGCATGCCGCTTTACCTGGAGGCCGCGGAAAGGTTGCTGGAACTGATCGGTGATCAGGTCATCGTCCGCGGCGCGATTTCCGGCCCCCTGTCCATGGCTTCCGAATTGGTCGGGGCCGAGAATTTTATCGTCATGACGCTGCAGGAACCCGAATTCGTCCGCCGGCTGATGAAGTTCACGGCCGAGGTCGGCGTGGCCTTCGGCAAAGCGTTCATCGCCCGCGGCATCGAACCCGTGATCTTCGATTCACGCGCCATGCCGCCCTTGTGTTCTCCCGCCGTGTTCAAGGATCTGGTGGCGCCGACATATGCCAAGCATGTGACGCCGCAACTTAAATCCGCCGGCGCGCGCCATATCCCCCTGGTCATCGGTGGTGACACCACGCCTATTCTGGAAGACCTGATCGCCACCGGCGCCACCCAGTTGCTGTGCGATTTCGAGGGCGACCGTTCGGCTTTCATGGCAGCCGGCCAAACGCACAACATTCCCTTCCGGGTGAACGTCGATCCAAGGTTGCTCCACCTCGGTCCGGTGGAGGAGATCCAAACCTTCACCATGGATATTCTCTCCCAGTGTTGGGACCACCCGGGGTTCATCCTCGGTACGGGCGTGGCCGCCTACGATTGCCCGCCGGAACATATCAAGGCCGTGCGTGCTTGTTTTGATATGGATTACAAGTCCCACGTTCCCGAGGGCGGGGTCCGGGCCGCCGCCGCGGAGGCCGAAGCCCTAAAGAGCGAAACGCGGCCCGCCTACGATACCGGCCTTGATCCAATTCTTTTCGACATGGCCGAGGCCATCGAAGAAGGCGACGACGAGGACGTGCCGATATTGGTCGACGAAGCGCTGAGCGCCGAAATCGATCCGGAGGCCATCGTTAACGATGCCATGATCCCCGCCATGAACGTTATCGGCGACCGCTTCGCGCGCGGTGAACTGTTCGTGCCGGAAATGCTGATTTCGGCCCGCGCCATGAAAGCCGGCATGGAAATCGTGCGGCCCGTCCTGGTCAAGGGCGGCGTCAAACCGATCGGCGAGGTTCTGCTCGGCACCGTCAAGGGCGACATTCACGACATCGGCAAAAATCTCTCCGGCATGATGCTGGAAGGCGCCGGTTTCAACGTGACCGACATCGGCGTCAACGTAGCAGCCGAAACGTTCGTACAGACTCTCCGTGAGACCGGCATCCGCATCGTCGGCATGTCGGCGCTGCTGACGACGACGATGGGCTACATGGGACAGGTTATCGAGGCCCTGGAGGAAGCCGGCATGAGAGACGAGGTTCAGGTTCTGATCGGCGGGGCCACCATCAGCGAAGAGTTCCGGGAGCGGATCGGGGCCGACTTTTACGGCGAAACGGCCGCCGACGCCGTCGATTGCGCCCGTCGGGCCCTGGATCGGCTGAAATCCCGGAGATACAATTCAGAAGCTGATCGCCACCTTGCCGAAATGCCGGCCCTCGGGTAACGCTTCCAGGGCGGGGCGCAATTCGTCGAAACCATAGACATGGTCGTCGACCACCGGACGCATGCCGGTGGCCGCCATCGCCCGGGAGAAAGCTTCGAAGGAATCGCGATGACCGACGGCGATGCCGATCAGGCGCGCGCATTTCATGAAGACCAGCGGCAGGTTCACTTCGGTCATCGAGCCGGAGAGATTACCGACCAGCGAGATCGTGCCGTTCGCCCTGACAGCCCGCACCGATTGTTGCAGCGTGCCTGCGCCGCCGACCTCGACGACGGCGTCGACACCCCGGCCGTCCGTCAAACCGAGAACCGCCTTGCCCCACTCCGGTGTTTGCACATAGTCGATCACGTGCCGGGCGCCCAGCGCCTTCAGCTTCTCGGCTTTTTCGCCGCTTGATGTCGTGGCTATGACGTTGGCCCCGATCATCTTCCCGATCTGCAATGCGAACAGAGAGACACCACCCGTGCCCTGCACCAGCAAAGTATCCCCGGCCGTCAGGTTTGCTGCTTCGATGACGGCGTTCCAGGCGGTCACGCCGGCGCAGGCCAGGGTCGCCGCCTCAACATCCGTCAAATGATCAGGCGCTTTCACGACACCTTCCTGGTCGACCAACATCTTTTCCTGCATGACGCCATCGAGCGGCCCGCCCAGCAGGCCGAACCAGTAATCGTCGCGGAACGGTCCGTTGCGCCAACGCTGATTAAAACAGGGACAGACGCGATCGCCCACCGCGACGTGGCTGACGCCGTCTCCGACGGCCACCACCGTTCCAATGCCGTCTGACAGCGGCACCAGAGGCAGATCACCGCTGTACCTGCCGTAACCCCGGCGAACCATAAGAAAATCACGATAATTGATGGACGCCGCCTTCATTTCCAGCAGCACCTCGCCCGGGCCAGGTTCGGGATCGGGCCGGTCAGCCATTCCGATGCCGGCGAAATCCCATTCGTCGCGAATTTCCATGACTTTCATAATCGGGCCAACCTTTTTGACAAACCCCACAACAAAGCTGTTCCTGGCCCCCACATTTGCTTAGATTGTGTGCGCAGGTCGTTGGGAGCCGGACTATCACATGAACAATAGCGCCAATTTGGAGCTCGCGGATTACGAATTTCTCGTCGTTGACGATGAACAGTTTATTCGCAACCTCATCATCCGGATCCTGGGCACCATGGGCGTGGACGCCGAACACACGTCGTCCTGTGCGAGCGGAGAAGAGGGGGTCAACTATCTCAATGAATTGACGGGCGATCCGCCTGACTTCATCCTCTGCGATCTCAACATGCCCGACATGGACGGCGTTGAATTCCTCCGCCACCTGGCGGCGCGGTCTTTCGACGGCGGCATCATTCTGATTAGCGGCGAGGACAAACGAATTCTCAAGGCCG
This sequence comes from uncultured Rhodospirillaceae bacterium, assembly GCA_964528595.1. GTDB lineage: Bacteria > Pseudomonadota > Alphaproteobacteria > UBA2966 > UBA2966 > CAYFKJ01. The sequence goes on from CAZGTM010000077.1 coordinate 6,762, forward strand.
CCGAAGATTTGGCGCGGGCGCACGATTTGCATTTTCTCGGCGCCTTGTCCAAACCCGTCACACCGGCCGACCTCGCGGCGCTGTTGGCGACGTTCACACCGGAACGCGCCCGGCGCGGCGCCCGCCAGAGCGTCGACATCGAAGCTGACGATTTGAGGGAGGCCATCGTCAACCGCGACATCACTGTGGTGTTCCAGCCAAAGGTCTCGGTGGAGACCGGTGTCCTGATCGGCGTCGAGACCTTGGCCAGATGGACGCACAACGAAAAAGGCTTCGTGCCGCCCGACGTGTTCGTCCACATTGCCGAAGAAAACGGCATGATCGACGACCTCACCAACCTGATCGTGGAACAGGCCATCGCCCAGGGCGGCGAATGGCTTGCCGACGGGCTGGACATCAAAGTGGCGGTCAATTTGTCGGTCGACAACCTAAACAACCTGGAACTGCCGGAGTACCTCATTGGTCTGGCGGAAAAGGCCGGCATGAACCCCCACCGCCTAGTGCTGGAAGTGACGGAAAGCCGCTTGATGGAGGATATCGTCAAGCCGTTGGAAATCCTGACGCGGTTGAGGATTAAGGGCCTCGATTTATCAATTGACGATTTTGGCACGGGACACTCTTCACTCGAACAACTAAAACGAATACCCTTTACCGAACTCAAGATCGACCGGGCATTTGTCAACGGCGCCGCCGGAGAACCGGCCACCCGCGCCATTCTTGAAACGGCGGTGGATTTGGCCAAGCGCCTCGAGATGTCCATCGTCGCCGAAGGTGCCGAGAATCAGGAGGACTGGGATCTCGTGGCGCTACTGGGCTGCGATCTCGTTCAAGGATATTTCGTCTCGAAGCCAATACCGGGATCGGAAATCGAAGCCTGGCGCGAAACCTGGGCGGCGACACCGTTGGGCGGTGCCTAAGGATTTATGTCGGCCGTCCAATCCGCACTTGGTTACGCCAGCGGAAAAGTGATGGTCGCGGTCGTTCCCCTGCCCGGCTGACTCTCAATCTCCAACGTACCGTTGTTGAGTGCCGCCATTCGCTTTACCAGCGGAAGACCGAGGCCGGTGCCTTCCTTGAACTTGCCGTTTTCCGTTTGTTCGAAGGCAGCCAATGCAATCGGAATTTCGTCCGCACTCATGCCGACACCGGTGTCGGTGACGCTAATCGATAGTCTGTCGCCTCCGCTCACCTCGGCGCCCACGGTTACCGTACCGTCTTCGGCGGTAAACTTGACGGCGTTCGACAAAAGATTGACCAGCATTTGGGTCAACATGCGCTCATCAACATATAACGAAGGGAGGTCCTTCGAGACATCGGCAGCAAGTTTGACACCGCCTTGATGAGCCTTGGCGCTTATCAATTGCAGGCAAAGGCCGATGATATCGCCGACATTAACTTGTTTCGGCTCGGTCATCAGTTTACCGGCCTCGATTTTTGACAGATCAAGGACGCTGTTGATCAGGTTGAGCAGATGTTCGCCGGAGGCCGATATGTTCCGGACATAGTGTGCCTGGCGCTCATTCAGCGGCCCCGCGGTCTCATCCTCAAGAATATCCGAAAAACCGATCACGGCATTCATTGGCGTGCGCAACTCATGGCTCATGTTCGCCAGGAAATCCGACTTTGCCTCGTTTGCGGATTCGGCCTGTTTTTTCGCCTCGTTCAGCTCCGCGGTGCGTTCCAATACCCGCCGCTCCAATTCCTCGGTATTCGTTCTCACGGCATCCGCCATCTCCGTGAAATTACGCGAAAGCCGGCCGATCTCGTCCCGGGTCGATTGGTCGAGGGCAACGGAATAGTTCCCCGATTTCATCTCTTCAACCGACGCATCCAGATTGGCCACCGGGTCCAATACCGTCCTGTTGATGATCCAGCCGATCACCAAAAGGGTTGTAAGTACTGCCAGCACGACAAGAGTCATCAACCCGGTCAGCCGGTCACCCACGATCAAAGTTTTGAAATCGAGCACCGTCACGTCATACCAACCGATATCCTCCAGATAAGTCATACCGAGGAGGTTCCGCTTACCCCCGATATCAACGAACAAGCTTTTTACGGCATGCGGGGTCTCGGCCAGGAAGTCCATCACGTCGCGGACACGCGCAGCGTCTTCTTCCGAATCCAGGAGTTGGAAGATCGTCTTCCTCAGGGCGTCGCTTTTGGTAAGAGAGCGAAAATCGATTTTTGAGATATCGGCGTGGGCTTGAATTGCCCCGTCCCTGTTCACGTACACTTTGTCGATACCGGCTTCGTCGTAGCCGACGATGGCCCGCACGAAACCCGTGAGGTCTATTCCGGTGCCGATAATTCCGACGATCCTGGCGCCTGAATGGACGAGACAGTTTATCCAGACCTTGGTCACATCCAATTCACTGTCGTAGTCGATGTTGACGGCGCAGGCCTCGCCCAGTTGCTTGGTCGCGGCATACCAGGCGTCCTTCGGATCGTCCGGCTTGATTGTGTAGCGCAGTTGCCGTCCGGCGTAGGTATTGGTCTTGTCGTTGAAGTAGTAATTGCCGGAGCCGTCTATGACGAAGAAGTAACTCCCGTCCTTGAAAATCGTTCGATAGCTTTCCAGTTGGGCGATCGCCCGCCGTTTTTTCGCCGTATCTTCCTCGTCGCTTGCCCAAGCAATGATGGCCGGTGATTTCACGAGACTTTTGGCCAGCGCAATTTCACGCGCCAAGGGCCCGACCGCCCTGGATTCGTCGTAAAGCACATGTTTTTCGACAAATCGCCTGCCGAGATTCTCTTCCACACCGACCAGCACGTGGTTGTAGGCCAGGACGATCACGACGCCGAGCAACCCGACGGCGGGTATCGCGTACAGTAGAAATCTGAATTTCAGACTATGACGAAAAAATCCGACCATACCGGCGCTGCAAATCATTTTTGCCCGACGCCGGCAAGGCGTGATCTGAAATGCCTGTCCTTAAAGCTGAAGCTTGGACAATCAACCGTTCATCGGATCAGGTTCGGCGACGGGGAGTGAAATCGAGGCAATGGTGCCATGACCGGGCCTGCTTTCCAAATTTAAACTTCCGCCGTTCAGTTCCGCCAGGCTCTGAACCAGCGGTAAACCAAGGCCAGTGCCTTCCATGAACTTGCCGCTTTCGGTTTGCTCGAAAGCCGACATAGCCGTGGGGATTTCATGCGGACTCATGCCGACACCGGTATCCCTCACCTTGAGGGTCACGCACCCTTTCTCCGACGGCTTCGCCTCCACCGAAACGGTCCCTCCCCGCGGTGTAAATTTCACGGCATTGGAAAGCAAGTTGACCAGCATCTGCATCAGCATGCGCTCGTCCACAAACAGCGACGGCAGGTCGTCCTCAATCTGCGTCGCCAAAATTACACCGCCCTTGTCCGCCTGCTCGCTGACGAACGGTAAGCATCTTACGACGATGCCCTGCACACTCACCGAACTCTGTTCGACAACCTGCTTGCCGGCCTCGATTTTCGACAAGTCGAGCACGTCGTTGATCAACGAAAGCAGGTGGTCGCCGGAATCTCGAATGTCCTGGAGGTATTCCATCTGCTTGCTGTTCAACGAGCCGGCAATGCCAGCCTGCAAAGATTGGGAGAAACCGAGAATGGCGTTCAAGGGTGTTCTGAGTTCATGGCTCATGTTGGCAAGAAACTCGGATTTCGCCCTGTTGGCGACATTCGCTTCCTCTCGCGCCAGTCTGTGTCTCAGTTCCAATTCCTTGCGCTGAGTAATGTCGTTGGTCACGCTGATCAGATTGCCGTCTGTGTCGCGCGACCAGTAAACCTCGGCAATACCGTCCGCCATCGGTTGTTCCTGGTACAGTCCGTCCGGAATATTCTTCAGGAACTCAGCCCTTTCATTGGCGATTTCGATCGGGTCGCCTTCACCGTAATCTCCTCTTTCAGCGCGAAACCGCAAGATGGGCATGATTGATTCGCCCACGACGAATAATTCTTCAGGCAACTTCCCAATTTCCATGTAACGACGGCTGAAAACCTGGAGATTCAACTCAGAATCGTACATTAAAACCGCCCCCTCGATATTATCGAGCGCCCGGCGGAGTTGGGCTTCCTTGACCGCCAAATCGTCTTCCGCCCGTTTTCGGTCAGTAATATCCAGGACGGTTAATACAATCCAGCCGTTGACCAGGGGATTTTTGCGCGCCAGAACTGAGCGGTCGTCAAACCAGGCGGATTCATGCTCTCCATAATTTCCATCGCTCAGTTCCGCCAGCCTTGCATTGGCGATTTCAGCGGGCGAGCCGGGCCCGAAAAATCCATATTCTGCCGCGCGTAAAAGGAAAGGACCGACGGGCAGTCCGATTTCCAGTTGGAGTCCCAACCTCTGCATCATGTCTTCGAAGCGTCGGTTGTACATCCGGAATCGCTGATCTCCATCCAGAACGTAAACCGCCTCCGACATTTGATCGAGAAGCAGGCGCAACAGGCCGGCACCCTCAATTTCCATCGGGTCCTGGTCGGGAACAGGGGATCTCGCGTTATCCAAAACGTCTCTCAATAATTGTCCGGGATCGCGCCACAATCCTCCCCCGCCAAACCAATCCCCCAACCGGCTGCGAAGACGTTTTCCCGATCCAAAATGTACAACTTCATATGAATTAGGTCGCGCACGCCGACAAACAAGCTTTCGGTCGGAACGATCAACGGGTATTTCCACGAAGGTGCGTCACTTGGTATGCTTGGCCATCCACAAGAATCGTATGCGGTTGGGGATCATCCCAAAATCGGTTGGATTTGGATGAAAACCGCCTATAGCAGGGGAGCAGTTTCATGCCATTGGGCGATATTCTTGTAGCGAAAGGCATCGTCACTTCGGAAGATATTTTGAAGGGGGTGGAGCATCAGCGCTCCAATGGGGGAAGGTTTGGCGACTGTCTGGTTGCCATCGGCGCGACCTCGGCCGAAAAGATCGCCGAAGTGCTGGCGGAGGCGCCGGTCGGTCCCAGAAGTCTCGATGATACCGGCGTCGATCCCATATTGCTGCTTCAACTCATGCTCAAGGGCATGCACTCCGAAAATCTGGAAACGGCCACCCAACTCGCAAACACCCTACTGCTGCCGATGTCGATCATCAACGCGCTGCTGCAAGAGGCCACCGACCGGTCACTGGTGGAGGTTCTCGGCCAAGCCGATGGCGGTGCCGGCGGCATAACAGAAATGCGCTATGCCCTAAGCAGCGCCGGTCGGACTTATACGCTTGAGGCGCTGGAGCTGAGCCAGTATTTCGGACCGGCGCCGGTTTCCCTGGAGGCCTACCAGGAGAGCGTCATCCGCCAAAAAATCTCCAACGAGTGGGTGAGCCGCGAATTGCTGGTCGATGCCTTCAAGGATTTGGTCATCCCCGAACGCTTCCTCACCCGCCTCGGACCGGCGGTAAATTCCGGCACCGCCATCTTGATTTACGGCCCGGCCGGCAACGGCAAGACAACCGTTGCCGAAATCGTCGGCGCCATCTTCGAAAACGTGATCTTCGTGCCGCATTGTTTCGAGGTGGACGGCGTGATCATCAAGCTGTTCGATCCGACAATTCACAAACCCATCGAAAAGGCGGTTCCCGAAGGCCAGGGTCCCGGCGGCTTGAGGCGCGAGAATATCGACAAACGCTTCGTCCCCTGCTACCGGCCCATGGTCATCACCGGCGGTGAATTGACGCTGGAGATGCTCGATCTCAAGTACAACGAAGCCGCCAAGTTCTATGAAGCGCCGATGCATATCAAGGCGCTCAACGGGACATTCCTGATCGACGACTTCGGGCGCCAGAAGGTGGCGCCCGAGGATATTCTCAATCGTTGGATCGTGCCGCTCAACAGCCGCGTGGACTATCTCAATTTGCACACCGGCAAGAGCTTCCAGCTGCCGTTCGACGAGTTGGTCATATTTTCCACCAACCTCCACCCGAACGACCTGATGGACCCGGCATTTCAGCGGCGCATCGGCTACAAGCTGGAGACGGTCGAGCCGCCCGAAGACCTGTTCCGCAAAGTGTTCGAGGGAATGGCGAAGAAACAAGGCTTGGAACTGACGGACGAGGTTTACGACCAGGTCATGACAGAAATCCGCAAGAACGAAGCGCCGCTCGCCTACTTCCAGCCGAAGTTCATCATCGAGCAGGTGCAGGCGTCGTGTAAATTCGAAGGGACGCCGCCGCAGTTCACCAAGGAGAACATCGAAGACGCCATGACCAACCTCTACGTCAAGGAAGCCGAAAGTGAGATGTTCGGGGTGGCGAAGGGCGGCGGATCGTAATTATTCGTCCCAGCCGCCAGTGACGAACCGCGCTGTGCTGGCGTAGCCGTCGGCATGCAGGCGTTTCACCGTTTCCTTCAGTTTTGCGGGCTCGTGCGCCGGAATGCCGAGACCGTTGATGATGCGGTTGTTCATATTGAACAGGGCACAGATGGAAGCGGCGTGGTAAAGGGCGGTATCGTCCCACCCGGCGTCATGAACCGCGTCCGCGTCGGCCTGGACCATCTTATCCGGCGTATCGTTGAGTTTTTTCGCAAAGCGCAAGACGGTTTTCAGCTTTTCCGGCAGATCGGCGCTGTCGATATTGTCCATCAGCTGGTCGAACACACCCTCGTCGATACCGAAAGCCGCAGCGACGGCCGCGTGTTCGCCGTAGCAGAAATCGCAGGCGTTCAGACCCGAAACATAGGCGCCGATCAATTCGCGTTCGCCGACCGTGAACGGTGACGGCCCCCGAAGCAGGGCTTCATGGTATTCCGCAAATGGAACGCCCAACGCCGGGTCGAGGCGCAGGACCATTTTCAGATCGGCGTCGGGCTGTGATTTCAGAAAGCTCATGGCAGGTCCTTAAAGTGTTGCGAAATGGCATCGATCAGCATGGGCGACACGCCGGGCGAGAACACCTCATGGCCCCAGCCTTCGACGATATTTAGTTTGGCGCCCGGAATACGGGCGGCGACGTCTTCACCCGCGGCAGCCGGGATCACGAGATCATCGGCGCCGTGCAGCACCAAAGTGGGAACCGAAAGGTTCTTAAGATTCTCGTGGAAGGGCGGCGCTGCGACCATGGCCAACAGGTTTCGGCTGTAGCCGTCCAGATACATGCTGCGGTCGAGATCATCGTTCAACTTGCGCCGGTAGTCTTCGGGATCGGCTTCAAATCCGGGGCTGCGGAGGGCTGCAAAAATTCTCAGGCCGAGATCAACGATGCTGTCACGGTTGGTCGGATCCGGCGCCTCGAACAAAACCTGATGGACCTCCCCGTCTCCGCTCGGAAGGCCTGGTGCCCCCGACGTGCTCATCATCACAACCAGGCCGGCGACCAATTCCGGGTGGCGGATCGCCAGGCGCTGGGCAATACGGCCTCCCATGGACATGCCGCCGACAATCGCCTTGTCGATACCCAAGGCCATCAATAATGCGGCCGCATCGTCGGCCATGTCCTCTTCGGTGTAGGGCCCAGCGACGGGCTCACCGGCGGCAGCGGCGGCAAAGGCGGCCTCGAGATCAGGGATGCCGTGTTCGTCGAACTTTTGCGACAGTCCGGTATCGCGATTATCGAAGCGGATGACCCGGTAACCCCTGTCCGCCAATCCTTGGCACATGGCGACCGGCCAGCCGGTCAACTGCAGACCGAAACCGATAATCAGCAGCAGCGCCGGATCGGACGGATCGCCGAATTCTTCATATTCAAGACCAATGCCGTTCGCCGCAATGAGGGGCATTTCACCTCCTTGGTAGATTCAGCGATATCCCCGGTGCTCAGGGTGTTGGCTCGCTCTAAGTCTTAACCCGAGTGACGGACTTGATTTCACGGGCGGGCTGGCCGGAACGCTCAGCAACGCGGTTGTCCTGGTCTTGGATGGCCTGAAGCGCCAGTTCCTTTGGGTCGGTGCCAAAAGGGTCTTCCAGAAGGTCGCTGGAAACGCGGCGGTTGGAACTTAATGTACCGTCGGCATAGATCACGTTGAATGTGACGGAGGTTACTTTTGTCCGTTTTTTGCGGCGGGCCATTACATTTCTCCGTACACGGCGTTTAGGTGTTGCTTTCCGCCCGGCGAGCAGCCGGGCAGGGTATTTTGAATTTGTTGGTTCGATGAAGCCCGGGCCGGCACCGTCAGCCCGGTCAAATCCCGGCGCATGGAATAGCATCTTCAACAGGGTAGGATCAACCTCTTGACCGGGCAGCGTTCAAAACAGGGCGTCGATATCATCCTGTGAGAGACCGTCGGTATCGTCTTCCGGTGTCGCGTGTTGGTCTGCGGCGCCATGGATAATGGCGCCGAGGCTGTCGATTATGGCCTGAAGTTGCTTGGAGAGCGTATTGGCGGAGTGGACTACGAATTCGGCATCGCCGGTCTCGATGGCCTCGGCGACTTCTTTGGCTCCGGCAGCGACGCGAGAGTTGAACGCCGCGACGTCGCGGTCAAAGGCATTACGGTATTTGGCTTCGCAGTTGTCGTAGGCTTCGATTGCCAAGGGTCCGATCGACAAGCCGCTGGTTTCAAAGTGCTCCTGGTAGGATTTCGGTTTCCAGCCCTGCACCTCGTTCAGCATTTCCGGCATATCGGCGACCATGCCGATCATCATGACGACTTCGTTAAGGTGATTGCAATAATCGGTGGAAAGCAGGGTAACGTCGTTAATCGTCGTTTCGGACACGCGCTGGCGCAACGTTTCCCGCTTCTGCTCTGCTGAATCCATAACCGCCACGGCTACTGTATTGATAATTCGAACTA
>CAZGTM010000078.1:0-15166 GCA_964528595.1 uncultured Rhodospirillaceae bacterium
TCGGCGTTCTTGGCCAGTTCGCCGACCTGTTCGTTGACGTAATCGGCGTCGATGGAGATCGCCTCACCCGGGCGGTCGGTCGCCGTGAAGGAGATGTCGTCCAGCAGTTTCTCCAGCACGGTATGAAGCCGCCGCGCGCCGATGTTCTCGACCCCGGCGTTGACCTCCGTGGCGAGGTCGGCAATGGCGTCGATGGCGGCGTCGGTAAATTCCAGCGTGACCTCTTCCGTCCCCATTAGCGCCACATATTGCTTGATCAGGCTGGCTTCCGGTTCCGTCAGGATGCGCTTGAGGTCGTCCCGGCTCAGCGCCTTCAATTCAACCCGGATCGGCAGCCGGCCCTGCAGTTCGGGCAAAAGATCGGCGGGTTTGGCCAGGTGGAAGGCGCCGGAGGCGATAAACAGGATATGGTCGGTTTTGACCGGCCCGTGCTTGGTTGCCACCGTAGTGCCCTCGATCAGCGGCAGCAGGTCGCGCTGAACGCCTTCGCGGCTGACCTCGGCGCTGCCGCCGGCGCGTTCGGAGCGGGCGCAGATCTTGTCGATTTCATCCAAAAAAACGATGCCGTTCTGCTCCACTGACTCGATCGAGGATCGGACGATCTGTTCTTCGTCCAGCAGTTTGTCGCTCTCCTCGGCGATCAGGATATCGTAGGAGTCCTCGACCTTCATGCGTCGCTTGCGGGTGCCCTGGCCGAAGGCCTTGCCGAACACGTCGTTGAGATTGAGCATGCCCATGCTGGCGCCGGGCATGCCGGGGACCTCGAACGTCGGCAAGGCGGACGAGCCGGACTCCGAGAGCTCCAGATCGATCTCCTTTTCGGCCAGTTCGCCGGCCCGCAACTTGTCGCGGAAGCTCTTGCGCGTGCTTTCGCCGGCGTGTTCGCCAACCAGGGCGTCCAGCACCCGTTCCTCGGCGGCCAGTTCGGCCTTGGCCGTGACCTCGCGGCGGTTCTTGTCGCGCTGCTGGGCGATGGCGAACTCGACCAGGTCGCGCACGATCTGTTCGACGTCGCGGCCGACATATCCCACCTCGGTGAACTTTGTCGCCTCGACCTTGACGAACGGCGCTTCGGCCAGCCGCGCCAGGCGGCGGGCGATTTCGGTCTTGCCGACGCCAGTGGGACCGATCATCAGGATGTTCTTGGGCAGCACCTCATCGCGCAGGTCTTCGTCCAGCTGCTGGCGCCGCCAGCGGTTGCGCAAAGCAATGGCGACGGCGCGCTTGGCGTCGGTCTGGCCGACGATGAAGCGGTCAAGTTCGGAAACAATTTCGCGGGGGCTAAACTCGGTCATTCTCGCAATTTCAATTCGTTGGGACAGGGCCGCGCGGCGGGATCAGAGGATCTCGACCGTCAGCGATGTATTGGTATAGACGCAGATATCGGCGGCGATTTCGAGGGCGCGCCGGGCGATGGCTTCGGCGTCCAGGTCGTCGCGGTCGGCCAGGGCACGGGCCGCGGCCAGGGCGTAGTTACCGCCCGAGCCGATGCCGATGATGCCGTCGTCGGTCTCGAGGACATCGCCGTTGCCGGTCAGCACCAAGCTGGTTTCCTTGTCGGCGACCGCCATCAGGGCTTCCAGGCGGCGCAAATAGCGATCGGTGCGCCAGTCCTTGGCCAATTCGACGCAAGCGCGCGTTAACTGGGTGGGATACTGCTCGAGCTTGGCCTCCAGCCGCTCGAACAGCGTAAAGGCGTCCGCCGTGGCGCCGGCGAAACCGGCGATGACGTTGCCGTCGCCCAGGCGCCGCACCTTGCGGGCGCTGCCCTTGATCACCGTGTCGCCCAGCGAAACCTGGCCGTCGCCGGCGATGACGACCTGATCGCCCTTGCGGACGGCCAAAATAGTCGTGCCATGCCAGGACGGGTGCGAATTGTCGGTCATAGAGTGCCTCAAAAGGATCTGTTCATGCGCATCGGGTGCGCCCGCCAACATGTGGCGATTCGGCCTGCCGGGTCAAGGGGCGGATGACGTTGGGGTAAAAAGACGCTCTTTACTGGTTAAACCCCGCCGCACCTGATAAAACGACGCCGAACAGAACCGTTACCGGCCGCCGAGGCCGCACAATGCTGAGGACCGCGTCCCATGGACCGTGCATGCCGCGAGGCAAGCGTCGAGCGCAATACAAACGAAACCCGGATTGCCGTCTCGTTGAACCTGGACGGTACGGGCCAGTTCGAGGTCTCGACCGGCATCGGATTTCTCGATCATATGCTGGAACAGCTCTCGCGCCATTCGCTCATCGATTTGACGGTCAAGGCCGAAGGCGATCTGCACATCGACTTCCACCACACCACCGAGGATACCGGCATCGCCATCGGCGAGGCCGTGAGCGCGGCGTTGGACGACCGCCGCGGCATCCGGCGTTATGGCTCCGCCGTGGCGCCGATGGATGAAACCTGTACGCGGGTTGCCCTCGATGCCTCCAACCGGCCCTACCTGATCTGGCGGGTGGAGTTCGACAAGCCTAAGCTCGGCGACATGGATACCGAACTGTTCAAGGAATGGTTCCAGGCCTTCGCCCAGGCGGCGGGCTTGACGCTGCACGTTGAGACATTCTATGGCGACAACAACCACCACATCGTCGAATCATGCTTCAAGGCCTTGGCCCGGGCATTGCGCGAGGCGGTGGAAATCGACCCCCGGAAATCGGACGCCATTCCCTCGACAAAGGGGGTACTCGGCGGTTCGCTCGACGAAGGGAGCTGAGGGGATGCAGGTGTTCACGGCCTATGAAAAAGCGGGTCCCGCCGGCGGCGGCTCGGATGCCGACGTCGTGCTTATCAAGGAGGGCGGCTCGTTCGCCGCCATGGCGCTGCCGTTCATCTGGCCCTTTTACCGCGGCTTGTGGATCGTTTTGGGCGGCCAGATCGTTTTGGCGGCGGCCCTCGTGGCAGCGGCTATCTTCGTGCCGGGTACCGGCCTTGCGGTTATCGTCGCGGCCCTGGCCTTCATGGCGCTGATGGGCGCGCACGCCAACGATCTGCGGCGCTGGACCCTGCGCATGCGGGGCTATGTTTTTTCCGGCGTGGTGGCGGGCGCCGACATGGCGGAGGCCGAACAGCGTCTGTTTACCGCGCTGGGACCGCATATTTATTTGCCGTGATGAGATTTCCCAGACCATGACCGTGGCGATTATCGACTACGGCTCGGGCAACTTGCGCTCGGCCGCCAAGGCGTTCGAGCGTTGCGCGCGCGAACTCGGCATGGCGGAAGACGTCGTCGTGACGGCGGACGCCGAGGCCGTCGCGGCGGCTGACCGCATCGTTCTGCCGGGGGTTGGCGCCTTCGCAGATTGCCGCCGCGGCCTCTATGCCGTCGACGGCATGGTGGAGGCCCTGACGGAAAACGTGATCGGCCGGGGCCAACCCTTTCTCGGCATCTGCGTCGGCATGCAGCTGATGGCGGCCCGCGGCATCGAACACGGCGCGCACGACGGCCTGGGCTGGATCGGCGGCGACGTGGTCGCCATTCCCAGTGAAGATGCGGCGCTCAAGATCCCGCAAATGGGCTGGAACGATCTGACGGTCGAACGGGCGAACCACCCCGTGCTGGCCGGCATGGCGGACGGCGATCACGCCTATTTCGTGCACAGTTATCATTTGGAATGCGAAACGGAGGCGCACTTGCTGGCGAGCGTTGAGTACGGCTGCCGGGTAACGGCCATTGTCGGACGGGACAACCTGATCGGCACCCAGTTCCACCCGGAAAAAAGCCAGGCCGTCGGTCTCGGGCTGATCGCCAACTTCATGCGGTGGCGGCCCTGATGGAAACGTTGGTTGAATGGCTCAGCGAGTTTCGCGGCAACGATCTCGAGGATCTCTGCCAGGCCACCGATGAGGCGATCATCGACGGCAACGGCTTCGGCTGGCTCAGGCCGCCCGAACGGCACAAGCTCGAAACCTATTGGCGGGGCGTTCTCCTGGTGCCGCAGCGGCGCATCGTCGTGGCGCGCCTCGACGGCGCCATCGTCGGCTCCGCCCAGTTCGTCTCGCCGCCGCCCAACAACGAGGCCCGCGCCTTCGCCGCCGAGGTCACGTCGTTCTTCGTCGCCCCTTACGCCCGCGGCCATGGCCTGGCGCTCGGCCTGATCACGGCGATCGAGCAGCGCGCCCGGGCCGAGGGCTACACGGTGCTCGAACTGGACGTGCGGGCCAGCCAAGACGTGGCCATCAAGATCATCGAACAGTGCGGCTTCCGGCGCTGGGCGACCAAGGAGAAATACGCCCTGGTCGACGGCGCCTACGTCGGCGGCTACTACTACGTCAAGGACCTCGACGGCGACCAGCGCACGGAGGCCCGCTGATGATCCTGTTTCCCGCCATCGACCTGAAGGACGGCCAGTGCGTCCGCCTGCTGCGCGGCGAGATGGACCAGGCCACCGTGTTCAACGACGACGCCGGCGCCCAGGCCGCGGCCTTTGCGGCCGGCGGCTGCCATTGGCTGCATGTCGTCGATTTGAACGGCGCCTTCGCGGGAAAACCCGTCAACGGGGCGGCGGTGGACGCCATTCTCGGCGCGGTGACGGTGCCGGTTCAGCTCGGCGGCGGCATCCGCGATCTCGACACCATCGCCATGTGGCTGGAGCGCGGCATCGCCCGGGTCATTCTGGGAACGGTCGCGGTGCGCGATCCCGAGTTGGTGCGTGAAGCCTGCCGACGGTATCCGGACCAGGTGGCCGTCGGCATCGACGCGCGCGACGGCCGGGTCGCGGTCGAGGGCTGGGCCGAGGTCTCCGAGCTCGGGGCCGCCGAACTGGCGGCGCGTTTCGAGGACGCCGGCGTGGCGGCCATCATCTACACCGACATCGACCGCGACGGCGCCATGCAGGGCGTCAACGTCGAAGCCACGAAAGATTTGGCGGCGGCGACCTCCATTCCGGTCATCGCCTCGGGCGGGGTCTCGTCGCTCGACGATCTGGCGGCGCTCAAGGCCGTGGCGCATCACGGCATCGCGGGCGTCATTTCGGGCCGCGCGCTTTATGACGGCGGCCTCGACCTCGGCGCGGCGCTGGCCGCCTGCGCGGCCTGAGGGGAAAGCGTCTTGCTGAAACCCCGCATCATCCCCTGCCTCGACGTCAAGGACGGCCGCGTCGTCAAGGGCATCAACTTCGTCAATCTGGTCGACGCCGGCGACCCGGTGGAGCAAGCCAAGGTTTACGACGACCAGGGCGCGGACGAGCTCTGCTTTCTCGACATCACGGCCAGCCACGAAAACCGCGACACCATTTTCGACGTGGTTTCGGGCACGGCGGAACAATGCTTCATGCCGCTGACGGTGGGCGGCGGCGTGCGCAGCGTCGAAGACATCCGCAAACTGCTGCTGGCCGGGGCCGACAAGGTCTCGATCAACACCGCCGCCATTCACAATCCGGAATTCGTCCGCGAGGCGGCCGAGAAATTCGGCAGCCAATGCATCGTCGTCTCGGTCGACGCCAAGAGCGTCGGGCCCGATCAGTGGGAGATCTTCACCCACGGCGGCCGCAACGCGACGGGCATCGAGGCGGTCGGCTGGAGCCGACGCATGCAGGACCTGGGCGCGGGCGAAATCCTGCTCACCAGCATGGACCGCGACGGCACCAAGGAAGGCTTCAACCTGCCCCTGACGCGCCGCGTGGCGGACACCTTGAGCATTCCCGTCATCGCCTCGGGCGGCGTCGGCACGCTCGACCACATGGTCGAGGGCGTGCGCGACGGCCACGCCACCGGCGTGCTGGCGGCATCGATTTTCCACTTCGGCACCTATTCCATCGCCGAAGCCAAGGCGCATATGAAAACCGCCGGCATCGCCGTGCGGGAAACCAGCTAGAGGGAAGCTAGAAAGTGGCGAAATTTGAAACGGCGGGGGCCGATACCATCGAGCGCGTGTTCGCGGTCATCGAAAGCCGGCGCGGCGGCGACGCCAAGTCCAGCTACGTCGCCAAGCAGTTCGGCAAGGGCCGCGCCAAGATCGCCGAAAAGGTCGGCGAGGAAGCGGTCGAGACGGTCATCGCGGCCATCCACGACGACCGCCGCGAAATCATCGCCGAAAGCACCGACCTGATCTTTCACCTGATGATGTTGTGGGCCGACAGCGGCGTCAAACCGGCCGAGGTCTTCGGCGAGCTGGCGCGGCGCGAAGGGCTCTCGGGCATCACGGAAAAGAAAAGCCGCAAACAGTTCAAGAAAAACATGTAACGTTCGCAAACGGCAGGCGGAGGGAACCATGGCCTACGACGACGACAATATTTTCGCCAAGATCCTCAGGGGGGAAATTCCCTGCAACAAGGTCTTCGAGGACGATCACGTCCTGGCCTTCAACGACATCACCCCCCAGCGCCCGGTTCACGTCCTGGTCATCCCGAAGGGCCGCTATGTCAGCATGGACGACTTCACGGCCAACGGCTCGGACGAGGAAATCGCCGCCCTCTTTCGCGCCGTCGGCAATATCGCCCGGGACCTGAACCTGGCGGAAAGCGGCTACCGCATCATCGGCAATACCGGGGAACACGGCCACCAGGAGGTCATGCACCTGCACATCCACCTGTTCGGCGGCGCGCCGTCGGGCCCCATGGTCAAGCGTATGGAAGGCTAGAGCCAACTGGTGCAATAAATGGTGACAGGTACACATTAAAATTAATGTGTACCTGTCACCATTTATTGCGTTGGCCGCTCCGGCGCTCTTACTCCGCCGCCATTTCCTCGACCAGTTTCGCCAGCACCGTTTCCGGCCTGGCGCCGAAGTGGCTGATGACCTCGGCCGCGGCGATGGCGCCCAGGCGGCCGCAGGCGTGAAGGTCGCGGCCGCTGGTCAGGCCGTGCAGAAATCCTGACGCATAGAGATCGCCCGCACCAGTGGTATCGGCGACGCGCGCGACGGGTTCGGCATCGACGACATGAACCTCGTCGCCGGAGACGATGATCGAGCCTTTTTCCGACCGCGTCAGCGCCGCGATTTCGCAATGCCCCCGCACGTGCTGCAGGGCCTGGTCGAAATCGTCGACCTGGTAGAGCGACTTGATCTCTTCCTCGTTGGCGAACAACACGTCGACCTGATGCTCGGCAAGCTCGAGGAATTCATCGCGCCAACGGTCGACGCAAAAACTGTCCGACAGGGTTAGGGAGACCTTGCGGCCCGCTTCGTGGGCGATGATGGCGGCCTTGCGGAAGGCCTGTTTGGCGCCTTCGCGGTCCCAGAGGTAGCCCTCCATATAGGTCACCTTGGCGCGGGCGATCATGCCGTCGTCGATGTCGTCGGGCGTCAGTTGGGTGGCGGCGCCGAGATAGGTGTTCATGGTGCGCTCGGCGTCCGGTGTCACCAGGATCAGGCAGCGTCCGGTGGGTTCGCCATCCTCGCCGCCGTAAGCCGTGGTGAACTCGACGTCCATGGATTTAAGATCATGGGCGAAGACCCGGCCCAGCTGGTCGTCCTTGACCTTGCCGATGTAAGCGCCCTTGGCGCCCAGGCTGGCCAGGCCCGCCATGGTGTTGCCGGCGGAACCGCCCGACATCTCGATGCCGGGGCCCATGGCGTCATAGAGGCTTTCGGCCCGGTCGGCCTCGATCAGCATCATGGAACCCTTGACCAGTTCCTGGCGGATCAGGAAGTCGTCTTCGGCATGGGATAGAACGTCGACCAGGGCGTTGCCGATGCCGACAACGTCGAGAAGCCCGTCACTCATTAAATTCAACTCCAGTGGAAATCTGCGTTCGGCGGCGCAGTATAGGGGTCCGGCCCGTCCCCGCAAGCCAAACCCGTGCAAGCAAAGCCTATGCGCGTGTTGCCCGGCGCGCTATAAATCGCGCCAGAAAAATCCAAACGGTAATCCTGCGAGCTTCTTCCCATGAACGAACTGATCCGACTGAGCGCCCGCGACGCCGTGGCCAAGCTCAAGACCGGCGAGGTCACGCCGCTCGATCTGATCGATGCCGCCGCCGCGCGCATCGCGGAGGTCGAGCCCGGCCTCAACGCCCTGCCGACGCTCTGTCTCGACCGCGCCCGCGACCGGGCCAAGCGCCTGATGTCGGAAGAGACGGTCTCGGCCGGGCCCAACTACCTGGCGGGCCTGCCGATCGCGGTGAAGGACCTCAATAATGTCGAGGGCGTACGCACGACGCAGGGCTCGCCCATATTCGCCGACACGATTTCGGAGGTGACGGATTTTCACGTCGCCCGGCTGGAGGAAAACGGCGCCATCGTCATCGCCAAATCCAATACCCCGGAGTTCGGCGCCGGCGCCAATACCTTCAACGAGGTATTCGGCCGCACCCACAATCCCTGGGGCCACGGCAAGAACCCCGGCGGCTCGTCGGGCGGTTCCGCGGTGGCGCTGGCGGCGGGCGAGGTCTGGCTGGCGACGGGCAGCGATTTCGGCGGCAGCCTGCGCATCCCCGCCGCCTACTGCGCGGTGGTCGGGTTGCGCCCCACGCCGGGGCGCGTCTCGGGCTTACCCTCGCTGCTGCCCTTCAATTACCTCGCCGTCGAAGGACCCATGGCGCGCGACGTCGGCGATGTCGCCCTGATGCTGGATGCCCAGGCGGGTCCCAATGCGGCCGATCCCATCTCGCTGCCCGCCGTGGCGGCGGGAACTTTCCAAAAGGCGGTCGACAACCCGCAGAAGCCCAAGCGCATCGGCTACAGCGCCGATCTCGGCTTCGTGCCGGTGGAGGCTGAAACCAAAGCCGTCTGCGCCGCCGCCCTGAAGAATTTCGAAGCCATCGGCATTGCGGTGGATGAGGCCTGCCCGGACCTGAGCGGCGCCTTCGAGACCTTCGACGTCTTGCGCGCGGCCCAGTTTGCCGCCGGCAAGCAGCCCCTGCTCGAGGCGCACCGCGACCAGCTCAAGCCGGAAATCATCTGGAACATCGAACATGGTTTGGAGCTGACGGCGGACGATATCGGCCGGGCGGAGCGCCGCCGGGGCGAAATGTTCCAGGACGCGGCCAAATTCTTCTCAACTTACGATTTTCTCGTCACCCCGGCCGTCGCGGCCGCGCCGTTCGACGGTGAAATCCGTTATCTCGAGGAAATCGAGGGCCAAAAGTTCAATTCCTACGTCGATTGGCTGGTTTTGACCTTCGCCATCTCGCTTTTGGGCTGTCCCGCCATATCCATCCCTTGCGGCTTCACCGATGAAGGCTTACCTGTTGGACTACAGATCGTCGGCCCGCCGCGCAGCGAAGCCGCCCTTCTCGGGGCATCACGCCTGTTCGAGGAAGCGGCGGGGCTGAGCGCTCTGGTGCCGCTGGACCCGAAGGCAGCGCCTTCGCCGGTCGCCGTGTAGCCAACGACGCTTAAGGAGAGCGAACCCGTGATATCAGCCATCGCCCGCGCCATCGGCCAGTTGCCCGATCCCGCCTTCCGCCGCGTCCTGTTCCGCTCCCTGGGCCTGACCATTGCCGTCTTCATCGCCTTGTTCGTCGGCATCTGGTACTCGCTCGGCGGCCTCGACCTCACCACCATCGGCTGGATTTCCTGGCTGCCCGACCTCATTCTCGATCCGCTCAACTGGGCCATCAGCATTATCGCCTACGCCGTGCCCCTGTTGCTGTTCCCCGCCGTCGCCAGTTTTTTCGTCAGCCTTTTCCTGGATGAAATCGTCGAGGCCGTCGAGGAGCGCTACTACCCGACCGATCCCAAGGGTCCCGGCCTGCCGCTGGCCGAAACCCTGATGGTGTCCGCCAAGTTTTCCCTGATGGTGATCGTGGTCAACATCATCGCCCTGCCGTTCTACCTCATCCCCGGCATCAATCTGCTGATCTACTACAGCGTGAACGGTTACCTGCTGAGCCGGGAATATTACGAACTGGTGGCGCTGACCCACGTCAAACCGGCGGACGCCGCGGCCCTGGCGGCCACGGCCAAGGGCCGGATCTTCTTCACCGGCGTCATCATCGCCTTCTTCTTCACCATTCCGATCGTCAACTTCTTCGCCCCCCTGATCGGGGCGGCGGCCATGGTCCACGTCTTCAAAAGCCTGGGGCCCCGTGGCTGACCAGCCGCTTGGCGGCGCGAGCTGATGCGGACGCCCGTCCTCGGCCTGGCGGCGTGTCTGGCGCTGGCGGCCTGCGGCACGCCCGACGGCGGCACCCGCGCCACACCCGCGCCGGTGGAAAGTCCCGACCCGGCGGCGGCCACGCTGGCGGATGAACCGGCCACGGCGCCGGACACACCCAAGCCACCCGCCAAAAAACCCGCCGTCGTTGCCGTTGCGCCGGCGCCCGCGCCTTCGCCGCCGGCCGAGGAGAAAGCGGCCAAAGACACCGACGTCGCGGCCAAGCCCATTCCCACCGCGCCCGCCGAACCGGTGAAGCCTGCGCCGCCGCCACCGCCACCGCCACCGACCTCGTCCGATATTCTCGGGCTGACCGGCGATGAGGTGACCTCACTGCTCGGCCCGCCCAATCTGGCGCGCCGCGAAAACCGGTCCGAGGTCTGGCAGTATGCCGAGAACGGCTGCGTGCTGCATGTCTTCATGCACGGCACGAGCGGGACGGACGCGCGGGTCGATCATCTCGAAGCGACCGACATGGCCGGCGTCCGCAGCAACACCGACGGCTGTCTGGCGGATCTGGCGGCGAAAACGGCGGTTCTGAACTAAGCGATCGTTTTGGCTTTGTAGCGGCAGAGGTCGGCCACCGTGCAGACCGGACAGTCTGGTTTGCGCGCCTTGCAGGTGTAGCGGCCGTGCAGGATCAGCCAGTGGTGGGCGTGCAGCTTCCAGTCGTCGGGCACGGCCTTCAAGAGCTTCTGTTCCACCGCCAGGGGCGATTTGCCGGAGGCCAGGCCGGTGCGGTTACCGACCCGGAAGATGTGGGTGTCGACGGCGATGGTGGGTTCGCCGAAGGCGATGTTGAGAACCACGTTGGCGGTTTTGCGTCCCACCCCGGGCAGCGCCTCCAGCGCCTCGCGGTCTTGGGGCACCTCCGAGCCGTGTTCGTCGATCAGCATCTGAGACAGCGCCACCACGTTTTTCGCCTTGTTGCGGTAAAGACCGATGGTCTTGATCAGGTCGCGCACCCTGGCTTCGCCCAGCTTGACCATTTTTTGCGGCGTATCGGCGGCCTTGAACAGCGCGGGCGTCGCCTTGTTGACGCCGGCGTCGGTGGCCTGGGCCGACAGCACCACCGCGACCAGCAAGGTGAAGGGCGAGGAATATTCAAGATCGCTCTTGGGCGCCGGATTGGCCTCGGCCAGGCGGCGGAAGAAGTCGTCGACATCGGCTTTTTTCATGGCGTCCGTTGTAGCCGCAGCGGGCCCGCTTGGCCAGACCGCCCGGCCGCCGATTTGCGATGATCCATGACGGGGCCTATATTTTTGTCATGAGCCCTTCGAGCAAATCACGGGTCCAACCGGGCGTGCGCGCGGCGTCGTTCGACGTGCTGCTCCATCCCCACCGGTCCCTGGGACGCCGGGGCTTTGTCATCCTGATGAGTTTGCTCGCGGCTCTGAGTCTGGCCGTAAGCCTGCCGTTCCTTCTGCATGGCGCCTGGCCGGTCGCGGCTTTCTCGGGTCTCGCCGTCACGGTGGTCTACCTCTGCTTCAAACGCAATTACCGCGCGGGCCGCGCGGTCGAGACGGTGCGCCTCGATGATGCCGAACTGGTGGTCAGCCGCACCCTGCCCGACGGCCCGACCGAGCGCTGGCGTTTCCAGCCCTTCTGGCTGCGGGTGGCGGTCGAACGCCCCCTTCGCCCCGACAGCCGGCTTTACCTGTCCAGCCACGGGCGGCGGGTGGCGGTGGGAAACTTCCTCACCCTGCAGGAACGCCTCGATCTGGCCGACGCCCTGAAAGCGGCGCTGAGCCGCTGGCGGGCCGGGCTTTCACCCGCCGGACACCCGACCTGACCGGTGCGCAGGAACCGGGTGGATTGAGCCCTCCGGCATGGCGACAATGACGCCAAGCTTAATTGTCACCAGCCGGAAGATGGAAAAATGAACAACACCGTATTGGCATTCGCAGGCGCCGACATGAACCCCAGGGACTATTCCCGCATCGAAGCCGCCATTCACTATCTGGCGGAGAACTACGCCGACCAGCCCTCCTTGGGCGAGATGGCGGCGGCCGCCGGTCTCAGCCAGGCCCATTTTCAGCGCCTGTTCTCGCGCTGGGCCGGGCTCTCGCCCAAGCGTTTCGTGCAATATCTCTCGCTGGAGCACGCCAAGCGCTCCCTGGCGCAGTCGCAAAGCGTGCTGGATGCGGCGTTCGACGCCGGTCTTTCCGGACCGGGCCGGCTGCACGATCTGTTCGTGGCCTGCGAGGCCATGACGCCCGGCGAATACAAGGCGCAAGGGGAGGGGCTGGAAATCGTCTACGGCTATGCGCCGAGCCCCTTCGGCGAATGCCTCATCGGCGAGACCGACCGCGGCGTTTGCGGCATCGCGTTCGTCGACGGCAGCGACCGCGAGGCGGCGTTCGACGACCTGGCGGCGCGCTGGCCGGGGGCCGCGTTCCGGCGTGACGATAGTTCGATAAAGTCAACGGCATCAAAGGTTTATGCCGTTTATTCCGATGTCGAATCGACCGATCGTTCGTCTCTGAAACTGCTGCTCAAGGGCACCAATTTCCAGCTCCGCGTTTGGGATGCCCTGATGCGCATTCCCTCGGGCTGCGTCACCAGTTACGAGGATCTCGCGGTTCGGGTCGGCAAGCCGGGCGCCGCCCGCGCCGTCGCCGGGGCCGTGGCGCGCAATCCGCTGGGGCCCATCGTGCCCTGCCACCGCGTCATCCGCGCCACCGGCGCGATCACCGGCTACTACTGGGGGCCCGACCGCAAACGCGCCATCCTGGCCTGGGAAGCCGCCCGCGCCGAAGCGGCTTAGTTCACGCGGACGTAAAAGGGGGACAGGTACATTTTTTCGAACTTTGAAAAAGTGTACCTGTCCCCCTTTTACGTCGTTTCACCCCAAACCCAGGACGTCGTCCATGCCGTAATAGCCCGGCGGCTTGCCGTGGCCCCACTTGGCGGCCGTCACTGCGCCGCGGGCGAAGATGGCGCGGTCGGAGGCTTTGTGGCTGAGTTCGATGCGTTCGTTGTCGGCGGCGAAGACGACGGTGTGGTCGCCGACCACGTTGCCGCCGCGCAGGGTGGCGTAGCCGATGTCGCCGCGCTTGCGCGCGCCGGTGATGCCGTCGCGGCCGCGGTCGGCCACCGCGTCGTGCTCGACGCCGCGGCCCTCGGCGGCGGCCTTGCCCAGCGCCAGCGCCGTGCCGCTGGGAGCGTCGACCTTGTGGCGGTGGTGCATTTCGATAATTTCGATGTCCCAGTCGGGATCCAGCGTGGCGGCGACGCGGCGCGCCAGCCCGACCAGCAGGTTGACGCCGACGCTCATGTTGGCGCCGCGCACCACGGCGGTCTTTTCCGCGGCGGCCTGCAGGGCGGCCTCGTGTTCGGCCTCAAGGCCCGTGGTGCCGACGACGTGGACGGTGCCGTGGTCGGCGCAGAGCGCAGCGTGTGCCGCCGTTGCGGCCGGCGCGGTGAAGTCGAGAATGACGTCGGCCTGCTCGATGAGAACGGCGGCGTCGTCCGTGACGGCGATGCCCAGTTCGCCCAGCTGCGCGGCCTCGCCGACGTCGCGGCCGATGGCTTCGCTGCCCGGCCGTTCGGTGCCGCCGGCGATGGCGCAGCCTTCGCTGGCGGCGATCTGGCGCAACAGGTTGACGCCCATGCGCCCGGCGCAGCCGACGACGCCGATCAGTATGTCGGACATGGATTTATCTCCCCGAGCCCTTGAATGAATAGCCTGGATTTATACACAGGCCGCGGCGTCAGGGCGATGGGATAATTGGGGCGTTGTATGCCCTAGTCCTTGAGGTCTTCCCAGAGTTCCTTGACGCGTGCCATGAAGCCCTCGGATTCGGGGTTGGTGCGGGCGGAGCCCTCGCTCTCGAATTCCTGCAGCAGCTCTTTCTGCTTGGCCGTCAGGTTGACCGGCGTTTCGATGGTCGCCTGGATGTACATGTCGCCGGTGGCGCCGCCGCGGCCGCGCAGGGGCGGCATGCCCTTGCCCTTGAGGCGGAACTGGCGGCCGGTCTGGGCGCCGGCGGGAATGGTGACGCGGGCCCGGCCGCCGTCCAGCGTCGGCACTTCGATGCTGCCGCCGAGCGAGGCCGTGGTCATGGGGATGGGCACGCGGCAGTAGAGGTTCTGGCCGTCGCGCTGGAAGATGCGGTGGGGGGCCACCGACAGGAAGATATAGAGATCGCCCGCCGGGCCGCCGCGCAGGCCGGCTTCGCCTTCGCCCGACAGGCGGATGCGGGTGCCGTCCTCGACGCCCTGCGGAATGTTGACCGACAAGGTCTTGTCCTTGCTGATGCGGCCGGCGCCGCTGCAGTGGGTGCAGGGGTCGTTGATGACGTGGCCCGCGCCCTGGCAGGTCGGGCAGGTGCGCTCGACCGTGAAGAAACCGCTCTGGCTGCGCACCTTGCCCATGCCCTGGCAGGTCTGGCAGACCGTGGGTTTGGACGAATCGCGCGCGCCGCTGCCCTGGCAGGGCTCGCAGATCACGGTGGTGGGCACGCGGATTTCGCTGGTGCGGCCGTGGAAGGCCTCCTCCAGCGAAATCTCCATGTTGTAACGGAGGTCGGAACCCCGGGCGTTGGCCTGGCCGCCGCCCCGGCGCCCGCCCATGAATTCGCCGAAGAGATCGTCGAACACGTCGGCGAAGCTGGAGCCGAAGCCGAAATCGCCGCCGCCCGGATGTCCGCCCTGCGCACCCTGCTGGAAGGCGGCGTGGCCCATGCGGTCGTAAGCGGCGCGTTTCTGCTCGTCGCTCAGGATCTCGTAAGCCTGGGAGACGTCCTTGAATTTGGCCTCGGCCTCGGCGTCGTCGGGGTTGCGGTCAGGATGAAATTCCTTGGCGAGACGCCGGTAGGCCGACTTGAGTTCGGCCGCACTGGCATCCCGGTTCACGCCGAGCGTTTCGTAAAAATCGTTACTCGCCATGACCTATACCTGGACGAAAAACCAACAAAGGTGCCGGACGGCACATAAAACTTAAGCGCCGTCCTTCTTGTCGTCCTCGTCGACTTCCTCGAAGTCGGCATCGACCACGTCGTCATCCGCCGCCTGTTCGCCGCCCATTTCGGCGTCGGCGCCGGCGCCCTCGGCCGGGCCGTAGGCCCCGCCCCCGTCCCCCCGCGGGGGGGCGGACAAGGGGTCACCCCGCGGGAAGGCGGCCAGGCCC
>CAZGTM010000079.1:0-14320 GCA_964528595.1 uncultured Rhodospirillaceae bacterium
GTTGCCGCCTCGCCGAACCCGACGAAGGCCAGATCCAGCTGCCCGATGTTAGAAACGCTGTCCATGGTCATTAAAGCGAATTCGGATTAATCCGAATCGCCTCCTCTCATACCTGCACAGTATTGCATGGGTCTAATATCATCCTGTGTTTCAGATGAATCCTGAAACACTCTAGATATCATTCAACTCTTCGCGGGCGAAATTGGATGATGGTTTTCGCTATTCATTTTTTGAATAGACCGTCCATCAGCCGCACGAAGCCGCCTTCCCCGTTGCCTTCAATATGTCGAGAAACTGCTTCTGCGTTTCGGTTGGCCGCCAGTCCCGCCTCAGGGTTAAGCCGATCTGGCGCTTGGTATCGGCGGTATCGAAGCGCAACCGGGTGAGCTGGCCGAACTCCTCCTCATGCCGGATCTGGTGGGCCGAGATCAAGGCCAAAGCGTCGCTGCCCAGCAACAGACCCCGGATCAGCACGAGGGAACTCGCCTCGATCACGTTGACGGGTTGGGTTTCCGCCTCGAACAACGCCTCGAAATGGTTGCGCGTCGGCGTGGCGCTGCGGGGCACGATCCAGGGAAAAGCCGCGAGTTGCACCGGTTTGATCTTGCGCTTTGCGGCCAGGGGATGGCCGGCCCGCGCGGCAATGCACAAGTTGTCCTCAAGAAGTGACGCCTGTACCACGTCGTCCACGGGAATGGGATCGCGCAGCGCACCGATCAGCAAATCGAGATCGCCGTGGCGCAAACCATGCAGCAGATCGTCGTAAGGACCATCGACCACGCTGATGCGAACTTCGGGCCGCACCTTCATCAGAGCCATGATGGCGGTCGGCAGGATGAAGGTTCGGGCCAAAGGCATGGTGCCGATGACGATGCGGCCCGACGCGGTGCCCTTCCACTCCTCGATGGCGGCGATGCCTTGCTCAAGCTCCGCGAAAGCCAGCTTGGCATGCTGGGCCAGGACCTGGGCCGCCCGCGTCAGGGCGATGCCATGACCCGATTTCTCGAACAACGCCATGCCGGACAAGCGTTCCAGGTCGCGGGCGGCGCGGTGAAGGGAGGGCTGTGAGATACCGACGCTGCGCGCAGCCAGGCTGAAGTTTTCGGACCGCGAGATGGCCGCCAGCGCCCGAAGCTGCACGCCGGTTACCAAATCGTCGAGGTTGGCGAAGCCGCGTCCGCGCTTACGTTGGCCGATGCGCGCCGTTTCCCGGGCGCCCGCTTCCAGATAGCCAAGCGTGCGCTCGACGCGCTCGACAAACAGCTTGCCCGGTTCGGTGACGAACATGCCCTCGCTGCGGCGCTCGAACAGCTGGACATCGAGATCGGCCTCCAGTTTGGCGATAGCCTGGGTGATGGCGGGTTGCGACAGGTGAACCACCGCAGAAGCGCCGAGTATGCTCTGGTGGCGGGCAACCTCCCGGATGGCCCGCAGGTGACGGATATTGGGTGCCCGGCCGTCCACGCCTCACTCCCCGGTTTGCAGTCGCGGTAACTCCTATAGAAAGAACTTATATCACCGGAGCCAATCTGAAATGTGAATTCCTTAGGGCCTGATGGATGATGAACGTCGCAAACAGCAGAAAGCAGGAAACATGACCGACAACAAATCCGCGCTGGTGGTCAGCGCCCATGCCGCCGACTTCGTCTGGCGGGCCGGCGGCGCCATCGCACTGCACCAGTCGCTGGGCTACGACGTGACGGTGGTTTGCCTGTCCTACGGCGAGCGCGGCGAATCGGCGAAGATCTGGAAACAGGAAGGGGCGACGCTGGAAGACGTCAAGTCGGCGCGGCGCGACGAGGCGGAGGCGGCCGCCAAGGCGCTCGACGTTCATGACATCCAGTTCTTCGATCTCGGCGATTATCCGCTGGAGTTGGACCGCGAGGCCAAGTACCGCCTGGTCGACCTTATGCGCGCCGTGCAACCCGACTTCCTGATGAGCCATTCGCACTACGATCCCTACAACACCGATCACGCCTACGCCACGCGGGTGACCATGGAATGCCGCATGATCGCCCAGGCCTGGGGGCACAATCCCGGCGAAAAGGTGCTGGGTGCGCCGCAACTCTATCTGTTCGAGCCGCACCAGACCGAGCAGATGGGCTGGAAGCCCGACGTCTTCCTCGACATCACCGAGGTCTGGGACAAAAAACGCGCCGCCATCGAATGCATGCAGGGCCAGGAGCATCTTTGGGATTTCTACACCAACGTCGCGGAAAACCGGGGCAACCATTTCCGGCGCAATTCCGGCGGCCAGGCCGGCGGGCGCAACGCCCGTTACGCCGAGGGTTTCCAGTCGGTCTATCCGCGCACCGTGGATGAACTTTGATGAACGTTGTCGTCCAGAACATCGAACGGGCGGAGGCTGACGTCATCGCCGCGCTGGCGGATTGCGGCGTCGCGACTGTGCACGAAGCCCAGGGCCGCAAAGGCCTGCTGGCCTCCTACATGCGGCCGATCTATTCGGGCGCCAGCGTCGGCGCTTCAGCGGTGACGATCTCCGCCGCGCCCGGTGATAACTGGATGGTCCACGTCGCCATCGAACAGGTACGGGCCGGCGACATTCTCGTGCTGGCCCCAACCTCGCCTTCCGACGCCGGTTATTTCGGCGATCTCCTGGCGACCTCCACGCAGGCGCGCGGCGGGGTCGGCCTAATCATCGATGCCGGCGTGCGCGACATCCGCGATCTCACCAAGATGCACTTCCCTGTCTGGTCCAAGGCGATCTCGGCGGAAGGCACCGTGAAGGAAACGTTGGGCTCGGTGAACGTACCGGTCGTCTGCGCCGGTGAGCTGGTCAATCCGGGCGACGTGATCGTCGCCGACGACGACGGCGTCTGCGTCGTTCGCCGCGATGAGGCCACCGAGGTTTTGGAAAAAGCCCAAGCCCGCCTCGCCAATGAGGAAGAGAAGCGCCAGCGCCTGGCCTCCGGCGAATTAGGCCTCGACATGTACGGCATGCGGGAACGGTTGAAGGAGAAGGGCCTCAAGTATGAGTGACGGCGTCCGCTGCATGTGGATGCGGGGCGGCACCTCCAAGGGCGGCTACTTCCTGGCCGGCGACCTGCCCGACGCCGCCGACAAGCGAGACGCCTTTCTGCTGGGCGTCATGGGTTCGCCCGATCCGCGCCAGATCGACGGCCTGGGCGGAGCCGATCCGCTGACCTCCAAGATCGCGGTGATCTCATCCTCGGCGCGGGACGGCGTCGATGTGGATTATCTGTTCCTCCAGGTCATGGTCGACCAGGCCATCGTCACGGACGCCCAGAACTGCGGCAACATCCTCGCGGGCGTCGGCCCGTTCGCCATCGAGCGCGGCCTGGTGGTGGCCCGTGACGGCGAAACGCCCGTGACCATCTTCATGCAGAACACCGGCCAGGTGGCGACGGCCAAGGTTCAAACCCCGGAAGGCGGCGTAGCCTATGACGGCGAGGCCCAGATAGACGGCGTGCCCGGAACGGCGGCGCCGGTGGCCATCACCTTCCGCGACACCGCCGGATCGAGCTGCGGCGCGCTGCTGCCGACGGGAAACACGGCCGATGAGATCGATGGCGTGGCGGTCACGATGATCGACAACGGCATGCCCTGCGTCGTCATGCGGGCATCGGATCTCGGCATCGAAGGGACGGAAACCCGCGAGGCGCTGGATGCCGACGAAGCGCTGAAGGCCAAACTGGAATCCATCCGCCTGCAGGCCGGACCGCTAATGAACCTCGGCGACGTGTCCGAGAAGACCGTGCCCAAGATGACGATGGTCAGCGCGCCCGGTGCGGGCGGCGCGATCTCGACCCGCACCTTCATCCCTCATCGCTGTCATGCCTCGATCGGCGTGCTGGGCGCCGTCAGCGTTGCCACGGCCTGCATGCTGGAAGGCTCGCCGGCGGCCGAACTAGCGGACATCCCGGCGGGCCGCGCCAAGTCGCTGGAGATCGAGCACCCCATCGGCCAAACCACGGTGCTGCTGGAGACCGGCGACAATGGTGCGGTCGAGACCGCTGCCATCCTGCGCACCGCCCGAAAACTTTTTGACGGCGACGTCTTCGCAGCCTAAGCCCGGAACGAGATAACACCATGGATCCCGATTACCTGCCCTTCCACCCCAACCCGTCGAAGCCCGGGTTTGCACCGCCGCCGGGCGCGGTCGACGCCCACTGCCACGTCTTCGGACCGGCGGATGAATTCGCTTACGCGCCGGAGCGCAAATACACGCCGTGCGACGCGCCCAAGGCCAAACTGTTCGAACTCAGAGATTATCTCGGTTTCGAGCGCAACGTCATCGTCCAGGCCTCATGCCACGGGCGCGACAACGCGGCCTTGGTGGACGCCTTGAATGCGGCGGGCGACCGGGCGCGCGGCGTCGCCGTCGTCGGCGCCGATGTCAGCGACGACGAGTTGGCCGAGATGGATGCCGCCGGCGTCCGCGCCGTCCGCTTCAACTTCGTCAAGCGCCTGGTGGACGCAACGCCGAAAGAGGTGTTTCTCGGCATCGCCGAACGCATCGCAAAGCTGAACTGGCATATCGTCGTCTACTTCGAAGCGCCTGATCTGGAGGAGTTGACGCCGTTCCTGGGTCAACTGCCCACTACCATCGTGGTCGACCACATGGGCCGGCCCGACGTGACCAAGGGCGTCGATCATCCGGACTTCCAGCGCTTCCTCGCCCTCATGGAAGACAACGGGGACATCTGGACCAAGGTGAGTTGTCCCGAACGGCTGACGCAGGACGGCCCGCCTTACAACGACGTTGTGGCCTTTTCCAAAACCCTGGTCGAGCGCTTTCCCGACCGCGTTCTCTGGGGCACCGACTGGCCGCACCCCAACATGAAATCGCACATGCCGGACGACGGCATGCTGGTGGACATGATCCCCAGGATCGCCGAGACCCCGGCACTGCAACAGGAACTGCTTGTCAACAATCCCCGGCGGCTTTATTGGCCGGAAATGTAAACCAAGGAGAACGTGCTTCTCATGACCCGAAATCCCCCCCAAGAGATACCCGGCACCACCATTTTCGACGGCGACATGGCGATGAAGGGATACGCCCTCAACGCCATGTGCTTTTCCTTCAACGAAGCGGCGGGGCGCGAGGCCTTCCTGGCCGATGAAGACGCCTACTGTGACAAATTCGGCCTCAACGACGAACAGAAGGCGGCCGTGAAGGCGCGCAACGTGCTCGACCTGATCGCCGCCGGCGGCCACATCTACTATCTGGCCAAGTTCGCCGGCATCTTCGGCTTGGGCGTGCAGGACGTCGGCGCCCAGCAGACCGGCATGAGCGTCGAAGACTTCAAAGCAAAACTCGTCGCGGCAGGAGACTAGATCATGGCTAAAATCGTCGGTGGTCTCACCACCTCACACATCCCGGCAATCGGCAACGCCATCGCCAACAACCTGCAGGACGAGCCCTACTGGAAGTCGTTCTTCGCCGCCTATCCGCCGGTGCGGGACTGGCTGGACGACGTCAGGCCGGACGTTGCGGTGGTGATCTACAACGATCACGGCCTCAACTTCTTCCTCGACAAGATGCCCACCTTCGCCATCGGCGCGGCCGCCCAATACCACAACGCGGACGAGGGCTGGGGCCTCAAACCGATCCCGCCGTTCGCCGGCGATCCGGCCTTGTCCTGGCACCTAATCGAAAGACTGGTTGAGGACGAATTCGACATCACCTCCTGCCAGGAGATGTTCGTCGACCATGGCTTTTGCGTGCCCATGCAGCTGTTCTGGCCGGAGCGCTGGTCGCCCGAGATCCGCACCATCCCGATCAACATCAATACGGTCCAACATCCGCTGCCCTCGCCGGCGCGCTGCTACAAGTTCGGCCAGGCCGTCGGCCGCGCCATCGAGAGCTGGGATGATGACGTTAAGGTCGTGGTCGTCGGCACCGGCGGCATGTCGCACCAGCTTGACGGTGAGCGGGCCGGCTTCATCAACAAGGAGTTTGACCTGATGTGCATGGAGAAGATTGTGCACGACCCGGAAGCCCTGACGAAGTATTCAGCCCACGATCTGGTGCGCCTGGCCGGCGCCCAGGGGGCGGAGTTCATTCTCTGGATGGCCATGCGCGGGGCGTTGACGGGCAAGGTGACCCAGCTTCACAGCAACTACCACATCCCCATTTCCAACACCGCCGCCGGAATGCTGTTGCTGGAGAACGTGGCCTAGTCCGGGGAATAGCGCTTTTTGCAATGGCCCGCCCGTCTGATAGGTTCGGTTCGCAGACAACCTTCAGAGGACGGCAGGTACCATGAGTTCGGCAGGCAAGGTCGAAAGTTCGGTCGGCGATCCGAAACTGGTCGAGGCGCGGCAGCGGCAGATCGTCGACGCGGCGGTTAAGCTCTTTTCCGAAAAGGGTTTTTACCGCACCACCATCCTCGATATCGCCACCGAGGCCGGTACCTCGAGCGGCCTGATCTACAAGTATTTCAAGGACAAGGACGATGTCCTCTACCTCTCGCTGCTGCTGGTGCTGGAAACCTACGAGCGGGAAATTCCGCCGTGCCTGGAAGGCATCGAGCACCCGGTCGACCGCCTGAGGGAGATCCTGCGCGCCTACTGCCTGATTATCGACGAGCTGCGCGACGCCACCATCCTGGCTTACCGCTCGACCAAGTCCCTGCCGCCCAAGCGGCGAAAATTCATCAAACAGACGGAAGAGCGGACCAACATGTTGGTGCGGGAGTGTCTTCAGGCCTGCATCGACGGCGGTTTCCTCAAACCCGCGAACCTCGATCTGCTGGTCTACCAGTTCGTCACTTTTTGCCACAACTGGGCGCTGAAACACTGGGCTTTCCGGGAAAAATACGGCGTCGAGGACTACGTCTCGGAGGGCGCCGAGCTGCTGATCGTGCCGCATCTGACGGCCACCGGCTTAAAAGCTTACAATCGAAACTAATCGTCAGGAATGACTCGACATTCACCGGGATGTCGGGTTATTGTTCATTGTTTGTTGGACCACCAAACAATTCACATCGGAGCCCTAAAATGAATGTGGATAATGCTCCCCGCAAGAAGATCGTCACTCTCACGCTAAACGGGCGGCCCCGCGAAGACGCTGTGTCGGACAATCTTCTGCTGATCGATTACCTGCGCGAAACCACCGGATTAACCGGCACCAAAATGGGTTGCGACGGCGGCGAATGCGGCGCCTGCACGGTACTTGTCGATGACGAGCCCCACCTCGCCTGCCTGACGCTGACGCAATCCGTCGCGGGCAAGCGCGTGGAGACCGTCGAAGCCCTGGCCGACAACGGACGCATGTCGAAGCTGCAAGCCGCCTTCCACGAAAAACTGGGCGCCCAATGCGGTTTCTGCACGCCGGGCATGATCATGGCCTCGGAAGGCCTGTTGCGGGAAAACCCCGACCCGACGGCGGACGAGATCAAGGAAAGCCTCGGCGGCAACATCTGCCGCTGTACCGGTTACGTGAAGATCATCGAATCGGTTCAGCAGGCAGCCGGTCAGGGAGAGGGCGCATGAACGACACGGCCCCCGGACGCGGCGATAAGATCAATCACGGTGCGGGCGACCGCATCCCGCTGATCGACGGCATCGAAAAGGTTACCGGCAACGCCAAGTACACCGCCGATCTCGACCACACCGGTGCCCTGGTGGGCCGCATCCTGCGCAGCCGCTGGAGCCACGCCGAAATCCTCAGCATCGACACCTCCAAGGCCCTGGCCCTGTCCGGCGTCGAGGCGGTTATCACCGGCGACGATTGCGACAAGCCCTTCGGCGTGCTGCCCATCACCGAGAACGAAT
Source organism: uncultured Rhodospirillaceae bacterium (assembly GCA_964528595.1). GTDB lineage: Bacteria > Pseudomonadota > Alphaproteobacteria > UBA2966 > UBA2966 > CAYFKJ01. Next base: position 7,762 of record CAZGTM010000079.1, read on the forward strand.
ATCCCCTGGCGCGCGGCAAGGCGCGTTACCGCGGCGATCCCATTGCCGCCGTCGCCGCCGTCGACGAACAGACGGCGATCGCGGCGCTCAAACTGATCGAGGTGGAGGTCAAGGAACTGCCCGGCTACACCACCGCGGCCGAGGCCCGCAAAGCCGACGCCGTGGCGATCCACGACGATCTTCCGGGCAACCTGCTGCGCGAGCAGGACTATGAGCTGGGCGACCTCGACGGCGGTTTCGCCGAGGCCGACCTGGTGGTCGACGGCGCCTACGTCTGCCCCGAGATCAATCACATGCAGATGGAACTGAACGCTTCCCTGGCCGAGTTCGACCCCTACAAGGGCGCGCTGAAAATCCAGACCGTAACGCAGGTACCCTACTACCTGCACCTCATGCTGGCGCAGTGCCTTGACATTGATCCCTCCCGCGTCCGCGTCATCAAGCCGTTCGTCGGCGGTGGTTTCGGCGCGCGGGTCGAGGCGCTCAATTTCGAAATCATCACCGCCCTCCTGGCCAAGGCCACCGGCGGCAAGGTGCGGCTGACTCAGACCCGCGAGGAATGCTTCATCAATCACCGCGGCCGCCAGCGTCAGGACATCGACCTCAAGATCGGCGTCAAAGCTGACGGCACGCTGACCGCCTGCGACCTCAAGGTGGTGCAGGCCGGCGGCGCATATGCCAGCTACGGCATTATCACGCTGCTTTATGCCGGCGCCGCCATGAACGCACTCTACCAACTGCCGGCCTTCAAGTATTTCGGCCAGCGCGTCATGACCAACACGCCGGCCTGCGGCGCCATGCGCGGCCACGGCTGCGTCGACAGCCGCTACGCCTTCGAGGCCCTGTTCGACGAGGCGGCGGAGCAATTGGCCATCGATCCCTTCGAGATCCGGCGCAAGAATTTCTTCGACGTGCCCTACGAGACCATCAGCGGCGCCAAGATCATGTCCTATGGCCTGCCGGAGGCGCTCAACTGGGTCGAGGAAGCCTCCGACTGGAAAGGCCGCAAGGGCAACCTGCCGCGCGGCAAGGGACTGGGCCTCGGCTGTTCGAACTTCATCAGCGGCGCGCCCAAGCCGATCCACTGGACCGGCGAGCCGCACGCCACGGTGAACCTGAAACTCGACTTCGACGGCGGCGTCACCGTCATGACCGGCGCTTCCGACATTGGTCAGGGTTCCAGCACTATTCTCGTCCAAGCCGTCGCCAACCAACTCGGCATCGATTACGAGCGCATCACGCTGGTGGCCAACGACAGCGCCATCACGCCCAAGGACAACGGCTCCTATTCGTCGCGCGTCACCTACATGTGCGGCAACGCCGCCATCCAGGCCGCCGACAACCTCAAGGAAGTCCTGGTTCAGGCCGCCGCCGACAAGCTTGATGCCAACCCGGAAGACATCGAATGCCTGGGCGAGGTCTATCGCGTCGCCGGCAGTCAGGACAAGGGCCTCTCGTTCAACGAGGTGGTGGCCCAGGCGCTGGTCGATACCGGCACCATCACCGTCAAGGGGACCTTCACGACGCCGCGCGAATTCCAGGGCACCGTCAAGTTCCGCGGCGCCGCCGTGGGTCCGTCGATGGGCTATTCGTATGGCGCCACGGTGGCCGAGGTGACGGTCGACGAAGCCACCGGTCTGGTCACCGTCGACAAACTTTGGACGGCGCTGGATTGCGGCTTCGCCATCAACCCGCTGTCGGTCGAGGGCCAGATACAGGGCCAGGTCTGGATGGGCCTCGGTCAGGCGATCAGCGAGGAAGCCAAGTTCCACGAAGGCCTGCCGCTGCACGCCAACATCCTCGACTATAAGGTACCGACCATCGCCGAATCGCCGCCCATCGAGGTCAAGATCGTCGAGAGCATCGATCCCAACGGTCCGTTCGGCGCCAAGGAAGCGAGCGAGGGCGCGCTGGCCAGCGCCATCGCGGCGGTGGGCAACGCCATCTACGACGCCGTCGGCATCCGCCTGCACGAAGCGCCGTTTTCGCCGGACCGCGTGCTCGATGCGCTGTTCCGCAAGGAACGCGCCGAGAAAAGCCAGAAAGCCAAGGAGGTGGCGTGATGGAAACGCTCCCCGATCTCAACCTCATCCAGCCCGCCACCATCGACGAGGCGCTGAGCGCCCTCGACGAAAATCCCGGCGCCCGACTGATTGCCGGCGGCACCGATCTCCTGGTCAACATCCGCCGCGGTATCGTCGGAGCGGACGCGTTGATCCAGCTGTCGGGCATCGAGGAACTGAAGGCGGTTTCCGAATCGGAAGACGGCTGGACCATCGGCGCCGGCGTCACGCTTTCGGCGCTGGCCAAGAACAAGGAACTGGCGGCCGTCTATCCCGCCCTCAACCAGGCCGCCCGGGCCGTCGCCGGACCCACCCACCGGGTCGTCGCCACGGTGGGCGGCAACCTCTGCCTCGATACGCGCTGCGTTTTCTACAACCAGTCGGAATGGTGGCGCGAGGCCAACGACTATTGCCTCAAGGCCAGCGGCGACACCTGTCATACCGCGCCGTCAGGCGAGGTTTGCCACGCCGCGTTTTCCGGCGACTTGGCCCCGGCCCTGATCGCCCATGACGCCACCGTCCGCACTGCCGGACCGGGGGGCGAGCGGCAAATTCCGTTGCACGAAATGTACCGCAACGACGGCCGCGATCACCTCTGCCTGGAAGAGGGCGATATCGTCCTGAGCGTCCATCTGCCGATGCCGCCTGAAGATGTGCAAAGCGCTTATGAAAAAGTCCGCGTGCGCGGCGCCGTCGACTTCCCGCTGGCCGGCGTCGCCATGGTCCTGGGCCGGAAAGACGGCGTGCTAAACCATCTCTCGATCGCCTTCACCGGCACGAACTCCAATCCGGTCAAGGTCGAACGGACGGAAGAACTGATCGGCCTGGCGCTGGACGACGACGGCCTGGAGAAGCTCGCCCGTCTGCTGCCCAAGCAGATCAAACCCATGCCGAGCACGTTCTACACGCCGCAGTACCGCCGCCGCGCCGTCACCAACGTGACCCGCCGGCTGGCCGAACGGCTGTTCGAATCGGTTTAAGAGGTTACTGGACGCGGGTCCAGGTCTGCTCCTTGCAGAAAAACAGCACGCAGCCCGAGACCTTGAGGGTCTTGTCGTCGACCAGGACCATCTCCGAGGAATAGGTCTTGCCGTCCTCGGCGTTGTAGATGGTGCCGTCCTCCCATTCGTTGCCGCCCTGGGCTTCCATGCCGGCGATCATCACCGACCCCATGATGGGCAGTGTGCGCTTGGCCTCGTCTTCGTTGAGCTTGTCGACCTTGGGCTTGCCGTTCTCGTCGTTGGGTTCCTTGAGCCAGACCACCTTGCCGCAAAGCTTTTCCGCGCAGGTGTAGATCTGGACGTGGGCGCCCTTGCTTTCGGTGAGCCACACGCCCGTCGGCTCCGCCGCCTGGGCCGCAGCCGTGGTCAATGCGAGCGCCGCAACGGCCAGCGCCCCTCCGATCAGTTTCTTCAGCATCAATTGCCTCCCCGGCTTGTCTCGCGAGTTTTTTAGATTGGCAGCCGAAGGCCAACCGTGAACCCGCTTCTGCCCGAAATATACCCAGGACGGCAGCCGGAATCGAGCATTTGCGCCAAATAGATCGGCGCCGCGCGAAGGCGGCATCCGCCGGGCTAATTCAGCATGTCCGCCAGGCGGCGTTCCAGGAAGCGCCGTTCCGCCGCGTTGGCGGAAAGTTCGATGGCTTTCTCGTAGGCGGCCCTAGCTCCCGCACGGTCGCCTATGCGGCGCAGCAGATCGGCTTTGGCGGCGAAGTACGGCTGGTATTGCCGCAATTCGCCCTGGCCGGCGATTTGCTCCAGGACCGCCAGCGCGGCCTCGGGGCCGTGGTGGTTGGCCAGCGCCACGGCGCCGTTCAGTTGGACCACCGGCGACGGCGTGAGTTCGTAAAGCTTGGCGTAGAGCAAGGAGAGTTGCGGCCAGTCGGTCTCGGTGTAGCTCGGGGCTTCGGCGTGCAACGCGCTGATCGCCGCCTGGATCTGGTAGGGGCCGATACGGCCCTGCTGCATGGCTACCTTCGTCAGTTCCGCGCCCTCCGCGATTTGCGCCCGGTTCCACATGGCGCGGTCCTGGTCCTCCAAGGGCACGTAGGCGCCGCCGCCGTCGGTGCGGGCCGGACGCCGGGCGTCATGAAGCAGCATCAGCGCCAGCAAACCGGCGGCTTCGGGTTCGCCAGGCAGCAGGGCCACCATGAATTTGGCCAGGTGGATGGCCTCGGCGCAGAGGTCGGCGCGGTTCAGGTCCTCGCCGGCGGTGGCGGCATAACCTTCGTTGAAGATCAGGTAGATCACGGCGAGCACCGACGACAACCGGTCGGGCCACAATTCGGGCGGCGGGATCAGGTAGGGGATGCCGGCCTTCTTGATCTTGCGCTTGGCCCGCACCAGGCGTTGCGCCATCGTCGCCTCGGGCACCAGGAAGGCGCGGGCGATCTCGCCGGTCGTGAGCCCGCCCAGGGTGCGGAGCGTCAGGGCGAGGCGCGCCGGTTCGGCCAGCGCCGGATGGCAGCAGGTGAAGATCAGCCGCAGCCGCTCGTCGGGAATGGTCTCGTCCACCTCGTCATCCTCGGCCTGGCGCTCCAGGTCGGCCAGCAGCGCAAGCTCTTGCTGTTTGCGGGCGAAGTTCTGCTCCCGGCGCAGGCGGTCGATGGCGCTGCGCCGCGCCACCTTGATGAGCCAGGCGGCGGGATTGTCGGGCAGGGATTTTTCCGGCCAGCTTTTCAAGGCCGCCTCGACGGCATCCTGCAGCGCATCCTCCGCCAGGGTAAAATCGCGCAAACGGCCCGTCAGGACCGCCAGCACGCGGCCCCATTCCTCCCGGACGACGCGCTCGACCGAAGCCAGCGACGCCGTCCGCGAAAGTTCGGCCGTGTTATTCAGGCTGGCCGCCCATATCGCGCACCGGGCGGATTTCAATGGAGCCCAGGGCGGCCGTCGGGATCTTGGCGGCGCAGGCGATGGCCTCGTCCAGGTCCTTGCAGTCCAGGATGTAATAGCCGCCCAATTGCTCCTTGGTCTCGGCGAACGGCCCGTCCGTAGCATCGGTACTCCCATCCCGCACGCGCACCGTGGTGGCGCTTTCGATGCCTTCGAGGGGGGCGCCGGCCTGCATCAGGCCGCGCTCTGACCACTCCTGGGAAACCGCGAAATATCCCTGCATATAGGCGTCGCTTTCCGGCGTGCCGGGCTCGGGGTGGGCGTTCTCAGCGGCGTAGATGAGCATCATGTACTGCATGTCTGGTTCTCCCTCTGATTCAGGTGCGCGCGGTTGATCGGCGCGGATAAGGTCCGAATACGCCATTGATCTAGGGCGCGTTCACATAAGAGACGAACGGGAGGGGGTGTTTTCGACATGTTTGGGGGGAATCCGCAAAAAAATTTCCCAACCCGCCAAACGGGGAACATGAACGGATTGCTAATCAGGGAACTTGGTGATTTGTGGGTTGTAGGTTGAATGGAAAGGTGTTGTGCCGAGTGCAACAGCGAAGAATTATTTCTCGCCAATTTTCACCATGATCATGTAGGCCACAACGAGAGCGCATCCGCCGAAAAATGCCACTCCCAGCGATCCCATAACGAATTCTCCCCTGCTTAGCATCCAGAACCCAACAACAACGAATATTAGGTTTCCCGCTATAAGCCAGATTAGCCTTGCCAAACTGTGAGACTTCGCTGAATTCGAATAACTTTCCGATACTGTCAGACTTTCGCCAGCATAGGCTAAACCCGATGTCATCATTCTAATGACAACGATGTACCAACCGATGTACGGGATGCCCAAGGCGATAAGAATCATTATGGACAGGTAGACGCCGTACAATAGCCAAACGACGAATCCCACAATTCCTATTGGAATCATTGTCATCAAGAAGATGTTAATAAAGTTCCGGATACGTTTGTGGACCCTTTCCGGTTCGACTATGTACCCCTTCCCTGCGACCCCCCAAGGATAGAACAGCGTATCCCCGTTAGCGTCTTTCTTGAAGCTGCCTTCAGCCAATTCATCAAAGTAACCCACTTCAAGCCTCCCGCATAAGTAGTCAAATATCATCTACGCAATACATAAATGTTGCCCGCGATGTCAACTAGCGCAAAGTCGGACATTGTTCCAACATAGTGGTGTTGGGGCGAGCATGAAACTCGCCCCTACCCGGTCTCCGATATTCTCAAAAGTGCCTTTTCGCGAACGCGCGTCCGGAACCGGTCTTGAGGTATCGTTCGAAATCGGACGCTTTGGCTTTCTCGGCAAAACCGATGCTTACCGAAAGCTTCCACGGCTTGAATTTGTTTGTGTGAATAGACTTGCCGCTGTTGTGCTCGTCCAGCCGGCGTGCCGGGTCGGCTGTCATTCCAACGTAGTGCCGATCCGGTGTGTTTACGGATTCAATGATATATACGTAATGCATGGGGGGTCGTCCGCCTTCGCCAAGGCTTCGGCGTGACATTCGCCTCGGCCGTTCGCTGTTGATGGATCGGGAATTCATTCCGCCGAAGCCGGAGCGCAGCGAACGGCGAAGGCGAATGGCGGAGAGGGTG
>CAZGTM010000080.1:0-13897 GCA_964528595.1 uncultured Rhodospirillaceae bacterium
GAATGGACAAAGAGCGGTAAGAAACTCCCCAACATTGCGGAAGTCCTCAGCCGCGGCGGAAGTAAAAGCGATTGCGAAAAAATCATGGGTATTAGCATCGCCGTGGAGCAGCCAACTTCAAATTACCTCGCTGGCAGGCCGCTCATGGCGCTATGCCGAAACGCGGCTCGCAACGCCGGTCAGGAGTGGCGGGCGACACGAATTTCGTCTTCGATCTATGTTGCGGAGTTGCGGAGACGCGGCATCAATGAACAGGATTGCAAGGATTTGTTAGCCGGCAAGATCTTGATCAAAACTGCCGTTGTTTCCAACGTCACCGCATCAACGACTGACCCGCCGGTTGAACCGATGGGCGCTCAAGCCTCCGCCGCCATGCAAAAGAAACACAAGCATGCTGTCGCCGTCATCATCGGCAACCGCAAATACCAGGACGGCGTGCCCGAGGTTAGCTTCGCGCACAACGACGCAAACGCCATAAGCCGGTTCCTGGTGCACTCGCTGGGCTATCGCAAGGGCAACATCATCGACCTGCGCGATGCGACGCAATCCAAACTGATGGCCGTGTTCGGTACGCGGGAAAACCACAAGGGCAAGCTTTACAGCTACGTCAGGCCCAACAAGTCCGACGTGACAATCTTCTATTCCGGCCATGGCGCACCCGGCCTGAACGACCGCAAAGGGTATCTTCTGCCGGTGGACGGCGACCCCAACCTGATCGAATTCAACGGTTATCCCATCGATCTATTGCTGGAAAATGTCGCCAAGATCGAAACGCGGTCGACCACCGTTCTGATGGACGCCTGCTTCAGCGGCGACAGTCCCAAGGGCATGATCGTCCGGGCAGTTTCAGGCATCTCGGTGACGCCCCGGTTGCCCGCCGCATCCGACGCCATGACCGTAATAACGGCCGCAAGGGGAAGCCAGTTCGCCAGTTGGGATGAGGAGGCGCGTTTGGGGCTCTTCACCAATCATCTGCTGAAGGCGTTTAGGGGCGCCGCCGATGGCGAGGAGTACGGCAATGGCGACGGTCTCGTCACGCTGGCCGAGGTCCGGGCCTATCTCGATGATGAGATGACCTATCAGGCGCGCCGGCGTTACAACCGCGACCAGAATGCGTCCATCCAGGGCTCTCCGGAAACCATTTTGGTGGGAAATTAGTTTCCGGACTGGAAATTCCGCGCCACGGCCGTATCTCATTCGATGCCCTTGTGGTTTGGAATTGTGAATGAATTCCTTAACAGGTAGGCTTTGGACATGGGTTTCGAAGGGGATTCCCGTCGAAATCATGGGGTACAGCCGATCCTGGGGCACGGGGCGGCAAAGGTTGAATTAACAACGAACGTCGAGCCATGGTTTTGACCCCCACGACACCCGAAACCGCAAATAACCGTCGCGCCGACGACGCTGGATCCGATCATTTGAAACGGTCGCGTCTGCGCGACGAGCAGATGGCCAATTTCCGCCAGATGCTCCCCCTGATGGGCGGCGTGCAAATCCTCATCGGTACCTTGACGGCGCTGGCATACTACCAGGCGGTGTCACCTCTATTGTTGGGCGGTTGGCTGGGGTTAATCTGGCTATCCGGACTGGTCAGCCTGTGGAGTTGGCTGCGCAACCGAAAGCGCCGCGTTCAAATAGGTGTGCCACTCAAGGCCATGCGCCGTGCCTCCTGGTCGGCCATCTTCATGGGGTCGGTGTGGGGCGCCGGCGTTTTCCTGTTCTTTCCCGACAACGACCTCGCCGGCCAGACGTTGATGGCGTTCGTCGTCGGCGGCATGACGGCGGGTTCCATGGCTGCACTGTGGAGCCTGCCGACAGTCGGCATCGCCTTCACCAGTTTTGCAGTCCTACCCTTGATCGTGCGATTGCTCATGGCAGGGGAGCAGATCCACGTCTTGATGGCGATCATGGCTGGGATATATTTTATCGCGCTCGCTGTCATATCCCGCATCGCCTACGTGAAATTCGTCGATGGCGTCGCGGTTAAAAGCCATCTTTCCAGCATCGTGGAATCGGTGAACCAGCTGGAAATCGGACTGGTCGTATACGATTCCGATGAACGTCTCGTTTTCGTTAATGAGCGGAAGAACGAGATGTACGCCGACAGCGCCAGGATCGAACGGCAAGGCGCAAAGCTGACGGACGTGGTGCGCGCCCGGCGGGCAGCCGGGCATTATCCCGATGCCGAGGGCCGGGAAGACGATTGGGAAGCCGAATACCTGGCCCGGCTCCGTACCGGCGACTATCAGAGAGATCTGCAAATGCCGGACGGAAACTGGGTTCAGACCGGTTTTCGACGCACGGCCTCCGGCGGTTACGTCGGCACACGGATCGACATCACGGAACGCAAGCAAACGGAAGAAAGCCTGCGCAAGCTCTCCCGCGCCGTCGATCAGAGCCCCAGCATGGTCATGATTACCGATGTCGGGGGCGTGATCGAATACGTCAACCCGAAGTTCTCGGCAGTGACCGGGTACGGTCCGGACGAGGCGTTGGGAAAAACACCCAGATTTTTGAAATCAGGAGAACGGAGCGACGACGACTATTCGGTGATGTGGCAAACCATTCTCGAAGGCCGGGATTGGCATGGTGAGTTCCGCAACCGCAACAAAGACGGCACGCTGATCTGGGTTTCGGCATCGATCTCGCCGGTCGCTGGCGATGATGGAACCGTTAGGCATTTCGTGGCCATCCAGGATGACATCTCGGAGCGGAAACAGGCCGAACAGGCGCTGGCCGACAGCCAGGAACGGTTCAGGGATCTAGCCGACGCGGCGTCCGACTGGTTCTGGGAATTGGATGCCGACCTTCGCTTCACTTACGTATCCGACCGGGTCATGCGCTTCAACGGCGGCGTTCATCCCAGCACATTTTACGGCATGAGTCGCCGTGAGCTCGACATTCCGGCCGGCGAAAGCCAGGAAAAATGGGACCGCCACTATGCCGACATGGAGGCGCGGAAGCCGATCAAAGGTTTTGAATACACCTTTGTCGATCAGCATGGCGAACTGCACCATTGGTCGGTCTCGGGCCGGCCGAAATTCGATGCGGCGGGCAAGTTTATCGGTTACCGCGGCGTCGGGCGCGACGTCACGGACCGGAAGGTCGCCGACGAGGAACTTCGCCAAAGCCGCGCCCAGTATCAGGCGGTGGTGGAAGGACAGTCGGAACTCGTCACGAGATTCGCCCCCGACGGTGAGTTTACATTTGCCAACGACGCCTATTGCCGGTTTGTCGGCAAGTCCCAGGCCGAGCTGTTGGGCACGTCGATTTATGACGATGTGCCGGATGAGGAGGCCGACGCGTTGCGGGCCTATTTCTCGAACTTTACCGAGGGACAGCAGCTTCAGACCAACGAGAACGCCTTGCACCGTCACGACGGCGTCGAGCGCATTTTCGAGTGGACGAACAGCGCCTTCTACGACAGCGACGGCGAACTTACGGGGTTTCAATCAGTTGCCCGCGATATTACGGAACGCCGTGAAGCGGAACGGGAACTGCAAAGCAAAACGGAACTCATCCATCTCTTGGGCCGTACCGCGACGGACGCCAACCACGCCGCGGACCTTACCGATGCCATCAAGGCGACGCTCGATGACGTCTGCGCCTATAACGGCTGGCCCGTCGGCCACGCTTACCTGCTCAGCGAGGATGATCCGGATTTGGTCGTGCCGTCCGGCATCTGGCATATGGACGACGCGAAGCGCTTCGCCACATTCCGTGAACTGACCGAAAATACACCGTTCGAGAGGGGCGTTGGACTTCCCGGCCGGGTCCTGGAAACCGGCGAACCCGCCTGGATCGTCGATGTGACGAAGGATAAGAATTTTCCGAGAGCTAATTTGGCGCAGGATATTGGAGTTAAGGCGGGGTTTGCCTGTCCCGTGCTGGCAGGATCGAAGGTGGTTGGCGTGCTCGAATTTTTTGCGCCCGACGCCATCGAGCCCGATCAGACTTTGCTGGACAGCCTGGTTCAGGTCGGCACGCAACTGGGCCGCGTCCACGAGCGCGACCGCTCGGTCAGAAGGCTGCGCAAAAAGGAAGAACAGCTGACCCAACAGGTCGTCGAACTGAAGAAGCGGGAGGAGCTTCTCGAAAAACAGGCCACCGAGTTGGTTGCCTTCGCCGAAGACCTGGCGGAAACGCGGGACGAGCTTGAACTCCTGGACCAGCAAAAGAACAAATTCTTCTCCATCATCGCCCACGATCTCAAAAACCCTTTCAATTCGCTGCTCGGCTTCAGTCGGTTGATGGCGAAATCGGGCGATAAGCTGAGTCACCAACAACTCGTCGATTTCGGCGTTTCCATCAGCGAGGCCGCAGAACGGCTGTTCGGTCTGCTTGAAGATTTGTTGGCCTGGGGACGGACCCAAATGGACCAGGTGGTGTTTGAGCCGGATACGCTCGATCTCGGCGAGGTGGCCGACGCCGGAACGGCTGTTCTGACGGATGTGGCCCGGGAAAAGTGCGTGACGCTGACGTTGGAGGTGCCGGAGCTCTATGTTTCGGCGGATCGTGAAATGCTGGTGACGGTGTTGCGGAACCTAGTCGGAAACGCCATCAAATTCACCGAGGCCGGCGGGGAAGTGACGGTTGCCGCCGAAGCCAAGGGCGAATATGTCGGCGTCCGGGTGTCCGATAGCGGCGTCGGCATGAACGAGGAACAGATCGCCGGCCTCTTCCGCATCGACACGCACACTTCCACCAAGGGGACGGGCGGCGAGGCCGGAACAGGATTGGGGCTGCTGTTGTGCAAGGAATTCCTGGCAAAGCACCACAGTGAACTGACGGTCGAAAGCGCGCCGGGGCAGGGCACAACGTTTCGCTTTTCGCTGCCCAGCGCCGCCGCGCAAGCCGCGGAGTGAAGCGGCGAAATAGCGCCCCGATCGTTTCTCCTTGCGGAGCGGGCTCAATTGACTGACGCTGGACGATATGTCCGAGCGTCCCTTCCCAATTCAGCAAAACCGTCTGGGCGGCATCACGTTGATGATTTCCGGGTCATTGATGTTTCTGCTGTTGGATTCACTGGCCAAGCACCTCGGCCGCAACCTGCCGGTGCTGGAGGTGGTATGGGGACGCTACGTCTTTCATCTACTGTTCATCGTCATCCTGATGCGGCCACGCAGCCTCACCAGCCTGTTCGCAACGCGCCATCCGGTCAAACAGGTGGCGCGTTCCTTGTTGTTGCTGGGGGCGACCATGTCGTTCTTCACGGCGCTCAAATACATGCCGTTGGCCGATGCCGCCGCCATCGGTTTTACCTGGCCCCTGATCGTGACTGCCCTGTCCGTGCCGCTGTTGGGCGAGCGCGTCGGACTGCCGCGCTGGGCTGCCGTTGTCGCTGGATTTGTCGGTGCCCTCATCATCATTCAGCCTGGCGCCGGCTTGATCCATTGGGCCACGATGATGCCGCTCTGCATGGCGGTCTGCTACGGCCTTTATCAGATTCTGACGCGCATGGTGGGAAGCGATGACGGGCCCGTCACCAGCGTTTTCTACACCGCCGTCCTCGGCGCACTGGCGATGACCGCCGTCGTGCCCTTCCTGTGGCAGATGCCGACGCCGCTGCAGTGGCTGGAGATGGCCGCCATGGGCGCCACCGGCGGGTTCGGCCATTTCCTGGTCATCCGTTCACTGCAACTGGCGCCGGCTTCCGTGCTGGCGCCGTTCGCCTACACTCAGTTGGTTTTCGCCATGGTGCTGAGTTGGGCCTTGTTCTCGGACGTGCCGGATGCTGCGACAGTCGGCGGTGCGGCGATCGTCGCCCTGGCCGGTCTCTTTGTGATCTACCGTGAACGGCGTGCGGCGCAGGTCGAACCGACCGAGGTTTAGCGCTTCAATCCTCGACCGGTTCGTCGAGGAAATGGCGGCCTTCGCGGTCCTCGATCTCAACCACCCAGATATCGGGATCGCGCGTCAGTGCGCGGGCGATGTAAGCCTCGGCTTCGGCATCCGCGACCGGCGCGTCACCGGCGGCCCGCCGCCAGACCCGCGCCCCCTCCAGATTATAGCCGGGCGTCAGCACGACGGCGTTGCCGTCCAGGGTGTTGAGCTTTAGCAGCAGGCTTCCCGCGTCGGCGTCGCCACGGCGCACCACCATGGCCATGGCGCCGGCGCTCTGGCAGCGCCGGATCAGGGCCTTGACGACAATTTCAGCTTTGAGACGCGGTTCGCTCATACTTCGTCGTGGCGGAAGCAATCGGTGGTGTGGTCGTTGACCATGCCGACCGCCTGCATGAAGGCGTAGCAGATCGTCGGGCCGCAGAAGTTGAAGCCGGCTTGTTTGAGGGCTTTGCTCATGGCCTTGCTTTCAGCCGTTTCGGCCGGCATGTCGGCCATGGTCTTCCACGAATTCCTGATCGGTTCGCCGCCGACGAAATCCCAAAGAAAATCGCTGAAGGTGGTGCCGCTGTCATGGATGTCGAGCCAGGCCCGGGCGCTTCGCACCGAGCTTTCGATCTTCAGCCGGTTGCGCACGATGCCCTTGTCCTGCATCAGGCTTTCGATTTTCTCCGGGCCGTAGTTGGCCATAACCGCGGGCTCGAAGCCGTCGAACGCCTTGATGAAATTCTCGCGTTTACGCAATATCGTAATCCAGGCCAAGCCAGCCTGAAAGCCGTCCAACAGCAGCTTTTCGAACAAGGCGCGGTCGTCGTATATGGGCACGCCCCACTCCTCGTCGTGGTAGGCGACGTAAAGCGGATCCGTCCCCGGCCAGCCGCAGCGCGAAACTTCCGTCATGTCGACGCCATCCTGTTTGTTCACTATATGTTCTATTGACGATAGACGGTTGGACAGTGTGGCGCAAGCCTCTAGTCCCCGGCGGGTAGCTCCATCCAGGTGGGGATATGGGCTGTCAACGTCGCGTCTCCGGCGGTCAGCGCCGTCTTTTCGGCACCGTCGGCATCCAAGTGTTCCAGGCGGAGGAAGGCGAGGGCGGTTTGGCCGGCGCCCGACCTGATTTCGCCGATTTCCTTTTCGCCCAAAGCGACCGGCGTTCCTGATACCGGCAGCGGTCCGTTGACGTCGACCGGCAACAGGCGTTTCCGGATGGTGCCGCGGTGGTGGGTGCGCGCCGTCAATTCCTGGCCCACGTAACAGCCCTTGGTGTAGCTGATGGCGTTGAGGTCATCGAGATTGCATTCCAGGGGAAAGGACTTTTCGACCAGCACGTCGCGGCTGCCGTCGGGTACGCCCAATGCCAGGCGGTGCAGGTCGTAGTCCTGGGCCGATGCAGCAGCAAAACCGGCGGCTTCCAGACGATCGCCGGCGGAATCCTTCGGCATTACGCAGCGTGCGCCCAGCGCCGCCAGGCGCGGGTCGGCGAACGCCAGTCCGTCAGCGGCGAAGCTTGCCGCCGCGCCTGGGCCGGTGCCCAATTCCAGTGCTTCAAAAGTTCCGCCGCCGAAGGCCACCGCGACCTCGTGGCCGGCGGTCAAATCGGTGATTTCGACGTCTGCGCGCAATTTGTACATGGAAAGCCGGCGAACGAGGTCGGCGCTGCGGCCTCCTTCGCAATCAAGATAGAGCGCGTCGTCCCCGCCTAGACCGGTAAAAACGAAGAAGTCGAACAGGAATTTCCCCTGCGGCGTCAACAGGACGGCGTAAACCGCCCGCTCGGCGCCGACGTCGGCGACATCGTTGGATATCATGCCCTGCAGGAAATCCCGAACATCCGCGCCGCTGATGCGCAGGAGTCCGCGGTCTTCGAGAATGGCGAATTGCTTGTTGGACATGGTTTCCACTGCCTTTTTGCGCGACGGCGTCCGAGGGGCGTCAGGGTGTTGCCTAGGCGTTAGACTTATGGTCTCTTGCCGCCGATAGCAAGAAACCCTACTCAATTATCCGCGCTGAGGGAAATTCGCCGGCGTATGAAAATTCTTTTCGTGACTTCAAACCGCATCGGCGATGCCGTGCTGTCGACGGGATTGTTGGACTATCTCGTTCACGAATACCGCGAGGCCAGCTTCACCGTCGCCTGCGGCCCCGTCGTCACGCCGTTATTCGAAGCCGTCGGCATGGTCGATACCGTCATTCCCATGCCCAAGCGCAAGTGGTCGCAGCATTGGCTCGATTTGTGGCGCCAGGTCGTCAGCACGCAGTGGGACATCGTCGTCGACCTGCGCGCCTCGGCCTTGTCGTGGATGCTGCGCGCCGACAAGCGCTACGTCCTCGATACCGGAAAATCAGACGAACCGGTGCATCGCGTGATCCAGTTGGCCGAGCTCCTGGAGCTTGATCCGCCCCCGTCGCCCCGTGTCTGGCTGACCAACAACGACCGCGACCAGGCCAAGGCGCTGTTGTCGGCCAGCGACAAGATCCTGGGTGTGGGTCCGACCGCCAATTGGGGCGGCAAGCAGTGGCCGGGCGAGCGTTTTGCAGAAACCGTCGAACGGCTGACGGCCCCGGACGGCATCCTGCCGGGCGTCGACATCGCCGTGCTCGGCGGACCGGGGCCGGAGGAAGCCGCCATGGCGGCGCCCATACTGGAAGCGCTCCCCACCGAACGCACCATCAATCTGGTCGGCGTCTCGGGCCTGACGGTATCCGCCGCCTGTCTTTCCCAGATGGAATACTTCATCGGCAACGATTCAGGCCTGATGCACCTGGCCGCCGCCGTCGGCGTACCGACCTTGGGCTTGTTCGGGCCCAGCCGCGAAGAGCACTACGCGCCGTGGGGCCGCATGTGCCGCAGCGTGCGGACCGAACAAAGCTTCGAGGAACTGACAGGTGCCGAGGACTACGACTACCGCAAGCACGACAGCCACATGTCGGGCCTCTCCGTCGACCGTGTCGTGGCGGCGGCGGAGGATCACTTTGCCAATTTGTATGCCTTCTAGATGAGCAGCCAGACCGGCACGCCCGCAGCAGAGCCGACCCGGCTCTCGGCCCTGGTTGTTGCCCACAACGAAGAGGGCCAGTTAAGGGATTGCCTAGCGCGCCTGTCGTTCGCCGACGAAATCATCGTCGTGCTCGACCGCTGCACGGACGGTTCCGCAGACATTGCACGGGATAATTCCGCAACCATTCTCGAAGGTGCCTGGCCCATTGAAGGCGACCGCCGCAATGCCGGCATCGAAGCCTGCAGCGGCGACTGGACGCTGGAGGTCGACGCCGACGAGCGCGTGACGCCCGAACTGGCGGAAGAAATCCGCAACGTCATCGCCAATGCGGCCCCCGGTCACTTCCTGATCCCCTTCGACAACTACATCGGCGACCGGCTGGTGCGCCACGGCTGGGGCGCCTACTGGGGCGTCAGCGCGGCGCCGCGGCTCTTTTCCAAGGGCGCCAAGCGCTGGGGCGGCCAGCGCGTTCACCCATCCCTTGAACTGAAGGGGGAAAAACGGACTTTGAAAAGCCGCATGGTCCACTATGTCGACCGCGACATCTCGGACATGCTGAAACGGTTGGACAGCTACACCACCGCCAACGCGCGGGATTTGCGCGAAAGCGGCGACATCGGCACGTTCGGCCGCAACGTGCGGCGGATCTTTTCCCGCTTCTGGAAGTGCTACGTCGGACGCAAGGGCTACCGCGAAGGCCATTACGGATTTCTCATCGCGCTGATGGCCGGGCTCTATCCCATTCTGTCCTACCTCAAGGCCCGCTACGAAGAGGATGAGGCCGCCTGATGCGGCTGTTGCAGGCCATGGCGGGCGGCAGGCACGGCGGCGCCGAGGCCTTTTTCGTCCGTCTCGCCGGCGCTTTGCAGCAACGTGACGATATCGAACAGAAGGTTTTGATCAAACGCGGTGCGGTGTGGGACAGCTTCCTGCGCGACAGCGGGATCGAACCTGTCGGGTTGGCCTTCGGCGGCCTGTTCGACCTCACCACGCGCAGCCGTTTCAGGAAGGAAATCAAGGCGTTTCAGCCCGATATCGTGTTGACCTGGATGAACCGGGCGACGCGCTTTTGCCCGGCCAAGTCGCCCGCGCTTCGCTTCGTCCACGCGGCCCGGCTCGGGGGATACTACAACCTCAAGAATTACCGCAATTGCGATCACCTGATCGGCAACACCCAAGACATCGTGGACTACCTCGTGAGGGAGGGCTGGCCCGCCGAGCGCGCCCACTACCTGCCCAATTTCGTCGACGACGCCAAAGCGCCGGCCGAAGCCCGCGCGGCCCACGACACGCCCGAAGACGCACCGCTTCTGCTGGCTCTGGGCCGGCTGCATGCCAACAAGGCCTTCGATGTGCTGATCGCGGCCCTGGCGGATGTTCCCGCCGCCGTCCTCTGGATTGCCGGATCGGGACCGGAGGAGGCGGCGCTCAAAACCCTGGCCCGGCGCGAGGGCGTCGACGGGCGCGTCCGTTTCCTGGGCTGGCGCGACGACCCGGCGGCGCTGTTCGCCGCGGCCGATCTACTGGTCTGTCCCTCGCGGCACGAACCCCTGGGCAATGTGGTGATCGAGGCCTGGGCCCAAGGCGTGCCGGTGGTCGCTTGCGCCGCCGCCGGTCCCGCCGCCTTGATCGAGGACGGCGTCAGCGGCCTGTTGACGTCGGTCGATGATGCCGGGGCGCTGGCCGGAGCCCTCAACCGGGCGCTGGAAAGTCCGGAATTGTGCGCGGTGATCGGCGTCGGCGGCCGGGCAGCCTACGAGGCCGACTTCACCGACAGCGCCGTGGTGGCGCAATACATGGATTTCTTCCGGCAGATCGCGGAGCAAGACTGATGTGCGGTATCGCCGGCATCATGACGCGCTTCGGCACGCCCCCCGACAGCGCTGCTCTGGCGGCAATGACCAAGGCACTTTCCCACCGCGGGCCCGACGGGGACGGACACTACACCGCCGACGGCGTCGGCCTGGTGCACACGCGCCTCGCCATCATCGACCTCAATACCGGGGATCAGCCCTTTAGCGAACCCGGCGGCGCCGTGCTGGTGGCTAACGGCGAATTCTACAATTACCGGGAACTGCGCGCCGAACTGACGGACGTGAATTTCAAGACCGCGTCTGACTGCGAACCGCCGCTGCATCTCTATCGCCGCCATGGGGCGGGGTTCACCGATTATCTGCGCGGCATGTATGCCGTCGCCATTCACGACTCGCCGGCCGGGCGGTTGGTGCTGGCGCGCGATCCCTTCGGCATCAAACCGCTTTACTACGCAGAGACGGACGCCGGTTTCGTCTTCGCCTCGGAAATCCAGGCGCTGGTTACCGCCGGGCTTGTCGCACCCGTCGTCGACGAGCGGGCCCGAGATGAACTCATGCAGTTGCAGTTCACGACGGGTGACGGAACCGTTGTCGATGGCGTGAGGCGGGTGCTGCCAGGTGAAACGCTAATTGTCGAAAAGGGCCGTATCGCGGAGCGCCGCCGCCAAGCGGCTCTGCCGGCAGGCGCGCCGGCGGATATCGGCGCGGAAGAGGCCATGGCCAAGCTCGACGCTGCCCTGATGGAATCGGTCGATCTGCATCAGCGCGCCGACGTGCCCTACGGCATGTTCCTGTCGGGCGGCATCGATTCGTCGGCCCTGCTGGCCCTGATGGCGCGGCTCAACGAGGCGCCCGTCATGTGCTTCAGTGCAGGCTTTCCCGAAACCAAGGCAACGGACGAGCGTGAACACGCCCGCGCGGTGGCCGAAGCCCTGGGCGCCAAGGCTGTCGACGTTCCCGTGACCAAGGCCGATTTCTGGACGGAACTGCCGGCCATCGCCGCCGCCATGGACGACCCCGCCGCCGACTACGCCATCGTGCCGACCTACATCCTGGGGCGGGCGGCGGGCAAGGAGTTGAAAGTCGTGCTGACGGGGGAGGGCGGGGATGAGCTGTTCGCGGGCTATGGCCGCTACCGCAAGGCCCGCCGTCCGCGCTGGCTCGGCGGCCGGCGTATGCGAGCGCGCGGCACCTTCTTCGGCATGGGCGTGCTACGCGACCATTCCAGCGCCTGGCGTGACGGCATCGCGGCGGCGGAGCAAGAGGCCGCGATGGCGGGACGCAACGCCCTCCAGATCGCCCAGGCCACCGACTGCGCCGACTGGCTGCCCAACGATCTGCTGACCAAGGCCGACCGCTGCCTCATGGCGCATGGCGTCGAGGGCCGCGTGCCGTTCCTCGATACTGCCGTTGCGGACCTCGCCTTCCGGCTGCCCGACAACCTCAAGATCCAGGGCCGCATCGGCAAGGTGCTGCTGCGGCGCTGGCTGGACGAGGCGCTGCCCATGACCCAGGCGTTTTCCAAGAAGCGCGGCTTCACCGTGCCGGTGGGCGAATGGATCGCCTCGCAGGGCGCCAAACTGGGGCCGCTGGTGGCGGCGCAGCCGGGCATTCAGGAAACTTGCCGGCCCGACCGGGTTTCGGCTTTGTTCGAGACACTGCAAAAAGCGCCCAACGCCAAGCGACCCGCCTTCGCGGCATGGACAATCTTGTTCTATGCGCTGTGGCATCGGCGGCATATTCTGGGGTCGGCGCCGGCCGGCGACGTCTTTGAAACGCTCTCGCAAAGGCCCTGAGACATAACATGACTGATACTTACGATCTCATCATTCGCGGCGGCACCGTGATGACGCCCTCGGGCCGGACGGAAACGGATGTCGGCGTGCGCGCGGGCCGCATCGTCGTGCTGGGCGATCTCGGTTCTGCGGCCGCGGCGGAAGTGTTCGAAGCCGGCGGCCTGCACGTCCTGCCGGGCATCATCGACACCCAGGTCCACTTCCGCGAACCGGGCGGTGAGCACAAGGAAGACCTCGAAAGCGGCACCCGCGCCGCCGTCATGGGCGGCGTCACCGGCGTTTTCGAGATGCCTAACACCAACCCCCTGACCACCACCGCCCAGGCTCTCGCCGACAAGATCGACCGGGCGGCGGGCCGGGCCTGGTGCAACCATGCCTTCTACATGGGCGGCACGGCAGAGAACGCCGCGCAAATGGCGGAACTGGAGCGCACACCGGGCTGCTGCGGCGTCAAGGTGTTCATGGGCTCGTCCACCGGCAACCTGCTGGTCGAGAACGACGACGATTTGCGCGAAGTATTGCGCCACGGCACCCGCCGTATCGCCGTCCACGCCGAGGACGAGCCGCGCCTGATCGAGCGTAAGAAGATAGCCGAGGAACGCGGCGACGTGCACGCCCACCCCGACTGGCGCGACGGTGAAACGGCGATCCGCGCCACCAAGAGATTGCTCAGGCTGGTGGGTGAGACGGGGCGCAAGGTGCACCTGCTGCACGTCACGACGGCGGAGGAGATGGAACTCGTCGCCGATCACAAGGACCTCGTCTCGGTGGAGGCGACGCCGCAGCACCTGACGCTGGCAGCACCCGACTGTTACGACCGCCTCGGTCCCTTCGCCCAGATGAACCCGCCGATCCGCGAGGCGCGCCACCGCGACGCCATCTGGCGGGCGCTCGACCAGGGCATCGTCGACGTCATGGGCTCCGACCACGCACCCCATTCGGCGGAGGAAAAACAGCAGCCCTACCCGAACACACCGTCGGGCATGCCCGGCGTGCAGACCATCCTGCCCATTATGCTCAACCACGTGGCGGCGGGGCGCTTGACGCTCGAACGCCTCGTGGACCTGATGTGCTCAGGCCCCCAGCGCCTCTTTGGCATCATCGGCAAGGGCCGTATCGCGGTGGGGTACGACGCCGATTTCACCCTGGTTGATTTAGGCCAGAGCCACGACATCACCGACGACTGGATCGAAAGCAAATGCGGCTGGACACCCTTCAACGGCGAAACGGTAACGGGCTGGCCCTGCGCCACCCTCATCGCCGGCCGCGCCGTCATGCGCGAGGACGAACTTTTGGGCGAGGCCTCAGGCCAGCCGATGCGGTTTTTCGAGTGCAGTTACTAGCAGATAGCCGAAGGTTGACTGATATTGAATTGGTGCATCAGCGGAGCGATACATTAGACCCGATCGATACAAACGAGGGATACAATAAAGCTAATTTGAAG
>CAZGTM010000081.1:0-13838 GCA_964528595.1 uncultured Rhodospirillaceae bacterium
GAACAAAGTCTGCGGCAGTACGGTCAGTGGCCGTGGCCGCGGACGCTGTTGGCGAGATTGATTGATCGCATCCATGCTGCCGGAGCCTTGTCGATCGGTTTGGATATCATTCTGGCGGAACCCGATCGGATGTCGCCGCAGGAATTTGCGGCCGACTATCCCGGCCTGATGCCGGATTTGAAATCACGGCTGACAGATTTGCCGTCAAATGATGCGGTCCTGGCGGAGACTCTGAGCCGCATTCCCGTCGTGATCGGTCGCAGCGGGCAGTTCGAACCGACGCCGGACGCCGCGGCCGCGAGCTTTACCCCCGTGCAATTTCAGGGCGGTGGATCGGCGGCGGGCATCACCCGTTTTCGCGGGCATTTGACCAACGTTCCCGGGGTGATGAAGGCAGCAGCCGGTTTCGGGTATCTGAACGCCATCCGCGATCCAGACGGACAGGTCCGGCGAATGCCGGTGGTGATGACGATCGACGGTCAAACTGTTCCCTCCATGGCGCTTGAACTGATCCGGTCGGCGTTGGGGGCGAACTGGATTACCGTGAATACCGGCGACCGTGGCGTGGCCTCCGTCGAAGTCGGCGAGGCGCTCATCGAAACCGATGCTCGTGCCCGGCTCAGTTTGCATTTCAGCGGGCCGCACGCCCAGCGCCGGGTGTCGGCGGCGGATGTTCTATCGGACCGGCCGACCAACCAGACCTTTGCCGGACAGCTCGTGCTGGTCGGCGTGACGGGACTGGGGCTGGCCGATATCGCCACGACGCCGGTGGCGGCGCGGATGGATGGCGTTGAAGTGCAGGCGGAATTCATCGAAAACATGTTGTATGGCACGCGCTTGAAACGCCCGCCCTTCGTCGTCTGGTCGGAACTCCTGGTTCTGGCCGCCTCGGCATTGCTCTTGATAATCTTGCTGCCGCGGCACGGTCCGGT
The DNA here is from genome assembly GCA_964528595.1 of uncultured Rhodospirillaceae bacterium. Lineage (GTDB taxonomy): Bacteria > Pseudomonadota > Alphaproteobacteria > UBA2966 > UBA2966 > CAYFKJ01. The sequence goes on from CAZGTM010000081.1 coordinate 933, forward strand.
GTTGGGCGCAGGCGTTCTCGCGGCTTTGCTGGCCACACAATTCGGCGCCGGTTTCCAGGCTTTTACCCAAGCCAGCTTACTATCGGATCCCAGCGGTTCAGCCCTTGCCAGCGTGGCGGCGTATATTTCTCTAACCTTGACGCATGTCACGGAGGCAGACCGCGACCGGCGCCTGATGAATGCCCAACTGGAACGCGAACGCTTGGAAAACGCCCGTATGGCCGGTGAACTGGCGGCTGCCCGCGATATTCAGATTGGCATCCTGCCCAACCCGGCCGAAATCGAAAACCTTCCAGCCTCCTTAGACGTGCACGCCTCTCTGGAACCAGCCAGGGAGGTCGGGGGCGATCTTTATGACCTCCATATGGTGGACCAACACAGACTCTATTTCATGATCGGTGATGTCTCGGGGAAAGGCGTGCCGGCGTCGCTGTTCATGGCCCTCAGCAAGGCCCTGTGCAAGAGCGCCGTGCTACGTGAAAACGCTTCGATTGCCGATCTGATGATGACCGCCAATGGTGAAATCTCGCGTGAAAACCCGGCCTCTATGTTTGTCACCGCGGTCGCCGGTATCATCGACAGCCGGACGGGTGAGATCGAATTTTGCAATGCCGGGCATGATCACCCTTATGTGGTTTGTCCGGGCCAGCCAGCCCGACTGCTGGAAAGCACCGGCGGGCCGCCGTTGTGTGTCATGGACGATTTTCCTTATCCGGTCGAACGCGCTCAGCTCCGGCCCGGAGACATGCTGGTGCTGACGACGGACGGCGTCAGCGAAGCGATGACGGCAGACAAACAAATGTATGGCACGGCACGGCTCAGCGCCCTCCTCGATGCTTTTGAAGGCGAGATTGAACCGATGACAATGGTCGGCGAGATTTACAAAGACGTTAAGACGTTCGCCGACGGGGCGGAACCCAACGACGACATTACCATCCTCGCTTTGAAATACCGGCCCGCCGGCTAGCGCACGATGATCTCGACCCGCCGGTTCTTGGCTTCGGCGACGCCGTCCGCCGTGGGCACCAGAGGTTCTCGCTCACCGCGGCCTACCGCCCTCACGCGCGTCGTTTGGATGCCCTGGTCGATGAGCATGGCGGCAACGGCTTCGGCGCGTTTCAGCGCCAACTTGTCGTTGCCTCGGATACTGCCCTTGCGGTCGGTATGCCCCGTCACCTGCACTTCCACCGCCTGACGTGCGGCGACCGTTTCAAAAAGCGCCTTCAATACCGGTTTTGAGGCCTCCCTGAGCTCCGTCCCGCCGGTTTTGAAATAGAGCGTGAAGGAAATTGGGTCCGGCGGTTGGGCCGCAAGGGCTTCACTGAATATCGCTTGGACCTGATCCTGACTGGCGTCGGATATTGCTCCACCGGCGGCGCCGATTTGAGCGGATGCCAAGGCCGTGTCGAGGACGAGCTCGGAACCTGCGGTGGTTTCGATGCTGACAACGCCGACGGTGCCATCCTTGTCCGGCAACAGAACCACCAATTCGTTGCGGATATCCGGAGATGCGGCACAGGCCGCCAGCAAGGCCATAAGCGAGAGAGCGGCGGTAAGAGAACGGAGCGTCCGGATCATCGGCTCATTCTCCGTTGCCAACTTTAACCAGGAACCGCGTGCCGCGAACGCCCAGGATAGATGAAGGCGTCCGCACCTTCATCGCTTGGGGCGAGGACTTTGCAATCCGGCCGGAAATAACCGCCAGCGTGCCTTTCTTGATGCTGGTCTGAAACTCGCCCTCATGGGTCGTCGTGTCGAACTTGAACCGGCTAAGCTCAATCGTGCTGTTGGGGCCGGCGGAAAACCGGGTGCCGTCGATAAAGGTCATGCCGACGCTGCTGTTCGCCCCGGTGACGAGGGTGTCGGCCTGCTCAAGGCTTTCACCGGCGCTGGCCGCCTTGGTTTCCTGGGCGCGGACGAGCTTGACGTCCCCCTTCAGCGTTTTGATCTGGCCAATGTCGGCCTGAGCCGAGCCGGGGAGGACGTAAAGCACCACGGCAAGAGCCGCAGCCTTGATAACCGTATTGAGCATATCGCCGCCTACCTCCGTTTCGTATTACTATAAAGCGGAACTTGGCGGGGACAGCGAGAAATCTAATGACCCACATTTCGTTGACCGGTCTGACCGCCAGTCCGGCGATAAATCAGGCGGTTGATTTCATCGTACGGCTTTGTACAGAAAACCGGATTGACCGCATCGTGGCCGACACGCTGTGCCTGATCGTGGAAGAACTGATCAGCAACACCTATAAGCATGGCGGAATCGCGAACGAAGTTGAGATCGGGCTGGATCTCAGTCTGCAAGCCGAGCGGGCGAGGATGATCTACCGCGACAATGGAAATCCCTTCGATCCCCACCGCGACCTGCCCGAAGATGACCGTGACCTGCGCCTGGAGGAACGCCGGATCGGCGGTCTTGGCTGGCGAATTATTTTCGAAAAATGCGAGACCGTCGAATATCAGCGCGACGATGATCGAAACATGATCACACTACGGCTGAAATGACCGTCAAGGCGTCACCGAATTGAAGACCCGGCACCGCGTCCGCGGCCGCCTATTCCCGTTCGATCAGCTTCATGATGCCGGCCGCCGACAGGACGGGCCGGTCTTCGACACTCAAGACCGAGCGGACGAACACCATGGATCGGGTGCGCCGCGTGATGTCGCCGATGCCGTGCACCCAATCGCCCGGCTTTACCGCCGACAGGAAATCGCAATTGAGGCTGACGGTGGCCATGGGCTGGGCGCCGACGGCGCGGTAGACGGTGGCCCCCATCAGATCGTCGGCCACCGTCATCAGCATGCCGCCGTGAATGACGCCGCCCGGATTGAGATGTCTTTCGTCGGCCGCGAAACCGACGTGGAGGGTTTCCTCGCCGGGACGGTAGTAGATCGGCCCTACCATGTCCGTGAAGGGCATGTCGATCGGGGCCTTGAAAAAGCCCTCGGGGATCGGCGCCGCCATCAGCCGGCAAACGCCTTGAGCGCCGCCGCGGCCACAACCTCACCCGCCTCCTGCACGAAGTGGCCGGCGTCGGCGACCTCGAAGGGCTCGGGGCAATCCTTGATTTGCTTGCGTAGGTATTTCATGGCCGGCGGGCCCAGCACCGGATCCTGCATGCCGATGGCCATGAAGGTTTGACCCTGCCATTCGTTATTCCACCAGTCCCGCGCCCGGCGCGACATGGCCGCACCTCCGGCGTCCACGCTGTCGGGCACCAGTTCGGGGAAACGGCGGACACCGGCCTTGTAGGTGACGTCCGGGTAAGGCGCGTCGTAGGCGGCGGTCTCTTCGGCGCTGAGATCGGGGCACGATCGGCCCATCAGTTTGCCGACGTTCATGTCGGGATTGTCCCGGCACCACTGACGCCAGGCGATGAAGCCGTCGCCCAGCGGCAGGTCACCGCAGCCCAGCGCGGTATTCATGACCAAAAGGCGGCTGAAGCGCTCCGGCATGTCCATGGGCAGGGTCAGCCCCAACAGGCCGCCCCAATCCTGGCAAACCAACGTGATGTTCCTGAGATCCAGCGTCTCGACGAATCGGGCCAGCATTTCACGGTGCCATTCGAAGGTATAGACCGCATCCTCGGCCGGCTTGTCGGATTTGCCGAAACCGAAGAAATCGGGCGCGACGCTGCGGGCGCCGGCGCCGGTGAACACCGGAATCATTTTGCGGTAGAGATAGCTCCAGGTGGGCTGGCCGTGCAGACAGAGGAAGGTGTGCTCGGCATCCCGGGGACCTTCATCCAGGTAGTGGCAGCGCAGGCCTTCGTAGCCTTCCAGGGTATCGATGTAGTTCGGCGCGAAGTCGTAACCGGGCAGACCGGCGAAACGGTCATCGGGCGTGCGTAGGGTATCCGGCATGTCGGCCTCCGAAAAAATTCAGCCCGCACTATGCCGCCTATTCACGAATTCGCAAACGGCGAAGTTGTGTCCGTTATGCCGATCACGGAGATATGAGACCGTTCCCCGGCGGGTTGGCGATAATCTCCCTGATGCGTTTATCGGTTGGGGAGGGACGGCGGTGAAAGCGACCAATTGGGCGAAAGCGGTTTACGTATCGGTCTACCTGACGGTGGTCTCCATAATCGCGGTTTACGCCGTCTGGCGCCTGATCGAGGGCGGCCTGAACGTTGGCTACATTGGCGCCGTCCTCGCCAATGGGCCCATCGTCTTGCTGGTCGGCTGGTTGCTTTTACTGCGTCCGACCGCGCGAACCTCGCCGCATCTCACGCCGGTCCTGGTCCTGGCGCTGGTGGGCGCAGGCTTGGGCGTGACCGCCTTGCTCATGGGGTCGCCCTCCAGTCTTGAAGCCTGCGTCCTCGCCCTGGTCGGCCTGGCGGGTTTTCAGGCCTACGACCGCTGGTATTCCATCTTCGGACGTGATGCCGCGGCGGCCGTTGCGGTGGGCCGGACCTTGCCTGATTTCGAACTTGAGGATGCCGTGGGCGCTTCGGTGTCGTCGGCGGAGTTCCGGGGCAAACCGGTTCTTCTTCTCTTCTACCGCGGCAACTGGTGTCCTCTGTGCATGGCGCAAATCAAGGAAATCGCCGGTCAGTACCAAGAACTGGAACGACGCGGCGTCACGGTCGCCCTGGTCAGTCCGCAACCGCAAGGCCACACCGCGCGATTGGCGGCAAAGTTGGACGTCCCCTTCAGGTTCCTGGTCGACCGGCAGGGCGCAGTTGCGGAAAAACTGGGGATCGCGGCGCCCGGCGGCCTGCCTTTCGGCATGCAGATATTCGGTTACGACAGCGACACGGTCCTACCCACCGTCATCATCGCCGACGCCGAGGGCAAGATCATCCTGTCGGACCAGACCGACAACTACCGCATCCGGCCCGAACCGGCGACCTTCCTGGCGGCTCTTGACGGCGCGGCCTGAAATGCCCTGAATTGGCGTCGATGGCGGAATTCGCGAAATCAAGCCTCACCGTATCGACGGCGGGCCGGGGATTGTACGACATCACGTCGCAGGTGGACGCCTGGGTGCGCGGAAGCGGCTCGGCGGAGGGGCTGTTGACGCTTTTTATCCGTCACACCTCGGCCAGCCTGACTATCCAGGAAAACGCCGACCCCCGTGTGCTGGACGACCTCGACGCCTATTTTTCACGTCTTGTGGCGGATGGTGACGATCTCTTTAGCCATACCTCCGAGGGGCCCGACGATATGGCGGCTCATGTCAGGTCAGCGCTTACCCAAACCAGCTTGCAGGTGCCGGTGACCGAGGGGCGGTTGAGCCTCGGTACCTGGCAGGGCATTTTTGTGTTCGAACACCGCCTCCGGCCGCATCGGCGGCAGATCGATTTGGTGCTCGTGGGAAAGTGACACGAACCGTTCTTGTTTCAGTAGCTGCCTGCCAGCGCCGCCCGTTGGCGGACCAGGGCCAGCACCGTGTCAATGGTCGGCGTCGGTACCTCCGTCAGCTTCCCCATTTCCTGGACGGCGGTCACCAGGGCGTCGATTTCCATTGGCCTGCCCAACTCCAGATCCTGCAGCATTGAGGTCTTGTGCGCACCCACCATGCGGGCGCCTTCGATGCGCTTGTCGACGTCGATGGGAAACCGGACGCCGAGTTTTTCGCCAATGGCCTGCGCCTCGACCATCATGGCGCGGGCGACGGCGCGGGTGCCGGCGTCCTCGGTGATGACGTCCAGCGTCGCGTGTGTCAGGGCACTGATCGGATTGAAACTGAGATTGCCCCAAAGTTTGATCCAAATCTCGTCCCGGATGCGCGGCCTGACGGGTGCCTTGAAGCCCGCGGAAATCAAGGTTTTGGACAGCAATTCGATGCGCTCGGTTTTGTCGCCGGACGGCTCGCCCAGCGTGAATTTGTCACCGTCGATATGCCGGACGATACCGGGTTCGACGATTTCGCAGGCGGGGTAGACGACGCAGCCGATGGCCCGCTCCGGTCCGATGCCGTCCCATTGGATGTTACCGGGATCGACGGCTGCGATCCGCTGGTCCTCGAAAGGGCCCGCGAGCTTGTGGAAATACCACCAGGGAACGCCATTGACGGCGCTGACCACGGCGGTTTCGGGGTTCAAAAGGGGCTGCATTGCAGGGACGACGGCGGGCACTGAGTGGGCTTTCAACGTGACAATCACGTGGTCTTGCGGCCCGGCCTCCGCCGGATCGTCAGTGCAGATCGGATGGCTGACGATTTCGTCCGAACCGGTGCGTAAAATCAGGCCGTTTTTACGCATCGCGTCGAGGTGCGCGCCCCGGGCGATTAGGGTGACGTCGGCGCCGTTGGCGGCCAGTCGCGCGCCAAGGTATCCGCCGATGGCGCCGGCGCCGTAGATGCAGATCCTCACGCCGCCCCCTTCACTTATTTCTCCGCCAGACCGAGCTTTTCGGCGAGACCGATGCGTTGCAGTTTCCCGGTCGCGCCTTTGGGAATTTCGTCCATGAACAGAATGGTGCGGGGCACCTTGAAATCAGCCAGACGCTGCCGGGCGAAGGTTTTGATGTCGGTCTCCTCAGCTGCCGCCCCCTCGCGCAGCACGATGACGGCGCCGATTTCCTCGCCCAGCAAATCGTGGGGGATGGCGAAGGTGACGACCTGCTGCACGGCGGCGTGATCCATCAGCACCTCGTCGACTTCGCGGGGTGAAATCTTTTCGCCGCCGCGATTGATGATCTCCTTCAAACGGCCGGTGATGCTGAGATAGCCCTCGCCGTCCAGGCGGCCCTGGTCGCCGGTGCGGAACCAGCCTTCGGTGAAGGCCTCGGCGTTGGCGTCGTCGTTGTTTTCGTAACCGGCGGTGACGTTGTCGCCGCGAATGACGATTTCACCCACTTCCCCGGGCGGCAGAAGTTCCCCCGTTTCGGTCATGACGCCGATTTCAGGGCCGGCGGCGATGCCCACGGTGCCGGGTTTACGCGTTGCCGGGGGCAGAGGATTACAGGCCATCTGGTGGGTCGCTTCCGTCATGCCGTAGGCTTCCACCACCGGGCAGCCGAAGGCTTCCTCCAGTTCCGCCATGACCTGCGGTGGCAACGATGAAGAAGACGAGCGGATAAAACGCAAGCCCGCGTTTTGCACGATCTCGGCATTGCGCGAGGCGCGCGCCAGGATTGCCTGGTGCATGGTGGGGACGGCGCTGTACCAGGTCGGTTTGGCCGCCGCCATCCAACCGAATACGCGGAGCGCATTGAACCCGGGCGTGCAGTATATGCTGGCGCCGGCGGCCAACGACGTCAGCACCGCCGCGATCAGGCCGTGGATGTGAAACAGCGGCATGATGTTGAGGCAGCGGTCTTGTGGCGTCAACGACAGGGTTGCGCGGATATTGCGCGCCGATGCCGCGAGATTGCGCTGGCTGAGCGGCACGATCTTGGGCCGCGAGGTGGTGCCGGAGGTGTGGAGGACGAGGCCGATATCGTCGGCCTGGGCAAATCCGCCCTGGGCGGGCGTTCCCGACAAGCCCTCCGCGTTGATCGTAAACTCGCCGGCCGCGGCGCCCTCCGCCACCTCGAGGCGGATCACCGGAATGCCGAGCTTGCCGGCGGCCGCAATCGAGGGGCTCGCGCTGTCGGCCTCCACCACCAGGGCTTTGGCCTTGAGATCATCAAGATAAAACTCGAATTCTTCTTCCCGGTAGGCGGGGTTGAGCGGCGCCGTGGCGGCGGCACAGGCGATGGCGGTAAAAGCAGCCGCCATTTCCGGGCCGTTTGGCAACACGATGGCGACGCGGTCGCCGCGGCCGATGCCGAAACCGTTCAACTTCTCCACAGTCCGGGTACATAGCTCGCGCAGCGCTCCATGGCTGAGATCGTCGCGGTCGGGCGCGGACAAAGCCGCGGCGTCGTCAATTGCCGCAGCTTCCAGAAGTTCAAAAACCGTCGCCGGATCGGACATTCGTTGACCTACCTCAACCCACAAAAATTGCCCCGGAAGGCAGCTGAGAATATACAGGTCGGATGGCTGTCTGCCATCCCCCGCGGCTGCAACTCACAAGTCATCCCGGTTTCGCCGACGCCGCTTGGCAGGTGCGGCACGCTCATTTATTCTGACGGCAACCACTGCAAGAGATTAGACACGAGAGAAAGGCGGGACATGGCAGCGCTGTTTGATGTGGAAGTGATCGGTCCCATTTTCGCCATGATCGTGGCGATTGGCGGCCTGCTCTTTTGCAATCACGCCAAGATGAAAGCAGAGCTTGGCCGTCACCGTTTTCACGAAGCAAACATCAAACCGATCAATGCCGAATTCAAGGAGATGAACACGACAACGATCGCGACGACCACCGAAATCAAAAAGCTTGAAGCCCTGCTCGGTCCGAAAGAGCTGGATAAAATCAGCGCCAAGGTGGGCAAATTGGAACAGAACCTCGAAAATCTCGAGGATCGGATTGGCAGGCTCGGCTGAGCTTTGTCCTTTCCCGCCCAGCCACCGCAATTTTCTTTCGCTTTTATCGGGATTTGCCAAATATTTGGCATGTCCTTTGCGGAGACTACCCGTAAATTTGGGAATTCAGCCCTAGTTGGCCCGATTCGAAACTGATTCTTCGAAACCTGTGCCAAATAGGGTTGAGTTGTCGCGGCTTGAGACGGGGGATCTACCCGGGAATGGAGAAATTCTTGCGCCACGTATCTCTGGTGATTGCACTGATGTGTGCAACTGTGGCGTACGCCGCCGAGCCGACGGCTGTGGTCGAGGGCGTTAGCGCGGCGCGGACCGATATTCAGGAATTGGATTTTCTGGAGGCCGGTCGGACATTCGAATTGGCGGCCGACGAGGTCATGACTCTTGTGTATTTGACATCGTGCCTACAGGAGACCATCACCGGAGGCGTGGTAACCATCGGTTTGGAAAAAAGTTCCGTGGCCGGCGGGGTGGTAAAACGCAAAAACGTCAATTGTGAAAGCGACGCCGTAGTTTCCGGCTAAACAGGAAACATCGGGGCAGGGGGGCTACAATGAAAGTCGACAAGGAAGCGGCGGCCGCACAAGCGGCCGTAAATGCCAATTACCAACGACGCGTCGATACGGCGAACGACAGGCGGCAAGCCACAAAAAGCTCGGACCTGGCCGCCCGCGATCAGATACGCGGCGAAGTCGTCGCCGACCGCCGCCACCGTGAAAAAATCGCCGCCGCCGAGCGTGGCGGCCTCGACATCGACATCTGACGGTCCGCCGTCAGTCGCTGAGGACGTGAATGGTCCGTGTCGGGAACGGGATGGAGATGTTTTCGGCGTCCAGCTTTTCCTTGACGCCTTTCATGAGATCGAAGCGCACCGGCCAATACTCACCGTTGTCGGTCCAGACGCGGACGACGATGTTAACTGAACTGTCGCCCAGTTCGGTGACCGCGATGAAGGGTTCCGGATCCCCGTGGATGCGCTCGTCGCCGGCGATGACGGCCTCGATCGACGCCATGGCGCGGTCGATGTCGGCGTCGTAGGCGATGCCGAAGACCAGATCGACCCGCCGTTCGGGGTGAACCGAATAATTGCGCAGGCTGCTGCCCCAGATGTCGCTGTTGGGCACGATGATCTTGACGTTATCCGGCGTCGCCATCACGGTGAAAAACAGGTTGAGTGATTTCACGGTGCCCGAATGGCCGCCGGCATCGACGAAATCCCCTTCGTGAAAGGGCCGGAAAATAAGCAGCATGACGCCCGCCGCCACGTTGCTCAGCGTGCCCTGGAGGGCCAGGCCGATGGCCAGACCCGCGGCGCCCAGAACGGCGATGAGGCTCGTCGTTTCGATGCCGAAGCGGTTAAGGACAGCGACGCCCACGACCACCAGCACCAGATAGCGCCCGGCGTTGGCGAAAAAGCTGATCAGCATGGTGTCGACGCGCTTGGCCCGCGTCAGGGCGGCGCTGATTATCCGCTCGGTCTTGCCCGCCGCCCAGATGCCGACCAGCAGGATGGCGATGGCAGCAACGACGTCCAGGCCGTAGGCGGTCAATGAAGCCAGGGCTTCGTCCAGTACGGAGCGGATCATTTCGTAGGTTTCGTTAGCGGCATCCTGCATCTTTATGTCCGTTAGCTGATTTGGATGAGGAATTCAGAAAGGCATCCTGAACCCGGTGCCGCCGATTAGAACACGATTTGCCAGCCAGGAGCCATGCCTGCGTGCAGGAATTCGAACGCGGATACGATCGGTGATTTCAAAAAGCGTTTGCCTTCCAATCGAACTAATTGAAAGTGGGCGGTATAATCGAAGGTCAGCTGCATTCCAGCGTCGATGCCGGCTTGACGCCGTCGTCGGGGCCGGCCTTCTCGATTTCGCCGGCCGGGATCCAGGGACCCGTGTCGTGATTTTCAGGTACGTAGCGGCTATACGAACGCGCGCTTGAACCCGAATGCAAAGCGGACGCGGATATTCCCGTACCTGGCGTGGGGGGTGCAATCGAACTCGACGCATAGCTCGGTGCTGTTTGAGCGGCCACAGGTTGACTTGCACTCGGCGACATTAGTCTCGCGCTATGGATTGCCTGACCGGCCTTCCTGCCATGGGGAAGGTTAAGGGGGACGTGTTGTTGAACACTAATTTCGCTATTGGGTTTGGACGCCGATTTGTCGATGGCGACGAGGCTGGTGTACTCGGTCACCAAGCCGAGATCCAAGGCAAGCGAAACAACGCGCCGGCGGTTATCCGCGACCGGGTCTGTCCCGCCGGCGCTTCCGAGCGGGTCCAACATCAGGCCGTCGGTTAGCAAATTGTCGATCTTGGATTGCCCCCAGACCTTCGACACACCGGGAACCGTTTGTGCGGCCGACAAAGGAATACCGCGCCGCCAGGGTTTTCCAGCGAGGCAACCGTGGACGACGACATTGCCTTTGACATCCGAAAGCCGCGCACTGACGACAACCGGCTCACCCGAATAGAGATCGTTTAATGTCGTCCGTGAAGGATCGACCTTGAGACCGGCCGGCCAGTCAACTTGAAGATTGGTCAGCAGGGGAGTTTCGATTTTTCGGAAGAGCGCCTCCATGCGCTCCCCCACTTCTGATTGCTTCCCGATATGGGTGAATGTGCCACGGCCGATTTCAGCCGACTTCCGCATGAAATAGCTATTGGGCGCCGATCCGATTCCCACGGTGAACAGTCGACTAGAACCAAGCAGTTGCCGCACCAGGCGAAACAGGGCCTTTTCGTTATCGACGGCCCCGTCGGTAATGAATATGACCTGCCGGAGATAGTCGCCGGAGGCTGGGGCGAAGAGGGCAAGCTCGATGGCCGGCGCCATTTCGGTTCCACCACCGGCGCGGAGTGAGGATACCGCTTCGGCCGCCATTTTTTTGATCTCCGGCGTCGCATTTTTCGGCGCGTGGAAGAGGGCGCCGGTGTAGCTGTGGAAACGAATGACATTGAAGCGGTCGACCGGGCGCAGGCGTTCGACCGCCAGCGTCAATGCTTCCTTGGCCTGTTCCATGGAATTCCCGTTCATCGAACCCGACGTGTCGATGACGAACACGACTTCCCGGGGTTTGAATTCCATTTGTGCCTCCAACGTCGGAGGCATCACGAACGCCATGACGTAGTGCCGAGCGTTCCGCTGTTCGGCCAGCAGGCCCAAGGTTGGCTCGAAACCGCTTTCCGGGCGCCATCTGAGTTCAAAATTCCGGTCCGCCGGCACCACTTTTTTCTTTAGCGAGATCTGATGTCCGCCGCCCGGCAAAGGCGTCAGGTGAATTTCGTGATAAGGACTTTTGAGTTCGCCGATGGGAAAGCCCGGCGTCAGGGCGATGTGGATGTCGACGGGGTTTGTCTTGATGCCATCGTCGACGATAACCGGAATACTGTCCGGTGAACCCTGTTGCTGCCGGACGATCGTCGGTTTTAACCGGGATTCGTCCTCAACCGTTTTGTCGCTCTCCGGGTGGTATCTCGGCGCCACGACCAGGGGAATCCGAAGGCTGAACGCGCCCTGGTCGTAGCGCAGCTTCTGTTGGTACTCGAACGAGATATCGACGTTGGAGCCCGGCGCGATGTTCGCTACCGACGCGACAAAAACGTTGGGCCGTTCACTTTCCAGGAGTGCGGCCTTCTTTCCGGCGGCGCGGGCGGCCTCATAGTCCGTTCTGGCGATTTCCTTTTTCTTGATAACGCCGACGATCTCCCGGTCGCCGGCCTTGAGCTTGAGTGCGTCGACGGCGGCGTTCTCGGGCAGGGGAAACACATAAGTTCCGTCCAGCCAGTGAGCGGTGGGGTTGACGAAGGTTTGCTTTACGCGCGCCCGCGCGACGATGCCCCCGACATCCAGATGAAAGGACGTGGCAACTTGCGGCGCTGTATAGATTTCTTCGGTATCGGCCTTGCGGAAATAGAGACTGCCGCGCCCCGCGCCATATGGATCGCCGGCTCGTTCCAGTTTCAGGAGACCGCTTTCCTGCGCGGAGGGGCCAGGGACCGGCCCGGCGACGGTCAGGGCAGCGAGGAACAGTGCGCTGAACACGGCGATATTTGCCCTTGGACCGGGGCTTTTCGGCGTAATTGGCAGACCTGTTCTGAAAGACATGAAGCTCCCCGTTCCAGCGATAATGGCCGAGTTTTTCTTCGGTTGAATTTCGGGTGGTGCGAGCTTGCTTCGTCTATGTGGCGGATTTTGGTGCAAATTAGGGTGAAAATACGGCGAGCTCAGTTTCGCAGAGTAATATTGGGAAATCGCGGCACTATCCGGCGTTGGTGGGAGACCCGGTATTTTTGCGTTGACCGATCGCGACAATCCACCCTTAGTCGGGCAATAAACGGCGCCTTTGCGCCGGAAAGCGCGGGAGTTATGTGAGTGTCGAACGTTTTTCTGCCCATTGCGCCGATTTTCGCCCTCATCGTTCTTGGCCATCTGTTGCGCCGGGGCGGCATTCCGAACGTCGAGTTCTGGAACCTCAATGACAAGCTTGTCTATTGGGTGCTGATGCCGGCGCTGCTGTTCTACAAGGTGTC
>CAZGTM010000082.1:0-13219 GCA_964528595.1 uncultured Rhodospirillaceae bacterium
TACCTTGGCGATCTCCTGGTGCATTTCTGACAAATGTTCGGAGAGGTTCTTAAATTCCTTGTAGAGCGCCGTATCGAGCGAGGAAAAGTATCGATGGCTCGTGGCGATCAGCACTTCGGTGACGGCGGCCACCTCCGTTATACCCAAACGGCTATGGCGGTCCGTTCTTAGCATATCGACGAGATCTTGGATCTTGGTCGACAGCGATTCGATGTCTTTAATGGAACTGGGTGTATATGACATTTGGTTCGAAAATACCTCTAGACCGCCGTTCGCCGGTGAGGGGTTTTCACCGACGTGCGGGCGGCACATGATACCGGTGCCCTCTCCAAGCCGTCAATGACGCCGGCTTCGCTTAGGTTGCCGGGCTGGGGGGCTTCTACTATATTGCGCCGCACAATTTCGCCTCAGCGCTCCCCCACACAGGATTAATTGATGACCCAATCGCACGGCTATTATTTCGAAGATCTGTCTGTCGGCATGAACGAAACCTTCACGAAAACGGTGACGGAAGACGATATCGCCAAGTTCGCGGACGTTTCGGGCGATGACAATCCGCTGCACCTCGATCCGGAATTCGCCAAGCAGACGCCGTTCAAGGGCTGTATCGCGCACGGCATCCTGTCCGTGGGTTTTATCTCGGCCATTATCGGCACCAAAATGCCGGGCCCCGGCGCGATCTACATGGCGCAAAACACGCGCTTTCTGGCGCCCGTCAGGCCGGGAGACACCGTCGTAACCGAGGTCAGCATCACCGAACTGATACCGGAGAAAAAGCGGGCCAAGCTCAAGACCGAATGCTTCGTCGGTGATACCATGGTGATCGGCGGCGATGCCCTGGTCATGGTGCCGAGCAAGGGCTGAGCGGCGACCCCGACGAATTAGAATTTCACGAGGCCGGACGATTTGACCATGCGGGTGTTGCGTCACTACGAAGATGTCCCGGCGGACCTTCAGGGAGCCGTGGTTGCGGTCGGCAATTTCGACGGCGTCCATCTGGGCCATCGGGCGGTGATCGGCGAGGCGGCAATGTTGGCCAAGGCCCTCGGTGCGCCGCTGGCGGTCCTGACGTTCGAGCCTCATCCGCGCGTGCTGTTCCGTCCCGACCAGCCGCCGTTCCGCCTGACGCCGTTCCGCGCCAAGGCCATTCAGTTGACCACCCTGGATGTCGATCTGATGGTGGCCGTGCATTTCGACCGGGCTTTTGCGGATAAGTCCGGTGAGGAGTTCATCGACGAAGTGCTGGTCAATGGGCTGGCGGCGCGGCATGTCGTGACGGGCTACGATTTCGTCTTCGGCAAGGACCGGCGCGGCGACGCGGGCCTGTTGCGCCGAAGCGCCGCCGAAGCCGGTTTTGGTTTCACCCAGGTGCCGGCCATGCGGCATAAATCGGAAGACGGCGAAGCCGGGGAAATATACGCGTCCAGCGCCATCCGCGAGCATTTGCAGCAAGGCCGCCCGAAGGAGGCGGCTCAGCATCTCGGCCACTGGTGGGAAATCGACGGCCGCGTCATCCAAGGCGACAAGCGCGGGCGGCAGCTTGGCTTTCCCACTGCCAACGTGGCGCTGGAGGAATATCTGCGCCCGGCTTTCGGCGTCTATGCGGTGCGCGTCGCCGTCTTGGGTGACGAACAGGTCGACGCCGGGGCCGGCGACGCCGCCCTCGACTGGCGTGAAGGCGTTGCCAACCTGGGGCGGCGGCCGACCATCCGGGACGGCGAACAGGAACTTCTGGAAGTCCATTTCCTGGACTTCGACGGCGACCTATACGGACGTCAGCTGCGCGTCGCTCTGGTCGATCACATTCGCCCGGAACAGAAATTCGACGGGCTCGAGGCGTTGACGGCGCAAATCGCCGCCGACGCCAAGGCCGCCCGGGCGGCTCTGGCCGCGGCGGCCCGGCCCAGGGGCGTGCTTTCCGCGCCGGATGACGCCTCCCCTTGAAGCGTCTCGACAGCCGCTGCCCAACTTGTTACAACCCCGCGATGGATATACAAAAGGCGCCCCTTCCCGCTGCCCGTACAATACGAATTACGGGCCCGGCCTTACCCTAGAGGCCGGGAACGACATGCGTTCGCGCTCTTCTTGCGGCGGCCGCCTTTCACCAAAGATCAGTTATCGCGCCCGCCCACAAACCGTGGGACGCGGGCGCCACCATCGAATAGGCTCTATCCATTATGTCTGCGCCCACCGACGAAAATAACAAACCGGACTACAAATCGACGGTCTTCCTGCCGCGAACCGACTTCCCCATGAAGGCGGGATTGCCCAAGAAGGAACCCGATATCCTGGCCCATTGGGAAGAGATCGACCTCTATGCCCGCCAGCGCGAGGATTCGAAGGGCCGCGAGAAGTTTATCCTGCATGACGGCCCGCCCTACGCCAACGGCCACCTCCATATGGGCCATGCCCTCAACAAGATCCTCAAGGACGTCATCAACCGTTCACAGCAGATGATGGGTCGGGACGCCAATTATGTGCCGGGCTGGGATTGCCACGGCCTGCCCATCGAATGGCAGATCGAAAAGAAGTACCGCGACGCCGGCAAGAATAAGGACGAGGTGCCGATCGACGAATTCCGCAAGGAATGCCGCGAGTTCGCCGACCACTGGATCGACGTCCAGCGTACAGAATTCAAACGCCTGGGCGTCATCGGGGACTGGGACAATCCCTATACAACGATGTCCTTTCCGGCGGAGGCGCAGATCGTCCGCGAGCTGCAGAAATTCCTCATGGACGGCAGCCTCTACAAGGGCGCCAAAGCCGTGATGTGGTCGGTCGTGGAGAAAACCTCGCTAGCCGAAGCCGAGATCGAATACCACGACCACACCTCGCACACCATCTGGGTCCGCTTCCCGGTCGTCAAAGCCGGCGCGCCGGAACTGGAGGGCGCCAGCGTCGTGATCTGGACGACCACGCCCTGGACCATGCCGGGCAACCGCGCCTGCGGCTATGGCCCGGACATTGCCTACAAGGTCTACCGGGTCGACGCCGCGGCCGAAGAAAGCCTGGCCAAACCGGGAGAACTGCTGGTGTTGGCGGCGGAACTGGCCGATAAGGTCGCTGAAGACGCCGGCATCGAAACGCTGACGCCGGTTGCCGACGTCGATGCTTCGGCCTTTGCCGACACCCTGCTGGCCCATCCTTGGCGCGGCGACGGATATGATTTCGACGTGCGCATGCTGCCCGGTGATTTCGTCACCACCGAACAGGGCACCGGTGTCGTCCACATCGCGCCGGGTCACGGCGCGGACGATTTCGAGCTCGGCACCGCCCATGGCGTCGAGGTGCCGCAAACGGTGGGCGAGGACGGCACATATTATGACCACGTACCGAAGTTCGCCGGCATCCACGTCTACAAGGCCCACGATCCGGTCTGTGAGGCGTTGGCCGATGCCGGCGCCCTGCTGGCGCGCGGCACCCTGGTCCATTCCTATCCGCATTCCTGGCGTTCCAAGGCGCCCCTGATCTTCCGCAATGCGCCGCAGTGGTTCATTTCCATGACCGAGGCGGGCTTGCGCGACACCGCCGTCGCGGCCATCGAGGCGACGCGTTTCGTGCCGGCATCGGGCCAGGCGCGTCTGCACGGCATGATCGCCAATCGCCCGGACTGGCTGGTCTCGCGCCAGCGTGCCTGGGGCGTGCCGATCACCGTGTACGTCAGCAAGGAAACCGGCGAACCCCTGCGCGACGCGGCCGTCAATGAGCGCATCGCCAGCGCCGTGGAGACAGAGGGCGCCGATGCCTGGTTCTCGTCGGACGACCAACGCTTCCTCGGCAACGATTACAACGCGGACGATTTCGAAAAGGTCGAGGACATCCTCGACGTCTGGTTCGATTCGGGCTCGACTCATACCTATGTCCTGGAAACGCGCGACGACCTGAAATGGCCGGCTTCGCTCTATCTCGAGGGCTCCGATCAGCATCGCGGCTGGTTCCATTCATCGCTGCTGGAAAGTTGCGGCACCCGGGGCAGGGCGCCCTACGACGCCGTCCTGACCCATGGCTTCCTGCTTGATGGCAACGGCCACAAGATGTCGAAATCGCTGGGCAATACGGTCGAACCGCAGCAGGTCATCGACCAGTACGGCGCCGATATCCTCAGGCTCTGGGTCGTGGCGTCGGACTATTCGGAAGATCTGAGAATCGGCCCCGAAATCATCAAGGGCCAGGTCGACGGCTACCGCCGCCTGCGCAACACCTTCCGCTTCATGCTGGGCAATCTGCAGAACTTCGACGAGGCTGAAATGCTCGACTTCGCCGAGATGCCGGAGCTTGAACGCTGGGTGCTGCACCGCCTGTCCGAACTGGACGGCGTGGTCCGTAAGGGTTGCGACGATTTCGATTTCCACGGTCTCTTTGTCGCCCTCTACAATTTCTGCACGGTTGAACTCTCCGCCTTCTACTTCGACATCCGCAAGGACGTGCTGTACTGCGACGGCGCGGACAGCGTGCGCCGCCGCGCCGCCCGGACGGTCATCGACGAGGTCTTCTCCTGCCTGACCGCCTGGTTCGCCCCCATCCTGGCGTTCTCCATGGAGGAAGTGTGGCGGAGCCGAAACAGTGAAGAGCAGGGCAGCGTCCATCTGCGGCTGTTTCCCCAAGTACCCGGCGAGTGGCGGGATGAGGGTTTGGCCGAAAAATGGTCGAAAATTCGTGAGGTGCGAAGGGTCGTCACCGGCGCGCTGGAAATCGAACGCCGTGAGAAGCGCATCGGCTCAAGCCTGCAGGCCTGGCCGGAGGTTTACCTGACCGACGACCATGCCGGCGTCCTGGACGGCATTGATCTTGCCGAAATCGCCATTACCTCGGGTGTGAACGTGGTCATGGGCGATGCACCGGAAGGCGTCTTCACTTTGGAGGATGTTGCCGGGGTGGCCGTCAAGCCGGTCGCCGCCGAGGGCGAGAAATGCCAGCGCTGCTGGATGGTTCTGCCCGAGGTCGGACAGGATCACGACGATTTGTGCCATCGATGCGCTGACGTCATTGAGCGCTCGGCGGGCGCCGACGCCGGTGCGGCTTAGCCGAAATGTTGCGTTACGGCCTTGTCGTCGCCGCCGTGGCTTGCGGCCTCGACCGGGCGTCCAAATGGTGGCTCATGGACCTCATGGCCGATGCCGGAGGGCGCCTGGAGGTCCTGCCGTTCTTCAATCTCGTGATGGTCTGGAACCCGGGCGTGAGTTTCGGCATGTTCCAGACCGGCAGCGCCTGGGCGCCCTGGCTGCTGTCCGGCGTGGCGCTAATTATCATCGCCATCCTGCTGCGCTGGCTGATCAAGACTGAAAACAAGTGGGAGGCCGGGGCACTGGGTTTGGTGATCGGCGGTGCGTTCGGCAATGTTATCGACCGTCTCGTATGGGGTCGGGTCGCTGATTTTTTTGACGCTCACGTCGCCGGCTGGCACTGGCCGGCCTTCAACATTGCGGATGCCGCAATTGTCGTCGGCGCTGCCATTTTGGTCTTCGATGGCTTGTTCGCAGGCCGCGGACGCGATACAAAATAGCCTATGAACGAAGCAAGTACTTCTTCCCGTGCCACGTCTCTAGTCCTCGCCCTTGGCGCAGCGGCAATGCTGGCG
This sequence comes from uncultured Rhodospirillaceae bacterium, assembly GCA_964528595.1. Lineage (GTDB taxonomy): Bacteria > Pseudomonadota > Alphaproteobacteria > UBA2966 > UBA2966 > CAYFKJ01. Next base: position 5,579 of record CAZGTM010000082.1, read on the forward strand.
TTGGGCGGTTGCTCCAACGTCAAGGAGACGCTCGGGTTGAACAAAAAGGCGCCGGATGAATTTTCCGTCGTCACCAAGGCGCCCCTGATCATCCCGCCCAACTACAATCTGCGGCCGCCGCAACCCGGCGCACCCCGGCCTTCCGGTTTGACCCCCGGTACGGAAGCGCGCTCGGCGGTTTTCGGCACCCAGAAAAAGCAAACCGGCCAACCCGGTTCCGCCTCGAGCCGGGCGCAGCAGGCGTTGGCGGATGCCTCGCGTGGCGACAGCCCCAAGAGCGCCGGTGAAATTGCCATGCTGAGCCACGCCGGCGCGGACCCCGCGCAGTCGGACATCCGCCGAATTATCCGACAGGAAACCACGGCGATTACAGAAAAGGGCGAATCCTTCGCCGACCAACTCATGTTTTGGCGCACGAATCCGGCTGTGGAGGGCACAACCATTGATGCCGGCAAAGAAGCGGAGCGGCTGAAAAAGGCTGCCGCGGAAGGCAAGCCGGCAAGCGATACGCAAGTCCCCGTCATACGCCGCAAGAAACAGACCCTGCTTGAGGGATTGTTCTAGGATCGGCCCGTTCGATGCGGAAGCAGCGGGGCTCGGTTTTTTTGCTCACGTTAGATTGATGGCATTTCTCTTGCGCCGTGACGTCGAGGAGCCATATTTTTGCCATCTCCCGACGCCATAACGGTGGCCGGCGATATGCAAACGCCGCCCGGGGCGGATAACTTCTGTTTTTCCTTTGGCGGCTGGTAATTCCAACTCCGGAGACGATCGTGAAACCCCAAATTCAAACTAAGGTGCGACGGTTGGGCAGGGCTGCCGTGTTGGCGGCGTCGCTCGGCCTCGCCGCCTCGTCGGCCTGGGCTGGGCTTTTCAATCCAAACCTGTTCACGCTTGAGAACGGCATGCAGGTCGTCGTGATCGAGGACCACCGGGCGCCGGTCGTCACGCAGATGGTGTGGTACAAAGTGGGTGCGGCGGACGAACCGGTCGGAAAATCGGGGATCGCGCATCTGCTTGAACACCTGATGTTCAAGGGCACGGAGACCGCGCCGGGCAAAACGTTCTCGCAGACGGTCGCCGCCAACGGCGGGCGTGAAAACGCTTTCACGTCACACGATTTCACGGGTTATTTCCAGACGCTGGCAGCCGACCGCCTGGAGGCCGTGATGCGCCTTGAAGCCGACCGCATGACCAATCTCACGCTGTCCGAGGAAGATGTCGCCACCGAGCGAGAGGTGGTACTGGAGGAGCGCCGCTCGCGCACCGAAAACGAACCCTCGGCTTTGCTTTCGGAGCATGTTTCGGCGGCCCAGTTCCTGGCCTTGCCCTACCGTATTCCGGTGATCGGCTGGGCCCATGAAATCAGACAGCTTAACCGCGCCGACGCGCTGGAATTTTATCGCCGATACTACGCCCCCGATAATGCCATCCTGATCGTTGCCGGCGACGTTAAAACGGCTAACGTGCGGAAATTGGCGGAAAAATACTATGGCGTCATCCCGGCCTCCGGAAAAGCGACGCGCAACCGGCCCGTGGAACCGCCGCAAATCGCCGCCCGCCGGGTTGAACTGCGCGACGGCAGGGTGCGACAGCCGGCCTGGCGGCGCACCTACACGGCGCCCAGCGTGATGTCCGGTGAAACCGAACACGCCCTGCCGCTCGATCTACTGGCGAGCATTCTCGGCGGCGGCTCGACCAGCCGGCTCTATCAGGACCTGGTGGTCGAACAGAAAATAGCGGCGTCGGCCGGCGCCTGGTATTCCGGCGATTCCGTCGATCTCGCCCGCTTCGGCTTTTACGCTCAGCCGCGGCCGGGCGGGGACCTCGCGGCCGTGGAGGCCGCCGTCGACGCCACCATCGCCAAACTGTTGGCGGACGGCGTGACGGACGAGGAGATGGCGCGCGCCAAATCCGGCATGATCGCCGCGGCGACCTATGCCCGCGACAGCGTCAGGCGGACAGCGCGCATATTCGGCGGAGCTCTGGTCATCGGACTTACCGCCGAAGACGTCGAAACCTGGCCCGAACGGGTCGAAGCCGTGACGGCGGAGCAGGTTCTGGCCGCCGCCCGGCATGTACTCGACCTGCGCCGGTCGGTGACGGGCTTGCTCCTCCCGGGCGAGGAGGGTTAGACGATGGCGGCGATAAGAAGCAAAGCACTTCCGCTCAGTATCCTGACATTGGCGGTCTGGTTCAGCTTGGGCTCGTTTCTGGCGCCGGCATCGGCGACCGAGATCAGCCGCGTGACCACGCCGGCCGGCTTCAAAACCTGGTTCGTCAGGGAAGAAACCATACCCATCATAACGGTTACGCTGTCGTTCGACGGCGGCTCAGCGCTCGATCCGGCGGGGCTCGAGGGCCTTGCCAATTTTGTGTCGGGGACTTTGGACGAGGGCGCCGGCGATCTACCGTCGCTGGCTTACCAGAAGCGCCTCCAGGAATTGGCGATCTCCATTTCCTTCAACGCCTATAAGGACCGATTTCGCGTCCGCCTGCGCACGCTGACCAAGAACAGGGACGAGGCTTTCCGGCTGCTCGGCCTAGTGCTGCAAAGACCGCGCTTTGACGAAAAGGCCATCGAACGGGTGCGGGTCCAAATCCTCACCAATATCGAGAACGAAGCCGAAGACGCCAATTCCATAGCCGCCAAGGCTTGGTTCAGGAAGATCTACCCGAGCCATGTTTATGGCCGGCCGTCCAACGGCACCAAGGAAAGCGTTGCCGCCATCACGCCCGATGATCTTCGCGGCTTCGTCCGGCGGCGGTTCGCCCGCGACAATGTCCTGATCGGCGCCGTTGGAAACATCGATTCCGACGAGCTGTCCCGCCAGCTCGATTCGGCCCTTGCCGGCCTGCCGGCGGCATCGCACCCCGTGGACGTTGCTGAAATCGCCCCGGTTTCGGAAGGCTCGCTAACCGTCATCCGCAAGCCCAACCCGCAAAGCGTCGTGATTTTCGGCATGCCCGGCATCAAGCGCGACGATCCCGACTATTACGCCGCCTACGTCATGAATTACGTCTTGGGCGGCGGCGGGTTTACCTCACGGCTCTACCAGGAAGTGAGGGAAAAGCGCGGGTTGGCCTATTCGGTTTACAGTTACCTTTATCCTTATGAGTATTCGGCCATTTATCTCGGCGGTGTGGCGACCGCCAACGCCCGCGTCGCCGAATCGCTCGATGTCGTTCGGGCCGAGATCAAGCGCCTGGCGGAGGAAGGCATCAGCGAGGACGAATTGCAAAAGGCCAAGACCTACCTCAACGGCTCATTCCCGCTGCGCCTCGACAGCAACGCCAAGATTTCCAATATGCTGGTGGGCATCCAGGTCAGCAAACTCGGCGTTGATTACATCGAGAAGAGGCCGGGTTATATTGATGCCGTCACGATCGAAGACATCCGGCGGGTCGCGAAACGGTTGCTGCGGCCCGAGGCGATGACCTTCGTTATCGTTGGAGATCCCGCCGGCATTGACGGCTGACATTGAGCGACGCCGAAAAAAGAACAAGATGGACCGAACGGCATGACGTACCGCCAACTGACCGATGGCTGCTTCTCTGATGCGATCGCGGATGGTGGAATAGCTGCCGATGGTTTTGCGACGCTCGCAGTCGAAGCCCAGGCGGCCATGGCGGCGATTGCCGGGGAGCTGTCCGAAGGCGGGCATGAAGCCCTTGCCTTGGCGCGCGAGACAGCTGATCTGGCGGAACTTGAAGGGCTGGCGCGGCGCTGGCGCGAACGGTTTGCCGATCTCGTCGTCCTGGGGACCGGCGGATCCAGCTTGGGCGCCCAAGCCGTTACCGCTCTTGCTGCTCAAGGGGCCGGGGCGAACCTGTCCCTTCATTTTCCCGACAATCTGGACCCTTACTCGCTGGATGAGTTGTTCGACCGGCTGGATTTGTCCGACACCGTCTTTCTGGCGGTATCAAAATCGGGCGGTACGTCGGAAACCCTGAGCCAACTCCTGGTCGTCATCGACCGCTTGCGCCGGGCGCTTGGCGAGGATTTGCTCGATCAGCACATCGTGCTGGTGGCGGAGCCGGGGGACAGTCCTTTGCGCAAACTCGGCGCCCGTTTCGGACTGCAAGCGCTCGATCATTCACCCGCGGTCGGCGGTCGTTTCTCCGTGTTGTCGCTGGTCGGCATGCTGCCGGCCTTGGCGGCCGGACTGGACGCCGCCGCCGTGCGGCGGGGTGCGGCGGATGTATTGGCGGGCGCGATCGCATCTGATGGTCCCTCGCAACCGGCCTTGGGCGCCGCCATCTCGGTCGGTCTGTTGCACCAAAAAGGAATTACGGCAACCGTGCTGATGGCGTATGCCAACCGGCTAGCGCCCTTTGCGGCATGGTACAGCCAGCTTTGGGCCGAGAGCCTGGGCAAGGACGGCCAGGGCACGACGCCGGTCTCGGCCCTCGGACCCGTAGACCAGCATAGCCAACTGCAGCTCTACCTCGACGGTCCGGCCGACAAGATGTTTACCCTGATCGATATCGAACGGGGGGAGGGCGGCAGGATCGACCCCGAACTGGCCGAACTGGCCGGCGCGGATTATCTGGCGGGACACAGTATCGGCGATGTCGTTTCTGCCCTGTTTAAGGGAACGGCAACTACTTTGGTGCATAATAATAGGCCAACGCGGATTTTCGAGTTGCCGCGTCTGGATGAAGCCGCCCTCGGCGGCCTGTTCATGCATTTCATGCTTGAGACGCTGATTGCCGCCAAGTTGCTGGGCGTCGATGCCGTCAATCAGCCCGCCGTCGAAGAGGGCAAGACGCTGGCCCGCGCCACCTTGGCGGCGGACAACCCGTTGGAGGAAGTACCGACTTGACCATTCGCCGCCTGCCGGAAGGACTGGCAAACCGCATCGCCGCCGGCGAAGTGGTTGAACGGCCTGCCTCGGCGGTCAAGGAACTGGTCGAAAACGCCATCGACGCGGGCGCGCGCAACATTGATGTCGCCATCGTCGAAGGCGGACGGCAACTCATCAGCGTGCAGGATGACGGCTTCGGTATGTCCGCGGACGAACTGCGCATCGCCGTGGAGCGCCACGCAACGTCCAAGCTGCCTAACGACGATCTGGTCAATATCGCGACTTTGGGCTTCCGCGGCGAGGCTTTGCCGTCCATAGGTTCAGTCAGCCGCATGTCGATCACCAGCCGGCCCATGGAGGGCGAGGAAGCCTGGACGATCAAGGTCGACGGCGGCAAGATCGAACACTCCCGCCCGGCAGCGCTGACCTTCGGCACGCGCATCGAGGTCCGCGATTTGTTTTTCGCCACGCCGGCCCGGCTCAAATTCCTCAAGACCGACCGGACCGAGCAAGCCCACGCCGTCGATACCATCAAGCGCCTGGCCATGGTGCATCCGGAAATCTCCTTTTCCCTCACCGACGGCGAACGTGAGGTTTTGCGTTATCACGCCACCCAGGGCGACTTGTTCGAGGCCCGGCTGGCGCGGCTTGGGCAGGTCATGGCCAAGGATTTCGCCGAAAACGCGGTCGCCCTGGACGCCGCGCGCGAAGACGCCAAGCTGACGGGCTACGTCGGCCTGCCGACATTCAACCGCGGCAATTCGATGATGCAGTTCATGTTCGTCAACGGCCGTCCGGTGCGCGATCGGTTGATGTTGGGCGCGGTGCGCGGCGGTTATCAGGATCTGCTGGCCCGCGACCGCCACCCCCTGGTGGCGCTGTTTCTCAAGATCGACCCCGCCGCCGTCGACGTCAACGTCCATCCCGCCAAAGCCGAGGTGCGTTTCCGCGATTCCGGCATGGTGCGCGGACTGATCGTTTCCGGCATCAAGCACGCCCTGGCCGAAGCCGGTCACCGGGCGTCGCCGACCATCGGCGCCGGGACATTAGGCGCGGCACGTAAGGAAGGCGCCAACCCGACGCTGTTCGGCACGCGCGGGCGGCACTACAGCGGACCGGCAGCCTCGACGCAGGGAGAACTCGCCGACAGCGCTTATCTCGCCCAAACGCCGCTGGATGCCGACAGTTACAACCGCCACGCCGTCGATGCCCTTGACGCGCCGACCGGACAAGCAGAATCCCTCAACGACCCGGCGGTGGCCGAAGCCCTGCAGAAACACCCTCTGGGCGCGGCGCGCGGTCAGGTTCACGCGACCTACATCGTGTCCCAATCCGCCGACGGCATCGTCATCATCGATCAGCATGCCGCGCATGAGCGGGTCGTTTATGAACGCATGAAGGACGCGCTGCTGAGTGACGGTGTCGCCGCTCAGGGGCTGTTGCTGCCCGAGGTCGTGGAATTGTCCGAGGACGAAGCGGCGCTGCTGGTCTCGCGGGCGGAGGAGTTGTCCAAGTTCGGTCTCACGTTGGAGGCCTTCGGGCCCGGCGCGGTGGTGGTGCGCGAAACGCCCGTGCTGCTGGGCGAAACGGACGTGCAGGCCCTGATCCGCGACCTCGCCGACGATCTCAAGGAGTTCGATCAGGCCGCCGTGCTGGAAGACAGGCTGGCCGAGGTCTGCTCGACCATGGCCTGTCATGGCAGCGTCCGCGCCGGCCGCCGCCTGGCGGTGTCGGAAATGAATGCGCTGTTGCGGCGCATGGAGATCACGCCCAACTCCGGCCAATGCAACCACGGCCGCCCGACCTACATCGAACTCAAGCTCAGCGATATCGAAAAACTGTTCGGCCGGCGTTAATGGAGGTTGGGCCGATCGAAATCAATTACCTAGATGACGATAGAATCCTGGTACGCATTTAGCCTGCCATACTCAGCTTTTGATTATGTTCCTGTGGCTCCACAGGATCAGAAATCTCAAGAAACAAAAAAATTCTTGGTGCTGTCGGTAGACCGTTACGCCGGAATATTGTGCCACGCACATCGAATCCTTCTCTTATCCACTTTGTGACCGAAGGTGCCTGAACTCGGTTAACGTATCCTAATTTCCGATCACTCAACATTAGTTGCACAGCGTTGTCATCAGCTGGGTTATCCGGCTCTCGTACAAGGCTGACATCTTGACCCAGAACAACCTCATCAAGCCGTTGCGAATAATCGCCATAGCTTAGGCCAGCAATTTCAGTTGAGAATTCCAGGGGAGGAGATGCTTCGGCGTAATCGTTTATCACCTGATACCCGTCACTCGGAAGACGACCCTCGCCGTATCCTAACAGCGCAAAATCCGAGATATTGGACTGGTCTGCTGGATCAAGCCCCAATGACTTCAGATAAATTCCAAAATCATTCCTCGTTCGTCGGGTAACTCGGCTCATGAAATAGTCCATTACGCCAACGGAGTAGGTGACCTTTTCGTCCGGGAAAGCATCAATTGGGACAAACTTTTTCTTGCGGGCCTCTTTGTACGATTGCATTTTAGGAAAATACTTCAATGAAACTGATTCGTTCTCGCCGCGAGCTAGCTGTCCAACAATGTAGCGTTGCGCATTCGGCACGCTCCAAACAAGGCAGAGGTGTCGCGGCTCCTGAAGGTGGACTATCTTGTTTTCAGTGAACATTTTTGACAACTTCCTCTAGCGCGTTGCGCTTGGCTTCAATAATCCGCAATGTAAATTCCGCTCGCTCTTTGGTAAATCGAACGGGCACATCGAAATCACAAAGTTCTGACCTGCCCCCCGAAAACTAGTCCAGCCCGGATGTTAGGATCGGGTTGGCTTG
>CAZGTM010000083.1:0-12888 GCA_964528595.1 uncultured Rhodospirillaceae bacterium
CGTCAGCTTTCCGGATCTCTCGGACTTCTGGCCAAGGGCGAAGGTGATTCCAAGGCCCTGATGCTAAAGCTCAACACCTTGGCCCACGAATTCAGGGGACAGGGCGGAATTTTCGGCTATCCGTTAGTTACCCGTTTCGGCAAGTCGCTGTACGAGGGCACGAGGGACCCGGACATCACGGTCACCAACCGCCACATTGAATTTTACAAGGCCCACGTTGACGCCATCAACGCGGTCATGCACGAGAAAATGAAAGGCGACGGCGGCGACATCGGCCGCAGCCTCCTGGAAGGCTTGAAGCAGGCGCAAAAGAACTTTGCCGGCGCCGAAGACTGAGGCAACTCTACCGGCTCAGGAAAGATACGGCTCCAGACGATCCATGGCTGCCGACAAGGTTTCGGTTGTGGCCGCGAAGCACAGCCTCAAATGCCCCTCCCCCGCCGAACCGAAAGCGCTGCCCGGCGCAAGACCGACGTTCGCTTTGTCCAGGATCTCCGTGGCATAGGCGAGGCTGTCCGCCATGCCGTCAACCGCGAAAAAGGCATAGAACGCCGCCTCGGGATAGGGCAACCTGACGCGCGGCATAGCGCTGAGGCGCTGATAGACCAGGTCACGGCCCAAGCGATAGCGCTCGACCGTCGCCTTCACGAAATCCTCTCCGTCCCGAACGGCGACGATACCGGCATGCTGAACGAAGGTCGTGGGGTGCGAGACGTTGTACTCCATCAGCTTGTCCAGCACGTCCCCCAGCGCGGGTGGCGTCGTCAGCCAGCCCAGCCGCCAGCCGGTCATCGACCATGATTTGGAGAAACTGTTCGTGACGATGAGGGGATCGTCCGGATCGGCGATTTCGACGAACGACGGCGCGTAGGGCCGGTCGTAGATGATGCGCGCATAAACCTCGTCCGAGATTATCCAAATGTTTTTGCGCCGGCAAAAATCCAACACCTGGCGCTGTTGTTCCGCCGGCATCACCCAGCCGGTCGGATTGCCAGGCGAATTGATGAAAATTCCCCGCGTTTTCTCGTCGCAGCTGTCGAACAAACGATCGAGGTCCAGCTGCCAACGTCCGTCGATTTCTTCCAGTTGGACCAAGCGCGGCTCGCCCCCCATGACGGCGACGGTTTCACGGCAGTTGGGCCACAAGGGCTCGACGACGATGACGTTATCGCCGGGCCCCACGATGGCCTGCATGATGAGCATGATGGCGTTCATGGCGCCGACCGTCAGCGTGATGCGATCCTGGTTGACCGGTACGCCGTACAAACTCGTCATGTATTCGGACAGGGTTTCCCGCAGCGGCGGTATGCCCCGGTTCGCGGTATAGAACGTGTGCCCCGCCGCCAGCGCCTCGTCCGCCGCGTCGCAGATGAATTTGGGCGTCGGCTGATCGGGCTCCCCGAACCAAAGCGGCAGAAGACCGTCTCGGCCCAAGCCGTCGCGGCTGACCTCGCGGATCTTCGATGCCTGCAGATCGACAATCTGTTGACGGATGTGGGCGGGGAAATCGGCGGTCTCATTCATGCGAGGCACTCCGGTCATAAAAGTATCCTTTCCTTATCACCCTCCGCCGGCTCATGTAAGCCCACGCAACAAAGGATCTATCCCGCCCCATTCCCGCCACAACTTCGGGCCGATTTCGCCGCATTGAGAGCATATGAGTTCGGCCTCGAGACGATTGGCGGACCGGCCTTCAGGCGAATGAGGAGAACGACATGTGGAGAAAAACGGGATTTGCCATCGCGGCCTGCATCGCCCTTTCGATGTTGGCGGCATGTGCGGACGATCTGGCGACGTTGAAAAATACGGCGCCCGAAGGCAGTGCCTTCAACCGCAACCTTGCCGACGAATACCGGCGCTTTGCGACTTTCGAAGCCGATCAGATGTTCGACTGGCCGGACGCCAAGCACTTTGCTCTCAAGGGCCTCGCAGCGGCCCAGGGAAATCCGGTCGGTCCGGAAAACCCCACAGACTGGAATATCCCGTCAGCGGTGCTGCCTGACATCAATGAAGCCCGCCGCCGGCTGGCGGCGATTTTCGAAACCGGTGTGCGCTCGGGCGAACCGGAAACTTCCGCACGGGCGCAGGCGCGTTTTGATTGCTGGGTCGAGCAACAGGAAGAAAACTGGCAGACTGACCACATTGCCGTCTGCCGCACCGGCCTCATGGCGGCGCTGGAGAAATTGGAAGACACGCCCGAGGTGCAAACCGCGCGCTTCACGTTGGTCCTGTTTCCTTTCGATTCCGCCAAGATCAAACAGCCGGAATATGAAACGCTGGCGGCGCTGATCGGACGCGCCCAAGGACTGGGCTTCGCGGATGTCTCCGTGACCGGCCATACCGACCGTGCCGGCTCCGACGCCTACAACATGGACCTGTCGCTGCGCCGGGCCCAAGCGGTGCGCGAAGCGCTGATCCGCCGAGGTCTTCCCGCGACGCTGATCGGTTTAGCCGCCAAGGGTGAAACGGAACCGCGCGTGACCACCGCCGACGGCGTGCGCGAAGCCCTGAACCGGCGGGTCGAGATATTGCTGGCCAAACCGGAAGCGGCAGCAACAACGGAGGCTTCGCAAATTGCCGTCCTGTGGTAACGTCCGGCGCAACCGCAAGCGAACACGCGTCAGGACCCCAAATGGCAAGATCCGATTACAAATTTTCATTTCCGTTTCGCGTCAGATATTCGGAGATCGACGCCCAAGGCGTCGTCTTCAACGCGCATTATCTAACCTACTTCGATACGGCCATCGCTGAGTATTTCAGACATTTGGATTTCGATTACCAGGGCCAGGTGAAAAAGACCGGAAAGGATTTCCATACCGTCCGTACCGTGGTGGAGTACGCCGCGCCGATTAATTTTGACGAGGATATCGACGTCCATACCCGCATCGCAAAAATCGGCCGCACCAGCATGACCTTCCTGCTGGAAATCCATCCCAAGGATACCGACGAGCTGCGCGCCACGGGGGAGGTCGTCTGGGTCAACGCCGACCAGACGACGCACAAATCGACGCCGCTGCCCGAAAACCTCGTGGAATTGATCCGGGGATTTGAAGGCGAGGCTATTGAATAAGGTCGGCGTACCTTAGGAAATTGACCAGCAGACGCGGCGCTTGGGGTAAGGGTCGGTAGTTCGCGATGTTTTCTGGCGCGTGCCAGAGCCAGGTACGGGCCATGGTGTCATGCAGGAATTCAGGGTGAAACTGCACCGATAGCCAGCCGCCGCCATGATCAAGCGCCAAGGCCGGCGAATCATCCGAAACGGCCAACACGACGGAATTTTCCGGCGCCGCCGAAACATGGTCGGAGTTGCCGAACTGGAACCAAGGCGCCTCGTCAAAGCCGTCAAACAGAGGGTGTGTCCGGCCGGCCTCAGTCAGGTCAATCGCCGCGCTTCGACCCACTGGGCCATTGGCCCGTTTCTCCACCGGTGCGCCCGCCATCACGCTCATCATCTGGTGGCCGCCGCAAATGCCGAGAACCGGCAATCCGGTCTTTCGCCAATCGGCTAGCCAGTCCCGCAGGTCTTGCTGCCACGGCGTACCCTCGTGGATGGAATGGACGCTGCCGCCAACCATGACGGCATCGAAGCCTTTCGCTTCGGGCAGGCTGTCGCCCTCGGTGATGCAGACCGAGTGATAATCGATCTGGTCCGCCACGCCCCATTCGGTCAGCCGGTATTGCACCCAGCGCCAATCGTCGCCGCCGTCGGGCAGGTCGTCGAACAATTCGCGGTCATGCTTGCCGGGTACGCCAAGCATGGAAATGAAAAGCAACTTGGGTTTGGCCATGCGGTTCGCTTAAGTGATTGTGAGAGGGGCTCCCAGTTTGCCGGGAGCCCCGAACCACTCAGACTACCACATTGGTAGTTCGGTCCCAGTCCCTTCGGTCGCGCCGTCAAGCGTTAATCTTGATCTTCTTCTTTTCATCCTTGGCCGGCGCCGTCTTGGCGATCTTGACGGTCAATACGCCATCCTTGAAACCGGCGTCGATCGCCTTGGGATCGGCGTCCTCGGGCAGGCGGAATGAGCGCTGGAAGGCGCCGTAGGAGCGTTCGGAGAAGTAGTAGCTCTTGCCCTCTTCTTTATGTTCGGAGCGCTTCTCGCCTTTGACCGACAGAACACGATCGTGCAGCGTCAGTTCGATGTCGTCCTCGGCCACGCCGGGCAATTCGACCGTTACCTCATAGGCGTCCTTGGTGATGGCGGCATCGGCGTTCGGAGTGAAGAATTCTGCAAGACGGTTGCCGAAAGTCCGCAGCGGATCGAGCATGGCAGGCAGCCATTCTGACGTATTGCCTCCAGGCGACGTATAGGATTTCTCAACCACTTTCTTGCCCTCCATCAGGTGATGGCCCAGCGCCCATCGCCGGGCTTCCACCATAGAGTTGGGCATCTCGATCAAGGATTGAAGATGTCGGTAAGTGGCTGCGACCAAAGGCCGCAACGGCGATTACAGGTACGTTCGCCGTCTATTCCGCAGCGGCCGCAGCCGCTCCGCCATTGAGGTCCGCGAGAGCTTCGCCATACTCCGCTTTCAGCCGTTCGACCAACTCCGCCGTCGCCGGAACGTCATCGATGGCGCCCACGCCCTGCCCCGCCGACCAGATGTTCTTCCAGGCTTTCTGCCGCTCCTCCTCCTCGGGAGTGAGGACGTCCTCCTCCCCGGGCGCCAGTTCCTTCTTGAAGTTGATCTCGTCCTTGACCGGAAGATTGTCAGGATCCAAGCCCGCCGCCACAATCGATTGGCGCAGGAAACTGCCCGGCACGCCCGACACCGCGGGCGTGTAGACGATGTCACCGGCATGGGCGTCGATCACCATGTTCTTGAATTCGCCAGGCGCCATGCTTTCCCGCGTATTGATGAAACGGGTGCCGAGATAAGCGAGGTCCGCCCCCATGGCCCGCGCCGCGGCCACCGCACGGCCGTCGGAAATACAACCCGCCATCAGTATCGTGCCGTCGAACTCCGCCCGGACTTCAGGCAGGAAAGCAAACGGATTGATGATGCCGGCATGACCGCCCGCGCCGTTGCACACCAGGATGAGCCCATCGACCCCGGCCCGCATGGCGCTGCGGGCGTGACGCATGTTCGTGACGTCATGGAATACAACGCCGCCGTAGCTGTGTACGGCGTCCACCAGTTCTGAGACCGCGCCCAGCGAGGTTATCACCAGCGGCGTCTTGTGCTTGACGATAACCTCAAGGTCGGCCTGAACCCGCGGGTTCGATTTGTGGACGATCAGGTTGACGCCGTAGGGCGCCGCATTGCTTCCGGTTTCAGCCTCGAACGCCGCGAGCCGGTCTTCGATCTCGGTCAGCCACTCATCAAAACCCTCGGTGGAACGTTGATTCAACGCGGGAAATGTCCCGACAATGCCGGCCTTGCAGCTTTCCGTCACCAGATCGGGGCCGGACACCAGGAACATCGGCGCGGCGACCGCCGGCAAGGAAAGCCGGCCTTCGAATGAACGGGGTAAAGGCATTGGGGGGCTCCTGAATACTAATGCTTTGAAATATGCGCCGAGAATGCGGCGTTGAAGATTTCGGGTTGCTCGATATTGCTGAGATGCAGCGCGCCGTCAATGACGCAAAGCTCGGCGCCGGAAATGTTCCGCTGGATGGTCTCGGCAACTTCGGGCGTCGCGCCCGGGTCCTCTTTGCCCGTGATGACCAGCGTTGGCGTGGAGATCGAACCGAGCTGGTCCGTCAGATTGAGCTGGGCGATGGCCAGACAGCAGCCGGCGAAGCCAGGAATGGGCGTGGTGCGGATGAGCTCCCGGATGGGATCGACCTGATCCGGCCGGGCGGCGCAGAATTCAGGCGAAAACCAGCGCTCGATGGTCGGCTCGACATGGGCTTCCATGCCTTCCGCGTTGGCCAAGGTCACGCGGTCCTCGAACATGGCCCGGGCTGCCTCGGGCACTTCACACATGGTGTTGCACAAGGTGAGCGAATGAAGCCTGTCGCCCGCTTTGATGCCGAGCACCTGACCGATCATGCCGCCCATGGATATGCCGATGTAGTGCGTCCGCTCGATCTCAAGCTGGTCCAGCAGGTGAAGAAAATCATCGGCCAGCTGTTCCAAAGTGTAGGGTCCCTCCGGGGCGTCCGAGCCGCCGTGACCGCGGGTATCGACCCGCAGCACGCGGTAATCTTCCAGCACCGGCAGCTGCACCTGCCACATCGAGCCGTCGCACATCAGCGAATGGCTCATGGTGACGACCGGCGCGTGGGCGGGCCCCTCGAGCGTGTAGTGAATGTCGATGCCTTGGATGTTCGCTTTCATGGCTCCCTCCCGGATGCCGTCAGGACGGTAATGTCGAGAACCGGATAGTGCCGGCGGCAACACCCTTTTCGATGATCTCCGCGCCCCCGCCCTGATAAGGAACTCGACTCGGTGATCGCGGTACTGGCGCGGCCGTTCGCCGCTCATGATCTTGGCGCCAAGTTCCTTGAACCCGGCGACGGCCGCCTTGCCTTCGGCCAGGACACGCTGGACGCTGGCCCGCTCGTACATACGGCCCAGCCAGTCCGCCAAGGGAGTGCCTTCTTCCGGGCCCTGTTTGTAAAGCACGGTGATTTGCAGAAAGGGGAAAACGGCGGCATCGGCATAGCCGAATGCCTCGCCGCCGAACCAGGGGCCGTCGCCGAGCTGCGCGGCCAACCAACCCCGCACGGTGGCGATCTCATTGGCCGCCGTGCCCAGGACCGATTGCGCCAGCTCACCCTCGGCCCGCTTGAAGGCGAGCACCTCGGTCATGCCCCAGGTAATGGCTTCCAGCTGGGTGTCGCAAACCTGCTCGATCATCCTCGCCTTAGCCCTGCCTGCCGGATCGGCGGGTAGCAGGGGTGATTCGGGAAACTTGTCCTCCAGGTAATCGAGAATGACGGATGATTCGAATATTTGCAGATCGCCGTCGACCAGCGCCGGTACCTCGCGCTTCGGGCTGGCCGCTTCAAACTCGTCGTTCGGGGCACCGAGCTCCGTCGCGCGCGTTTCAAACTCGATACCTTTTTCCAGCAGCGCGATCTTGACCTTTTGCGCGTATGGCGAAAGCGCAACATCGTAAAACCCAATCATTACCTGGTTCCCTTGCAGTTTGACGTCGGATTTACTCATCGCGCTCCACGCGGTAGCGCTTGCCGGTTCCCAATTTGTAGAGCTTGGCATAGTTGGTCGTGTCGAAACGGCGGTGCTCCAGCACAATGCGGATATAGCGCACCTGGTCCTCGGTCAGATCCAACTGCTCAGCGATCTCGCCGTCACTGAGACCTGTCCCAGGGCGCTGAGCTTCGATTTCATCGAAGTCGAGAAATCGCACAGGATCGCCCCGCCGTTCCTGCAGATTGATGCCCAGATCGAAAATCGCATCGCCATGGGTGTCGATCATTTCCTCGGTGACGCCGAACCGTTCCTTGCTCATTTGTCTTTCCCCTCGGCGGCGGCGCGGCGCGCCTCTCCCCGCTTGATGGGATCGGCCAGTTCGGATTGTGTCGCGATGGGACAGACCCGCATACATTCGAAACACTGCGCCAGCAATCCGCCGGAGCCGACCGACATCTTGTACCAGAGCGCCTTGTGGGCGGCGCCGAACAAGGCGTCGTCGCGGTCGGCGGGATTGTCAGCCTCCATTGAGGCGACGATGGCCTTGGGGACGGCTTCGTATTGCTGGGTGAGTTCCGCGCATGCCGCCATGTCGTAACGCATGGCAGCCTGGTTGCCGTCGGCGTCCACCTCACCCGAGAGGCATTGGGCGGGACAGAACTTCATGCACGGCGTACGTCCCGTCTGGTGATACATTTTAGCGCAGCTGGGCGCGGGGCACGGGTTGGTTTCCATCGGCTTGTCCGGTTCCAGCTCGAGCTCGGTAAACACCGACGCGAAGTACATGTAGCCGAATTCCGGGTGCAGCAGGATGTCGCCGGCCAGGGACCGCGCGCCGATGCCGGCCACCTCGGCATGCAACTTCAGGCTTTGCAATGGATAGCGGGCGCCAAGCTCGGGATCAAGGTCGGGCGGCGTGTAGACCGAGGGTTTGGCAAAGGTATGTTCGATAAAAAACGCCAGGCCGTAGGCGATCTTATAGGCCATGCCTTCGGTGCTTCCGAAAAACGTCATGGCCTTGGCCGTGACGCCCCAGGCGCCCTTTGTCTGGCCGCCGACGCCCAGGGCAATGACGGATTTCACGCGCGGCATGAGATCGCTGGGTCGGTGTCCCTTTGGCGCAATCCGCTCCACCGCTTCCAGGTCGGCCACGCCGACCGCCAGAGCACCCTTGCGTTTCACGTATTCGAAAACGCGTTGCTTCGCGTCGGCGGTATCGATTTCCCGGTCCATCTTGTTCATGCAAACGATTTTGCCGCAGTCGACGGCGCGCCGCAAATGGCTTCGTCAGCGCTTGAGGCGAAATAAGGCGGCGCGGCCGGCGTCCGAGGCGGCAATTCCCGCCGCCACGATGATCGCGGCGCCCAGCAACGTCAGCATATCGGGCAAGGCGTCGAACACGATCAAACCGATGCCGATGGCCCAGAGAAAGAGCGTGTAGTTGTAGGGCTGAAGGGTCGACGCCGGCGCCATTTCCAGGGCCTTTATCAATATATAGTGGCCCAACGAGCCCAGAACGCCGGTCAACGCGAGCAACATCCAGCCCTCGGTCGTTGGCGGCTGCCATTGAAAGGCGGCGGCCAGGCAGAACACCACGGCTCCCAAGCCTGCCGTGAACAGCACGGTGGTTTCGGCGCTGTCGCCCAGCGTCACCTTGCGCGACAACACCTGGTAACCCGCCCAGAGGAAGGCGCCGGCGAGCGGTAAAACCGCCGTCCAGGTCATGACGCCGAGGCCCGGCCGAATGATGACCAGGGCGCCGACAAATCCCGCTGCGACGCAGATCCATCTTCGCAAGCCTATTTTCTCGCCGAGAAAAAATCCCGCCAGCATGGTGGCGATCAGCGGCGCCACCGCGGCGATGGCATGAGCGTCGGCCAACGGCATCAGGCTGAAGGCCCAGATAAAGACGGAAACCTCGACGATCAGAACGCCGGCCCGCAACACCTGCACGCTCATCTGCTGTGTCCGGAAGTGAACCAGACTTCCGCCTTTGAGGGCCAGGAACAGGGCGAACGCCGAAAAAATGACGAATCGCACGGCCAGCACCTGAGCGATCGGGTAGTTCTGCGTCAGAAGTTTGCCGGTAGCGTCCATGGCGGCGATCAACAACATCGCCAATACCGCAAGCGCGATGCCGAAGCCCACGTTGTCAGGCTTCGCTCCAGCTCCACCCGCTGCATGATCACCAATTTTCCGGTTGCTATTCGTCCGGCTCATCGAAAAACTGACCTCCCTGTCCCGGCGCTACCATAGTCGGGGCGTGACCGGTTGTCGCGGGATGCGCGTTCTTCCTTCCGATACGGTTAATTCGATCATGACCTGCCCCGGGAAGGGATGGCGCAATCATGGAACGATCCGGCACTCTTGTCTTTTGGGCCTACACCGCTGCGTTCCTCGGCGTCTTTGCCCACGCGACCAGTGAGTTTTTCGCCGTCCTGTCCGGCATCGCCGGGCCCGAGGTTTCAGTCTGGCGTTACCTGATCGGCAGCCTGGCGCTGCTGATCGTGGCCCTGTCGCGGAAAGAGACCCGCGATCTCCTTCAGCCCTTGCGCGAGGATCCCATCCGGGTCGTGTTGCTGTCGACGACGGGCATGGCGCTGGGTCAGCTGCTGTTTCATTGGTCACTGGACTTCGCCTCCGTCGTCCAGGTCGCCACGCTGGTCACCACCATGCCGATCCTGGTCGTCGTCGCCGATGCCGTGATTAACGGCAACCGCGTCACGGCGCCCAAGATCATCAGCGGGATCGGCGCTTTCGGCGGGGTCATTTTCCTGCTCACCGACGGTTATATCGCCCAGTTGCAGATGGGGGGCGAATCCCTGAAAGGCGTCATCCTGGCGGTTGGCTGCGCCGCCATCGGTGCGGTGTACCTTGTTCTCGTGCGACCACTGATCGGGCGCTACGGCGCCATCCGCATGACCACCCTGACGTTTCTGCTCGGCGCCATTGCGCTGTGGACGACGGTGGGCATCGCCTGGGGGATCTGGGTCGATCCGGCGACCCTGTTCGATCGGGAACCCCAAGCCTACCTATCGATCCTGACGTTGGGTATCTGGAACACCTGTCTCGGATTCATCCTGTGGCTGTGGGGACTGGCGACCGTGCCCGACGTGGGCCGGGCCAATTACCTGTTTTTTCTCAAACCCGTTATCGCGGCCCTTCTGGCGGTTATCATACTTGGCAACGTGATAACCGGAATCCAATTTCTGGCCATCGCCGTCGTGCTCGGTTGCGTCGGCGCGGAAATCTTTTATGACCGCATCAAAGCCTTTTTGGCCGGCCTGCGCGGACCGGCGTCGTAAGGTGGAAGCGTTTCAGTCGGGTGGGTAATTCGATACCATCCAACGGACCCGAGGATTGAATGGGAAGTACCCGTTGAATAGAGCCGAAAGACGACGCCGGGAAAAGTTGGCTAAAAAAGCCGCCAAGAAAACGGGTGGCCCAGGCCAGTCCGCGCCCCAACATGTGGCGGAAATTCTTCAGCGGGGATTTCAGCTTCACCAGGAGGGCAACCGGGCCGAGGCTGAGCGTCTCTACCGCGAGGTCGTAACGCTGGTACCCGATCATCCCGACGCCAACCATCTCCTCGGCATGTTGGCGCATGATGCCGGCCGCAACGAAGATGCGGTCCGGCTAATTTCCGTGGCCCTTCGGGGAATTCCCGATAATCCCGTTTATCACAACAATCTGGGGCTTGCGCAATTGGCCTTGGAGCGGAAGGAGGAAGCGCTTCAGAGCTTCACCCAGGCCGTCGCGCTGAAGCCGGACTACGCCCTGGCGTACAGCAATCTCGGCAACGCATTGTGGGCGCTGCACCGGCTTCAAGAATCAGCCGAGAGTTTTCAAAAAGCGATCGACAACGAGCCGTCCATCGCAGCCGCCCACAGTAATCTCGGCAATGTTCTGCTTGAGTTGGACCGGACTGACGATGCCCTTGTCGCCTTTCACAAGGCCATCGAAATCGATCCGGTCCAGGCGGACGCCCACAGCAATCTCGGCAATGCTCATAAGCAATTGGAGAACCTCGCCGACGCAGAGAATTGTTACCGCCGCGCCATCGAACTCGATCCCGGCCATGCGGATGCCTGGAGCAACCTCAGCGGCATACAGTTGGCATGGGGGAATCTCGATGACGCCGCCGAGGCCTGCCGCGCCGCTATTGCGATCCGGCCCGACCACGCCAATGCCCATCGAAATCTGGCCAACGTGCTGTGGGAGGAAGGGGACTTGGATCAAGCCATGGCGACCTATCGCGCCGTCCTCGCCCGCCGCCCCGAGGATGCAGATCTACACTATGATTTCGGAATGACCCTGCTGGCCATGGGAGAGATCGCCGAAGGCTGGGCCGAATTTGAATGGCGATTTAAGACCGACAAATATGACTATGGGATCGGCAGATTTCCCCAACCGCTCTGGGATGGATCAGATTTGTCAGGCCGCAGCATCGTCCTGTGGGGCGAGCAGGGCGTGGGCGATGAACTCCGGTATGCCAGCATGATCCCGGACCTGATCGAAGCCGGTGCCGATGTCGCGATCCAGTGCGATCCGAGACTGGTCGATCTCTTCGCCCGCTCGATGCCGGAGGCAAAGGTCTTTCCCCGCCCGTATGAGGCGGCATTGTCCGGTGAAGTTGCCTTCGACTATCAGTTTCCCTTCACCTGCCTAGGCCGCTTCCTCCGCCCCACGCTGGAGGCCTTCGAAGGAGTTGCCGAATCCTATCTGATACCGGATCCAAGCAGCCGTGACAGCTGGGCCAAGCGTCTAGTGCAGTTGGGCCCCAAACCCAAGATTGGAGTGACCTGGAACAATACGCCGCAGACGGAAAAAAACCGACGGACCATGGCGGCGCCTCGTAATTTGGAACCGATTTTCGAAATTTCAGGCGTTGAGTTCATTAACCTGCAATACGTTGACAGCACTCACGAGCGAGCTGAAATCCGCCAATTGTATGACGTCGAAGTCCATACCTGGGACGACCTCGACCTGAAGAACGACTTGGACGAGGTTGCTGCCTTGATATCGAGTCTCGACCTGGTTATCGCAAGCGATACCGCGGCGGGGGAGTTGGCGGCGGCGTTGGGGGTGCCGACCTTGACATTCGCGGTGGGTAAACGGAACTACGTATCGCTTGGTACGGACGGTGCGATCTGGCATCCAACCATGCGCATTTTCCGCAAGGAGGTGTCAGATTCCTGGGACGGATTTCTGAACGAATTGGCGGCTGCCGCACGGCAGCACCTCATTTTGGCTTAAGTGGGGAAACGATGGAAGATTTCAGCACGATATGGCAGCGGGCGGCCGCCCGCCACGGCGGCGAAAAAGCTCTGCTGGCAAAAATGCCGGAGGTCAAGATCGCACGCCAACTGGCGGCCATTCCCGACGACCGCTGGCTGGCGGAAATGGCGAAGCGGGTTTTCCAAGCCGGGTTTTCCTGGAAGGTCATCGAAACGAAATGGCCCGGGTTCGAGGAGGCCTTTCTCGGTTTCAACCCGGCGCGCGTCGCCATGTTCTCGGACGATGATATCGATCGGCTGTTGAAAGACACCAACATCGTCAGGCACGCCCAGAAAATCATGTCGGTGCGGGCCAATGCCATTTTCATCACCGATCTGGCGCGCGAACACGGCAGCGCCGGAAAGTTCTTTGCCGGTTGGCCCGACGACGACTACGTCGGTCTGCTGGAGGTACTGAAAAAACGCGGCAGCCGGCTGGGCGGGGCGACGGGTCAGTACTTCCTGCGTTTCATGGGCAAGGATTCGTTCGTTCTCGGACGAGATGTTT
>CAZGTM010000084.1:0-12816 GCA_964528595.1 uncultured Rhodospirillaceae bacterium
GATACTGCCACGTGAGCGCGGGTATGCTGGATAGCCCAGCGCGAACACGCTCCTGTGCCAACCTCCCGCCAAAGAGCGGAAAGTCGATCTCACCCCGAAACGGGCTGGAAGAGGAGAAGGTCGCAATATTTTCGAGGGTTAGGTCACCAATCCCACGCTTGGCACGCATATCGTTTGCGGCATCGATTGCGGCATCGGCGTCCTTGATCCGTCCCATATGCCCGTAGCTTGATGCGAGATAGATCAACGGCAGCTCATTTTCGGGATTGCGCCTGACCGCGCGCTCGAATGTGACCGCGGCGTCATCGAATTGTTCCATGCCGAACTGGGCTCCGCCGAGCGTGATTAGGTAGCTCGGCGGAAGATGCGGATCGAGCCGTATAGCTTCTTCAATGTAAGCGAGGCCTTCTTTGGGCCGTTCGGTCTGGACCAGGGCGCTAGCAAGGCCCGCCAGGGCCACCGCGTCGTTAGCCTCCAGAGCCACGGCCTTTTCCGCCTCTAGCACGGCCTCGTCGGGGAATCCCAGCGATGCGAACATACGTGACTGTAGCACGTGGGCGAGAGGCGTCGGCGCCTTGAGCGCTTCCTCCAAATGTTCGTTCGCCCGGCTCTCGGCGCGGAACGACGGCATGTCCAGGTCGAAGGCCCAGTCGTTCTGATACACGTCCCAATAGACCGAGGCCAACGCGGCGTGGGCTTGGGCGTAATTCGGGTCGAGGTTAATGGCTTCCTCAAAGAAGGGGATCGCCTTGGCAAGAGACTCGGGCGTCAGGAGTTTGTAATGCGCCCAGCCCTCAAGAAAGGCATCGTGGGCCTCGGCGTTGTCCGTGCCGTGGTGGGCTTGATGAACCTCTTCCTCATCTGTCCGTTCGACCGCATGCGCCGCAACGATCTGCCCCCGCCAGAGAGCAATACCAGTTACCATCACAAGCACCGCCAAACCGCCAGCGATAGGCGGCCAGCGTGGTGGCCATTTGGCCGCGACGGCGGCAGCGAGGTTTGTGGTCAGCCTCTGTTCCACAGCTTCATCGGTCACGGGCCATCATCCCAAAACGATATTCCCCAGAGAACTGCCCGACCTGGGTTCAATGATAGCCGAGGTCGGCACTTCGGGAAATGTTGAAACGAGGTTTCAGTCATTTGACTGCGCGGGTTTCCTTGCGATGTCCCCTATTGGCTACGAACTGACTTTGAAGAACGGCCTCAAAAAGGTCGGCTTCCGGCCCAAAGCGGAAACCGGTTCCGCTATGAAGTAAACTCGCAAATCTCGGAACAGTGACTCGCAGAGGAAATGTGAACACAGGAGGCTAGCGCGCCGATGAGCATACTGATCCCCAAAGAAGAGTATCCTCTTACGCCGTACTTCACTGTCAAGAATGCAGACAGACTGATTGCGTTCGCTTGTGTTGTGTTCGACGCTGTCGTGGTGAAGGAGAACCGTTATGATGATGGAACGGTTCAACACGTCAGACTACGGATCGGGAAATCTCTGTTGATGCTGAATGAGGCCACGGACACTTTTCCCGTCAATGTTTCTCAGATGCATCTCCGAGTTAATGACGCTGAGGCGGTTTACGCTCATGCTTTGCGCGAGGGGGCGGTCTCTTTGATGGAGCCGAATGATCGACCGCATGGTGAACGAATGGCGGGGATCAAAGACCCGTGCGACAATGTTTGGTGGATCGCTGCTCCAGTAAATCAAGCCGAATAAGTGGTCTGCTTCTGGCTATTTCTGATATGGGAACGCGGTTCTGGGCACATCGCCCCTCTGACCCAAATCGGAACCTCGACCAGCTATCTCAATCTCCACATTTCCGACCGTTCGATTTGATATAAAGTTCAAGAATGTAATTGCCGAAAGCAATACACCGGTTCAGGGGGAGGGGGACGGAGATGATTGCGTTGTCGCAATTTGCCTACGACGAAAATGATTCGGAAACAGTCCGTCTTGAAAAACTCGCAATACTTCTGATTTCCGGCTCGTGCATTGCGGCCGGCTGTGTTTGGGCGGCGATGTACTTTTTCTTATTTGGATGGGGCCTCGTGACGGCGTTGCCCATTCTGTTTGTCTTGATTGTTTCGTTTTCTCTCTTCGGCTCCCACATTCGCAAAAACATCCGATTCGCGATCTACACGCAGATCGTATGCATCATCTACATTCCATCGTTCGTTCAGTGGGGCATCGGAGGGCTGTACGATTCCGGACTGGTCATTACGTGGGCGCTTTGCGGCCCCATCGTTGCCCTTGTGTTTCTGCCCATTAGACAGGCGACTATTTGGTTCTTACTTTATGGAGCGAACATTCTCATCACTGTTTTGTTCAACGATTATTTTTCCAGCCAGGGCCTACATGTTGATGAGACGACGCAGCGAACATTTATTCTCTTGAATGTTCTGATTTCGTCGACCGTCATTTTTGGTTTCGCCGGATATTTCGTCAGTAAAGCGGTAACCGCCGAGCGAACCTTGACAGGCGCCGTCAACGCAATGGGAGAGGGGTTCGCCTATTTTGACAACAAAGACCGACTAACGATATTCAATCAGAAATTCGCCTCGCTCGCCAAACTGGAGGCAAAAATTGGAATTGGAACCGACTTTGAAGACATGCTGGTGCGACTGACCGAAGTCGGTTTTGGTGACAATTTCGATGTCCCGACAGAGGAATTCATTGATAGAGGCATGCGATTACATCGTAATCCCAAAGGGCAATACTCAACCAGTTTTGCTGATGGTACCTGGGTTGTCGTCACCGATACCAAAACCGGTGACGGCGGCTCTGTAATCGCGCTCACGGACGTTACCAATCTCAAGCGGGCCGAGAATGAACTGGCGGAAAAAGAGGCGCAGCTTCGGACGGTCTTGGACAATATGCCGGGCGGCGTAAGGTACATCGACCGACACAAAAACTACGTTTTCTTCAATTCGCAATACAGCGAGCTCTACGATTTCCCCGATGATCTTTTGAAAGTCGGTGGATCGTACCGGGTCGAAAACGACTATCAAGCGCTGCGCGGTGATTTTGGCACGGATGATCCTGACGCGTTTGAGGGCATCGGTGATCTCCCAGCTGAGTTTGAACCTCAAAGTTGGGAACGAACAACAGTCCTTGGAAAGACCCTGAAGGTCAACACCGCACCGACCCCCACAGGTGGTATCGTCAACATCGTCACCGACATCACCGAACGCAAGCGAGCTGAAGATGAATTGAATAAAGCCAAAGAAGAATTGGAAATCGCCCATCGTCAGGCGAATGACCTTTTGCTGAATGCCATCCCGGAAACTATCGCAGAACGCTTGAAAAACAATCCGGACCAATTGATCGCTGACCGCCACGCCGATGTATCGATCCTGTTTGCCGACATTGCAGGATTCACCGCCTTATCCGCCAATCAAGACCCTGCAGAAACCGTCAATACGCTGAATAATTTGTTCAGCGAGTTTGACGACGTTTGCGATGACGCGGGGGTCGAAAAAATACGCACGATCGGTGACGGCTACATGGTCGTCGGTGGTGCGCCGCAGCCGCTTGAAAACCACCCTGTCAAAATGATCGAAGTTGCAAAGGAATTAGTCAGTATTGCCCATCGCCACCACATCGACATTCGCATCGGCATCAACAGTGGGGAAGTCGTTGCGGGGATTGTCGGCATCCGGCGATTTCATTACGACGTTTGGGGGGACGCAGTGAACATCGCTGCCCGAATGGAAACAACTGGCAAGGTCGGAAAAATTCACATTAGTTCCGATTTTGCCGAACGACTGGAAGATAGATTCCCGCTCGAAAAACTTGATCCAATAAACATTAAGGGAAGAGGAACCATGCAGACCTGGTTCGTTGAGACAGGCACCAATTGACATGTATCGTGTGCGTTGCGAGCAAGCACTCTGTCATGGTGTATCAAATTAATACTATCGGCGAGTCCGCTCCTGGCTACCCCCGCCGTCGCGACTCGAGCCAAATTTGTTCCGATTAATTCCTCGAAGCAGACCGACTTGATTTCGAGGTCAGTTTTGCTGGGCAAATCGGACGTGATCCAGCGCCGCTCAAAATGACGGTCTATGACCCCGTGTGGACCTGACTCACGAAGCGATGCGTCTCTACTTGAAGGCGAAATCTTCGCCAATCTTGACAACAAAGTTCTGTCACATAAGCGTCGCCAACCTTGTGGTCGTTCGATCCGGCATCAGCCGAACGGCTTCCACATCAATATCAGCTTTGGCAGCACCGTGAGCGCCGCCAAAAGAGCGATCAACATGGCCGCCCCGGTCAGCACACCGAAATAGATCGTCGGAATGAAGTTGGACAGCATCAAGATTGAGAAGCCGAAGATGATGGTCAGGGTGGTGTAGAACACCGCCTTGCCGATATTGGAATGGCAAATATGCAGCGTTTCCACGTAACTGTTGGTTACGGCGTACTCTTCCCTGAAGCGGTAGATGTAGTGAATGCCATTGTCGACAGCGATGCCGATGGTGATGGCAGCGATGGTGATGGTCATCATATCCATGGGGATTTTCGCCCAGCCCATGACCCCCAACACGACGACCGCACCCAACAAATTCGGCAGAATGCCGATGATCGACAAGGTGATCGAGCGGAACAACACCAGGAACATGATGCCGATACCAAGCATCACCACGCCGATGGTCTTGATCTGCGAGGCGAACAGGCTCTGCAGCATATTGTTGTAGAGTACCAGTAGCCCGCTCAGGTTGACATCCTCGATCAGCAGCTTGTAGCTCGCGATTTCCTGGAACCCATGCTCTTTTCCCAGGCCGCGGCGCACTGTCTCCAGCAACTCCTTGCGGCGCAGATCCGGTTGCGAATCCAACACCCGCGCCGTCAGCCGAATTTCGTTGTCGGGGATAGAGACATAGGGGTCGATAAGATTCGTTTTTACCGAGGCGGGAGCTTTGGTGTAGAGGATGGCCAACTCCATGCCGTCCAACTCCTTCTCAGCAAATTCTTCGGCAACCCGTACCGACGAAGCAAGCGAGAGCACCTTACCGAATTGGGGCAAACTCTCGAGGTAGTCGTGGGTTTTCTTGATGATCTGGATCTTAGTGGGGGTGAACCATAACTCCGGCTTGGTGCGGCGCGCTTCCATGTACTCGCGCTCCATCTCGATCTCTTCCTCGGTCATCTCCTTGAGATCTTCCTCGGTCAATTCCTCGATGTCGTCATCGTCGAATTTCACCAATATCTCCAAGGGCGTCGTACCGCCGAGCTCTTCATCAATGAGCTTGAGGCCCTGATAAATTTCAGTGCCGTCGTTGAAGTAGTTGATGAAGCTGTTCTCGACGCGCAGCTGAAATATTCCCGCGACACTCATGGCGGTCAACACGACCGCTAGCGCCATTATCTTGTTGCCTTGGAACTGCGTCAGTCGGGCCAGATACGCAGGCAAAAGGAAACGGCTGCGGTCGACTGCGGGTTTGGTTTCAGCTTTCTTCAACACCAACAGCAAACTGGGGAAAAGCAGAAACGAAGTGGCAAACGTCACCGCCAAACCGGCGCTCATCATCCAGCCGAAATCGATGACCGGCTTGATGTCGCTCACGACCAGAGAGCTAAATCCCATCACCGTGGTCAGCGCCGTGTAAAAACATGGCTTCACCATCTTGTGGGCGGTGGTTCTGACCAGCGTCAACTGATCGT
The DNA here is from genome assembly GCA_964528595.1 of uncultured Rhodospirillaceae bacterium. Classification (GTDB taxonomy): domain Bacteria; phylum Pseudomonadota; class Alphaproteobacteria; order UBA2966; family UBA2966; genus CAYFKJ01. Next base: position 5,660 of record CAZGTM010000084.1, read on the forward strand.
CATCCGGATAATCTCGATGGAGCTGCAGGTAGCGCACGATCAAGTGAATGTTCATCGAGATGGTGATGATCAGCATCAGCGCTAGAAAATTGGAGGAGATGACGGTGACCTTCCAACCGATCAATCCGAGGACGCCGATCATGATCGATCCTGCGTAAAAGCAGCTGAGAAGGGGCAGCACAACCCAGCGAAATTCTCGGAAAATGACGGTGAGGATAATGATCAGGAAAGCCAGAACGCCGCCGCCGAAGACCATCAGGTCGTTGCGCACATACGTCACCATGTCGTCGGTAATCATCGGCAATCCGCCGAGGTGCAAAACGCCGTGCTGGCGGTAGGGTTCGATGATGTTTCGGATGAGGGCAACGTCGATGTGGCGTTGGGCGTTCCTCGTTTCCTTAACCTGATCGTATTCGGCGGTGATGACTTTCAGGCTTCGCGCTTCATCTGCAGAGAGACCGGTTTGACGTCTTTTCTCCCGCAATTCGTCTCGAGATTTGAGCAGGCGTTTTAACTGTTCGTTTTCGACCAGCCCCAACAACAGAGCAGCGGTTCGGCCATCCGCGCTGACGATGAGATCGCGGTATATCGGGCTGCTGACCAGCTCGTCCCTGGCCTTGACCCGATCGATATCGGGTGTCTCCAGGTTGGGAATGCCGTCCTCCAGGGATTGAATATCTACATCCGAACTTTTGAACAGCGGGGCATCGAGTATCGTGAATACCGTGTCCACGATGGAGACTTTCTTGAGCTCTTCACGGAGCTGCTTCATAGGCGCCAACGCCTGGTCCGAGAACAGATCTTTGTGGGGGGTGTACGTTACGACCAGCAAGTCGCTGCTTGGATATCGCTCGTTAATTTTCCGAAACGCCTTGAGATCCGCGTCGTCTTCCAGCAGCAAGGAGTCGGCCGACGCGTCCAACTTGAAGTCTTTTGTGTGATAGCCGAAGAAAACCAGTACTGAGAGCAGTACGACCAGAACCAACTTGGGATTGCGGAGCACCAGGGTGTCATAGGCCCACACGGTACGAGACGTCATGAAGTTTCCTCTTTGAGCAATTGCCAAATCAGCCGGGGGAACAATTGTAGCGGTCGGGCCTGCGCCAGTCGAAGTGCTTGCCCTCGTGGGTCTCCTTGTTCACGAAGCGTTTCGTAAGGTCACTGTCGTTGTGGGCAAAGTCAACCGAATGAGTGTCACCGCCATAGGTTTTGTTGCCGATTACAATAGCCCCAGAGTGCCTGTTCTCGGAATGCCGGCGCCAATCACAACATTGCGGCATTGGACTCTATTGCTATCGGAATTTAATTCAGCCCTTCAAAGCCGCCCGATTCATCGGCGACGCAATCGATTACCCAGACGTCGTAGACCGGATGTTCGACGGCCGACAATGCCGGGCTGGAGGCGAACATCCAACCGCTGAAGAGGTTCTCCGGCGCTTCGCCAGGTTTGTCGTCGATGATCTCCAGGAAGGCGGTAACCTCGGGCGGCTCCTCCGGCGGGCGCTTCGAACAAGTGCGCACCGTTATCAACAAGCTGCCGAAGCGGATGCCCTTGCCGACGCCGACCTCGAGCTTGGTGATCCGCGCAGTTACCTTGTCGAGCGCCTGGAGCACCGCTTTTTTGCGCGGCTGCATGAGGCCTTGCGCCGATGCCTGGAGAGCGGCAAGCACGATAACGCCGGCGGCCGCGGCGGCCCAGCGCGCGGTCATGACGATGGTTCCAGCGTCGCGGCAAACCGTAAGCGGACATAGTCGGCGAACCAGGAACCGTCTTCCTTCTGGAGGTGCGGCTTGAGGTCCTCCTCGACGCCGGACAGAAAATCCGCCTGCTCCGCCTCCGGCACCGGTGCGATAAAATCCTGGGCCAACGTTTCGATCCAGGCGGCCATGCTGCCAGGCAACGGCGTCGGCCGGGGGATCAGTTCGACGGATTGGACATCGAAACCCTCTGCGCTGAGCAGCGCGCGGTACTCATCGGGGGTGGGGAAAAACCAGGGATCGACGGCAAGGCCGTCAATGCCGCGCCTGCTCAAGGCCTGGAGCGCTGCCGAGCGGATGGCCTCGACGTTGCCGTGGCCGCCGAACTCGCCGACGAAGCGTCCGCCCGGCTTGAGCGAGCGGGCGACGTTGGCGACCACGACCTCCGGCGGTTTGATCCAGTGCAGCACGGCGTTGCTGAAGACGGCGTCGAATTCCCGCTCAAAGCTCATCGCCAAGGCGTCCTCGACGTGTGCGTCGAGACCGCGCTGCCGGGCGGCCTGGATCTGGCTTGGGCTGTGATCGATGGCCAGGACGTCGGCGCCCGCGGCGACGATATTCTCCGTCAACGCGCCGTCGCCGCAGCCCAGGTCGAGAACGCGCATTCCCTCGACGGGCTGCAGCAGATCGAGCACCGGCGCGCCAAGGTCCGAGACAAAGCGCGCGTTGTCGGCGTACTGGTCCGCATTCCAGGATTGTTTGGAGTCTTTCTGGTCAGGCATCCGACCACCTACCGGGACCGCGGTTAATTAGCCGCCTCGTCCTTGGATTCGCTGAACATGAGTTTGCCGATGAGTTGTTCCAGGCTGACTGAACTTTGGGTGAACTTGATTTCACCGCCCGCCTCGATGATTTCATCTGCGCCGCCGGGTACCAGCGACACATACTTCGAGCCGAGCAGTCCGTCGGAGACGATTTCGGCCGACGTGTCGTCGGGCAACTTGACTGCAGGATCGACACTCAACCGGACGACGGCCAGGTAATCGACCTTGTCGAGGGTCTGGTTCAACACCGTACCGATCTTGATGCCGCTCATGCGCACGTCGGAGCCGATCGCCAACCCGTCGACGCGCTCAAACTTGGCGATGACCTCATAACCGGCGACAGCACCGACATCGGCCCGGCCATAAGCGAAGAAAAGAAATCCGGCCGCGACGACCAGGACCACGGCACCGATCAAGGTTTCAACTAAATTTCCGCCCATTTTCCGTTGCCCCTAATTCCCCGGCTGCAGGCGCTGCGGCTTAAGACGGTTGCCAAGGCTCGTAATCGCCGGTCGCAGCGGCGCGGCGGCCACCCATCGAGGGATGCCCCGGCGGACGGTAGGCGGACGGCGTTCCGGTAACGTTGGCGTGGTGTTCGGTTTGCCAGGCTTTCGAGGGCCCCGCGTCGTCGGCCGGCGCCTGGTCGATTGTCTTATGCAGCCAGGCGTGCCATTCCGGTGGCACCTTCGAGGCCTCGATATCACCTTGATAGATGACCCAGCGGCGCTGGTCCCGGCCGGTATAACCCTTCTCCCGGTAATAGCTGTTGCCATACCGGTCCGTTCCCACGAGTTCCCCCTTGTACCAGGTGTAGAGCCGGGTCCCCATGGTCGCCCGTTTCCACCAGGTGAAAATGCCGAGAAAAAAACTCATGATCTGCGCCAATCCTCAAACTAATTTGCAGCCTCTTGGCCGTGTTGGGTGGACTATATGCGCGCCGACCCGGTGCGTCCAGCAGGAAGCAATCCAGCAGCCGGTGCCGGGACCATGAGCCTTGGCAACTACGGAACATTATGACGCGCTGTCAAGTTCAAAAACTACAATATCTTGTGTCTTTGACCTTGCGTCATACAAGCACTTGCCATATTTTGTGTCTTCGGTGCCTAGGGGGCTCAACATCTAGACGGACAATCCGGAGCAAAAACGCTGGATATCCGCTGATTGGAAGGCCCGGAACCACAAAAAGCCACATGGCCCAATAATAGGTTTGGCGGCAGAGAACCCCGGCGGCACCGGCTAGGGAGGCGGGTTTTACCCGCGAGTGGAGTGACTTCGAATTGTTCGGTTGGTCTGGCCCCTCTTTGAAGAGGTCACGGGGTCATGGCCGGAATGAGCCGGTGTCGTTTCATAAAACCAGAACCGAGAGCAGGCATAAGCAGAGGGTCCCATGCGCGTTCGCCGTCTATTCACTGATGCAGGTAAGTCGCCCTACGAGGGCATTCCCTTCCGCGAGACCACAAGTGAGATCCGCAATCCGGACGGCTCGGTGGTGTTCCACCTGGAGAATTTCAAAGTCCCGGCGGGCTGGTCGCAGGTCGCCTGCGACGTCATTGCCCAGAAATATTTCCGCAAAGCGGGCGTACCGTCGGTACTGCAGATGGTCGAGGAGGACGATGTTCCCTCCTGGCTGTGGCGCCGCGAAGCGGACGGCAACGCGCTCGACGCGATGGACGAAAAAGACCGCCAGACCGGCGAGATCGATGCCCGTCAGGTCTTCGACCGGTTGGCCGGTACCTGGACCTATTGGGGCTGGAAGGGCGGCTACTTCGACGCCGAGGACGACGCCCGCACGTTCTTCGACGAAATGTGCTTCATGCTGGCCAACCAGATGGGCGCGCCAAATTCGCCGCAGTGGTTCAACACGGGCCTGCACTGGGCCTACGGCATCGACGGCCCGGCGCAAGGCCATTCCTATGTCGATTTCAAGACGGGCGAGGTCAAGGCCTCGGATTCCGCCTACGAACGCCCGCAGCCCCACGCCTGTTTCATCCAAGGCATCGCCGACGATCTGGTGAACGAAGGCGGCATCATGGACCTGTGGGTGCGTGAAGCGCGGTTGTTCAAATACGGCTCGGGCACCGGCACCAACTTCTCCAACCTGCGCGGCGAAGGCGAACACCTGTCGGGCGGCGGCAAGTCCTCCGGCCTGATGAGTTTCCTCAAAGTTGGCGACCGCGCCGCCGGCGCCATCAAATCGGGCGGCACGACGCGGCGCGCCGCCAAGATGGTCATCGTCGACATCGATCACCCGGACGTCGAACAGTTCATCAACTGGAAAACCGTCGAGGAACAGAAAGTCGCCGCCCTGGTCACGGGCTCCAGGATCAACGCCAAACATCTAACGCTGGTCATGAAAGCCTGCCATTCGGTTGAGGGCGAGGGCCGCTTCAGCCCGTCGGACAATCCTGAACTCAAAAAGGCGATGCGGGAAGCCCGCCGCGCGCTGGTGCCCGAAAACTACATTCAGCGGGTAATCCAATTCGCCCAGCAGGGTTACACCGAAATCGAATTCGATACCTACGACACGGATTGGGATGGCGAAGGCTACCGCTCGGTTTCGGGCCAGAACGCCAACAATTCCGTGCGCGTGACCGATGATTTCCTGCGCGCCGTCAAGAACGACGACGATTGGGAACTGATCGGGCGCAAGGACGGCGCCGTCCACAAGAAGCTCAAGGCCCGCGATCTATGGCAGAACGTCGGCGAGGCCGCCTGGGCCTCGGCCGATCCGGGCGTGCAGTACCACACCACCATCAACGACTGGCACACCTGCCCCGAAGGCGGCGAAATCCGGGGATCCAATCCCTGTTCGGAATACATGTTCCTGGACGACACGGCCTGCAATCTGGCCTCACTCAACCTGATGAAATTCCGCCGGCCCGACGGCAGTTTCGATACCCAGGCCTACAGCCATGCCGTCCGTCTGTGGACGGTGGTGCTCGAAATCTCGGTGATGATGGCACAATTCCCGTCCGACCGGATCGCCGAACTGAGCTACCGCTACCGCACTCTGGGCCTCGGGTACGCCAATCTGGGCGGCCTCCTGATGACCAATGGCCTGTCCTACGATTCCGACGAGGGCCGCGCTCTTTGCGCCGCGATTTCGGCACTTTTGACCGGCACTTCTTACGCCACGTCGGCCGAGATGGCGGGCGAGTTGGGCACCTTCCCGGAATACGAGGCCAACGCCGAACACATGATGCGGGTCGTGCGTAACCACGCCCGGGCCGCCAACGCCATGCGGGGGGAATTCGAGGCGCTCAACACCCTGCCCGTCATGCTCGACGCCGAAGCCTGCCCGGATGAGGAAGTCACCAAAGCCGCCGTCATCGCCTGGGAAAAAGCCGTGACGCTGGGTGCCGCCCATGGTTTCCGCAATGCGCAGGCCACGGTCATCGCGCCCACAGGCACCATCGGCCTGGTGATGGACTGCGACACCACGGGCATCGAGCCCGATTACGCTCTGGTCAAATTCAAGAAGCTGGCCGGCGGCGGCTATTTCCGCATCATCAACCGTTGCGTCCCCGAGGCGCTTGAAGCCCTGGGTTACGATGACGACCAAGTCAGGAACATCACCTCCTATGCGGTCGGACATGGAACGCTGAAGGACGCCCCGTGGATCAACCACGAATCGCTTGCGGCCAAGGGCTTTACGATCGAAAAACTCAACGCCCTTGAAGCGGCCATCGAAAGCGCCTTCGACATTAAATTTGCCTTCAACAAATACACGTTGGGCGAAGATTTCTGCACGGATGAACTGGGGCTCGAGGCGGCGAAACTAGACGATCTCGGTTTCGACATGTTGGCGGAATTGGGTTTCAGCCAGTCGGAAATCGATGACGCCAACACCTATTGCTGCGGCGCCATGACTTTGGAAGGCGCGGCTGAACTGAAGGACGAGCATCTGACGGTGTTCGACTGCGCCAGCCCCTGCGGCAAGAAGGGCACGCGTTATCTTTCCTGGGAAAGCCACATCCGCATGATGGCGGCGGCGCAACCGTTTATTTCCGGCGCCATTTCCAAAACCATCAACATGACCAATACGGCGACCATAGAAGATTGCATGGCGGCGTACGATCTGTCCTGGCGGCTCGGCCTCAAGGCCAATGCCCTCTACCGTGACGGCTCGAAGCTCTCGCAGCCGCTGGCTGCCGTGGCGGACAACGACTTCGACGGCGTTGACGACGGCGACGACGCGCCTGTAGATGCGCCGCAGGTCGTCGCCGAACGCGTGGTCAACCAAATCTGGCAACAAGCCAACCGCAACCGGCTGCCGGAGAGGCGCAAAGGCTATACGCAAAAGGCCACCGTGGGCGGACACAAGGTTTACCTCCGAACCGGCGAATACGACGACGGTTCGCTCGGCGAGATATTCATCGACATGCATAAGGAAGGCGCGGCCTTCCGCAGCCTGATGAACAACTTCGCTATCGCGATATCCATCGGGCTGCAGTACGGCGTGCCGCTGGATGAATTCGTCGAAGCCTTCACTTTCACGCGTTTTGAGCCCTCGGGCATGGTCTCCGGCAACGATGCCATCAAGATGTCCACCTCGCTGCTGGACTACGTCTTCCGCGAGTTGGCCATCTCCTATCTGGGCCGCAATGACCTCAGCCACGTCGAGCCGGATGATCT
>CAZGTM010000085.1:0-12745 GCA_964528595.1 uncultured Rhodospirillaceae bacterium
AAGCCAACCCGATCCTAACATCCGGGCTGGACTAGTTTTCGGGGGGCAGGTCAATCTGCCGGCGGGAAAACCGGATGCTCCCGGAGAGGCGGTGGAGCAGACGATCGAAGTTCTGCTGGTCGTACCCAACCAGGTTTTGCGACCCCTTCTTCAGCATCATCTGGAAAGCAACGGCTGCCGGGTTGTCGGCGCCGATTCGCCCTTTGAAGCCTTCGAGCTTTGCGTCCGGACGGTGCCGGAACTGGTGATTTCGTCTGTCGTGCTCGCCGGCCTCGACGGCATTGATTTGTTGCGCACCTTGGATGCGATGACCAGCACGTCCGCTATCGATCTCGCGGTTCTCACCAGCTGGTCCCGCGACGATCCGTTGCTCGCCAGGCTGCCGCCGAAGGCGGCGGTCATCAGCATCGACGAAACCATGGAATACGATCTCCTGACGGTGCTCAAAAAAGTGCGGGATGCCAATTGATTGAATTGCGCCGTCTGGCCGGCTTCGTGGAGTTGACGACCGAAGAGGGAGGAGGGAGCGCCGTGCCGAAAGTGATTTTTCCGGTATTGCTGTCGATAGTCCTGTTTTTCGACCGTCCGGCGTCGGCCCAGATGTCGGCCAATCCGCCGGAGATCGGCGCGGCCATACGCAAGATGGGACCGCGGATAACCCGCGATATCGTGGGTGCCACCGCCAAGCTCTACGCCCCTTTGCTGGCGAAAATGCCGACGGACGGCGTCAAAGTTATGCCCGATCAGGCCTACGGCCCCGACGCGCGCAACAAACTCGACGTCTACCTGCCGGAAAGCCCGAAAACCAAGCGTACGCCGGTCGTGGTGTTCCTGCACGGTGGTGGTTTCGTCCGCGGCGACAAGCGACGCTATGCCAACCTAGGCACCTACTTCGCCCGTCACGGCGTGATCGGCATGATGGCCAACTACCGCTTCGCGCCAAAAAACAAATGGCCCTCGGGCGCGGAAGATATCGCCCTTATGATCAAGTGGATCCGGAAAAACGGCGCCAAATTCGGCGGGGACGCCCGGCGGATCTTTCTGATGGGCGCCTCCGCCGGGTCGGCGCACGTCGCCAGCTACGTATTTTTCGAACGCTTTCACGTCAACAACGACGGCGTCGCCGGTGCCGTCCTGGTCTCCGGACCGGCCTATGAGCTTAAAATCAAGTTGACGCGCGACGGCCAGCTGGGACATTCGGGAGAGCGCGGTTATTTCGGCGAGGATGCCTCAAAATACGACGGCATGTCGTCGATCCGCAACCTGCCGGGCCGGAAAATTCCGGTGTTCGTCGTTTATGCCGAACTGGATCCGGCACCCATCCAGGCGCAAAACATGCTGTTGATCGACGGGCTATACAAGCGCGACAAAATGCTGCCGACGATCAAGCAGGTGCTCGGCCACAACCATATTTCGATTACCATGCACTTCAACACCAAGGACCAGTCGCTGGGCCCCGACATTCTGGCCTTCATTGCGGCGCAGAGCGGCCGCCGCCGGTAAGCCGGTGCCGCTCAACCGGTTGAGACCGGCAGCGCTTACCCGTTCTCCGCGAAGTCCTCGCGCAGCAGGCGCTTGAGAACCTTGCCCAGCGCGTTCCTGGGAAAGTCCTCGCGGAATTCGACGGCGGCCAGGCGCTGGTGTTTGGCCAGGCGTTCGTTGGCCCAGGCGCGGATCCCGTCGGCGTCGGCGCCGTCGCGGGGGATGACCAGGGCGATGGGACTTTCGCCCCATTTTTCATGGGGGATGCCGATCACCGTGACGTCCTGGACGTCGGCGTGCTCCCCGACGATGGCTTCGATATCGGCGGGAAAGACGTTGAAGCCGCCCGAGATGATCATGTCCTTCTTGCGGTCGAGGATGTAAAGGCAACCGTCCTCGTCGAGCTTGCCGATATCGCCCGAGCGCAGGAAGGTGCGCCCGTCCGGGGCCTGCCAGATAACGGCCTCCGTGGCTTCCGCCCGGCGATGGTACTCCTTCATCATGCCCGCGCCATAGCCCGCGATCTCGCCCACTTCGTTCGGGCCCAGTTCGTTGCCCGCGTCGTCGACGATCTTGACGTCGAACCCCATGGTCGGCGTGCCCACCGAATCGGGTTTCGCGGCCTGCATGTGCGGCCGGTTCATGGTGGCGAAGCCTTCCGAAAAACCATAGAGGTCGTAAAGGTTGGGCGACAGACGCCGCAGCACGTCGGCCTTTGTGTCCGGCCTGAGCGGCGAACCGGCGGAAAGCACCGTCTCCAGGCTCGAGAGGTCGTAATCGTCGAAGTCCGGATCGTCCAGCGTCACGATGTATTGCGTCGGCACCATAAAGGTGTGTGTGATCTTTTCGCGCTCGACGGTTTCAAGGAACCCCCGGGGGCTGAACTCCGGCAGGACGAACAGGGTGCCGGCGGCGAACAGGGCAGGTAGCAGCATTAGCCAGGTTCCGTTGGAATAAAGCGCCGTCGTCGTCAGCGCCCGGCACTGGTCGTGAAAGCGGAGGTCGACGGCGTTGCTGAAGGCAAAGTGCTGGCGCACCCGGTGGGTCTGCACGATGCCTTTGGGCAGCCCCGTCGTACCGGAGGAGTAAATGATGTTGAAATCGTCGGTGAGATCGTAGGCGACGTTCGGCTTTTCCCCGCTCGCGCCGGCCAGATAATCATCGAAGCTGTGCCAGCCGTCGCCGGAAAACCCGTGGGCGATGAAGCCGTCATCACGAATGGAAGTCAGGCCGCCGCGCACCTCGTCAATCTTGGACCGTTGTTCAGCCGAACAGAATACCGCCACCGAACCGCTGTCCGCGATGAGACCTTCGACCTGCTCCGCCGTCAACAATCCGCTTAAGGGAACGACGCAAGCGCCGGCCCGGACGATGCCGAACATGATCTCGACGATATCGACCGAATTGCCCATCAGCACGGCGACCTTGTCACCCTTGCCTACGTCTGCGGCAATCAACCGGTTGGCGACGCGGCTCATGTTGCGGTCAAAATCGCCCCAGGTCCGGCGCACGTTGCCGCAGACGACGGCCTCCCGATTGGGATAGAACCGGGCATGGGTCGCCCAGAGATCGGGCAGGAAGACTTGGGCGTTATCGATCGACGGCATGGCTCTGAAATCCCGGGTTACAAAATCTATCTACGGTCACGGATATCCCGCTTGCCGGCGTTCATCTCGGCCATCAGCTCGATCGATTGATCGTCGACCATGAGATCGCAAAACAACGTGCGCTCGTCCGCCAGGCCTTCGGCCAGCGGCCGGCCGGCAGCGCCCCGCACCAGCCGCTTGATATGGCCCAGCGCGCGCGGTGGTTTGGCGGCAAGTTCAGCGGCGATTTCCATGGCGTGTTCCACCACGTCGCCCTCGACGCAGGCCGAAACGATGCCGAGCGCCGCGGCTTCGAGCGGCCGGATGGTGCGGCCCAGCAAGGTCATTTCCAACGCCCGGCCCTCACCGATCAGGCGCGCCAGACGCTGCGTGCCGCCCGCGCCGGGCAGCAGGCCGACGTTGATCTCCGGCAGGCCGAGGTCGTACTCGCCGTCCTGCGCCAAACGGATGTCACAGGCCAGCGCCAGCTCGAAACCGCCGCCCATGGCCGTGCCGTTGAGGGCGGCGATGAAAGCCTTCGGCAGGGTTTCGATCCGCCGCAGGCAGGTGAGGTAGGGCGATTCGGGCACCGGCCGGTCAGTATCGAAACTCATGCCTTTCGCCGCCAACGCGCGCGATCTCTCCTCCAGCACGCCGACGTCGTAATGCCGGATAAAGACGTCGGGATCGCCGCCGGTGAGCACGACGGCGCGGACGGAGTCGTCGAATTCGATCTCGTCCAGCAAAGCGGTTAATTCGGCTTCCGTATCGCCGTCCATGTAACCGTGCGGAGGGTTCGAAACCGCCGCTTTGAGGACCGCGCCTTGGCGGATCACGCTGAACTGCGCCATCGGCCTCAGTCCTCCGCTTGGGGGTCCATCTGGCGGCGGAACATGCGGATGATCTTGCGCGCAATGGCCTTGGGCGTGGCGCCGCCGGGTCGGTACCAGCTGACGACGAAATTCAGGGCGCCCAAAACGGCGAGACGGAACATCCGGCGGTCGGTGCGCGGCGGCAGTGGCAGCGCCTTGATCAGGCGGATGAAAACTTTTTCGTAAGAATCGCGGTGCCGGATCAGACGGCGGTTCAGATCGCTGTCGCCGCGCGGCACGATGTTGGCCACCAGGGTATTGTAATCGGCGCTGGTCAGCAGCGACTGCAGGTGCGCCATGGCCGCCCGTTCCAGGCGCGTCCAGGGATCGTCCGCCGTGGCGATCGCCGCCTCGACCGACGACTGCATCTCCTCCATGCCCTTTTGGTAGACTGCCTCGAAGAGATCGTCCTTGGAGCGGAAAAAATAGTAGAGCGAGCTCGGCTGGACGCCGACCTCCGCCGCGATATCGCGGATCGAGGTGCCGTGATAGCCCTGTCGCGCGAACGAACGCGCGGCAGCGTCCAGCATGTCGCCGCGCCGGTTTTCCTGCGGCCTGTCGGTTGTCGCGCGACTTGCGGTCCTGATACTCATTCGCGCCGGTCCCCCGCGTCGAAGTTTCTAATTGTTATACCGAACGGTCGCTCGGTAGGTCCGCCGAGTCAAGGGGTGACCTTGGGCCGGGCGTCATTTGATGACTCATTTTCATGTTTGGAACCTCCCCCGCTTGCTTCCGGATCGATTCAGATGATATCTTTTCTACTGAACGACTGTTCGGTACCAACACCGCCGGGAACGACATGAGCATACACGAAGACGCCAGGGCCAAATGGGAGGCCGACTATCTTTCCCACCTCGAGGGCGAGGATGTCCGCCGCAACCGCTCCGGCGTCACGGTGAAGCCGATCTACGGCCCCGATGATTGGGATCAGAGCCGCTATATGGCGGATCTCGGCTATCCCGGTCAGTCGCCGGGGACGCGGGGGATTTATTCCACCATGCACCGGGGCCGGCCCTGGAGCCCCCGCCTCGTCGTCGGCCTGGGCCTGCCCGAAGACTACAACGCGCGGATGCGGGCGCTTTACGACATCGGCCTGACGGGCCTGTTTCTGGCCCCTTGCAATTCGCACATGCGGGGCTACGACCCGGACGAGGTCGAGCCGGAACTGCTGGGCACCTGCGGCACCGTCATCGCGTCGGCCGAGGACGTGCGCGTCTGCTTGGATGGGCTGCCCATCGACCGCTACGGCGTCAGCCTCGGCTGCACCGCGCCCTACGCCCTGTCGGCCTTCATGTTTGCCGTGGCCAAACAGCGCGGCATACCGTGGCGGCAATTGGCGGGCACGACCAATCAGTCCGATTATCTCTCGCACTATACGGCGCTGCACATGTTCTTCCGCGTGGCGCTGTCGGGTCAGCGCCGGCTGATGCTCGACCACATCGAATGGATGCTGCGCGAGGCGCCGCGCTGGAACGCACTGTCGGTGGTCGGCCAGCACATGCAGCAGGCCGGCGCCACGCCGGCCCAAGCCATGGGGCTGACAATCTCGAGCGCCATTCAGTACGCCCATGACTTGATCGAACGGGGCCATGAGCCGGACGATTTCCTGCCCAGGTTCAGCTTTTTCTTCGATATCTCAATTTCCTTCTTCGAGGAGGTCGCCAAGTTCCGGGCGGGCCGGCGTATCTGGGACCGCATCACGGCGGAGCGCTTCGGCGCCAAGGACCGGCGCTCGCGCCGCTTCCGCTTCCACGCCCAGACCTCCGGCGTCGACCTCACCCGCCAGCAGCCCCTCAACAACATCGCCCGGTCCGCCGTGCAGGCCATGGCCGGCATCTTCGGCGGCCTGCAGTCGCTGCACACCGACAGTTACGACGAGGCGCTGGGCAGTCCGACGGCGGCGGCGGCCCAGATCGCCGTGGCGACGCAGAATATCCTGCGCGGCGAAGCCCACCTTGACGATGTGATCGATCCCCTCGGCGGGTCGTACTACGTCGAGAGCCTGACGAACGACATGGAAGGGGAAATCGAGGCGGTGATCGCCAAGATCGACGACGCCGGGGGTATGTACCGCGCGGCCGAGGCCGGTGTGGTACAGACCATGCTGGGCGAATCGGCGCTGGACTGGCAACAGAAGATCGAAAGCGGCGAGCAGGTCGTCGTCGGGGTCAACGCCCATACCGTGGCGGACGATCCGGCCGACCGCCCGCCACCGCAGGAACGCCTGGATCCGGCCCGCCTCGACAAATACCTCGCCGGTTTCGCTGCCTTCAAACAAGAGCGCGATCAGAACGCCGTCCAGCGCGCCCGGGACGACCTCGCCCGCGCCTGCAACAGCGAAGGTGAAAACACATATGAGAGCGTCGTCAACGCCGCCATCGCCGGTGTCACCCATGGCGAGATCTGCGGCACCGTGCGGCAGGAAATGGGCTTCGGCCAGCCGCTGATCGTGCCGTAAAGGGGCGGATTGGGGTAATATCCGGCATGCGTTTGGGAGGGACCGAGCCGTGCCGCACGTTCAAAACAATACTTACGAGTCCTTTGCCCAATTCACATTCGGCCTGACGTTCGAGCAGATACCCGAGCCCGTCGTACGCTACGCCGAGGATTTGCTGCTCGACCTGATCGGCGTGGCGGCGGCGGCCTCTGCGACCGACGCGGGCCGCATCGCCCGCGAGACCGCCTATTGCCAAATGGCGCCCGGACCCGACGCCGAGACGGCGCGGATGATCTTCGACGGACGCCAAGCCGGCCTGGTGGGCGCCGCCTATGCCGGCGCGACGCAGATCGACAATTTCGACGGCCACGACGGCTACGCCCCCAACAAGGGCCACGTCGGCGTCGCTTTGTTGCCGGCTCTGCTGGCCCTGGCCGACGCGCGGCCGGGCATCGCCGGGCGGGAGGCATTGGTCGTCCTCGTCCAGGGTTATGAAATCGCCTCGCGCGCGGGTGCGGCGCTGCATGCCACGGTGGCGGATTATCATACCTCCGGAGCCTGGAACGCCCTGGCTGTCGCCGCCATGGGCGCCCGCCTGCGCGGTCTGGACCGAGGCCAATTGCGCCACGCCATCGGCATCGCCGAATACCACGGCCCGCGCAGCCAGATGATGCGCGAGATCGACAATCCGACGATGCTGCACGACGGCTCCGGCTGGGGCGCGCTCGCGGGGATGATGGCCGCGCTGCTGGCAGAGCGCGGTTTTACCGGCGCCCCGGCGATCACCGTCGAGGGGGATGACGCGGCCCCCTTTTGGGCGGACCTGGGCGAGCGCTGGTTCACCGAGGAGCAGTACATCAAACCCTACCCCGTTTGCCGTTGGGCGCATGCCCAGATCGACGGCGCGATAAACCTCCGCCAGCGCCATGGCCTTACCGCCCACGACGTGGCGTCGATCGAAATCGCAACGTTCCACGAATCGGCCCGGCTCGCCGCCGGCATGCCGGCGACCACGGCACAAGCGCAGTACAGTCTGGCCTTTCCGGTCGCCGCCGCCGTTGCCCGCAGCCGCGTCGGCCCGGACGAGATTTTGGGCAGCGGCCTAAAGGACGGCGAGATCGCCCGTCTGGTGGCGGCCACCTCGGTCACCGAGGAAGAGACCTACAACGCGCGCTTCCCCGAGGGACGCTGGGGCGACGTCACGCTTGTGCTGAAGGACGGTAACCGCCTGACTTCCGGCCCGATAAACGCCCGCGGCGGCCCCGAGGACCGGCTTGAACGCCCGGAAGTCGTCGAAAAGTTCCACGACTTCGCCGACGGCGCCATCGGCCAGACAAGAGCCCGGCAAATCCCGGAAGCGGTGTTCGGCCTCCACCGCGAGGACGCCACGCTGGAGGACCTCCTCGACCTTGTGCTTGCGGCAAGGGGAGAATGAGGCCTGCGGTCTCCCGGCGGTGTTGTCGAAAATGTCCCACTTTGCGAACCCTATGAACTTGCGGTCGGACGGCACCGGCTCCAGCTGGCACATGGAGAAGTTCAAGAAAGAAGCGCGGGAGGGCTCCCTCTCCACGGCCGAGATATCGGCGCTGGTAAGCCGAATTGGGGGCGGAACTGTGGTGGCGTGTGAAAGGCGCTAGGCTGAGGATCTCCTCAAGCGCCTCGTCGTTTTTTATCTGGCGACTTCTGCAGTTTTTGACCCGAAGCTGACATCACGTCGCGTAGTTTTGGACCGGGTCCAGGTATGACAGACCAGAGTTCTCCTATTGCATGAGGAGACCAACAGATTGCAGGTGCAGGCGTTTCAGTACACCCCTGGAAGTAAGCGATAACGAATACGCTGTGCATAGTCTCGATAGCCCGGTAACTCTTCCTGAAGCGTCTGATCTTCCAGGGCGGTTCTGATCACAGCAATAATCAACGCCGCCGCAGCAGGAATAAGTGTCCACGCCGAGCTCAAGGCCAGCACGATACCCGGCAGCGCCAGGATGCTTCCTGCATAGCCCGGATGCCTCACAATCCGGTATGGGCCGCCGTCACACACCTGGTGCCCGCGCTCCGTTTGGATACGCACCACACTGGAAAAAAAGCGGTTCTCTGCCATTGCCCAGGCCGCGAAAGCATATCCAAGCATGATCAGGATGAACCCGAGCAAGATAATCCAAATCGGTAGTTCGGGTGACCAGCCATAGCGGTGATCCAGCCCTGCCACAATGACCAGTGGGAACCCAATACTCAGCGCCATCAGAGGCGCAAGCACTTTGTCCCAAGACTTCGCACTTTGGATATTGTCCGTATCTTGTCGTTCGGCCATCAAGCCCGGATGCTGCTTTTCCGCCCAAATACGGCCTCCTATGCCTGCGGCAACCAACAGCAGGGAATAGACCCACGCCTGCCACCAACCGAAATCCCCACCGCATACCAATAAAACCAGTGGGATTACGAGATGCACCACAGCTATACCGACCCATTGGCGAGGGGAGCTTCGTTGAACTGTTTTATGGCGAACCTGATTTGATGACATGCCATTCCGTATAATTACGCGACTGTCTTAGCTACATTAGGTTTAAGCCGATTTTTTTTGTAGGGCCGATATCCGCTTCTGGCCAGAAGGTGACACTCATTAAGTGCTTCAATTTTGCCGGCTTCTGACCCGAAGCGGACATCAATGATATCCAGCGCAAGGACGGAACCGGGAAATTTTTGTTTTCAGAGCGGGAAACCGTTTACGGCGCCACGCCGAGTTTCGTCTATGTTGAATCAAGTTGTCCCGTCGCAAAGCATGTGTAATCTCGCCATTGGCTGACGGATGGCTTCCTGCCAACAATTTTGGAACAGAGGACTTGGATCATGACAAACCCCATCAACGATTTCCTGGTTCAAACCGAATCGGAAGGCAAATTTGAAGAGCGGGGTTTACGCAGTTATTTCACATATCGCGATCTTGGATTGGCGAAAGCGACAGGCGGCCGAGTAATGGCGCAAATCAACCGCGCCAAGGAAGCGGTGACGGAGGAAGGCGAGCTGCATCATCACGTCCTGGACTTCCAATTCGTTTACGTTCTCAAGGGCTGGGCGAAAATGTGGTTCGAAGGGGAAGGCGAAGTCTTGCTCGAAGCCGGAACCAGCATGCATCAGAGGGCGGGCATCAAGCACACCTTTATGTCGTGTTCCGAAGATTTTGAGGCGCTTGAGCTATGTCTCCCAGCTGAATTCGACACAGTGGATGACGACACGTAAACAAGGGCTTATGCAGACAAAACAATTACCGGATTGTCAGTCAGGTAACCCAAATCCCTATTGATGACGTCTGCCGTTTACCAATTAACGGAATTCAGTTTTAGACCCTCACTGTGTCCGGATCCGACCTGAAGTGGACAATCAAAGTTTGACACAAGAGAAAAGCATCCGGTTAACACAGAAGAAGTAGTTGCCCTCATCGTTCTTCATTTGCAGGTCGTCCAGCCATAACCGGGCATCCGTTTTGGTTATTGCCCCCAGCGCCACAGCAAGCTCCGCAAATTTGTTGAACATGCTGTAGGTGAATGTACCTTCCGTCCAACCGGTTTCCAGCAAGGGTACGGCTTTCACATGTATGGCAAAAAATCCTGCCGACTTTAGCAGGCCGATCAATCTGGTTGGCAGGTTGGGACTTGGCACATCATCGTCATGTGCAGCCAAAATTTTCCGTGTCGAATTAGGAAAGTCTGAGCTTAAAACCGTCCCGTTCCAGTCTGTTTCAATTACGGCTAGCCGCCCCCCGGATACCAGCACCTCGTGTGTGCGTTCTAGGGCCGATGGGACATCTTCCAAATATCTCAGTACCTGAACCAAGGATGCGGCGTCAAACCCCGTCAAATTCTTGTCGATGGTATCGAGAGTTCCAGGCTCGACGGACGCCTGGGGCAGGTCTGAACAGCGGCCGGCGGCGATATCAAGCATGTCCTGACTGGGGTCCAATCCGAGGGCTTGTCCCTTTGGGCCCACGGCAATCGCGAATTCGCGCAGAGATAATCCTGTGCCGCAACCGATATCAATAACTCTGTCTCCGGCGTTAATCTTCATCGCCTCCAGAGTTTTGAGCCGTTGATTTACCACCCCTGGAGACTGATAGGCTAAGTCCGAGCTCTGTGCCTTGCTGGCATTGAAATCAACCACTGTGCCCCCGATCTCCCTCCAAACGTCCATTATCCAATCTTAATAGTGCCCATATATCAATTGAATTGGAGCACCCTACGAAATTGGCTAAGAATAGAAAATCCGGGCCTATCCCTGAACGGACGCAATTCCACGCCAAGCCGGCTATTCGAGTAACCTGATCCGCTTTGCCGGACGTACCGGAGCAAAATTCCGGCAATTACTTCTAACGGATTTGGACCCAGAGCCAACATTCTATGGCTGATCCTTGAAGAGATGTAGCGGACCCGATTGCGCCTCGATCGGAGGGAGAGGAAACCCAACGGACCCAAAACCGGGGAGGACGAAATGACGGCTTATGCGATTGGGCTCTACAAATTCAAAAACTTGGAATCTTGGCTGCCGATTTACAAAGAACCCGTAACAAAGCTCATCGAAAAGCACGGGGGCAGATACGTTAGCCGAGCGAGTGCATCTCCCTGGGAGATACTCGAAGGCGAGAAACCGCTTGATGCAACAAGCTTTACCCTCATTGAATTCCCCGACATGAAATCCGCGCGCGCATGGCATTCGGACCCGGAATATCAGGAATTCATCACACTAAGGCAAAATAGCGGTACC
Organism: uncultured Rhodospirillaceae bacterium; assembly: GCA_964528595.1. Classification (GTDB taxonomy): domain Bacteria; phylum Pseudomonadota; class Alphaproteobacteria; order UBA2966; family UBA2966; genus CAYFKJ01. The sequence continues at coordinate 11,133 of CAZGTM010000085.1, forward strand.
GAACTGAAACTAATTCTTGTTGATGGTTGTGACGGTTAAACCGTTTTCCGCTACAAGAAATGCCATCGGTGTAAACGATTTCGGGAGTTCGAAATGGCGAGGATTGCCCTTATCACTGGCGCTTCAAGCGGGATTGGTCGTGGTTCGGCCCTTCGTCTGGCGCGAGATGGCTGGCACATCATGGCGCAAGGCAGAAATGCGGATGCGCTAGAGGCAACTCTCGAAGCCGTCCGCGAGAGCGGCGGAACAGGATCGTCCTTCAGGGCGGAGATGGGAGATATGGACGATGTCGCCGCCCTGTCGGAGTGGGCGGAAGCAGAAGGTAGGCTGGACGCCGTTATCCATTGTGCCGCTAAGTTTACCTATGGAACGGTATCCACCGAACGCTTCGAGGATTGGGACAAAACCATCGACCAGGTGCTTAGAGCGACGATTCGTTTGACGGCTCACACACTGCCGGCAATTCGGTCAAGTGAAGGCGCATACGTTTACCTATGCGGTCCGACTTCCTGGACCGGCTGGAAGAACCATGCCATCCATTGCGCGGTTCGGCATGCCCAAGCCGGTTTTGCAAAAGCGCTGTTCGAAGATGTCCGCGAAGATGGCGTAAGAGTAACGCTTGTCCATCCCGGGTTTGTAAATACGCCGTCCGTAAACGTGGAGGGCAAGGACCCAGCCAAAATGATCCAGCTTGAGGATATTTCGGAAATGATTGCGACGGCTATTGGACTGCCCAACACGACCTGTGTAACCGAGTTCACATTGCGACCGCAACGCTCACCCTATGTCTGATCCTGATTAGCATCCGTCTTGGGAAATATTTCCTCGAAAGATCGGGTTGGGGCTCGATCTGGACATCTGCTCAATCTGCTTCAGCTTCACTGATCGTGCCTGGTGATCATGGCCACCTTCCAGTTTCCGTCGTCGTGAATGAGGTTATAGGTGGTCGAAAAATGCATTGTCCGTTTTTGTGCGAGATTTTCCGGCGACCATTCAACATCAATGATCGCGAATTTCGGCCCAATACGCCGCTCGTCCGTCAGTTGCGCTTTGAACCGAACGCAGTCATTTGCTCGGTAAACTTCCAATCCGGCTTCCATGAACTCGATAGCCTTCGTTTTCGTATCGAGCAATACACACTCGTCTCGAAGGAAAAACACACACGGGCGATGGATAAACTGGGCAATTTCCTCCGGATCATAGCTCTCATATGAGCGCGCATACGCCGACAGAAATTCAGCCAACTCCGCCATTACTAGCCCCATTGAGATCGATGAACACAGTCATCCAGTATCCTAACCGATTGGTCCATACCAAACATCTGGGCGCAGCCCGGTCAGGCTGGCAGGGTGGTTTGAAAACACCCGCACGGGTACGGCGCACCATGCGTTTGAGCTGTGCCTAACGCAGGCTTGGCGTCTCGTCGCTTCTGCGGAAACCTTTGGCCTGTCGCGCGATATCAGCCGGCAAAGTCCGGTCGCCAAAGCCTCTTCCGCCATCATTTTGAATGCCTGTGCTCTCTCTACCCCCCTTCGCCTCCCGGCAAAGTTTCGCGGTAGTTAAATGTTTCGTTGTTCACATTGGTTTGATGAGAGTCCCAAGATACTGCCGTG
>CAZGTM010000086.1:0-12534 GCA_964528595.1 uncultured Rhodospirillaceae bacterium
GATTGGAAGCACCCTACATGAAGTGGGTGTCTGCGTTAACCGGATAGGCACGTATCAAACCATCAACCACGAACTCAAGAACCTGAATCGCCAAATAGAAGACATAAATGAGCGAGTATTCAGTGCTCCTACTAGAGCGGAAAAGAAGAAGATCAAGCGTGAAAAAATACCAATATACAAACGACATAATCAGATAATAGAAAGAATGACCACCTTGATGAGGGTGATGGAAATCTTACGGCGAAGGATGGGCGCGCTTCGATCAAGTATTCAGGAAAGCAAATCATCGACTGACGCAAAATCCCGAAACTCGCTCAAATCGGCACCGGGAGGTGCCGACAATGATATTCTCTCCGCCGTGAACTTGGCCCTGGAAGCATCACCGTCTACCGACCCGTTGGACCGGAGCATCTTCAGCCCGGCCGGTGTGAAGTCCGCGTTGACGGCGTTTGCGCAGAAGCGCCAGGCCGCCGAAGCCATAAATAAGCTGGATGCGCTGACGCCCTTCAAATCGGTGTTCGAACAGGCGCAGCCGGAGAAGAAAACCCTGGCCGACGCCCTCTACCCCGACATGGGCCCGAAGCCCGAAGGTCCGACTTTCGCGCGCCGGCGCAAGGATGGCTTACGCATGTCGCACGCCGAAGCGCTCTATCCCGACGGTTTTCCCGACGAGGACTATGATCTGGTCGAGATCAAGCCGGAAAAGACCATCCCCTGGGGCTACGTCAATCCCAACCCGGACCCCGTGCCGGCCAACTTCAAGCGGGTGCGCAAGGATGGCCAGCGTCTGTCCCATGCCGAAGCGCTCTATCCCGACGGCTTCCCCGACGACGACTACGATCTGGTGGAAATCAAGCCGGTTGGGCCCGCCAATCCGTGGGACGACAATCCCTTCAAGCAAGCCGAATTGCGGCGGAAGAAGAAAATGAAATTGTTCTAGCGCCCCCGCCGCTCCCGCATCGCCGCCGCCGCCCGCCGCTTTGCGGGTTTTTTTGTGGGTCACGTCCGATTAGACATCGAAAAACCCTCTCCCCTCGCCACGCGCGTAAAGCATGGCGAGGGGAGGGGGGTTTTTGATTCCGGCCCAGTTGCCGACGTCTCCACAGGTTTGGCCTCATAGTTGCAACGTTTCTTCACGAAATGACCGGCCACGACGCCGGAAAACCGTCAAAGAAATGATGTTCATGCCGAATAAACGTTTTGAAACAAGGGATTGCGCTGAAAAGCCGGGACTTGCCACCCCGCTCGAGGCGATGGGCAACATTTGCCACCAGAAACGCATATCGGCAGTTGGAACGGTAAGAGTTGCCGCGGGTACGACCCTTCCGGCAGGTCTGAGGTAGGAGCGGACAATGGGTATTGATTCAGTCATGGGGATTGCCATCACGGGGCTTACCGCCACGCAGACGGCAATGCGCACGACCTCGAACAACATCACCAACGTCAATACCGAAGGCTATCAGCGTAAGATCGCGGACTTCCAGACCGACGTGAACGCCGGCGTCGGCGCGGGTGTCTCGGTTGCCGAAATCAAGCGTCTGACAGATATTTTCCTTTCCGGCCAGGTGCGGGACGCCGAATCGGCCACCGAACGCTATGACGCCATGGTTTCGCTGCACGAACGCTTCCAATCCCTGCTTGGATCGCCGGGGGACAATTCGTCCATCGCCGGCAGGCTCGATCAGGTGTTTGACGGCTTCGCCGCTTTGCCCATCGAACCGGATTCGCTGGTTCGCCGGACGGCTGCGGTCAACGACCTTAAAAACTTCGCGGACAATATCTCGCTGCTGGCGAACCAGCTTCAGCTGCTGAGAGCCGAAGCGGATCGTCAAATCGCCGAAACCGTGAGCACCATCAACAGCCAATTGGTGCGGATCAACGATCTGAACCAGGAAATTTCCAAGCAGAAGCTCCTGTCCGGCGTCGGCGCAGCCGATTTGGAGGGCCAGCGTGACCAAGCGCTGAGTCTGTTGGCCGAGTTCATGGACGTCGATACGTTCAAATTCACCGGCAAGACCGGCGTGACCGGCGCCGGCGGTCTGGTCCTGGTCGATCAATTGGCCCGCAGTCTGAGCTTTACCCAGAGCGGTACGGTGACTTCCACGACCCGTTTCCCGCAAATCACGATCAACAAGATCGACCCGGTCACCGGCGCGGAAGTGCCCACCGGCGAGGCGCTCGATCCCAATATCAAGACCGGCCGCGTCAAGGGGCTGATCGAGATGCGGGATGAAGTTCTGCCGAACTTTGCCCTTCAATTGGGCGAGTTTGCGAAGCAAATCAGCGACCAGCTTAACGCCATTCACAACGACAATACGCCGATCCCGCCGCTCACGACCATGACGGGCCGCAACACCGGTTTGGTCGGCACCGACCTGACTGGATTCACCGGTAAGACCACGTTCGTGACGATGGATGCCAGCAATAATTACGTTAACCGGCTTGAGGTCGACTTTACGAATAACACCACAAGCCTGAACGGCGCCGCCGCCGCCGGCGCAACCCTGACGACGCTCGCGGACGTCGTTACCGCCGTGAACGCACAGATGGGTGCGGGAACCCTGAGTTTCGGTACCGGTGTCATGACCTACTCGGTTCCGGCCGGTGCGACCAGCGTGGCGATCTATCAGGATTCGACGTCACCGAGCGACCGCGGCGGCCGGGGCTTCGCTCATTTCTTCGGTTTGAACGATCTGATGGAATCCCAGGTTCAATCGCACGCCGACACCGGCTTGCTGACCACGTCAGCCCACGGCTTCGGTAACAGCGGCGTGGTTCAGCTCGAATTTCGCGGTCCGCAGAACCAGATTCCGGCAAGCTTCGATCTGGATTTCGCGAGTGTCGGCGGGACCGCTATGAGCGATGTGCTGACATCCCTCAATGCGACCGGCGCCTTCAGCGCCGTCGGCACGTTTACGCTCGATTCCAACGGCGCATTGGTGATGACGCCGAAATCGGGATTTGAGAAGTATAAAATGGTTCTCGTCGGCGACACCACGAACAGAAGCGGCACAAAGCTCACGTTCAGCGAGTTCTTCGGCGTCGGCGATAAATATGTCGCGAACGCTGCTGCGGAGATGAAGGTCAAGGACGCCATCCTGGCCGATCCCAAATTGCTTTCGCTGGCCAAAATCGACACCAGCAGCACCGCCACCGCGGGTACGGTCCCGGCGTTGACGCCGGGCGATGGCCGTGGCGCGGTGGAGTTCCAGCAGCTGGCGGAAAAAGCCGTTGTCTTCAATGCCGCCGGCCATCTCGCCGGGGTGACGACCACCCTGAGCAGTTATGCCGGCGCCGTTCTCTCTGACATGGCCACGCAGTCCGCCATCAGCCAGCGCCTGCAGGAAGACCGCAAGGCCCTAAGCGGTGAACTTTCCGCCCGCTTGGAGGGCGAAACCGGCGTTAATCTGGACGAGGAATTGGCCCTTATGGTTGTATACCAAAACGCCTACAACGCCTCCGCGCGCCTGATCGGAACGGCGCGTGAGATGATGGACACCCTGATGCAGATCGCGGGTTAAGGCCCGCTCGAGGAGTAAGACGATGTCTCGCATATCAAGCTTCGGTCAAAGCCAGCTGTTGTTGCAAGATCTATTGCGCAATGAAGAGAAGCTGTTCTTGCGGCAGAAGCAGGTGACGACCGGGATGAAGTCGCAGAACTACACCGGTATTGCCCGCGACGTCGGAACGCTGTCGGGCGCCAAGGCGATCAAGACCCGCACCGAACAATTTCTGAAATCCAACATCGAAGTCGAACGGCGCATGAATATCTACGACTCCTCGCTGGAGTCCCTGCGCGGTATTGCGCAGGAATTGCGCGACAATGTTCTTTCGGCGATCAACACCGATTCCGGTATCGCGATCCGCAGCCAGATGGAGAACCTCTTCGATACCGCGGTCAACGTCCTGAACACCCGGGATAACGGCCGCTACGTCTATTCCGGTACGCGCACCGACACGCCGCCGTTGACCAAGACGACGCCGGCGACGCTGGCCGCCGTAGCCGCGGATATCACGGCAACGCCATCCGGCGCGTTCGCCAACAACAGCCTTAAGCAAAACACGCAGATCGACGACAACCTGACCATGACCTACGGCATTCTTGGTGAGGATGTCGGCAAGAATTTGATGGAATCGCTTCGTCGTTTGTTCCGCTTCTCCGACGGCACCGAAAACTTCGGTTTTTCGCCCGCCGGAAGCTTCAGCAACCCGTTGACGACCAACCAGGTCGACTTTCTCAAGGGTGAACTGGCCCGGTTGAACACCACGATCGATGAAATCGATAAGGTCCATGCCAAGAACGGCGTCAATCAGATGTCGCTGGAGCAGGTTCAGGCCCGCCATCTTCGGGACCGCACGTTCATGACGACGTTCATTACCGATATCGAAGAGGTTGATATGGGTGAGGCGATTTCCAAACTCAACCAGGATCAGGTGGCTTTGGATGCCTCGTACCGGATTTTGTCGCAGCTTTCGCGTTCGACCCTGCTCGACTTCATCTAGCGCTGATGTAGGATCAGGCCTCTCCGATACGTTCCGAACCACAAGTAGCAAATAGTTATGACCGAGCAGAATGCTTCGACGGCAAGCGGTATCGATCTGGTGACCGGCGGTGGCGGTTTCATCGGCAGTCATTTGGTCGACAGGCTTTTGCTTGACGGCCGCCGCGTCCGCATCGTCGACAATTTTGAAATCGGCAATCCGCGAAATCTCGAACATCACAAGGACGATCCGGCGCTAGAAGTCCGCAGGGCGGACATCCGCGACCGCGACGCCGTCGGTGGGGCCATGGCCGGCGTTGACCGCGTGTTTCACCTGGCCGCCAGGGCCGACATCGTGCCCTCGATCGTCGAACCGCGGGAGTATTTCGAATCTAACGTCGACGGCACCTTCAACGTGCTCGAGGCCGCGCGGAACGAGGAGGTATCCCGTTTCGTCTACGTCGCGTCGTCTTCCTGCTACGGCGTTCCGGATGCCTATCCCACCAGGGAAGACGCTGACATTCGGCCGCAATATCCCTATGCCTTGACGAAATATCTGGGCGAGGAACTGGCGCTGCACTGGGCTCAGACCTACGGTCTGCCGGTGGTTTCCTTGCGTTTCTTCAATGTCTACGGGCCGCGGGCCAGGACATCCGGTACCTATGGCGCGGTCTTCGGCGTATTCCTGGCGCAGTTGTTGGCCGGCGAGCCCCTGACGATCGTCGGGGACGGAGAACAAACGCGCGATTTCACTTTCGTGACCGACGTCGTCGACGCGCTGGTCACGGCAGCCGCCAGCGACGTGTCGGGCGAGGTCTTCAATGTCGGATCTGGCGCGGCAGTCAGCGTCAACCGCTTGGTGGAATTGCTGAAGGCGGCGAAGACCGTATTCATTCCCAAACGGCCCGGCGAGCCCGATTGCACGCTGGCCGACATGACGCGCATTCAAGATGCCTTGGGCTGGACACCCTCGGTATCCATCGAGGAAGGCGTGGCGGTCATGCTGGAAAACATCGATTATTGGCGCGACGCCCCAGTTTGGCGGCCCGATGATATCGAGGGCGCCACGGCGGATTGGTTCAAGTACCTAGGCGACTAGGCGGCGGACTACGCCAAACGCCGTGCTTGCGATCCTGGCCGGTGGAACTATATTCCCGGCATGCAGCCTGATTTTTCGGATTTGACCCCCGGCGCCCGCGTTGTCGTCGCCATGTCGGGCGGCGTTGATTCGTCGGTAACCGCCGCCCTGTTGGCGGAGGCCGGCTTCGACGTCGTCGGCATCACGCTGCAGCTTTACGACCAGGGCGCCGCCGTCACACGGCCCGGTTCCTGTTGCGCGGGACAAGACATTCAGGATGCCCGCCGGGTTGCCGATCTGGTGGATATTCCCTATTACGTCCTCGATTTCGAGGCGCGCTTCCAAACCGACGTCATTGATGATTTCGTCGACAGTTACCTGGCCGGCGAAACGCCCATTCCCTGCGTGCGCTGTAATCAGACGGTCAAGTTCCGCGACCTACTGCAGCGCGCCCGCGAATTGGGGGCCGAAGCCCTGGCGACCGGCCACTACGTGCGGCGCCTGGCGACATCGGACGGTATTGAGCTCCACCGTGGCGCCGAGGGCAACCGGGATCAGAGCTACTTCCTGTTTGCCACGACACCGGATCAGTTGGATTTCCTGAGGTTCCCCATCGGCGGCATGCCGAAGGACGCCGTTCGCGCCCACGCCGAGCGCCTCGGCTTGGCGGTTGCCGACAAGCCCGACAGCCAGGACATTTGTTTTGTCCCAAGCGGCGGCTACGCCGCCGTCGTCGAGAAGATGCGGCCGGGTGCGCTCGAAGCGGGCGACATCGTAAACCTCGAGGGTGAGGTGCTGGGCCGCCACGACGGCATCATCAACTACACGGTCGGCCAGCGGCGCGGCCTCGGTATCGGCGGCGGCCCGCCGCTCTATGTCATTGCCGTGGAAGCGGACACGCATCGCGTCATCGTCGGCCCGAAATCGGCGTTGGCGGGTCAACGCGTCGCACTCCGGGATCTCAACTGGCTGGGCGACCCCGGCTTGCTCGACGAAGGCGTGGCGGTCACCGTCAAGTTGCGCTCCCAACATGATCCCGTGGCGGCAACGCTTACCAGAAGCGCTGACGGAATCGCCGAGGTTCTACTGCAAAACCCGGAAATGGGCATAGCGCCCGGCCAGGCCTGCGTCGCCTACGTCGGCGACCGCTTGATGGGCGGCGGCTGGATTGTGCGGGGCGGCGACGCTTTGGTGGCGGCCGCCTAAATCACCCTTTCATTGCGGCGCGGACGTGGTAAACATGCCGCCGAAATCAATTTCTGTTTGGAGTAGCAGTCCATGAGCGAGGCCGAGGAAGACGGCGCCGCCGAACCGCGCGACTTTATCCGCGACGTCATTGACGGCGACCTGGCCGCCGGCCGCGTGGCGGACATCGTCACGCGCTTTCCGCCGGAACCGAACGGCTTCCTCCACATCGGCCACGCCAAATCCATTTGCCTAAATTTTGGCGTCGCAGAGGAGTTCGGCGGACGCTGCAACCTGCGCTTCGACGACACCAATCCGGTGAAGGAGGAGATGGCCTATATCGAGGCCATCAAGGAGGACGTGCGTTGGCTGGGCTTCGATTGGGGCGAAAATCTCTATCATGCCTCTGACAATTTCGAGCAGCTATACGCCTGGGCCGAACACCTTGTTGAGGCCGGTAAGGCCTATGTCGACGATCTGACGCCCGACGAGATGCGCGAATACCGCGGCACGCTCACCGAACCTGGCCGCAACAGCCCGCATCGCGACAGAACACCGGAGGAAAGCCTCGACTTGCTGCGCCGCATGAGGGCAGGGGAGTTCGCCGACGGCGAGAAGGTGCTGCGCGCCAAGATCGACATGGCCCACGGCAACATGAACATGCGCGACCCGGCCCTCTACCGCATTCTCCGCGCCGAGCATCCCCGCACGGGTGACGCCTGGTGCATCTACCCGACCTATGATTTCGCCCACGGTCAGTCGGACGCCATCGAAGGCATCACCCATTCGCTCTGTACCCTGGAGTTCGAGGACCACCGGCCGCTCTATGACTGGTTGGTCGAGAACCTGCCGGTTCCCGCCCGGCCGCACCAATACGAGTTCAACCGTCTCAACCTGACGCACACGGTGCTGTCCAAACGCCGGCTGATGCAGCTGGTGACAGAAAACCACGTTTCGGGCTGGGACGACCCGCGCATGCCGACGCTTTCGGGGCTGCGCCGGCGCGGATTTCCGGCCGCCGCCATCCGCACTTTTGCGCGCCAGCTCGGCATCAACAAGAGCAGCGATTCCGTCGTCGAGATGGCGAACCTGGAGCATTTCGTGCGCGATCACCTCAACACCGCGGCTCTGCGGCGCATGGCCGTCCTGCGCCCGCTGAAAGTGGTGATCGAGAATTATCCGGAAGGGCAGTCGGAGGAACTGGAAGCCGTCAACAATCCCGAAGACGAAGCGGCCGGCAAGCGCCTGGTGCCGTTCTCGCGCGAGATCTTTATCGAGCGCGACGATTTCATGGAGGATCCGCCGAAGAAATTCTTCCGCTTGGGCCCGGGCCGAGAGGTTCGCCTGCGTTACGCCTATTTCGTCACCTGCACCGACGTCATCAAGGACGATACCGGGGAGATCGTCGAATTGCGCTGTACCTACGATCCGGCCACGCGCGGCGGCAATGCGCCGGACGGCCGCAAGGTGAAGGGCACCATGCACTGGGTATCCGCCGAGCACGCGGTAACAGCGGAAGCGCGGCTCTACGGCCATCTCTTCAACCGGCCCGACCCCGGCGCGGACGGCGACTTCCTCGGCGACATCGAAGCGGACTCAGTGGAGGTTTTGCAAAACTGCCGTCTCGAGCCTGCGCTGGCCGATGCGCCGGCGGGCGAAACGGTTCAGTTCGAGCGCCTCGGCTACTTCTGCGCCGACCCCGAGTCCACGGCGGATGCCCCGGTCTTCAACCGCACGCTTCCCTTGCGCGACAGCTGGGCCAAGGCTAAGAAAAAGGCATGAACCGGCTGATTTAATACCTTCGGATTATTTTTCCGTCCGGTTGGAAATCGCATTATGATGACGGCGTCGACAACGGGGTGGGGAAGATGGCGCAGACGTTATTCGAACGCTACGGGGGCTTTGCGAGCGTAAGCAGGATCGTATCTTCGTTCTATGACAAGGTGCTGGATTCCGAGAATTTGGCGCCGTTCTTCGAAGATACCGACATGAAGCGCCAGATCGATCATCAATCGAAATTCATCGCGTCGTTGCTGGGCGGCCCAGTCAGCTTTTCCGACGAGCAGTTGGAACGCAGCCACCGCAACCTCGGGATCAACGACGCCAACTTCGATGAAGTCGCCCGCCTGCTGAAGGAAACGTTCGAAGACTACGGCGTCGACGAAAGCGATATTTCGAAAATCATGGGCGACGTCAACAGCCGGCGGAGAATCATTGTCTCCGGCTGAGCCGAGCGGCGCGTGGGGACGTTTGGGATCGACGGGTCGTGATCCGGCGATAGGGTAAATGAGCGACATAAATCACAAGCACATCCTGCAAAGTATCGAGACGGCCATCGCCGTGGCGGAACCCGATACCGGGCAGATCATCTTTGAAAACGCAAAGTTCTTCGATTGGTTTCCGCTGGCCGACGTCAAGAGCGCGACGCTGCCGCTGCGCATTCCCGGGCTAGACTGGGATCTCATGGCCGAGCGCATCGGCGACGGCAGGGATTACGTGTTCGAGGTCGAGACCAAGGTGCGCAAACGCACCATACCGGTGCGCCTGAAAATCTCCCCGGCGGTCGAGGAAAACCATTCCGTTCTGATCGTCGAGGGCGTCAATTTCTCGAAGGAAAGGGAAGCCCAGTACATGCTGGATTCCTATTCCAAGATGTCGGAGAAAAACGCCAAGGAACTGACCAAGGAGAAGGAACGGGTCGAGCGCCTCCTGCTCAACATCATGCCCAAGTCCGTCTATGAGGAGCTCAAGGACTACGGCGTGACGACGCCCAACCGCTTCGAATCGGCGACCATCCTGATGCTCGATTTCGTGGGCTTCACCGACATGGCGATTTCCCATGACCCCAGCGCCCTGGTATCGGAACTCAACGACTTGTTTTCCGCCTTCGACCGCATCGCCGAGACCTTCGCCTGCGACCGCATCCGCACCATCGGCGACGCCTATATGGCGGTCTGCGGCCTGCCGGAGGAAAATCCTGACCATGCCGCCAACATCGCCAAGGTCGCCCTGCGCATGCGGCGTTATATCGACAAACGCAATCAGGCCCACCCGAACCAGTGGAAGTGCCGCATCGGCATCAACACCGGCGCCGTCATCGGCTCGCTGGTCGGCATCCAGAAATACGTCTACGACCTTTTCGGCCCGGGTGTGAACCTGGCCGCCCGCATGGAAAGCATGTCGGAATCGATGAAGATCACGGCCGGTCCGGAAACCTACGAAATCCTCAAGGACGATTTCGTCTTCACCGACCGGGGCGAACACGACATCAAGGGCTTCGGTAAGATGAACCTCTATTTCCTCGAGGAAGAAAACCGCCACAAATTCTGAGCGGCCCGCCGACCTCAACCGAACTTATCGGACCCTTTCCCGTCGTCCGGCGGCGCCTCGCCGGGTGGGACGAACAGTTCGATCTCGTCGCCGACCCCCCGCAGCGCATGTTTGCCCAGCGAATGCCAGTCGCCGTCGAGGTGGCGCGCCACCTCCTCGGAAACCAGGAAGTTGGTGCCCAGCAGTTTGGTCATGCCTTCGATGCGGGCGGCTTCGTTGGCGGCAGCGCCGATGACGCTGAATTCGATGCGCTCGGGCGTGCCGATGTTGCCGTACATCACGTCACCGAGATGCAGGCCGATGCCGAACCCCAGTTCGCGCTCACCCGCCGCCGCGCGTTCTTCGTTGACCTTGGCCATGCGCCCGACGGCATCCTGGGCGGCGGCGACCGCCTGGGCACAGGTATCGGCGTACGACGCTTTCTCCAGGTCGACCGGGAAGATGGCCAGCGCGGCGTCGCCGATATAGCGCAGCACTTCGCCGCCGCCGTCCAGGATGGCCCCGCCCATGCATTCGAAATAGACGTTGAGGAGCCCGAGGAACTCCGCCCGCGTCATGCTGTCGGCCAGCGGCGTCGAATCGCGCAAATCGCAGAACCAGATGACGGCGTGGATGTCCTCCCCGTCGCCGCGCCGGATCTTGCCGGCCAGCACCTTCTCGCCCGACTGGTGGCCGAGGTAGGCATCCAGCAGGTTCCTGGAGATACGGCGCAGCGCCATAACCTCGGCGAGGCGGGAGAGGGCAGGGCGGACGCGCCGGAGTGCGGCCAGTTCGGCCGCCGTGAAGCCGCCCGGCTGCTTGGTCGAATAGCTCGCCGCATGGATCTGGCCGTCGGTGAAGTCGAGCGGCTGGATGATGTAGTCCGTGATGCCGTCCTCGCGCAGGCCCGCCAGCATGGTGAAATCGTCGGGGCAGGCGGGGTCGTAGAGCGGCCGGTGGATTTCCTCGGCCGATTCCACGACGCGGGCGACGGGGTTCTTCTTGTATTCTTCCGAGTCCAGCACGCTGTAGGGCGCTTCGCCGACGTCGACCTCCGTCGCGCCCTCGCGCCAGTAAAAGCCCCGGCCCATGACGTTGGGGTGCAGGGTGGTGACGAAAACGGCTGAGCGCGCCAGCGGCAGGCCGCACTCCACAAGGCGCTCGCACAGCCTGAGCAGAATGTCCTGCGACAGCGGCGCGCCCGGCGCGCCCGCCACCAGCCAGTCGACGACCGGTTCGATGTCGATCCCGTTTGCTTCGGTGGCTTCGGCCATGGCGTCCCCCTGTGTCAAACGCGCTTCGTCTTAAAGTGGGGTGAGTTCGACCGCGTTGCCAGCCCGGGCGGCAAGAATGGTCGACGGCGGCACTTCCTCCCAGCGGCCCTTGGTCTCGTCCAGCGGTTCCGACACCACCGTCAGGCTGTCGGCGCGTTCGTCATAGTAAAGCGTCGGCGGCTTGTCGTCGGTGGAATAGCGCAGCACGTAGAGATCGCCGCCGTTGGTGAAAGGCGCGGTGACGCGGAAGGGCGCTTTGACGCCGGCCTCGTCAAGTGCTGTGGTGACCTGGCCCAGCATGGTGCGGGCGGCGCCGGTGGGATCGTCGTCCAAGCCGCCCGCCAGCATCAGCAGGAAGAGGATCTCGCTGTCCGTCGTGCCCTGGCGCTGCGGATAGAGGTCGTCGGGGATCAGCCGTTCCAGCGCCCGCCTGACCACCGCGTACTGGCCGACCTGGCCGTTGTGCATGAAGAGCCAGCGGCCGTGCGTGAAGGGGTGGCAATTGGCCCGGCTGGTTGCCGTCCCGGTGGAGGCGCGGACATGAGCGAAGAACATCGGCGTCGAGATGTGGCGCGCCAGCGTGCGCAGGTTGCGGTCGTTCCAGGCCGGCAGGATCTCGTGATAGGTGCCGGGTTCGGCCCGCGTGCCGTACCAGCCCACGCCGAAGCCGTCGCCGTTGGTCGCGACCTTGCTTTCCTGGGCGTGCAGGCTCTGCTCGATCAGCGAATGGTCGGGCGCGTACAAAAGGTCTTCCATGTAGATCGCGGGGCCGCGATAGGTCAGCCAACGGCACATCTGGGCAAATCCTTGAGAACGTATCTGCGAGGCGCGCCATCATATGACCAAGCCCGCGCGAATGCGCCATTTTTGTAAATTTGCCGCCCCTCTTGCTTGACAGCCGCCGCCGCCCCATTTATCAAGCCGTTCACCAAGCCTGGGGCGGAGTAGCTCAGCTGGTTAGAGCAGCGGAATCATAATCCGCGTGTCGGGGGTTCGAGTCCCTCCTCCGCTACCAATAAAAACAATGGGTTAGAGAGAAATCTCTAACCCATTGCGTTTTTCAAGGTGCGTTTGTAGGTGCGTTTCGATTTGACTAGCGTGTCCTATCTCAGGGCACGACCAAATCGTCACCACCCCACCCCCCTAGCCATCAATTACCACCCTCATATCCGACCTTGCATCGTATTCCGCTCTCTCGCGGAGGGGT
>CAZGTM010000087.1:0-12525 GCA_964528595.1 uncultured Rhodospirillaceae bacterium
AATGGTGCCGCAGGGGTGATTCGAACACCCGACCTACTGATTACGAATCAGTTGCTCTACCCCTGAGCTACTGCGGCTTATCTTGGCGGCCTGATGGTTCGGCGCAAGGCGCGCCGGCGGCCGGAAAAGCGGCGCGAAACTACTCCTCTACGCCGGCGGCGTCAACGCCTGTCCGCGCCGAGGCTTCACCTCCGGCAACGCTGTCAGCCACAATCGACGCCGCCCCGGCCGCCCGGTCATGTCCCGGCCGGCCCCAGGCCAGCTTGTCGAACTCGTTGCAGGCAGCGCAATGGGCCGCCCACTCTTCATGGGGCTGTCCGCAGGCCGTACAGACCCAGACGTCATCGGGTGCCGCATCGGACAGGCGCACCAGCCAGTCGCGGGCGTTGGCCGCCTGGCCGCTTTCCTGTTCCTCAAGGTCGGCCATCAGTCGGCAGAGGCGGCGTTCCACCGGGCCCGAGCGCGCCTCGGCCAGCACAGGTTCCAGCTGCGCCCTCGCGGCATCGAACTGGCGCGCGCCGATCAGCCAGCCGGCCAGCGCCACGCGGCTTTCGACGTGGCCCGGATTGGCGGCCACCAGCCGGTTGAAATGTTCGACCAGGATTTTTGGTTCGGCATCGGGCCAGATGGCGGCATAAGCCGAAGCCAGCTGCGGATGCGGCGTGGTACGCCAACAGGCGGCGATGACATCGGCGGCTCGGCGGGCCTTGCCGGCGGCACCTAAGAGACGGCCGGCCAGGAGTGCGGCGGGCACGAAGGCGGTGTCGAGATCGTGCGCCTGTTCCGCCAGTTTGATGGCGCGACGCTGCTCACCCCGCCCTTCGGCCTCCAGCGCTTGGGCGTGCAGCGAGATGGCCTTGCGCCGCCGGCTGGCCTCGCGGTCGATGGATTTGCGCTTGGTGGCGTCCGCCAAGGTCGCGGCGGCTTCTTTCCATTGCCCGGTCTTGGCCTGCAGGGAAAACAAGGCGTCCGAAGCCCAGGCCGCATCGGGCCTGGCGTTGTGCGCCCGCGTCGCGTAACCCAGCGCGGCTTTGGTATCGCCCGCCCGCATGGCCTGGGAGAGCAATCCGCGCAAGGCGAGAAATTCGGTTTCAGGCCGGGCCAGCATCTCGTCGAAATAACGCGCCGCCGCCGCGTCGTCGCCGTCCAGTTGGGCCGCCTGGGCCGACAGCAATTGCGTCAACGGCGGGGATTCCAACAAGGCTTCGGCCTGGCGCGCCAGCCGGCGGGCTTCGCCGGCATCACCGGCGGCCACGGCGACGAGGCCTTTGGTCAAGGCGCTGTAGCCGCGCCGTTCGCGTCCCCGCGCCCGGCTTTCCGCCAGCGCCGCGGGACCGCGGCCGAGCCAGAGCCAGAAACGGTACAAGAGCGCCACCACTGCAACGAACACGGCCAGGGCCACGGCAGCGACGGCGACGCTGGCTTCGATGCGCCAGCCCTGCCAGTCGACGACCAGGGCGCCGGGATGATCGGCGAACCAGGCCGCCGCCAATGCCGCGGCGACGATAAGAACGACAATGTAGGCCGTGCGGATCATTGGGCCGCGGCCTTCCGGCCGGCTAGCCGCGCGACCACCAGACGCGACAGCACCGCGACGGCGTCAGCCGCATCCTGCCGCGCCCGGGCGCGCTGGAGCCATGCAGCGGCGGCATCGAGAGCCGTGCCCTCCAGCTTCGAGATTTCTTCGACGGCGGCGCCCAGCTCGCCGGCCTTGAGCCGCGCTTCCGCCCGGGCCACCCGGGCTTCGGCGCCAACGCCTTCGACCTCACCGGTGCGGCGGATGCTGACCAGGGAAGCGACGCGGGACCAGGCCCGGCCCATCCAGCCCTCGTATTCCGACCCGGCGCTTCGCACCAGGGCGGGCGCCAGCGCCGCTAGTTCCCGCCGAAGCTCCGCCAGCGTGGCCAGTTCTAGAACGCCGGCGGCCTTTAACTTACTGACTTCAGCCAGAACGTCGGATCCGGCGTCGCCCGCCAGAAGTTCGACAGCCGCAAGATCGGCGGCGAAGTTCCGGCCGCCGTCCACCGTCACCCGCAATTGGCTGACCGCGGCCACCAGTGCGGCGCCCTCGCCGCTGCCGCCCCCGGCCGTGTCTTGTTGGTCGGCCAGGGCCGCCAGCCGCGCCTCGGCGGTCGAGAGCCGAGCCGCCAACGCCGCGTTTTGCTCTCGCAGTGCGTCCGTCTGGCCCTGGTTCTGCAACGCCCCGGCCAAGGCCGTTTCCAGCGCTGTCAGGCGCTTGAGCAGGGCCGCCGACGGCTCGCCCGAAGCGCCGGCGCCATGATCCACGCCATGATCGGCGAGTTCGGCCACCGTATCGGCGAGTTTCTGAGACAGGTCCGCAATCCTGGAATCCAGCGCCGCCAGCTTGGTGTCCAGGTCCGGGGCGGCGTCCGGGGCGGCCTCCAGTTTGTCCACGCGGCCGGCGATCGCGGAAATCTCGCCGCGCAGCTGATCCAGGCCCGGATCCTCCTCGCTGGCGGATTTTTCCACGTCGGCGAGGCGCGCCGCCAGACTATCGAGCGCACCGGCGATTTCCGCCACCCGTTCGGCGCCAGGCTGCCAATCCGCTGGAAGATAGGGCGCGAGGCGCGGCTGAAGCTGTGGCCAGGCGACGAAACCACCGACAAAGGCCGCCGCCACCAGCAACACGATCAGGGTGCCGGTAAAGCCGCTCTTTTTCTTTTCGACCGGCTGGGAGTCCGGAACGCCGGCCGACGCGGCCGCCTTCTTCGCGGCGGCGGGCTTGGCGGCGCTCTTCTTCGCGGGTTTCTTCGCGGCGTCCGGTTTTTTGGCGTCATCGGCGGCTTTTTTGTCACTCGGGCTCATCGAGGGCACTCCGGGGCGAATTCAGCTGTTAAGAAGTTCAATGAGGGCGTCCTGTTCAGGGCGTTCGGCGACGCAAACCGCGCGCCAGGGAAGATCGGCAATTTTCTCGGCCACGGCCTGGCTGAGACAAAACACATTGGCCTCGCTTAGGCAATCTTCAAGAGTGGCGCGCCGAACCAGGTCGGCAAAGGTGGCGGCGGTGCGTGGCGAATAGAGCAGAACACCATCGACCGATCGTTCGCTTAATGCGGCGGCGGCGGCCGTGGGCAGTTCGGTCGCCGTTTCGGCACCATAAAGCACGGCCCGGCGGACTTCAAAACCGGCCTCTTCCAACGCGCCGGCCAGATCGCCCGCCAGCCGGCTGCCGGCGGCATGAACCAGGACGCCGGCAGCCGGTTCCAGCGCACCGATAACCAGTTCGGCGAGGGCCGCCACATCGCCGGCCGCCGACCGCACCTGTTGGAAACCGGCCTGCTCCGCCGCCCGCGCCGTTGCGTCTCCGACTGCGAAAACTGCGATATCGCGCCGTGCGGTCCGACGCGCGAAGGCGCGGATGCCGTTGGCGCTGGTGGCGAGCAGGGCCTGGGCGTCCGTGAGGTCCAGATCGGCGTCTTCGTCGTAGCGGATCGTCATCAACGGGGCCTCGACAACCGTGTGGCCCATTTGCGCCAGGCTTGCCGTCAACGACGCGGCATCATCGGCCGGACGGGTGTTGATCAGGCGCATCGTTTACTGGGCGGTCATGAAATCCGGGCCGGCGCGGTGTTTGAGCTCCGCCCCGGCATCGAGGCCCAGGGCCTCGGCATCGCCGGCAGCGCCCTCGCGCGTCGTATCCAAGGCTTCGGAGCCGTCGGGCCGCAGCACCCGGGCGCGCAGGAAAATTCGATCGCCGTCCAGGATCGCCAGCGCCGCGATGGGCGTGCGGCAGGAACCGTCAAGGGCTGAGAGAACGCCGCGCTCGGCAGCAACGCAAGCGGCCGTTTCGGCGCAGGCCAAAGGCGCCAACAGCACGGCGATGCGGTCATCGTCGTTGCGGCATTCGATGCCGACCGCGCCCTGGGCCACCGCCGGCAGCATCTGGTCGATCTCGAACACCGCCGTGGCGACATCGGCCATGCCCAGGCGGTTGAGGCCGGCTTTGGCAAGCAGCGTGGCGTCAACTACGCCTTCTTCCAGTTTGCGCAGGCGGCTTTGTACGTTGCCGCGGAAAGTCTCCACCCTGAGATCGGGACGCCGGTTGAGGATCTGTGCTTGGCGGCGCAGCGACGCGCTGCCGACAACGGCGCCTTCGGGCAATTCGTCCAAGGTTGCCGCACGCGGGCTGATGAAGACGTCGCGCACGTCCTCGCGCGGCAGCAGGCAGGGGATCCCCAGGCCATCGGGAAACTCGGTCGGCATATCCTTCATGGAATGGACCGCCATATCGATGGAGCCGTCGGCGAGACCGTCCTCGATCTCCTTGGTGAAGAGCCCCTTGCCGCCGATTTCCGAAAGCGCCCGGTCCAAGACTTTGTCGCCGGTGGTCTTTATGATGACGATCTCGGTGTTATCCTCGGTAAGGTGGGCGTGGGCCGCGACCAAGCGGTCGCGCACCTCGTGGGCCTGGGCCAGCGCCAGGGGGCTGCCCCGCGTGCCGATGCGGACGCCGTTATGCAGTTCTGCGTTCATGGTAGGTGGTGCTAATGCCCGGACGCCAAAAGGGCAAGTGTTTTTGCCGCGGATAGGAAGTGACACGTTGTCGCAAAGGGACAGCCAGCCGAGGAAAGTCCTCGGCATCGAATCAAGCTGTGACGAAACAGCGGCCGCCGTGGTCGACGGCGAGCGCCGCATTCTGGCCAACGTGGTGCTGTCGCAGATCGCCGATCATGCGCCTTATGGCGGCGTCGTGCCTGAGATCGCCGCGCGCGGGCACATCGAGCATCTCGACCGCCTGATCGCCGAGGCCATGGGCCAGGCGGGTATCGGCTTCGATGAACTGGACGGCGTCGCCGCCACCGCCGGTCCGGGCCTGATCGGCGGCGTCATGATCGGGCTGGTCACCGCCAAGGCCATCTGCGCCGCCCGCGGTCTGCCTCTGCTGGCCGTCAACCATCTTGAGGGCCACGCCCTGACGGCACGCCTCACCGACGACGTCGGCTTCCCCTACCTTTTGCTGCTGATCTCGGGCGGGCACTGCCAATTGGTGGCGGTGGAACGCGCCGGCCGCTACCGCCGTCTCGGCACCACCATCGACGATGCGGTGGGCGAAGCCTTCGACAAGGCCGCCAAGATGCTCGACCTCGGCTATCCAGGCGGCCCCGCCGTCGAGGCGGCGGCCAAAGAAGGCAACCCCGGACGCTTCGCCCTGCCGCGCCCGATGAAGGGCCGGCCGGGCTGCGATTTTTCCTTCTCGGGTCTTAAAACGGCCCTGCGTCAGACGACGGAGAAGTTGGGCGGTGACCTGACCGGTGGGGACAAGACGGACCTGGCGGCATCCTTCCAGGCAGCCGTGGCCGATGTTCTGGCCGACCGCACCGGCAACGCCATGGCGGCGTTCGCCGAGCAGCACCCGGGCACCCGCCGGTTGGTCGTCGCCGGCGGCGTCGCGGCCAACCAGGCCTTAAGATCGCGGCTGACCGCCGCCGCTGAAGCCATGGATTTCGAGTTGTCCGTGCCGCCACCCGCTTTGTGCACCGACAATGCGGCGATGATCGCCTGGGCCGGCCTGGAGCGTCTGAACCTCGGACTGGTGGACGCCCTGGACGCACCGGCGCGGGCGCGTTGGCCGCTGGATGAGGCGGCAGCCCCCAAGCCCTTCGCCGGCGCCAAAGCCTGACGCATTGATAAGACCCGTGATTAACCCCAAATAACGAGGTATCATGCCGACAGACACCGCCGAAACCCTGCAGAGCGATTATCGTATCAGCGTCGAGCCCTTGCCCGGCCCCATCAGCGCCATTATCGACGGCGTCCAGGTGGCGTCTAGCGACAAGGCGCTGGTGATGCACGAATCTTTTCT
The DNA here is from genome assembly GCA_964528595.1 of uncultured Rhodospirillaceae bacterium. Taxonomy (GTDB): domain Bacteria; phylum Pseudomonadota; class Alphaproteobacteria; order UBA2966; family UBA2966; genus CAYFKJ01. The sequence continues at coordinate 5,825 of CAZGTM010000087.1, forward strand.
GCCCAGTTGCGTCTATTTCCCGCTCGAGGACGTCGACCAAAGCCTGCTGCGGCGCAGCACCCTCCATACCTTCTGCCCGTTCAAGGGCACCGCCAGCTATTGGTCGGTTGCGTTGGACGACGGGGTGAACGAGAACGCGGCCTGGAGCTACAAGCGGCCACTGGACGCCGGCCTGCCGGTCGGGGGCTACATCTCATTCGCCGAGGCCGAGGTTGAGCGTTATGAGGCGGATGACAATACCAAGGCCGCGCTGGTACCGCCGGTGCCGACAACCACCGGGTCTTCGAGCCTGCTGGAGTGGCTCTTGCTGGAAGCTTGGCTGGCCGAGACGCCCGGCGTGCTGACGGCGGAATTGGCGCGTCATTTAAGCGCCACCGGTATGCCGTTGATGCGCCTTAACGTCGGCATTTGGACACTGCACCCTCAACTTGTCGGCAAGACATTGACCTGGACCAAAGCCGCCGACAGCGTCACCGTCGTCAACACGCCGCGCGGCGCCCTGACGACGCCGGCTTACCTGAAAAGCCCGGTGCGGTTCGTCTCGGAAGGATTGGGCGGCGTCCGCCAGCGTCTCGACGTGGAAAACCCGGAATTCCACTTCCCGGTCATGGACGAATTGCGCGAGGCCGGCGGCACTGATTACGTCGCCATGCCCCTGCCCTTCTCCGACGGCCAGATACATACGCTGACGCTCGCTTCGGATGACCCCAACGGCTTTACCGTCGCGGGCCTGGGCCAGCTCTACCTCGCCATTCCGACACTGAGCCGGCTGTTCGAAGCCCACACGGTGCGGCAGAACACCGCCGTTCTGCTGGATACTTATCTCGGCCCGCGCACCGGCAGGCAGGTGCTCAACGGCCTCACCCAGCGCGGTGACGGCGAAAACATTCATGCCGTCATCTGGTTCTGCGATCTCCGGGAATCCTCGGCGCTGGCCGACAGCATGCCGCGCGAAGAATTTCTGCAGAGCCTGAACGATTACTTCGATGCCGTGGGCGGCGCCGTTCAGGAACACGGCGGCGAGGTGCTGCGCTTTATTGGCGATGCCGTACTGGCCATCTTCCCGACGGGAGAGAACGGCGGCAGCGGCCCCCGTCATTCGGCGGCACAGGCCTGTTATGACGCCATCGAAGCGGTGCGCAGCGCCGATAGCCGCATGATCGAGCTGAACGAACGGCGCAGCGGCGAAAACAAGGATCCCCTGGGCTTCGGCATCGGCCTGCATCTGGGCGAGGTAACCTACGGCAATATCGGCACGCCGGAGCGCCTCGAATTCACAGTCATCGGCGCCGCCGCCAATGAAGCGGCGCGCCTGGAAAACCTCACCAAAGAGCTTCAGACGCAGGTGCTGGTGTCCGACACCTTCGCCGGCGCCTTTCCCGAAACGCTGAAACCGATGGGCCGCCACGCGTTGCGCGGCGTCAACCAGGAGATGGACGTCTTTACCCTGGCGTCTTGAATGGGAGAGCCGCCATGATTGCCGTCATCTTTGAAGTGACGCCGACGAGCCAGGGCGCCGAACGTTATTTCGAGCTCGCCGGCCAGTTGCGCGAGGAGCTGGCGAAAATCGACGGTTTCATCTCCGTCGAACGTTTCGCCAGCCTGACGACCCCGGACAAGTACGTCTCACTGTCGTTCTGGCGCGATGAGGCGGCCGTGAAAAGCTGGCGTGAACATGCCGGACACGCCGCCGCCCAGGCGGAGGGCAAGGACGGCCTGTTCGCCGATTACCGCATCCGCATCGCCGAGGTCACGCGGGATTATTCGATCTGAACGGACAGGTTCGGCGCGCCGGCACTTGCCAGCGCAAGCCTGTCTGCCCAAGATAGGCCCATGAGCGCAGGCGGAAAGATCAGCAAGCTGGGGATTGTAGGTGCGGGCGCCTGGGGCACCGCGCTGGCCACCGCAGTGACACGCGCCGGCGGCGAGGTCGTCATCTGGGCCCGCGAAAGCGCCGTCGTCGAGGACATCAACACCGAACACCACAATACCATGTTCCTGCCCGACGCGGCGCTTGAGGAGAGCGTCCGCGCGACCTCCGACTTTGCCGAGGCAACCGATGCCGATGCCGTCCTGCTGGTGGCGCCGGCTCAGTATCTGCGATCGATCTGTGCCGACCTCAGTCCCCACTGGCAGAGCGGCGTGCCCGCCGTGATCTGCGCCAAGGGCATCGAACAGGGCAGCGGCGCGCTGATGAGCGACGTCGTCACCGACACCTTGCCGGGCGTCGAGCAGGCCGTCCTGTCCGGCCCCACGTTCGCCGCCGAGGTTGCCAAGGGCCTGCCCACCGCCGTCACGCTGGCCTGCGCCGACCGTGATCTCGGCGAGCGTCTGGTCCGGGCGCTGGGCACGCCGACGTTCCGCCCCTACCTCGCCGACGATGTGGTGGGCGCCGAGATCGGCGGCGCCGTCAAGAACGTCATCGCCATCGCCTGTGGCATCGTCACCGGACGGGCGCTGGGCAGCAACGCCCGCGCCGCCCTGATTACCCGGGGCCTCGCAGAAATCATGCGTCTCGGCCGCACTCTGGGCGCCAAACCGGAAACCATGATGGGACTGTCGGGACAGGGCGACCTGGTGCTGACCTGTTCGTCAGAGCAATCGCGCAACATGAGCCTAGGCGCGGCCCTGGGCCGGGGCGAGCGCCTGAGCGATATCCTCGACCGCCGAAGGTCCGTGGCCGAAGGCGTCGACAGCGCCGCCGCCGTCGTCGGATTGGCGGAAAGGCTCGGCGTCGACATGCCCATTTCCGCCGCCGTCAACGCCATCCTGCACCAGGGGGCAGATGTCGAGGACGTCATCGCCGAACTGCTGGCCCGGCCGTTCCGGCACGAATCCGCTTGAGATCGCGCCCTTGCCTGCTATGTCATATGCCGAACCCGCCCGATTGGAGAGATCGACGTGAAATACTGGCTGTTTAAATCCGAACCCGGCGCCTGGTCGTGGGATGATCAAGTGAACGAAAGCCCCGCCGAATGGGACGGCGTACGCAATCATCAGGCCAACAACTTCATGAAGGAAATGAAGATCGGCGACAAGGCCTTCTTCTATCACTCCGTCAATGAAAAGAAGATCGTCGGCATCATCGAGGTGACGCGGGAGCACTACCCCGATCACACCGACGCCAAGGGCGTCTTCGGCATGGTCGACGTGGCCGCCGTCGAGCCGATGCCCAACCCGGTGACGCTGGCCGATATCAAGGCGGACGAACGTTTGCAGGACCTGTTGCTGGTGCGCCATTCCCGTATATCGGTGTCGCCGGTCGACGCCAAGTCGTGGAAGATCATCTGCAAGATGGGTGGCGTGAAGCCCTAGAGGATAGAGCCCGCGTAACATGGCCTGGATCGATCACACCCCGCCGCCGCCACCCAACATCCCGCCGGCCGGCACGGTGCTTTGCAAATTCGATGACATTCCCGCCGTCGGCGCCAAGGGATTTCGCTTCGGCGACGGCCGCGACGCCTTCCGCATGTTCGTGGTGCGCCGCAACGACGGGATCTGGGGTTACGTCAACAATTGCCCCCACGTCGGCGGCCCGCTGGACTGGGTCGAGGACCAGTTCCTCGATTATGAGAAAACCCACATCCTCTGCGCCACCCACGGCGCCCAGTTCCGCTTCGAGGACGGCTTATGCGTGTCGCCGCCCTGCCCCGGTGCGCACCTGACGCCTGTGGCGGTCGAGATCAGCGGCGCCGAGGTGGTTATCGCCGACAACTAACCGTCGGCGACAAATTCCGCATAGTCCTTGGCCAAAAACTCAGTGGCCGCCCTGAAAATGCGCTCGCCGTGTTCGGGCCGGGCCAGCGCCGGGTGCGAAGCCATGCGGCCGTCGGGGTAGCGCCGGCGGTAGTCCTCGGCATCGCCGAATTCCGGCTTGACCTTGGGGGCCGGCTCCATCTCCGCCTGCTTGATGTGGTGGGGAAAGAGATACTGGGTGACGGCGACCTCCGACGGCGTGGCGTGGTAGCCTTCCTTGTCACCGTAGAGCTCCGCGGACAGCTCCTTGATCTTCGGCGCGATCCACCAGTTGCGCAGCGCGCAGGTGATGCCGCCGCTGCCGCCCTCCAGGCTGGCGCCGGCATGGATTTCCTGAAACGCCGTGGTGATGGTGGAGATGTTGCCGCCGTGGCCGTTGATGAAATAGAACTTGCGGAAGCCGTGCTTGGCCAGCGACATGACGTTGTCGCATATAACCTGGACCAGCGTCGACGGCTTCAGGGTCATCGATCCGGCAAACGCCATGTGGTGTTGCGCCATACCGACGGAGATCACCGGCGCCACCAGCGCGCCCGCCAATTCGCCGGTCTCGATGGCGATGGCGTCTGCCGTCAGTGCATCGGTGCCGATCAGGCCGTTGGGTCCGTGCTGTTCGGTGGAACCGATCGGCACGATCACGCCGTCGTAGGCCTCAAGGTAGCTTTCGGCCTCGGCCCAGGTCATCAGTTGCAGACGCATAAGGCATTCCTTGTTTCGTTTCCGCCGTCGTTTCTGCCCCAAGCCCGCGACTTTGTCCATGCCCCGAGGGAGGCGGTGCTTGAAGCCCGGTTGATTAGGTATGATAATCGCAGACGAAATTCGGGGCGCCGGAGAGAGAGCCGATTGCGCCCTTTTTATTAGACCGTAAAAGCGTGCCGCGGCGAAACGACGGCACCTTACAGGGAGTAAATTCGGCATGTCTGAAAATCTCGTTTTTCCCGTCCCCGAGAACTGGGCCAACGAATCCTGGTGCGACGACGAACGCTATCAGGCGCTTTACGCCAAGTCGGTCGACGACCCGGAAGGCTTCTGGGCCGAACACGGCAAACGCATCGACTGGATCAAGCCCTACACCCAGGTGAAGGACGTCGACTACGGCGGTGATGTCCGCATCAAGTGGTTCCACGACGGAACCCTGAACGCCGCCGCCAACTGCCTCGACCGGCATCTGAATGTCCGCGGCAACCAAACCGCGATCATCTGGGAAGGCGACGATCCCAATGACAGCAAGACCATCACGTACGCCGAACTGCACGAGATGGTCTGCCGGCTGGCCAACGGCCTGAAGCAGATCGGCGCCAAGAAGGGCGACCGCATCACCATCTATATGCCAATGATCCCGGAAGCCGCCGTGGCCATGCTGGCCTGCGCCCGCATCGGCGCCATCCATTCCGTCGTGTTCGGCGGCTTTTCACCCGACGCCCTGGCCGGCCGCATGCAGGACTGCGATTCCAACATCGTGATCACCGCCGACGAAGGCTTGCGCGGCGGCAAACCGATCCCGCTCAAGGCCAATACCGACGCCGCCATGGCGAAAAGCCCGACCATCGAGAAGTGCGTCGTCGTCAAGCGCACCGGCGGCGACATCGACTGGCAGGACGGCCGCGACGTCTGGTACCACGACCTCGTGGAGGGCGTCGATGCCGATTGTCCGCCTGAGGAAATGGACGCCGAGGATCCCCTGTTCATCCTTTACACTTCGGGCTCGACCGGCCAGCCCAAGGGCGTGCTGCACACCACCGGCGGCTACATGGTCTATGCCTCCATGACCCACCAGTACGTCTTCGATTACCAGGAGGGCGATATCTACTGGTGCACGGCCGATGTCGGCTGGGTCACGGGACACAGCTACATCGTCTACGGCCCGCTGGCAAACGGGGCGGTCACCGTGATGTTCGAGGGCGTGCCCAACTACCCCGACGCCTCGCGCTTCTGGCAGGTCTGCGACAAGCACCAGATCAACATTTTCTACACCGCACCCACCGCCATCCGCGCCCTGATGCGCGAAGGCGACGATCCGGTCACCAAAACCGACCGTTCGTCCATCCGCTTGCTGGGCACGGTCGGCGAGCCGATCAATCCGGAGGCCTGGATGTGGTATCACAAGGTGGTGGGCGGCGAGCGCTGTCCCATCGTCGATACCTGGTGGCAGACCGAAACCGGCGGCATCCTGATCACGCCGCTGCCGGGGGCCACGGCGCTGAAGCCGGGATCGGCCACACGACCGTTCTTCGGCGTTCAGCCGTTGATTGTCGATGCCGACGGCACGCCGCTGGAGGGCGCCTGCGAGGGCAATCTCTGTATCGCCGATTCCTGGCCGGGCCAGATGCGCACCGTGTTCCGCGACCACGAGCGCTTCATCCAGACCTATTTTTCGACTTATCCCGGGCGCTACTTCACCGGTGACGGCTGCCGGCGCGATGAGGACGGCTACTATTGGATAACCGGCCGGGTTGACGACGTCATCAACGTCTCGGGCCACCGCATGGGCACGGCCGAGGTCGAAAGCGCCCTCGTCGCCCACCATGATGTGGCGGAGGCGGCCGTGGTCGGCTATCCCCACGACATCAAGGGACAGGGCATCTACGCCTACGTCACCTTGAACGCCGGTCTCGAATCGTCCGATGACCTGCGCAAGGAACTGGTCCAGTGGGTGCGCAAGGAAATCGGCCCGATCGCCTCGCCCGACCTGCTGCAGTGGGCACCGGGTCTGCCGAAGACCCGGTCGGGCAAGATCATGCGGCGGATTTTGCGCAAAATCGCCGAGGACGATTTCTCCAATCTGGGTGATACCTCGACGCTGGCGGACCCCGCCGTCGTGGACGATCTGGTTGAGAACAGAATGAACCGTTCCGACTAGGGCAGTGTGTGGAAGAAATTTAACGCGGCGGTTCCTTTAAAACAGAAACCACTTTAGAAATTAGCCAATACTCGAACGAATGTTC
>CAZGTM010000088.1:0-12031 GCA_964528595.1 uncultured Rhodospirillaceae bacterium
CAGACCTTTCTCACGACGGAACTGACGGCGGCCCCCAACGTGGCGCACGTCCGCAGCGCCCTGTCGATCCGCCAATCCAAATACCAGCCGGGCGTTCCGGTCGAAGACTGACCCCCTTTTCGTTGCACAAAAAAAGAGGGCCATCGATTGATCGATGGCCCTTTTAGTTGGGGGAGGAAAGTCTGAGAGTTGATCAGGCAACCCGGCGTTCGAGGGCCAGCTGATCCGACGGAGCAAATCCGTGTCGATAAAGGAAGGCCAGAAGATCGAAGTTCTCGCGGGCGATTTCAGTGCGCACGCGTTCGACCTGGAGGCCCGATAAGTTCATGAGAAGCTGCGACAGCAGGGCCACGCCGATGCCCTGGTGCCCCTGATCGGGCTTGACGCCCAGGGTATCGATGACGGCAACGGGATCGGTCTGGCCGAAATCGCCGAAATCCATGCGGGCCATGATGAAGCCCACGACATGGTGGTCGATTTCAGCGACCAGCGAGACCCGGATGGCGGACCCGTTCAGGGCTTCCTCGACGGCGCGTTTCAGATATTCGGCGCGGTCGTCACCGGTCACGGCGCTGTCGATGGCAGCGATGGCGTCGGCATCTTCGGACGTCATCAGCCGGACGTAGACGCGGTCACGGGCGAGCGTGCCGCCGTTCACCTCGACATCGTCGTCGGTCAATTTGTTGGCGAGATCGGTGCCGCATTCCACGACGTGGCGCGGCGCCATCACGAAGCCCTGGTGATCGAAGAAGCGCAGGAGATCGTGGGCCGTCCAGCCGGCGTTGGTCTGCACGACGCCGACGCCCTTTTGGCGCATGACGTCGTCGAGTCCGGCGAGTAGGCTTTTGCCGATGCCCTGGTGGTCGTGCGCCGGGTCGACGCCCATGTCCTCGAGCACGACGGCCTTGTCGCGGCCGAATTCGCCTTCAATGACGCGGGCCAGCAGGTAACCGGCCACGCCGCCTTCGGCATCGATGCCGACCTGGATGTGGTGGGCGGGATCGGCCAAAGCGGCATCGACGCGCTTGGTGAGATAGCCGCGGCGCGACCGGCCGATGTTCTGGCGGTCGATTTCGATGACCTCGTCGAGGTCTTCGGCCTTCAAGGGGCGAGAGGAATGCGTACTCGTCATCGTCAGGTCTCCGTTGTCCTATTAGCGCTTCCGGATGGCGACATGGTGCATCGCGGGGCCGGCCTTGCTGTTTCCAATGGGCGTTAACGGTGTTTCGAACGGCAACAATTGATCGAGGAAATGTTCGGCCGCGTTTACGGCGCCGTTCACCAGCCAACTCCCGAATTCAACTAACTCGACTTGCTTGATCATCTGTTCGGACCCCACCCTGAAATTCCAAACGGCCTTTAATTGGTATACAAGTACCAAAATACATATTTACCGGGGGGAGTCAACGATTCAAATCGAATGATTCGATTTTTTCGGTTACTCGGCTGTGCTCTCGGTCAACCTTAGCGCCAGGCGCTTGGCCATGGCGGTCACGGAACGGCGGCGGTATTGGGGCTGGGTGGTTGTCGTATGGACAGGGCTGATGCCCTTCTGGACCAGCTTGGCGAAATTCTCCGCCGCCGCGTCGTCGAACGGCACACCGACGAAATCGTCGAGACCGGCAATGGCGACCGGCGCCGAATTCGTGCCGGTCAGGGCGGCCGTCAAAGCCGCGATCTTGCCGCCCGCCATGGCGACCCGGACGGCGACGCCGGCCAGGGGAAAATCGATGGATCCGCGAATGCGGAGTTTGACGTAGGCTGCCGCCGCGCCCGAACCGGCGGGCGTTGCCGCCGCGGCAGGTATGTGGACGCCGGTAACCATCTCGCCGGCCGCCAGGCTGAGGTATTCGATGCCGTCGTTGGTGAACAATTCCGCCAACGGGATACGGCGGCTGCCGTCCGGACCCGCAACGTCGACTTCGGCGCCCATCACCAGCAGTGAAGGGGCGACGTCGCCGGAATAGGCCGCATAGCAGCGCTTCGAGGTCGGCACGACGTGGCAGATCTCGCCCTCGTATTTGAGACAACCGTCGTTGCTGTCGCGCCACCACTGGCTCTGATTGTAAAAGAAACAGCGCGTGTCGAGACAGAGGTTACCGCCGATCGTGGCGGCTTCGCGGTGGGTTGGGCCGGCGACTGCCGCCGCCGCTTCGGCCAGGACGGGATAATCACTCATGACCGTTTCATGGCGGGTGATTTCGGCCAGCGTCACAGCCGCGCCGATGTGCAAGCCGTCAGCGTCCAGGGAGAGGCTTTGGAGTTCCTCCACCCCCGTCAGGTCGATCAGGTTGGCGCTCGGGGTGAGGCCCCTTCGGACGTTGGCCATCAGGTCGGTGCCGCCGGAGATATAGCGGGCCTCATCGACGCCGCCGCGGATTTTCAGCGCCTCGGCCAGGGAGGACGGGTGGTGAAGGGTGAATTCGGGAAGGACTTCCATCGCTGCCTCCTTACTCGGCCGCTTCGCTGGCGCGGTCTTTGCGCTCTTTGCGGGCCTGGGCTTCGAATAAACGGTCCGGCGTCATCGGCGTTTCGACGGGCCGCACGCCGGTGGCCGCCTCGATGGCATTGGCCAGGGCCGGGATAAAGCTCGAGAGCGAACCCTCGCCGGCTTCCTTGGCGCCGAACGGGCCGTTGGGATCGACGCTCTCGATGATCTTGGTCTCGATGGGCGGCGATTCCACGATGGTTGGCACGCGGTAGTCCAGCATGTTGCCGCTGATCAGCAGACCCTCGTGGTAGCGCGTCTCCTCCGAGAGCGCTTGGCCCATGCCCATCCAGACGGAACCCTGAATCTGGCCCTCGACGCTCAAGGGGTTGAGGGCGTAACCGCAGTCGTGGGCGACCCAAACCTTCTCCACCGTGACCTGGGCCGTGTCGGGATCGACCTCGACCTCGACGACCTGGGCGGCGTAGGAGAAGCCCATGGTCGGGCCGACAGCGGCGCCGCGGTATTTGCGGCCACCCTGAGCCTCGACCGGAGTCGAGAACGTGCCCTTGGCGGTGATTGTGCCTTCGTCGCGCAAGGCTTCGATGACGACGTCCATGTATTCGATGCCCGGATCCTGTCCGCCGGCGACGCGGTAGAGGGAGCCGGCGATCTCGATATCCTCGGGCTTGGCGTCGAGCTTGGACGCCGCGGCCTCGACCAGTACGGCGCGCAGGTTCTTTGCGGCGTCGATGGCGGCATTGCCCACCATGAAGGTGACGCGCGACGAATAGGAGCCGTTGTCCTTCGGCGTGATCTCGGAATCGTTGGCGATGATGCGGATTTTTTCCGGTTCGATGTTGAGCACTTCGGAAACGCACTGCACCAGGATCGTCGAGGAGCCCTGGCCGATGTCGGCCGCCCCCGTCAGAACCGTTACGGCGCCGTCGAAGTCGAGCTTGAGGTTGATCACGGCGTGCGGCTCGCCCGTCCAGTGCACCGGCTTGGCGGCGCCCGAAATATAATGCGAACAGGCCATGCCGAGCGCCCGGTTGGGCGGCATGTTGTCCTTGCGCTCGTGCCAGCCCGAGGCTTTTTCGACCCAATCCATGCATTCGGGCAGACCATAGGACATCACCATGATGTCGTTGGGCGTGAAGGTCGGCGTCTTCAACAGATTGACGCGCCGCACCTCGAAGGGATCGAGGCCCAGTTCCTTGGCCATGCGGTCGAGCTGGTTCTCGATGGCGAAGCGCGTGTTGACCGTGCCGTGGCCCCGGAAGGCGCCGCAGGGCGGCGTGTTCGTCAGCACCCGATAGCCGTCGTACTTGGCGGCCGGTACGTCGTAGATGCCGTAAATCAGCGCGCCGGCGTAGATTATGGTGACGATACCGTAGCTCGAATAGGCGCCGCCGCGTTGGGTGGTTTCCAGTTCGATGGCGGTGATCTTGCCGTTCTTCTTCATGCCCATTTTGAGGCGAAGCTGGGTGTCAGGCCGGCCGCGGTGGACCACGAAGGTTTCCTCGCGGTTGGTATTGAGGCGCACGCGCCCGCCCGTCGCTTTGGCCAGCAGGCAGGCGATGATCTCGTGGTGCAGGGTTTCCGTCCGCGCGCCGAAACCGCCGCCGACGAAGGGTTTGACCACGCGCACCTGGCCGCGTTCGAGACCGGTGCAGCGGGCGAATATCAGGTGGCCGTAGAACGGCACCTGGGTTGACGGCCAGATGGTTAGCCGGTTGCGCAAACTATCGAACTCGGCCACGGCCGCGTTGGGTTCCATGTGCACTTGGTTGACCTCGGCGCACTGGTAATCCTCCTCGACCACCAGATCGGCCTCGGCGAAGCCCGCTTCGGTGTCGCCCAGTTCGAAGTGGACGTCGCGCTCCAGGTTGCCGGACCGTTCCTCGTGCAGCTGCACGGCGTCGGGCGCGCGGGCCTCTTCCGAAGTGTAATAGGCCGGCAGTTCCTTGTACTCGACCTCGATCAACACGCAGGCTTTGGCCGCCGTGGCGTCGTCGACCGCGGCGACGGCCGCCACCGGTTCGCCGCGATAGCGCACGCGGCCCCGGGCCAAGGGGTATTCCAGCATGGCGATGGGCAGGATGCCGTAGGGTTCGTCGCAGAAATCGCCGGTGATGACGGCGATGACGCCGGGCAGCGCTTCGGCCTTGCTGGTATCGATCGAGACGATTTCGGCGTGGCTGAGGGTGCCGTGAAGGATGCGACCGGCCAGCGCGTCGGCGCCGAGATCGGCGGAATATTTGGCGCGGCCCGTGACTTTTTCCGGGCCGTCGACCAGGGGCAGCGGCACGCCGACGCCCTTGAATTCGCGGTCCGTCTTGGGGGAGGGATCGGGCCAGGTCTTGTCCTTGGGGAGATAGCTCATGCCGCGTCCTCCGCGTTTTCGCTGGGTAGGTCGGCGGCGAACCTCACGGCCTCGAGGATTTTGACGTAGCCCGTGCAGCGGCAGATGTTGCCACCGAGTGCCTCGCGGATGGCGTCCTCGTCCGGATCGGGATTGCGCCGCAGCAGGCCTTCCGATGCCATGATCATGCCGGGCGTGCAGAAGCCGCACTGACTGCCGAGTTTCTCATGGAAACCGCGTTGCAGGCGGGAAAGTGTCGAGTTGGCCCCCTGGCCTTCGACGGTCTCGATCACCGCGCCGGCGCATGAATTCGCCAGCGTCAAGCACGACAGCCGCGCCTTGCCGTCGACCAGAACGGTGCAGGCGCCGCATTCGCCGCCGTCGCAGCCCAGCTTGGTGCCGGTCAAACCGGCCGTTTCGCGCAAATAATCGACCAACAGCATGTTGTCGGCCACGACGTCCGCCCGGGGGCGGCCGTTCAAGGTGACTTGCAGTATTTTCGTCATCGTTCGACCCCCCCAGGTCTGTTTGGGTTATCTCAAATCCTTGACACGTACCGCCTTGCCTTCCGAGCGCGGCAGTTTGCCAGGTCCGCGGACGACAATTTTACACGTGACGCCGGTTTTCGCCTTGAGGTGCTGGCTGACTTTGGTCGCCAGGGCGGCGTATGTGGCTTTCTTGACGTTGGCCGCGGCTTCGATTTCCACGTCCAGGGTGTCCATCGCGCCCTTGCGCCTGACGACCAGCTGGTAATGCGGCTCGACACCGGGATAGCCGACCAGCGCTTCTTCGATCAACGACGGATAGAGGTTGACGCCGCGAATGATCAGCATGTCGTCGTTGCGCCCCGTCACACGCGCCATGCGGCGGTGGGTGCGGCCGCAGACGCAGGGCTCGGCATAGATCTTGGTGATGTCGCCGGTGCGGTAGCGCACCATGGGCAGCGCTTCCTTGCTCAGGGTCGTGATGACCAATTCGCCGAGCTCGCCGTCGGGCAGGGGCTCCCCGGTCTGTTGATCGATTATCTCAAAAATGAAGTGGTCTTCCCACAAGTGCAGGCCGCCCGGGGTCTTGTCGTCAAGATGGCCTTCCAGGCACTCGCCGGTGACGCCGGGGCCCATGACTTCGGAAAGGCCGTAGCTGTCAATGACAAGGGCGCCCAGCCGCTTGGCGATTTCCTGGCGGATGGCGTCGGTGGCGGGTTCGGCGCCGCAGACGGCTAGGCGCAACGGACCGGCGCCAAGGTTGATGCCGTTGGCCTCGGCCACCTCGGCGATGTTGAGGGCGTACGAGGGCGTCGAGGCCAGAACATTGGCGCCGAAATCCTGCAGCAGCATCAGCTGGCGTTCGGTATTGCCGGCCGCGACGGGTACGGTGGTCATTTCCATGGCGGTCGAGCCGTCGTGAAAGCCCAGGCCGCCGGTAAACAGGCCATAACCCAGCGCATTGTGCATGACGTCGCCGGGGCGCGATCCGGCCACCGCCAGATGGCGCGCCATCAGGTTGGCCCAAACGGCGAGATCCTTCTTGGTGTAGCCCACGACGGTCGGTTTGCCGGTGGTGCCGGAGGAGGCGTGAATGCGCAGGATTTTTTCCTGCGGTACGGCGAACAAGCCGAAGGGATAGTTGTCACGCAGCTCGGCCTTGCGGGCGAAGGGGAAGTGCCTGAGGTCACTGAGCTTTTTCAAGTGCCGCGGTTTGACTCCGGCGGCATCGAACTTGGCCTTTACATACGGCACCCTGTTGTAGGCGGCGCGCACGGTCTTCTGCAATTTGGCCAGCTGCAATTCCTTGAGCGCCCGCTTGGAAATCATTTCCGCCGCGGGATCGAACATCCAGTCCGGCTTGATGATGCGGCGGCGGGCGATTTTCTTCTTCGCCGCCGGTTTTTTGGCAACGCTCTTCTTGGCTGGAGCTTTGGTCATGACGTCGGACATCGTTACCTTGTTATTGCTTGGCGAGGCCCATGCGGGCGGGTGCGGCGCGTGTGCCGGAACCGCGTTGCGGCAGGCGGGGCAGGGCATAACCCTGGAAATGGCAAGCCTTGGTGATCACCGTCTTCTTCCACAACCAACCGCCCCACAGAACGGCCAGACCCGTCGCGGCCTGCACGGGCAGCGTGGCGAGGGCGGCAACGAACAGGCCGCCGCCGAAAATGACGAAGGGCGCCAGATGGCCGCCCAACATCAGGCCGGGGGTGACGCTGACGAGATCGCGGATCGCCAATGGCTGAATACCGGCGTCCTCGGCTTGGCCGATATAGCGCCGCCACAGCCCGAAATTGACGGCAGCCAGAAGCGCGCCGAGGCCGGCAATATACTGGCCGGCCGAAAAATACTCCGGCGCCAGCGCCTGCGCGACGGCCAGCGCCCCGAGGCCTTCGAACAGGCCGGTAGCGAACAGCATCCAGGGGATCAGCGGCGCGCGCCAACTCGGGATGCCCTTGGCGGCCCACAGGATGCGGGCTTGGCAATAAAGAAATCCGACGGCGGCAATCGCCACGCCGGTATGGAGGGACGCCAAGGCATCGACCGACCAGAGTTCCGTCTGCAGCACGAAGGGCAGGACCTCCAGGCCCATCAGGGCGAAAAAGACCGCTGCCACGTAGATTTCGCGCGTCATCCAGGAGGTCTGGGGACGCCGTAAGGCATTCAGGATGCGGAACGGCTTGCCGATTTTGGCCAGCAGCGTCAGGAGGCCCACGGCCATCGTGAAGGCGCCCGCGGTGTAGATCGCCGGCAGGGCGGCCGGGTCGACGGCGCCGAACAGCGAACCGATGTAGGTCATGATGATCAGGCCCGAACCGAAGCCGCCGAGGATAAAGTTGGTGGCGCCCTTCCAGTCCCACAAGGTTTGGCGCTTGCCGGTCAGGGCGTGATGGGGATCGCCGTAGACTTCCTCGCCGATCTCGTCCGCGGTGGCCTCGCGGCCCGGTGTGGTCTGCGGCAGCTCGTAGATGTAGCGGATCTGGGGATCGGTCCCCAGTTCCTCATGCATCTGAAACGTTTTGTTGTCCCGCGTCAGTTTGGAGACGTTGCTGTCGGGGTCGTTGTAGTCGCCGAAATGCAGGGCCTGGGCAATGCACGACGCGGCGCAGGCCGGGGTCACGTGCGGGTCGACGCCCGGTGCTTGCCCGGTCTCCGCCGCTTCGTCAATGCGGCTGACGCAGAACGTGCATTTGGTCATGACGCCGAGGCGTTCCGGGTGGGCGACGGCTTTCTCCTGGGCGGTCTCCTTGCCGTAGTACCACTTGTGGTCATGCACGATGGTGCGGGCCTGGTAAGGGCACGAGACGGCGCAATAAGAACAGCCGATGCAGAGATCGTAGTCCATCGTCACCAGACCGTCGGCGCGCTGGGCCGTGGCGCCCGTCGGGCAAACCGGCACGCAGGGCGGTTCGGCGCAGTGTTGGCAGCCGGTGACGAGGAACAGGCGTTCGACATTGGGGAAACTGCCCAATTCGACGTCGAGCACGCGCCGCCACTGCACATCGGGCGGCGTATCGTTGGCATGCTTGCAGGCGATGGTGCAGGTCTGACAGCCGACGCAGCGGTTGAGATCGACGGCCATGCCCCAACGCGGCGTCGCCGGGGCGGTGCTAGAGTCTTCAGCGGTCATGCGACTTCTCGTTTGGGGCCGGTGCCCTTGGATATCTTGACGCGGGTGAGATCGGAACCGGAACCCGTCGAATCCGTCAGCGACAACGACAGCGCCGTCAGCGAATTCAAGCTCGGCAGTTTGAGATCCTTGGCGAACGGCGTTTTCCAGTGATCGAACTGGCCGATCATCAGCATCGTGTCCGGCCGGATACCGGCCTTCAGGACGGCATAGCCTTCGGTCTGGCCGGTCGGGCTTTCGATGACCACGGGGTCGCCTTCCTCGATGCCCAGCTTGCGGGCTTCGTCACGGTTGATGATGACGCCCTTGTGACCGGCGATGTTCTCCGCCACTTCGTTGATCAGCGGGATACCGACGTTGGCGCCCCAGGAATACTGCATGGAGCGCGCGGTCAGCGCCCAGAACTGGTAGTCCGCCGGATCCTTGCCGACTTCCTTGGCGTGATCGATCCAGATTTCGGGGAAGGGCTCCCAGGTTGGCAGCGCCTCGTATTCCTCAAGCTGTTTCTCCCACCAGTCGATGCCGACCTCGTGCATGCGGTTGGCAAGCTGGGCGCCGTGGCGCTTGATGCGTTCCTGGTAAGGCAGTTCGAAGCGCAGGCCCTGTTCCTTGACGTAGTGGTACATGTACCACTCCAGCTGCGACATCGGGCCGACCATGTAGCCGTTGTCCTTGAACCAGTCGAGCCCGTGGACTTCCTCGCCGTCGGACAGGTCGTGGCTGGCGGCGCGGGAAATGGCGTCCCAGATGGTGTCGGCAGAGTGTTCCTTTGTGACATCGAGGCTGTAGTCGTAGGCCTCGCGCTGCAGACGCATGCCGGCGGCGCCGCGGTTGATGGCGGCGTTGTATTCCTCGAGGATGCCGCAGCGCTTGGCGAGCTCGGTCGCAATGTCCGTCAGATCGCGGACGTCGGCCACCGGATCGGCGACCGGTTGGCGGATGGCCCAGCCCTGGTGTTTCCAGTACTGCTGCACGGTTTTGGTGCTGCCGATACGGATCAGCTGGGTGGCCTCCAGGTCGGTCGCCTCCGGCAGCAGGATGTCCGCCATGTGGTTGGTTTCATCGTCCGTGTAAGCGAAAGCGACGGTGAAGGGAAACTCGGCGACGCGGTCCGCCACCTCGGGCGCGTTCCAGGACGAAATCGCCGGATTGGTGCGATAGCAGATCCACATATCCGGCAGCGTTTGCTTGGGCCAGCTTTTGGGCTGTTTCTTCTGAAAGAGCCAGGGCAGGTGAGCCGGGCCCAGCGCGGCCGACCAGGGCGAATCGGCGGCCAGCGGCACCAGCGTATTGTAGGCGTTGCGGATCTTGGGATCCTTCTGCCAGCCTTCCTTCGAGGTTTCGTTGAAGGGGAAGTACATGAAGCCGTCGGGGCCGGGCTTGATCGACGAGTGCCGGTTGTTGGCCGGCCGGTTGAGCTTGACCATGGTGCCGAGCGTGCCGCCGGGAACCTCCAGGCCGCCGACCAGCGTCGTCATGACGGTGCGAGCCCAGCAGCAGTGATAACCGCCCCAGCCGTTGTTGACGGTCTTGCCCAGCATGACCGAAACCGGCCGGAAGGGCAGGGTCTTGCCGTCGATTTCAACGGTCTCGCCGATGTGGGCGTGGGCGACGAACTCGTCGGCGATGCGCCGCATGGTGTCGGCGGGAACGTCGCAGACTTCTTCGGCCCATTCCGGCGTGTAAGGCGTGATGTGTTCGATCAGCATCTGGAAAGAGGGCTTGGCCTCGAT
Organism: uncultured Rhodospirillaceae bacterium; assembly: GCA_964528595.1. Taxonomy (GTDB): domain Bacteria; phylum Pseudomonadota; class Alphaproteobacteria; order UBA2966; family UBA2966; genus CAYFKJ01. The sequence continues at coordinate 10,145 of CAZGTM010000088.1, forward strand.
GTCTTCGTGATGCCATTCCTCGCCGTCGGGGCCTTCCTCGACGCCCGAGGCAGTGTAGCTGCCGCCCAGCGCCGGGTTCGGGATGACCTCGTTCCAAACGCGTGCGCGGCCCTCGTCGAGGTCCCAAATCAGGGGCTCGCGGCTGGCCTTGTCGCGCAGGAAATAGCCGTTGGGGCCGACCAGATAGGGTGAATTGGTGTCCTGGCCCAGCGACTGGACGTCACAGATGCTCTGCCAGTCGTTCTCGACGATGATGCGGTTGATCAGCGCGTAGAGGAAGGCAGCGTCCGTTTTCGGTCTGATCGGCACCCACTCGGCCGACAATGCGCCGGTGATGGAGAGGTGCGGCTCGACCTGGATGCGCTTGATGCCGCGCGAACGGGCGTCGGCTTCGCGCCAGACCCCGACCACGCCGCTGGCCGCTTCGATGTTGTGGCCGCAGTTAATGACGTATTCGCAGGTGGGCGTATCGGGCGAGATCGTGAAAGCGCGGTGCCAGAGCTCGCCGTAAAGGTGCTCAGAGTGGTAGCACTTGACGCCCTGGCCGGCACCGAAGCCCTGATCCATCGGTCCCCAGGCCGACATGAAGGCGGGGAAGGAGCCCATGTACTGGACCGGCGTGCCGCCGCCGCCCGTGGTCATGGCGAGGCGGGGATAACCGCTTTCGTCCGTCAGGCCCTTGGCCCGGATGTCGTTCATCTTGCCGGCAACGATGTCGAAGGCTTCGTCCCAGGTGATGGGTTCGAAGCCCGGATCCTCGTCGCGGCCCTTTTTCGGGTTGGTCCGCTTCATGGGCTGCATGATGCGGTTGGGATTGTAGGTCTTCTGGATCAGGCCGTAAGCCTTGACGCAGACCCGGCCGTCGGCGGGATGTTCCTCGCAAATCGAGAAATTCGATTCGATGCGGGTGGCGACACCGTTTTCGACCTCGACATTCAGCAGGTCCGGACCGGCAACGCACTGGTTGCAGTAGACCGGAACCTTCTTGAGACTGTTGTCGCCGGGAACGCTTCGGGCCTTGTCGCCTGACTGTTCAGCGGTGTTGGTCATGGGATCATCCTCGCCATATGGAAAGGGAAGCCGATAAATGGTGACAGGTACACTTTTCCGAGGGAGAGCGCACGAGGCACAAACCTCCGATCATTCGGAAAAGTGTACCTGTCACCATTTATCGGCATTATTTCATCTACCTAGGCTTCTTTCGCTTTCGCGACCTTGGCGGCTAGCCGTTCGCCGGTCTTCGCCATGTCGACGACGAAGCGGGTGTGTGTACCCTTGCAGCAATCCTCGACGTCGTCCTTGGCCGAAACCTCCAGGGTCACCAGACGGCCTTCGACCTTGGTGATGGTGGCCGTCACCTCGACGTTGAGGTTGAGCGGCGTCGCGGCGGTATGGGCCACGGCAATGTGGGTGCCGACCGAATCCTCGCCCTCGTCGCAATGCTCCTTGATGAGCTGCTGGCAGGTCATTTCGATGTCTTCAACCAGTTTGGGCGTGGAATAAACGCGCAGATCCTCGCCCATGAAATCAATGGTGCGGTCCTTGTCGACGGAAATACGGTTGGTCAGGCTGAGGCCGGCGGCCAGCGACTCTTTCATTGGAACAAACTCCTGGAACGGGGGGGCTATTTCAGCTTCAATTTCCAGGATTTTATTACCCCTGATCAAGCGCTGCAATCAAATTGTTGGGTACCCCAACAATTTTTTCATTCAAGGTCCCCAGGCACTGCCGGAGCGGGAAACGCTAGAGCTTGAGGGAGGTCGCGGTGAGAGGCTGGATGTTCATGGCGGAAACCGCGGCCAAAGCGCCTTGATAGGCCGCGATGCGGGAGGCGTCGTATTCGGAGATTTGCGGTTGCGGCTTGAAGTCGTCCTCGTCATCCGGCCC
>CAZGTM010000089.1:0-11494 GCA_964528595.1 uncultured Rhodospirillaceae bacterium
CTTAGATTTTTCCGATCACATCGTTTGCTTAACTTGGATCGGCGCCCCTGCATTTGCGTGGCCAGAAGCACACTTGAATTTTATGCCCGCAAAGATGAGTTAAACCTAACAAGGATCAGGGGCGGTATGGGCCACTCATGCACGTTGACACGCTAAATCTACGCGAGGTGATAGTCTTTCTAGTGGCAGCCGGCGTCGTTGTGCCGTTGGTCCGTCGCATGAGTGTCAGTCCGGTGTTTGGCTTTCTTGTCGTTGGTCTTGTGATTGGACCACATGGCTTGGCGCGCTTTGCCGATACGGTACCGTGGCTAAATTACATCATGATCATTGATCTGGACGGCGTTCGCCCCCTGGCTGAACTCGGTGTTGTATTCCTGCTGTTTATGATTGGACTCGAACTCTCACTCGATCGATTGTGGGCGATGCGGCGCAGAGTCATCGGATTGGGGGGCACACAGGTCGTGGTGACCGCGGTGGTTATCGCCGTTATTGCTTCATTCTTCGATAATACTTTGGCCGCGGCTGTCGTTCTTGGCTGCGCATTTGCGCTATCCTCCACAGCAATCATCATGCAATTGCTGTCCGAGAATCGCCGCCTGGGCACGGCTACGGGCCGCACCAGCTTTGCCATCCTGTTGTTCCAAGATTTGGCGGTTCTGCCGATCCTTTTCCTCGTCGGGGCGCTTGCGGCACAAGGCGACGCGCCGGTGGCGCTCGCTTTTGCATTGGCAATTGGAGAGGCGGTGATCGCGGTCGTCATAATTCTGGTAATTGGCAAACTGGTGATTCGGCCAGCATTCCGCTTCGTAGGGAGCACTTCTAGTCGCGAAATGTTTCTGGCGTTCGTTCTACTGATTATCGTCGGCACAGCGTTAATCACTGAACAGGTCGGCCTGTCGATGGCGCTGGGAGCCTTTCTCGCCGGTCTGTTGTTCGCGGAAACCGAATATCGGCACGAAATTGAGGTCGACATCGAACCTTTTAAGGGCTTGCTGCTCGGCCTGTTCTTCGTCTCGGTCGGTATGAACATCGACATCACTCAGGTCGCCGCTAAACCACTCTGGCTGATTGCTTCAGTTTTCGGCCTGTATCTGGTCAAGAGCCCCATCATATATGGCTTGGCGCGAGGGTTCGGTGAGCCCCACCCGGTGGCATTGGAAGCCAGCTTGCTGCTGGGCCAGGGTGGCGAGTTCGCCTTCGTCATAATCGGCATGGCCCTTGGACTCGGTTTGATGCCCAACGACACTGCTCAATTTATGCTGATTGTTGCCAGCTTGACGATGATTGCAACGCCGGGAGTGGCTCATTTCGCCCGCAAGTTGGCCCGTGCCGCCGAAGTTCGCGAAGCGGATCGCGGTCAACACGATACCGACATTGCGACCGATCTCTCAGGCCATATCATCATCGCCGGCTATGGCCGTGTTGGCCAGATGCTCGGCTCGGTGCTTGACAGCCTGGAGTTGCCACATGTCGGATTGGATGTCGATACAGACCTGGTCGCACAATTCCGTGCAAATGGCGCTAGCATCTTCTTCGGCAATGCAAGTCACCCCGACATGCTGCGCCGGGTCGGTGTCGATCAGGCAGCGGCATTGGTAATAACCATGGATAGCCCCCACGCCGCGGAACACGTGGTCGAGACCGCGCGCCGCTACTGGCCGGATCTCCTGATTTACGCTCGTGCCCGGGACCGCGAACATTCAATGCAACTGATCGCCCGCGGCGCGAACCATGTCATCCCCGAAACCATTGAAGCAAGTCTGCAACTTGGCGAAATGGTGTTGATGGGTGTTGGCGTCCCTGACCAGGCCGCGCGTCGCATCATAGAGGCGCGCCGGCAGGCTGAGCAGGCCGCCGTCGACGAGAGTAGGTGAGAAAAGACCGGGTAATCCGGCTTTTATCGGTAGCTGATTAGAATCGAATTACGAGATGCGGTCAGTTAGTTATTTTTGGTCCATCACTACAGACGCTTCGCAAATTGAACTCCTGCTTGTGGGGTAGGTCGCACATGAACGTCGGAAGTTGATAATGTCGGGGAACTGTTTTGATCTGAAATTCTCTTGTGATTCCGACACCCGACTGCGTCGTCATGCCGCATGCGCGGTATCCCCAAGTCGGCTGATCAACGCTATATTTGTTTAACGACGGTGACCGTTTCGCCAACATCCGGATCTGAACAATCGTGGAGGTATGGTCATGCCGCTTGGTTCGCTCGAACTCGATATCCAGGACGATCTGGGTCCCAACAAAATCATACAAATATTCGAGCCTGGGCTGGAGTTGAGAGGTGTTTTGGTGATCGACAACACGGCAGCCGGCCCGTCGATTGGCGGCTTGCGCATGGCTGAGGACGTCACGATCGAGGAGTGCTTCCGCCTGGCCCGGGCGATGACGCTGAAGAACGCTGCGGCCGGCTTGCCTCATGGCGGCGGCAAGTCGGTGATGCTGGGCGATCCCAAAATGGATATCGGGCGCAAGGAGGAGCTTATCCGAGCGTTCGCCACCGCCCTGGCGGGTGAGGGCGGCTACATATTCGGACCCGATATGGGAACTGATGAGACCTGCATGGCCTGGGTCAAGGACGAGATCGGCCGGGCCGTCGGCTTACCCCGTGAAATTGGCGGCATCCCGCTCGACGAACTCGGCGCGACGGGATATGGCCTCATGCATTCCATTGAGGCCGCATTGCCCTACACGGACGTAAAACTTGACGGCGCGCGTGTCGTGGTTCAGGGATTTGGTTCCGTCGGCATGTTCTCCGCCAAGTTCCTGGCTGACAAAGGGGCCGTGCTGATCGCCGCGTCCGATTCGACGGGCGCTGTCGAGAACACTGAGGGTCTCGATGTCTATTCGTTGATGGCCCTTAAACAGGCCGGTGGTCGGGTTACCGATTTTGATGGCGGAAGAGCGGCTGACCGCGACGGCGTTGTCGACATTGCCTGTGACGTGTGGATTCCCGCCGCGCGGCCTGACGTCATAACGGAGAGCAACGTCGACCGCCTCGACACGAGGATCGTCGCTCAAGGCGCCAATATACCGCTGAGCCACGATGCCGAATCTGTACTGCATGACCGCGGCGTGATTTGCCTGCCAGATTTCATCGCTAACGCCGGCGGCGTGATCTGCGCATCAATGGAGTATCACGGAGCCAGCGAGCAGGCCGCCTTTGAAGCCATCGCAGAGCGCATTTCACGTAACACGACGGAAATGCTGGAGCGGTCGACCCAGGAAGGCGTGCCGCCGAGGGCAACCGCAAATGCGATGGCCGTCGAGCGCGTCAAGGCTGCGATGGCAACACGGCGTTGGTCGATATTCTGAGGAGCCATTACTTAAGGGAGCACGCCAAGATGTTTCGCATTCGCTTCCATGGACGGGGTGGCCAAGGCATGAAAACGGCCAGCCGGATTGTCGGCACGGCGCTGTTCATGAGCGGTTACGAAGTCCAGGACGCCCCCCGCTACGGAGCCGAACGGCGGGGCGCCCCAATGTTCGCCTTCGTGCGTGCCGGCAGGGAGCCGATCTTTGAGCGTGGAATTATCGCGGTACCCGATCTCGTCCTTGTGGCGGATGAATCTCTCGTCGCCATTCCCGCCGCCGGCGTGCTGGCAGGATTGCGGTCTGAAACTGTTATTGCGGTCGCCGGTGAGGTGGGCAGCGAGATTTGGCGGGAGCGTTTGCATCTTGAGAACACTTTCATTCCGCTCCCCGGCCATGAGGTGGGTGACGACGACCACATTCCCGATACCTCCGCGCAGTGTGCAGGGGCCGCTGCGGGTTTGCTGGGTATCGTCGACCGGGAGGTTCTGGCAGAAGCGGTGCGGGAGGAAATAGCGCCGTTGGGCGAGAACGCCGTGGCTGCCAATCTGGCTACCGCGCTGGCGGCATTCGACGATGTCCAACCGTGGTCGGGCCGGGTTGTCGAAGGTGAAGCCCATCACTTAGCCACCGCCGAAAGGACGGACTGGGTCGATCTCCCGGCTGAAACGGCGGACGTTTCCGCACCCAACATTTACGCCGGATTGACCAGCGTTCAGGTGCGCACAGGATTGTGGCGCACGTTGCGCCCCGTTCTCGAACGCGAAAAATGCAAAAAGTGCACCTGGGTGTGCGGCAACTACTGTCCGGACGGGGTCATTGCCGTCGACGAAGACGGTTATCCCAAGGTCGATTACGAGCACTGCAAGGGGTGCATGGTCTGCGTTGCCCAATGCCCGCCACATGCCCTGATCGCGGTCGCCGAGGAAGAGACCCAAGCGACGAATGGAGTGCCGGCATGAAACCCAAATTGATGACCGGAAACACGGCTGCCGCCTGGGGCGCCAGATTGGCCGGCGCCGACTACCTCCCGGCGTTTCCCATCACACCGCAAACCGAGATCATCGAAACCATCGCGCGCTGGGCCGAAACAGGAAAAATGCCCTGCCGCATGGTGATGTTCGAATCCGAGCATTCGATGATTACGGCTGCCGGTGCGGCCGCATCCACGGGCGTTAGGGTTTTCACGGCGACCTCCAGCCAAGGCCTGCTGCACGGCATGGAAATGCTCTACACCGTGGCCGGCTGGCGCGTTCCCTTCGTGCTGATCAACGTCTCGCGCGGATTGGCGGCGCCAATCACCCTGGAGGCCGACCATAACGACGTTATGGCTGCCCGCGACAGCGGTTTCCTGCAGTTCCACGCCGCAACCTGCCAGGAGGTTGTCGATCTCACCCTTCTGGCTTACCGCGTCGCCGAGCACCGCAGCGTGCGCCTACCGGCATTGGTCAACCTCGACGGCTTCTACCTCTCGTTCACGCGGGAACCGGTGACCCTACCCGATGGCGACCAGGCCGCGGAATTCCTGCCGCCTTTTCAGCATGCAGCGGGTGAATTTCGGGCCGGTCATCCGACAAGCCGGGCCGTCGCCGTGCTCGGTAGCGGACCCTATTCCTACTTCCGCTATGAGGCGCATTTGGCTTCGTTGGAGGCGCTGACGGTTTTCGACCGGGCAACGGCAGAATTCGAAAGCAAATTTGGCAGACGATACCACGCCGTCGAGGAATACCGCAGCAAGGATGCCGATATCGTCTTCGTCATGATCGGATCGTTCGCCACCAAGGCAAAGGACGCCGTGGATCGGCTGCGCGAGGCCGGCCATCGCATCGGTCTGGTCAGACCGGTCTTGCTGCGACCATTTCCAGAAAATGACCTTCGTCTGGCGCTTGCCGGCAAGAAGGGGGTCGCCGTCATCGACCAAAACCTTGCGACCGGGCGCGGCGGCAATCTACACGCGGAGATAACCTCGACACTGTTCGGGGTCGCCGATCCGCCAGCCGTCGTTTCGAGCTATATCGGCGGGTTGGGCGGGCGCGATATCGCACCGTCGGAGTTCTACCGCATCGCCGAGGAGACCGAACAAGCGGCGTCGACAGGCGTAAAGCCTCCGCCAACGCTGCTCTACACCGATGCGGAGTTGCGGGAGATGCGCAAACTGCAGGCAATTGCCCACGTCGAGGGCGTGGAGGAGGTCGCCAGCCATGAGTGAAACCATGTTCAAAAGGGCGCGTGATCTGCCGACGGCCCACCTTCTTGGCGCCGGCACGGCGATGTGCGCCGGGTGTGGTGGCCTGGGCGCGGTCCGTGAGGTTTACGACGTCCTGGGGGAGAACACCGTATTCGTCAACGCCGCGGGTTGCATGACGATGCTTTCGGTCTATCCCTTTACGCCGTTTCGCGGTTCCTGGCTTTATACCGCGATGGCGTCGGCCCCGGCGGGTGCACAGGGCGTGCGCGATGCCCTCGACATCCGTTTGGCCAAAGGCGAGATCGGCGCCGAGGACGACCTCGAAGTCGTCGTGCTGACCGGCGACGGATCGGCATACGGCATGGGGTTGTCTGCGACGTCGGCCGCGATCGACCGCAATCTCGATTTCATTTACCTCTGCTACGACAACGAGGGTTACGGCAACACCGGCCAGCAGACCTCCGCCGGCTCTCCCCATGGCGCGCGCACGGCGACCAATCCGGCTTTGAACGGCGTGGCGGGGATCAAGAAGGATCTCTTCGCCATCTGGACGGCCAACCGGCCGGCCTACGCCGCCACGGTAATTGCAAGCGAACCACTCGATCTCGCACGCAAGATCGAGGAAGCCCGCGGCCTTACGGGTCCGCGCATGATCATCGCGCTTTCACCGTGCCCCACGGGTTGGGGTTTTGAGCCCAAACATTCGATGGAGATAGGCAGGCTAGCTGTCAGAACCGGCATCTGGCCGTTGAAGACCTATCGCGACAGAAAAGTGTCGCATACGCGCATTCCTCATCCCCGGCTGCCGGTAGAGGATTACTTGAGGACCCAACGTCGCTTCGCGCATTTGTTCGAGCCCGACCGGGACGACGTCCGACTTGCCGAAATCCAGTCGTCGGTCGATGCCTATTGGCAAGGCATTGAGGATGAAAATGACGGCTGAATTCGCATCGTCAAACCATTACAACCGAGTCCTGTTTGAACCGCTCGGATACCGGATCGAAGCTCTCGCGATTCATTGATCTCTTTTCGTCGCTACTGCGAGATACTTTTAAGGCGTCGTTGGTTTTTATCTCGATTTGAAATATGCCGCCGCAAGTGAAGTCTTCGCTTGTGGGTAGCGCTGGAGGTCAAATGATACACACGCCATGCTTCATCTCCAAAGAAATACCTCTCATGTTCATCGCTGCGACCGTTGCGATGTATGCTTTTACAGCCACCATTACGGGTATGCTTGCCGCGCCGGCGGAAGAGCAATCCGCCCCGGCAGGAGGCGTCCGGCTTTACGAAAAATGGTACTTGATCGTCAAAGGCGAAACGCGGAACAGCTCATGGAGGCCTTTGAGTGGCGCTCCGGGGTCCGGGGCCAAGACGCCCGGAGAGGAAGAGGAAAAACTCTTGGGTGGTGTCGTCAGCGAGCATTACGAAAACCACAATATCGCCGACAGGCTGCCCGACGAGGAATATAGGCAGCGCTAGCTGTCAGGCAGGCACAAACCACGGGAAATGAGTCATGGTCAATCGCGGCAGTTGGGTTTCGAAAAACGTAGCTGGCATTGCCGTCTCCGAAATAAAAGGCATGGCAATGCGCGGTGCCAAGATTATGGACACCGCATCCCTGACCTGGGGGCTGCCGTCCTTTCGCACCCCGGAGCATATCCGACGTGCCGTGGCGCAGCACATGGAGACCGACGCCGACATCGGCAAGTACTCGCTGCCCGACGGTATTCCGGAATTACGCCGCCTCGTCGCGGAGACCCACCTCGCGGCAACCGGAATCGACGTCGATCCCGATCGAAACGTCGTCATCACGGCTGGGAACATGGAAGGGTTGAACGCCCTGTTCCACGTCGTCATCGATCCCGGCGACGAGATCATCGTCACTGATCCCGGATTTGCTTCGCATTTTCAGCAGATCAGACTTTGCGGCGGCAGGGTGGTCTTTTGGCCATTGGATGAAGCACAAGGTTGGCGCCTCGACATCGAGGCGCTGCCCGACCTAATAACCGAACGAACCAAGGCAATCATATTGGTATCTCCCTCCAACCCGACGGGCAGAATATTCTCCGAGGACGAGCTGCGGCGGATCGGGCAGATCGCAAAGAACCGTGGGTTGCTGATTCTTCTCGATGATCCCTATTCCCATTTCACCTACGAGAACGCGGAGCGCTACTTCAATCTCGCATCCGTATCTGAGTTGCAGGACAATATTGCTTACCTGTTCACATTATCCAAGACCTTTGCCATGAGTGGCTGGCGGATGGGTTATATGATTGTCCCCGAGCACCTTAAACGCGAGGTGTTGAAGGTGCACGACGCGACGATGATCTGTGCACCGCGCATCTCCCAGGTAGCCGCACAAGTGGCTTTGTCGGAAGCCGCCACCCACCTAAATGAGTTCGAGGACATTCTGGCGCTCCGCCGCGCCCTAATATGCGAGCGCCTCGATGCAGTCCCTCATGTCTTCCATTATCTCAAGCCCGAGGGTGCCTACTACATCTTTCCAAGAATTGTTGCCGATCACGAGGACTCGTTTTCATTCGCCATCAAGTTGCTTGAGGAGGTCAAGGTAACTGTCACACCGGGCAACGCCTTCGGACCCACGGGCGAAAACCATGTCCGAATGGCTTATTGCGTCGAAGAAGAGACCATCGACATCGCGTTTGACCGGATCGAGGCATACTTCGGCCGATGACTGTATCGAGGATGAGCCGCCGAGGGGTGCTGTCACCCCGCTGTGCCATGAGGGGAGAACGCAAACCATGACCGATAGGGAAATAAAGTACGCCGGCGAGGCCCGCGAGCGGATGCTGGCTGGTATGAAGATCCTATCTCGTGCGGTCGGCGCGACACTTGGCCCGAAGGGCCGCAACGTACTGATCGAGAAATCATTTGGCGCGACGCAAACGACCAAAGATGGGGTCAGCGTCGCCAAACAGATCACGCTGCCCGATAAATTCGAGGATACGGGTGCCCGACTTCTTTGCGAGGTCGCGACCAGAGTAAGCGATGAGGCCGGCGACGGTACTACCACCGCCACCATCTTAGCCGAGGGAATCGTGAAGGAAGGGATCAAGGCGGTTGCCGCCGGACTGAACCCAATGGACCTGCGGCGCGGGATTGAACTCGCCACAGAGACGGCGATCAAGGATTTGCAGGCGCGATCCCGGCCGATCGAATCCCATACCGACGTTGCCCAAGTAGCGATGATTTCTGCCAATGGCGATCGTGAGATCGGAGAGATGGTCGCTCAGGCCGTGGATCGCGTCGGCCACGCCGGTGCGATTACGGTGGAGGAAGGTAAGGGTACCGAGACCGAATTGAACGTGGTCCAGGGCATGCAGTTCGACCGCGGCTATCTTTCCCCCTACTTCATCACTGACGCAAAAGATATGACGGTCGCGTTCGAGGACGCCCTGATCCTACTGTCGGAACAGAAGATCTCCACCTTGCGACAAGTACTACCGCTTCTGGAACGCGTCGTGCAGGAAAACCATCCACTGCTGATCGTGGCGGAGGATGTCGAGGGTGAGGCGTTGGCGACGCTGGTTGTCAATAAAATCCAGGCGGGGCTCAAGGTGGCGGCGGTCAAGGCGCCCGCTTTTGGCGACCGACGCAAGGAGATACTGGCCGATATCGCGGTATTGATTGGCTGCCGAGTGATTTCCAAGGACTTGGGAATCAAACTCGAAGAAGTCACGACGGATATGTTGGGCCAGGCCAAAGCTATTCGAATTGACAATGAAAACACTACGGTTGTTGGCGGTGCCGGTGACAAGACAGATGTCGAGACCCGCTGCGGCCAGATTAGATCCCAAATCGAAACCACAACCTCCGACTACGACCGGGAGAAATTGGAGGAGCGACTAGCCAAGCTTGCGGGCGGTGTAGCGGTGATCAAGATCGGAGGTTCGACCGAGACGGAAGTCTCAGATCGCAAGGACCGCATGCAGAACGCCATTAATGCCACCCACGCCGCCATCGACGAAGGAATCGTGCCAGGCGGCGGCGCCGCGCTGCTCTATGCCACCAGAGCGCTTTCAGGGCTCCGCCCAAACGACCCCGACTGCACGGAAGGTGTGAATATCGTCAGGCGCGCCCTGCAATGGCCGCTGCGCCAGATCGTCGCCAATGCTGGTATGGATGGCGCGGTTGTGGCCAACCATTTGTTGGAGCAGAAGGACACCAATTTTGGTTTTGATGCTCAAAATGAAGAGTATCGCGACCTCGTGAAAGCCGGGATAATCGACCCAACGAAAGTCGTTAGAATCGCCTTGCAGAATGCCGCTTCCATTGCCGGCCTCGTAATAACCACCGAGGCCATGGTTTCAGTAGCGCCGACAGAGTAACCGGCAGAAACTGAAAGGGAAGTTCCGCCACAACGAGGTACGGCTTCAGCTTCACGCTCTGACCTGAGATGCGGATAACTTCATGTGATCGCTTGCGTTGCTCAAGGAGGACCGAATGGCTCTTGCCTTATCAATACCAACACCCCTGGCCCCGGATCAGTTGTATTCGCGCTGTGATCCGGCGGCCCTGCCTTTCGAGTCGACGGAGGGGGCGGACGCCTTCAACGGCGTGCTCGGCCAGGACCGGGCCATGGAAGCTGCCCAGTTCGGCGTCGGTATCCGCCGTCCCGGTTTCAATTTGTTTGTGCACGGCCCCGAGGGCACGGGCCGTCATTCCACCATCCGTGAAATTCTCGACCTCAGAGCCGCTTCCGAACCTGTTCCCTCGGATTGGTGCTTAGTCAACAATTTTGCCGATCCGCATCGGCCTGTCGCCATTGAAATGCCACCCGGTCAGGGCGGCCGATTGCGTGATGCCGTCGCCAGGCTGGTTGAAGAACTAAAATCAGCCATCCCTTCGATCTTCGAATCGGAGGATTATCGGACCCGGCGCGAGGCCATCGACGAGGCCTTTAAGGATCGCCAGGAAATCGCTTTCGAGGATCTTCAGAAACGCGCCCAGTCGCACAACATTGCCTTGCTGCGGTCACCTGTCGGACTGGCGTTGACGCCGATGAAGGATGGTGAGGTGATGCCGCCGGAAACTTTCGCCGAGCTTCCCGCCGAGGAACGCAAGCAATTCGAGGACGATCTCGAAATACTGCAGTCCAAATTGCAGGAAACGATTCGCCACCTGCCGGAATGGGACAAGGAACGGCGCGAGCAAACCCGCGAATTGAACCGAGAGGTGACCCGCCATGCTGTGGGCCATCTGATGGACGCTCTGCGTGACGAGTTCGAGGATTATTCCGCGGTTATTAATTATCTCGACTCTCTGGAAACCGACGTGATCGAAAACGCCCACACCTTCACCGCTCAGCAGCAAAGTGACACTACGGTCCCACAATCTTTCATGACGGCCTCGAGCGGCGCCAAGGATTCCGCGTCGACACGGCGCTACGAGGTAAATCTACTGGTCGACAACGCCCGTTCCGAGGGTGCACCGGTGGTGTATGAAGATATGCCGAGCTACGCCAACCTGATCGGGCGGATTGAGCATATTGCCGACATGGGAGCGCTGATTACCGATTTTGGTATGATCAGAGGTGGCGCCCTGCATCGGGCCAACGGCGGTTATTTATTGATCGACGCCTACAAACTATTATCCCAGCCCTACGCCTACGAAGGTCTCAAGAGGGCCCTGACGGCGGGTTCAGTGCGTATCGAATCGCTCGGCCAAGTACTTAGTCTGGTCAGCACCGTGTCGTTGGAACCTGAGCCCATCCCGATCGACCTCAAGGTGATTCTGATCGGCCCGCCGAGATTCTATTACATGCTCCACCAACTCGATCCAGACTTCGCCGATCTTTTTAAGGTTTCAGTCGATTACGGTTGGGACATGGAACGCGATGGAGAGAACACAGCGGCCTACGCCAATGTCATAGCCGGACTTGCGGAAAAGGAAAAGCTCAAGGCTTTCGACGCCGGCGCTGTAGCCCGGTTGATCGAGTTCAGCGCCCGCGAGGCGCAAGATTCGGAAAGG
>CAZGTM010000090.1:0-11353 GCA_964528595.1 uncultured Rhodospirillaceae bacterium
TATCTGGCGGCCCACAACGCAGGCTTCGACCGTGGTGTCTTGGCGGCGTGCTGCCAATCAGCCGGGGTCGAGGCGCCCCAAATCCCGTTCATCTGCACCGTCAAGCTGGCCCGGCGTTCCTGGAATATCCGCCCGACCCGGTTACCGGACGTCTGCCGCTACCTCGTCATCCCGCTGAACCACCACGACGCCGCCTCCGACGCCCTCGCCTGCGCCAATATCATCGTCAGCGCCATCGAAGACGGATTTCAAGTGGAGAAAGCCGTGCTCGGATCCAGGTTCGACTAGGTATGCTGACGATCTCGGCAGCGAATTGGATGCGGCGCTTGCCGGTCACTTCCGTTTCCTGAACCGTACGAGGAACAATAGCCCCCCTGCCCCAATAAAGGCGCCGATCATCAGGGACAACTTGAACGTCTCGGGAAACATCCATTGAGCCAAAAGACCCACAGTGAAAGCGCCAACCAGGCAGGTGGCTAAATGACCTACCACGCGCCGGTGATCATCCTCCAGATACAGGGTAACCGGCCAAGCGACGACGTTGGCGATCGCGATCAAGAGGATTGGATCGAGTGGATGCATCGGCCTGCTCATCATTCCCGGTCTGCCTCACCGGCTTTCCCCCGCCGCCCCTGGGCTGTCATGTATTCGACAATGGACTCGCCGGAGCTGCCGGGCGGAAAAATCCTGGTTACGCCTTTGGCCAGCATTGTCTCGATCTGTCTTGGCGGAAGATGGCCGCCGATGACGATCGGCACGTCGTTCAGGTCGTTCTCCGCCACAAGTTCCAGCAATTCCTCGATCACGGCGAAATTTGACGCGTGGGAGCTGATACCGATGACGTCCACGTCCTCCTGGACCGCGGCGTTGACGATCATCCGAGGCGTTTGGTTGACGCCGAGGTAGACCACCTCGAAACCGGCGTCACGCAGCAACGTGGCGACCACCTCGGCGCCCGTCGTGTGGCTGTCCAAGCCGATCATGGAAACCAGAACCTTGATCCCCATGCCCTTACTCATGGTCTCTTGCCCGTGCATCCGCTGCCCCAACATCAGGCCAACTCGAACGGGCAATCGATCATGTTGAAGGGATCGTAGTTCAAGCCACGGCCCAGGCGCACGACGCCCATGATCTCGCCGGCGGTGGCATAGACTTTGACCGCTTCGATAATGTCCGGCATCAGGTTGAAGCGATCTTCCTGCTGGGCATTGGCGTGGAGCCGCGCCAGACACGCTTCGATGGCGGGGATGTCCCGCGTTGTCTTCCATTCCTCCATGCGGCGGGCGATGGCCGCGGAATCGCTCGCCTCAACCTCCTGGACGGGGATTTCAAACTCATCCTCCTCCTCGGGGATAACCAGGTGATTGACTCCGACGACAAGGCGCTCCTGATCGTTCATTTCCTGGAACTTGATGTTCGCCTCTTCCTTCAGCATGGCTTCGATGTGCCCGCTTTCGATGGCCGCCACCAGACCTCCCAGCTCATCGATTTGCTCGAGGATGTCATAGGCGGCGACCTCGACCTCGTTGGTCAGGCTTTCGACGAAGTAGGAGCCCGCCAGGGGATCCACAACATCGGCAGCACCGGTTTCATTGGCGACGATGTGCTGGGTGTTGAGCGACATGCGCGCCGCCAGGGCTGACGGCTCTGCGTAGGCGTTGTCCATGGTGGCGTTGTCCAGCGCCGTACAGCCGACAATGGCGCCGGCCAGGCTCTGGATGGCGGTGCGGGCGATATTGTTCAGTGGCTGTTGGTAGGTCATGGTTCGGCCGGAGGTATGGACTGCGATCAGCAACTGGCAGGATTTTTCATCCTTCGCACCGAAATGCTCCCTGGCCATTCGCGCCCACATGCGGCGCAGCGCCCGAACCTTCGCGATTTCCTCGAAAAACCGCGTGCCGAAGCTCATTAACTGGTACGGCACGC
The DNA here is from genome assembly GCA_964528595.1 of uncultured Rhodospirillaceae bacterium. GTDB lineage: Bacteria > Pseudomonadota > Alphaproteobacteria > UBA2966 > UBA2966 > CAYFKJ01. Next base: position 1,927 of record CAZGTM010000090.1, read on the forward strand.
GGGCCGCTTCCTCGAAAGCAAGACCTCGTTCGTTGACGAGCCGGCCGCAGACTTCCTTCAGCATGGAGAGTTCGATGGCCAGCGCTTGGGCGTTATTGCCGCCGGATTCCTGAAAATGCTGGCCGATCACGCCTCCCCGCATGCGGATCTTGTTGCGCACCACGTATTCGGAGGCATCCAGGAAGAGCTTCAGATTGAGATCGAACGGCTGCACGTCGGTTTGGCCGAATACGTTGCCGAAAGGAGATTCGAATACGCTGCCGTGCACTTCTCCGGGGTCGATGCCGCGCTTCTCGGCCAAGGCGACGACGTAGGCCAAACGTAACGTCGACGGCGCCGGGCAGCCGAGCAGCGTGATCGATTGGCCCGTCAGAGGAATGTCCTCCATCAATTCCTCGAACTCGAGCAACGATGAGCCGGGCCAGCCCAGCACGCCGTTTTCGTGCTTGGCCATCGGGTGATCGGCATCGATGCATGACGATGAGACCCGGTCGTGGATGACGCACATGCCCCCGGTCTGACCCATCTCGCGGTATTTTTTCAGCACCTTGTTGGCATCCTTGGAGGAGCCCAATCCAGCTGTCATCCGGCGGGTCCACATGCGTTTGCGATAGCCGGTTTCATGGTAGCCCCGGGTGTAGGGAAATTGTCCCGGATCGCCGAGGTCGCGGTCGTAATCAACGCCCTCGACGTCTTCGGGGCCGTATACCGGCTTGATTTCGTAGCCGTAGTCGGTGGTGTATTTCATGACTGCTCCTTCACGAGAACCCTCTGCGCCTTCGCTTCATAGCGCGGCAGGGTGCCTTGTCGATGGCATTCGATGGGGACTTTGAGGCCGAGGCGGCTTGACAGACTGCGCGCCACCGCATCCGCAAGGTCGGAGGGATTTCCGCCATAACCATCCTCACATTCGATGGCGACGGACATGTTTTTGGGCGTGCCGTCCACGGTATCGACGTAGATCTGCCAGGCTTCCTTGACCGTGCCGGGCGTGCCCGCAATGACATCCTCGACCTGGGACGGAAAGACGATGACACCGCGAACTTTCAACATATCGTCCGATCGGCCGATGATCCGGCCGATGGTCGGCAGACCGTGGCGTCCGCATTCGCAGTCGTAGGGTTTGTCCGAAATTCGCACCAAATCGCGGGTCCGCCAGCGCACCACCGGCGAGGCCTCTTTGTCCAGCGTGGTCACCACAACCTCGCCTACCTCGCCCGGCCCGACCGGTTCAAAGGTCTTGGGATCGAGGATTTCCGTAATTACGGAATCCTCACAAATAAGGTGCATTTCGTCCCGATGGTGTGAGTGAGGGCATGTAATCCCAAGATTTGGTCCTCCGGATTCCGTGGTGCCGTAGCTGTTGTGAGCCCGGAAGCCCTCCGGTAACTCGGCCTCAAGCTGCTCCCGGAATGCGCGCGATACGGACTGGCCGCCGATGACCGCTTTGCTCAACTTCCAATCTTTTTTCGGATCGATGCCGGCATCCCGGGCGACCTGCACCAGATGAGCCAAAAAGAGCGGCGAGATCGCGGCAAAATCAATTTCCAGGTCACGCAACCATTGAACCACTAGTTCGCTCCGTCCCGGACCGACGGGGATACAGGTTGCCCCCAGCTCATGAAGCCCCAACTCATAACCGGAACCGCCGGTCCACAATCCGTAGCCGTACCCCTGATAGCCCCGGTCTCCGGGTCGAAGGCCCAGGCAGAACAACTGTCGCGCCACCTGAACCGCCAACAGTTGGTAGAGGTCGTTGTGCGTGAAACCGAACATGACCGGGAGGCCGGTGGTGCCGGACGTGGCGAAAAACCGGGCGACCTTGGAGATGTCGACCGCAAGCATGGGAAATGGGTAGCGGTCGCGCAGGTCCGCCTTTTCCAGCATCGGCGCATTGGCCAAACCGTCCGGAGAGGCCAGGTCACGTGGCTCCATCCCTGCCGTAGCGAAGTGATCGCACCACTCCGGCGAAGCCGCCAACCTGTCGCCGAGAGTGCCAAGTTTGCGAGCCTGCAAGGCTTTGATGGCGTCCCGGTCGAGGGACTCGATCTCGGGGTGCAGCATGGTTCCGCACGACCTCCCGTCATCGCCTCCGGACGGTGCCTTCTCACCACCGTTTCGGAAGTGCGATTTGTTTGGACTTTCTTATTAAGGGGAACACGCCCTTTCAATTCAGTCAACTTTTTTCTAATATATATTAGAATTTGGAAAATGACCTGTGATGCTCAGTGACGACAAGGCGCAAACCAAATCGGAAAAATCGCGGCTCAGAATACTGGATGCCGCGGCCAAGACGTTCCGTGAAAAGGGGTATTCGGCCACCCGTCTGACGGACATCGCCGACGCCGCCAATACGAAGGCCGGCAGCCTGTATTATCATTTCGAATCCAAGGAACAATTGCTGGACGAGGTTTTGGAACGCGGCCATCGCCGCCTGGCCGAAACCGTTCGCCGAAAAATCGAGGAATTGGGCCCGGGCGCCGGCCATCGAGAGCGCTTGCGCGTTGCCGTTCTGACCCACCTGGAAAACAACCTCCGGCACGACGATTACGCCGCCGCCAATATCCATCTGCCCAAACAGATACCCAAGTCCATCCGGCAGCGCCACATCCGCAAACATCGGGCTTACGCGGCCTACTGGCAGGATCTGCTGCTCGACGCGCAGGCTTCGGGTGAGATCCGTCAGGAGGCCGATGTCTCCATGATCCGGCTTAACCTATTCGGCATGATGAACTGGTCGATAGAATGGTACCGCCCCGGCCGGCTGGATATCGAGGAATTGGCGGATAATATGTGCCGAACCTTATTCGAAGGTATCGGCACCCGATGAACTCCCTACGGACCGAACGCTCGGCTATCTGAACTGCGCCGCGGTCTCGGGTAGCCAGAGGACGATTTCGGGCACGAAGAACATCAGGAGGATCAGCAGGATCTGGGCGATGACGAACGGCATGACCCCGATGTAAATCGAGCTCAGTTTAACCTCCGGCACCATGCCCTTGATGACGAAGACGTTCATGCCGATCGGCGGCGTGATCAATCCCAGTTCCACGACCATGACGACGAGTATGCCGAACCAGACCGGGTCGAACCCGAGGCTCTGGACGACCGGGAAGAAGATCGGAATGGTCAGGAGTATCATCGCCAGGGCGTCCAGCACGCAGCCCATGACCATGTAGATCAGCAAGATAACGGCCATGACCACCAAAGGCGGATAGTCGAGCCCGCCGACAAAATCGGAAAGCGCGTTGGCGATCCCGGAAAACACCAGAAGATTGTTCAAGGTGATGGCGCCGATCAGCACAAAGAAGATCATCGACGTCGTACCGACGGTTTCCCTAAGCGCTTCCTTGATGGATACCCAACTAAGCTTGCGGCGCATCGCCGAAATGACGAACGCGCCGACGGCGCCGATGCCGGCGGCCTCGGTCGGCGTAAAGACGCCGAAGTAGATACCGCCGATCACCAGAAGGAATAGCAGCAGCACGCCCCAGGTATTGCCGAGCGCGCGCATCTTGACGGAAAAACTGGTTTTTTCGCCGGGGCGGCTGATGTCGGGCCAGACGCGGGTAACGATGGAAATGGCGGCCATGAAGCCGAGAATGGTCAGAATGCCCGGCAGGAAACCGGCGATGAAAAGATCGCCGATGCTGGTCTCGGTCAGGATGCCGTAGAGCACCAGAATGACGCTGGGGGGAATAAGGATGCCGATGATACCGCCTGCCGCAACGGACCCCGTGGCCAGGCTTTCGGCGTAGTGATAGCGCTTCATTTCCGGCAAGGCGACCTTGGTCATCGTCGCAGCCGTCGCCAGGGATGAGCCGCAAATCGCGGCGAATGCGCCGCAGGCGCCGATTGTCGCCAACGCCAGTCCGCCGCGGAAGGCCCCGATCCAGGCATCGAAAGCCTCATAGAGTTCCTGGCTCAAACCCGAACGCGAGGCCACTGAACCCATCAGGATAAAGAGGGGCACGATGCTGAGATCATAGGTAACGGTGGTTTCGAACGCCGTGGTACCGAACAGCGCAAAGGCAGGTTCAGGTCCGATAATCATGGACATGCCGGCAAGCCCGGCGATGCCCATGGAAAAACCGATGGGAACGCCCAGGATTAGGAGCACGAACATGCCGGCAAAAGATATCAGGCCGGCGTCAAGCGCCTCCATCGCTGGTGCCTCCCGGTTTTTTACGCAAGACCCAGAGCCCGATCAGGCAACCGAAAGCCGCAGCCACCGTCATTATTGCAGCGAAGGGATAAACGGGCATGCCGAGGATTTGCGTGTAAAGCCCGTCGGCATAAACCTGCACGCTCTGCAGGTACAACTGCCAGGTCACGACGGCGAGAAAACCGACCACGCAGAGCCGGGAAAACGCCGCCAGCGCGAATTGCACCGGCAGCGGCAGGATGCGGGTGATGATGTCGACCGTGATATGGCCTTCCTTGAGCGTGGTCAGGCCCAAACCCAACAGGATCACCAGACCCATCACCAGTTCGGTGAGTTCCACGGTAAACGTGATCGGTGCGTTAAAAAAATAACGCCCGATCACGTCCCCGAAGGTCAGCAGCATCAAGGCCACGAGACAGGCCGCCGACACCGCCGCCAAGATAAGGGCGGTCCGCTCCAGAATCCGGCCTATGGTCAGCACGCAACCACCCTCTCGACTGTTAGCAAGTACGCGGTTCTCCTCAGTTCATGGCCGCGTATTTCGCCATCGTCTTTCTCAGGTCTGCCAAGAGAGCCTTGCCGTCCAGACCAGCCTTGTTGGCCTTTTCGACCCAAACGTCGGTCATGAAAGCGATTTTCTTGGCCCATTTGGCTTTTTCGGCATCCGAGAGAACGTTGATGGTCGCGCCGCCGTCTGTGGCAGCCTTCTTGCCGGCGACGTCAGCCCGGTCCCAACCGGCGCCGAGCATCTTGGCGCCCTTGACGCCGCCCCACTCGGTCAGCACGGCCTGCTGGTCCTTGGTCAGGCTGTTCCATTTTTTCTTGTTCATCACGACGGCAAACGGCGTGGTGTAAAGGCCGCCCGGCACCTCGAGATGATACTTGACGAGTTCGTGCAGTTTGAAGCCCCGAACGGCTTCCCACGGGAACAGAGCGCCGTCGGTAACGCCTTTCTGGATGGCTTCGTAGGCTTTGGGCGCCGACATGGCCACCGGCGTCGCGCCCAAGGCTTCCGCCATGCGCACACCGCCGCCACCGACACGCAGTTTGACATTCTGCAGATCCTCCAGCGTCTTGATCAATTTTTTGGAATGCACCATACCGGGGCCATGGACCATCATGGTGATGACCTTGACGTCCTTGAACTCTTTGTCGAAGCCGATGTTGCGGTCGTACCAGTCCCAGGCGGCCTGGCTGCCGACCTCAGCGTTGGGCGCGATAAACGGCAGTTCCACGCCGCGCACGATTTCGAACGGACCGGGCGTGTAGGCCATGACATGGTAGGCGAGATCCGCCGCGCCCTTACGGACGATATCGTACTGTGCCGGTGGCTTGGCGATCGGCGCCTTGTCAATGACGATATTGATACTGCCGCCGGATGCTTTCTTGATCTCGGCGATCCACGGCGGCAAGGTCCCCGCAGGCAGATGGTGTTTGATCGGTACCCAGTTCGCCATCCGAAGCGTGACGTCTTTCGCCACGGCCAGGCTGGAAACGCCGGCAATCAGTGACGTCAGCAGGACGCCCGATACCAGCCGCCCGGTAATACTCGACATAGATTTCATTGTGACTCTCCCTGTTCGTTAAGATGGTTATTGTCGCAATTACACCGTATGTAAAATTCCCCCGGCACAGCTTGGCATCATCCGCGTTCAGAGTCGATTCGCGCGGAAAGTCCCGGCGATGCTCTGCCGTGCGTCACCAATACTAGCGAGAACTTAAGTCAGGTAAAGTATTGACAAATCCATCCGGAAGGCCGGCTTCAGACCGGAGAATACCGGTCGTTCTCCAGGAAATATTTGATGATCGTGGAGATATCGCTCTCTCCGTCACCCCCTTCCGCAACAGCACGCATGATCGACAAAGCGGACGACGTCATGGGCAGTGTGGCATCGACGCCTTCGGCGATGTTTTCGACCACGTCCAGATCCTTAATCATGGTGTTGGTCGCGCCGAGCGGGTTTGAATAATCCTGGGCCGCCATGCGCGGGGCGAATAACCGAAACGGAATGGAATCGGCAAAACCGCCGCTGAGGGCTTCGGTGAGGCGGGTTGCGTCGACGCCCGACTTCAACGCGAAACTCACGGCTTCCGCAACCACTGCCATGGTGCAACCGGAGATGATCTGGTTGCACATCTTGGTGGACTGCCCTGCCCCTGCTCCGCCCATCCGGGTGAAGCGGGAACAGAGGTTCATCACCACCGGCCGGACCGTTTCGATATCTGCTTCCTCGCCGCCCGCCATGATCGCCAGGGTTCCGGCTTCGGCACCCGGTACGCCGCCGGAAACAGGCGCGTCGACCCAGCCCATGCCGTTGGCGTTCTTGAGGCGTGACGCGAACTGCCGGCTGGTCTCCGGGTGCAAAGTGGAAAAATCCACCAGGATTTTCGGCTCCGATGCCTGGGCCACTCCGTCCAGCCCGAAGACGACGGCCTCGACCGCCTCGGCATTCATCAGACAAAGGAAAACGAAGTCGCATTCCGCCGCTAGCTGGGCCGGCGTCTCCGCCGCCACCGCACCGCGTTCCACCACCGGGTTGAGCTTGTCGCGGGATCGGTTCCATACCGTGACCGCATGGCCGGAATCGAGCAGCCTTTCGACCATCGGCCGCCCCATCAGGCCAACTCCGATGTAGCCGATCCGCGGGCTTTCAGCGCTCATTGCGCTTCCTCCATTTCCCATTCCAGATTACCCCTGTGGGTGACGGCGCCGAGATGAGCCGAACCGACCTGATCGGCGTACTTCTGTAGGACGCCCGCAAGCGGCGCGCTCCGCTCGTTCGGTTTCCAAGCGTTTCGGCGCTCCGCCATTTCGCTCTCGCTAATCATCAGGTCCATCGTCCGTTTTTCGGCATCGATGCGGATCGTATCGCCGTTCCGGACGAGGGCGAGCGGCCCTCCCGCTCCAGCTTCGGGAGAGACATAGCCGATGCACATACCCCGGGTGGCGCCGGAAAAGCGGCCGTCCGTAATCAGAGCCACCTTCTCGCCCATGCCCTGACCGTAGATCACGGCCGTCGGGCCCAGCATCTCGCGCATGCCCGGCCCGCCCTTCGGGCCTTCGTTGCGGACAATAATGACGTCGCCTTCCTCGTAGGCGCGTTCCCGGATGACGGCCATGCAGTCTTCTTCGCTTTCGAACACGCGGGCCGGCCCCTCGTGCACGAGCTTGGCGAGGCCCGCCACCTTGATCAGGGCGCCGTCCGGCGCGAGATTGCCTTTCAAGACGACAACCCCGCCCGTCGGCGAGATCGGCGTCGCGGCATCGTGGATCACCTCACCGTCCGGCGGGTTCGCGTCCGCCACGGTTTCCGACAGGGAAGTTCCCATGATGGTCGGCGTATCGCCGTGCAGATGGCCCTGGTCCAACAATGTCTTGACGATCACGGCGATGCCGCCGAGGCGGTGAACGTCTTCGGCGTAGTAAACGCCGCCTGGTTGGAGGTTGCCGATAAGCGGCGTGCGTTCGAATACCTCGGCGACGTCCTCGAGCGTGAAGCGGATGCCGGCTTCGTGGGCGATGGCCGGAATGTGAAGCCCGGCATTGGTTGAGCCACCGGTCGCGGCGACGACGGCGCAGGCGTTCTCCAGGCTTTTGCGCGTTACCAGATCACGCGGCAGAGGGCCGCCGTTGTTGAGGATATCCATGACGGTGTGGCCGGCCCGCCTGCCCAGCGCCCGGCGTTCCTCGAACACCGCCGGCGCGGTCGCCGAACCGGGCAGCGCCAGCCCCAGCACTTCAGACACCATGGCCATGGTGTTGGCGGTGAACTGACCGGGACAGGCGCCGATTGTCGGCATCGCCACGCGTTCCAGTTCGTCCAAATCCTCGGCGGACATCTCCCCCGTCTGAACGGCGCCCACCCCTTCGTAGGTCGTAATCAGGGAGACCGGCTTGCCGCGCCAGGTCCCGACCAACGTACTGCCGCCATGCAGGAACACCGATGGCACGTTACAGCGGACCATCGCCATCATGATGGCCGGCAGGTTCTTGTCGCAGCCGGCATAGCCGACCAGGGCGTCATAGGCGTGACCCCGGACGACGAGCTCGATGGAATCGGCAATCACCTCCCGCGAGACGAGCGAGCATTTCATGCCCTGGTGGTTCATGCTGATGCCGTCCGATACCGATATCGTCGTGAACGACCGCGGCGTGCCGCCCGCCTCCTCAACGCCGGCGTAGGCGTTCTCGGCCTGCTGCGCCAGATTGGCGTTACAGGGCGAAGTTTGGTTTGCCGTCGTCACGACGCCGACGAACGGGCGGGACATTGCCTCGTCGTCCAGTCCCATGCCGCGCATGAAGCCCCGGTGCGGCGTCCGGTCCAGCCCGTTGGTCGTGATCCGGGAGCGAAGTCCTCTTTGATTGCTGCCGTATGTGTGTTCCGTCATTTGGGTCTCCCAGTTCGCACCTTGCGTTCAAGCGATATGTCTTGAAAATCAGTGAATTCAAATGGGACCGACAAGGCCGTGGTCATGCCGTCCATTTCTCGAAATCTTTGCGCCAACCCAAGCTTTCCGCGGTTTCACCGATCGGTCTGTATTCCGCCGAGACGCAGCCGTCGTATCCCGTTTCCTTTAGCGTCCTCAGCGCCCTCTCGAAATCGATTGTCCCCGTTCCCGGTTCATGCCGTCCCGGCGTATCGGCGAACTGCACATGGGCGGTCACTTCGGCCGCCCGCTGAATGGCGTTGCTTAACGAGGCTTCCGTCTGGGCCATGTGGTAGAAATCGAACAGAAGCCCAACGTTCTCCCGATCAACCGCCTCTACCGCTTCAATCGCGGGGTCGAGTTCGTTGAACAGAAAGCCGGGCACGTCGTTCGGATTGACCGGTTCAACCAAAACCGTGGCGTCAATTTCGGCGAAACGATCGGCGGCAAAGCGAAGGTTATCGATCAAGGTGCGCGTCGCTTCTTCGCCCCGCCCCTCGGGCGGGCGGCCGGAAAGCGAATTGATGCGCCTGACGCCGAGTGCACGGGCATAGTCGAAACACTTCTCGACGGCCTGACGGTATTCCGCTTCCCGCCCCGGCACACAGGTCAAACCCACGTCGCCTGCGTCGAAATTACCGAGGGGTATGTTGATAAGCGCCATCTCCACCCCCGCGCGTTCCTTGGCGGCCAGCAAATCCGGTAAATCCGCCTCGTAGGGAAACTGGATTTCCACAACGTCGAAACCGGCCTTGGCGGCGGCGTCGAGCCGCCCGATCAATGGAGCCTCGCAAAACAGCATCGATAGATTTGCGGCGAAACGCATTAAACCTG
>CAZGTM010000091.1:0-11116 GCA_964528595.1 uncultured Rhodospirillaceae bacterium
TACCCGTTTGGAATTTCGGCGCAAAGGACACAAAGGCTGGCCGCTTCGACAGCCTCTTCGCTCACCCGAATTTTGGGAAGATTATGATGCCGCAAAGGAAGGGACTGTACCCCCCGGGGTTGCCGCGAAGAACGGGTCAAGATGGCTTCCCGCAAAAGCGGGATCGATACGGTGGCTGTGTACCGAATATCGCAAATCGGCTGCCTATCAAGTATTGGGGATGAACACTAAACGAGTTCGGTCAGGCATCTTGGACCGCTTCTGTCAGGAGCATGGTGACAAGCCATACCGACAATTAGAGAGGCATCACTTACTCAAGATACGCGACAAAAGAGCTACGACACCAGAAGCAGCAAACAGCTTGATCAAGGCTCTTCGGCAAGTCTTCAGGTTCGCCGTCGAGTACGAATACTCGGAGACCAATCCGGCAAAAGAGGTGGGCCTTCTTGCCTCTCGGAACCCTGAAGGATTTCATGCTTGGTCGCTTGAAGAGCTATTGACGTTTGAGCGATGCCATCCAATCGGGACTAAGGCACGACTGGCACTCGCCCTAATGCTTTACGCGGGGTGCGCTCGAAGCTCAGATGTCTGCCGTCTTGGTCGACAACACCTCACAAATGACGGACGTCTGCGGTACACGCAATTCAAGGGCCGAAATAAGTCGCCCGTTGAAATCGACGTGCCAGTAATCGACGCCCTCAGCGAGATAGTTGAACGCTCTCCAACTGGCGATTTGACTTTCTTGGTAACGGATTTCCAACGGCCTTTTCAGTCCTCAAAGAGTTTTGGAAACTGGTTTAAGAAACGCTGCAGGGAAGCGGGGCTGCATCATTGTTCGGCGCACGGCGTACGCAAAGTGGCGGCAGCCCGTCTCGCTGAACTCGGTTGCTCCGATCACGAGATCATGGCCATCGGCGGTTGGAAAACCTTAAAGGAAGTTCAGCGATATACCCGAAGCGCACGGAAAAAAGTGCTGTCGGACAGCGCCATGAAAAGAGTTCAGTCGGACATTGATAGAACAAAAGTGTCTAACTTTTCGGCTGATGCCAAAAAGGTTAGACAAAGGGGCGTGAAAAAGTGAGTAACTTCAATAGTAGCTGAAAAAAATGGTGCCCAGGGGCGGATTCGAACCACCGACACGCGGATTTTCAGTCCGCTGCTCTACCAACTGAGCTACCTGGGCACGGGCTTCGGCGGCGCCGGGGCGTGCCGAAGACCGCCGGTTTATAAGGGATATCCGGCGCGCTGTCCAGCGTGCTTCAAGCTAGCGGTCGACGCAAGCCGCCGCCGTCGGGCACAATGCCGCGGCGAAGCAATTCCGAGGGCGGGCGATTGACCGATCAAGCCATCGATATCGACGATTTCTGCAGCCGTCTGGGTCTCGGCGGGAAGGCCCAGGCGATCGAATTGCTGCGTCTGTTTCAGACCAGCGCGGCCAGCCGGATGGCCGCGATTTCCGTCGCCGTCGAGGCGCAGAATCGAACGGGATTGCGGATCGAGGCCCATGCCCTGAAGGGGGCCGCCCGCAATGCCTCGGCCGCCGCGCTGGCCGACGCCATGGCGGATATCGAAGCCTCGTCGGACGCTGCGGACTGGCACCAACTCGCCGAACTCGCCACAATAGGCGCCGAGGCGCTGGCGGCGGTAAACCGCTTTGTTGAGGTCTGGAAGGAAGATGAGGGGTCATGACCGACGAGTTGCTTAACGATCGCCGCATCCTGGTGGTCGACGACGAAGACTTCAGCCGGGCCGCCATCGCCGGCGTCGTCCAATCGCTCGGCGCCGCCGAGGTGATCGAGGCGGCCAACGGCGCCGAAGCCATCCAGGCCCTGATCGGCCCGGCCCGGCACGCCGACGCCGTCGTCACCGACCTCAACATGATGCCGATCAACGGCCTGGAGCTGCTGAAAGTCGTGCGCATCGGGTTCCCCGGCATCAAGCGCGGCCTGCCCGTCGTCATGCTGACGGCTCTGCAGGGCTTCGACCTGGTGGGGGCGGCGCTGGCCCTGGACGTCGACGGCTTCCTCAACAAGCCTATTTCGCGCGACGCCGTGGCGGCGGCATTGGGTCTGGCGCTGGCGGCGGAACGTCCCACCGCCGATCCCGCAATGTACCAAGCCGTCGCCACGCCGGGTTTTACCGAAATGGCCGAAATTCTGCGGGAACTGGACCTGCCCGGCGCCGAAGCGCTGGAGGCGGCGGCGAAACTGCAGGCGCCGAGTGAGGACGAGGAAGGCGAACCAGCGGAGCCGGAAACCGAAAAGGAAGTTACCTTGGCGACCTATTCCGCCGGCGGCGTGTTGTCGCGCGATGTCATCGGCGGCGACGGCACCGTCATCCTGGGCGTGGGCACAAAATTATCCGAGAACATGCTGCGCCGCCTCGGCGAGCTCAGGAAAATCGATCCCGAGATCCCGGATACCGTCTGGGTCGCGGTTGAGCCCGAGGACGAGCCGAAGGCGTAACGGCAAGCTGCCGACCGGATTGGCGGGTGGTTCAGTTGACAGGACCGTCCTCGCCGGACTCTTCCTGCATTCGGGCCTCGACGATCGCTTCGATGTCATTTTCGCTCAAGGGTTCCGATGACGGCAGGGCGTAGCTGCCGCCCAGCCATTTGCCGAGATCGGCGTCGGCGCAGCGCTTGGAACAGAAGGGCTTGAATTTCGCTTCGGCGGCATTGCCGCAGATCGGGCAGCCGCCCTGGCGATTGTCGTTGCTGGAGGCGCTCATTCGATCACGACCTCCACGTCGTCACGTCCCGCCCTGGCATCGGCGGCCACCGCTATTTCCCGCCCGACCCGGTTGGCGAACGCGGCAACGTCAGCGTCGCCCCTGTTCATGGCTTCGGCGACATCGGGCGCCACCGTGACGGTAAGGGCGCCCGTGCCCCCGCTGCGGGCCTCGAACTCGGCCAATCGGTAGGCCTCGGCGGCGGCGGCATCGACGGACAGCCGCCAGCCCGTGGCGTTGCAGGCGTCGCAACGCTCCAGCATCGAAGCCGCCAGGCCCTGACGGCTGCGCTTGCGGGTGAAGGCGACGAGGTCGAAGTCGTCCATGCTGCCGATGCGGGTCGGCGACGGGTCCTCCGCCAAAGCCGACTTCAAGGCCTCGATCACTTGCTGGCGCTGGCCGGATTCGTCGAGCCGCACGAAATCGACGACGATCAGGCCGCCGATACCCCTGAGACGCACCTGCCGGGCCGCTTCGGCCGCGGCTTCCAGGTTGACGGCCAAAGCGTTGGCGTTGCGGTCGGGTCCGCGCACGCCGCCGGTATCGACGTCGACGGTGGTCATGGCTTCGGTCGTCTCGATGGTGATGGCGCCGCCGCCGGGCAGGGCAACGCGCGCCTCAAGCAATTCCTCAATCTGTTCCTCGACGCCCAGGTCCTCGAAAAGATCGCCGTCGATCTTGTGACCGGCGATTTCGGGACCGCCGCCGGCAAAAGCCAGCGTGGCGTAGGACTGAGCCCGGGCGAGCGCCCCCCGGTCGGACACCACGACCCGTCCGATCTCCCCCGCCGCTGCATCACGCAGCGTTTTCAAGACGGCATCCAATTCGGCCTCGATCTCGGCCGGCGCTTCGCTTTGGTTGGTTTTTTGCTCGATTTCGGCCCAACGTTCGGCCAGGGCTTCGGCTTCGGCCACCAGGGCGGCCTCGTCTTCGCCCGCCGCCGCCGTGCGCACGACAAATCCGCCGGCGCCATCGTCACCGAGCGCGGCCTTAAAGATATCGATCAGCCGCCCGCGTTCCGCCTCGTCGTTTATCCGGCGCGAGACGGCGACACCGCCGCGGCGCGGTCCGAAAACGGCATAGCGGCCCGGCAGGGAAATGTCGGCTTCCAGCCTGACGCCCTTGGTGCCGACGGCATCCGCCGTGACCTGAACAAGGATCGCCTCGCCCTCATGAACCAGATCGCTGATCTCGGGCCGCCCGTCCGTACCGCCGTCGGCGCTCAGATGCTTGGCCGAGTCGGCGGCCAGAAAACCATCCTTGCCCAGGCCCAAATCGACGAAGGCCGCGCGCAGTTGAGGCACCACCCGCACCACGCGCCCGAGATAGATATTGCCGACCACGCTGGCGCGCGTGGCGGGCTCGATCTTGAGATCGACAAGCAATCCATCCCGCACCTCGGCCACCCGGGTTTCGCGAAACCCGACGTCGATCAGCAGTTCAGTTCCAGTCATTTTTCAAGTTCCTTGGTCTTCCTGGGCGACATCATAGCCAGTTTTCGGCGACCGGGAGCCCGGCACCCGACAGCATTTGTGCGGTTTCAAACAAGGGTAATCCGACGACGCCGGAATGCGACCCCGAAATCGCCCTTATGAAGGCCGCCGCTTTCCCCTGTATGGCGTAACCGCCGGCCTTCCCGCGCCATTCACCGCATCGAACATAACCGTCGACCTCGGCTTCGGACAATCGTTTGAACGTGACGGCGCTGGTCACGACGCGGCTGCGGACCAGTTCGCCGGACCTGACCGCGACGCCCGTATGGACGCGGTGCCGCCGCCCTGAAAGCAGGGCGAGGCAGCGCCGAACGTCGGCTTCCTCTTCTGCTTTGGGCAGAACCCGGCGGCCGCAGGCGACCACCGTATCGGCGGCCAGCACAACGTCGTCCGGATGCCGCCCGGCCACGGCAGCCGCCTTGGCCAGCGCCAGACGCTGAGCGAGCCTGGGCGGCGTCTCGCCGGCAAGCGCGCTTTCATCGACCTCGGCCGCTTCGACGGCCCGGGGTTGCAGTCCGATTTGATTGAGCAGATCGAGGCGGCGCGGAGAGCCGGAGGCAAGCACCAACCGCGCGGCGGGTGCGGGGCTCATGGCGCGATCGCCCTACTTGTAACGGAAAGTGATGCGGCCCTTCGACAGGTCGTAGGGTGTCATTTCGACCAGGACCTTGTCTCCGGCGAGCACGCGGATGCGGTATTTGCGCATCTTCCCCGCGGTGTGGGCGAGGACTTCGTGATCGTTTTCGAGCGTCACCCGGAACATGGCGTTGGGCAGCAGCTCGGTCACGACGCCGGGCATTTCGATTAGTTCTTCCTTAGCCATCGACTCCTCTGGGTGTGTGGCAGGCGGGAATTCGACCCGCATAATGGCCAATAGGATTGAAAAATCAACGGATTTCCACGGCCTTACGATTATTCGGCGTTATATTCTCGGCGTCGGCGCGTCCATGAACTGCGTTCGGATGCGTTTTTCCAAGGAATCGCGTACGCCGCGGTAGGCGTCCAGGACCGCCTCCCTGTTGCCCTGCTGGGCGGTGGCGTCGAAAGTTGCCCAATATTCCACGTCGCAGGCCATGGTCCGGGTCATTTCCACGGCCGAGTGCTGGGCCTCCGGCGACAGCGAGACAATCAAATCGAAGGAGCTGTCTTCCAGGTCGTCGAACGTCTTGGGCCGGTGGCTGGATATATCGATGCCGATTTCCTCCATCACCGCCACCGCGAAACCGTCCAGTTCTCCCGCCCGCACGCCGACCGAATCGACATAGACGGCATTAGCGAAAAAGCGCTTCATCAGGCCTTCCGCCATCGGCGACCGCGCCGCGTTCATGGTACAGGCAAACAGGATGGCGCCGGGGAGTTCAACCATCTAGCGCCCTTACGCCTCAGCCCTTGATGTGGAGGACGCAAATGAGGGTGAACAGACGGCGGGCGGTCGGTTTATCGAGCTCGATCTTGCCCGACAGGCGTTCGCACAACACGTCCGAACCGTCGTTATGCAGGCCGCGCCGGCCCATATCGATGGCTTCGATCTGTGACGGACTGGCGGTTTTGATGGCCGTGAAGTAGCTGTCGCAAATCTCAAAATACTCGGTCACGATCCGCCGCAAGGGACTCAGCGCCAAAATCACGGTCTTCAAGGGCGCGTCATCGGCATCCCGGATGTCGAAGGCTAGGCGTCCTTCGACGATGGCGAGATGAAGCGAATACGGTCCCGACATCTCGGTGCCGTTGGCGTCGCCGATGGGATGGAAGGAATTTTCCTCCAGCAGGTCGAAGATCGCGACCTTGCGTTCGTGTTCGACATCGGCGTTGCGCCGGACGACGCTTTCTTCGTCGAGCGTGATGTTGACGAGGCGTTCGGTGTTTTCGCCCACGGCTCTAGTCGCTGTTCGATTCCAGCCTGACGGCGACCGATAAGGCATGTGCGCCGAAGCCTTCGGCCTCCGCCAACTGCACGGCGTCCGCGCCGATCTCCCGGACACTGGCGTCGCTACAGCGGATCAGCGAGGTGCGTTTCATGAAATCGAGCACCGAAAGTCCCGACGAAAACCTGGCGCTGCGCGAGGTCGGCAGGACGTGGCTTGGGCCAGCGATATAATCGCCGATGGCTTCGGGCGTGTGCCGGCCCAGGAAAATGGCGCCGGCGTGCCGGATATCGGCCGCCAGGGCGTCGGGGTCGGCGAGGGCAAGTTCCAGGTGTTCGGGTGCTATGTGGTCGACCAATTGAACGGCCTCCGCCATATCCCTGGTCAGAATGACGCCCCCATTGTCCCGCCAGGATGCCGCGGCGATATCCCGACGCTCCAGGCCCTCGAGCGTTTCCTCCACCGCTGCGATGACGCGTTCGGCGAAGGCGGCGTCGTCGGTGATCAGGATGGCCTGGGCATCCTCGTCGTGTTCCGCCTGCGAGAGCAGATCGGCGGCGATCCAATTGGGGTTGTTGTCGCCGTCGGCGACTACCAGTATTTCCGACGGGCCGGCGATCATGTCGATGCCGACGATCCCGAACACCCGCCTTTTGGCGGCCGCGACATAGGCATTGCCGGGCCCGACGATCTTGTCGACGGGACGGATGGCGTCCGTGCCGTAGGCCAGCGCCGCCACGGCCTGGGCGCCGCCGATGCGGTAGATCTCGTCGATACCCGATATGCGCGCGGCGGCAAGGACGGCGGGATGGAGTTCACCGTCCGGCGCCGGCACCACCATGACGACGCGCTCAACTCCCGCCGTCCGGGCGGGAATGGCGTTCATCAGAACGGAAGATGGATAAGCGGCCTTGCCGCCGGGAACATACAGCCCGACGGACGACATGGCCGTCCAGCGGTAGCCGGTTTCGGTGCCCGTCTCGTCCGTGTGCCGGTCGTCGGCCGGCAACTGGCGCCGGTGATAGGCTTCGATGCGCCGTGCCGCCGCCTGCAACGCCGCCAGGTCAGCGCCGGAGACCGCCGCCATGGCGTCGTCGATCTCGGCGCTGGAAATGGCCATGGTATCCGCTGTCAGCGCCAAGCGGTCGAAGCGTTCCGTCAGCTCCAGCACGGCCTGGTCGCCGCGGACCCGCACGTCGGCGATGATGTCGGCCACGACGGCATCGACGTCGACGGACGCCTCCCGCTTGCGTCCGAGAAAATCCGCAAACGCAACTTCGAACTCAGCATCGGCGGTGGACAGCTCAAGCGGCATCGACGGCCTCCCGGAAGCGGTCGATCCAGCCGCCGATCTCGTCGGGCCTGGTTTTCAACGCGGCGCGGTTGACCGCCAGTCGCGAGGTTATGTCGGCGATCCTTTCGACTTCGACCAAACCGTTGGCCTGCATCGTCGCGCCGGTCGAGACCAAATCGACGATGCGCCGGCAGAGCCCCAATCCGGGCGCCAGTTCCATTGCGCCGTTGAGGTGGATGCACTCGGCCTGTACGCCGCGCGAGGCGAAGTGCCGGCGCGTGATATTGGGATATTTGGTGGCGACGCGGACGTGGCTCCAGCGCGACGGATCGTCGGTCACGCTCATTTCGGCGGGTTCCGCCACCGAAAGATGGCAGGGACCGATGCCCAAATCCAACGGCGCGTAAAGCTCGGGGTAGTCGAATTCCATCAACACGTCGTTGCCGGCGACACCGATCTGGGCGGCGCCGAAGGCCACGAAAGTCGCCACGTCGAAACTGCGCACGCGAATGATCGAGACGCCCTCGTGGTTCGTCCCGAACTGCAGTTTGCGCGAATCTGGGTCGTCAAAGTCCGCTTCGGGTTCCAGCCCGGCGTGCGCCATCAGGGGGCGCAGTTCCTTGAGGATACGGCCCTTGGGCACGGCGATGACAAGGTTGTCGTTGGCCGCGGGCGGTTGGGTCGTGGCGCTTTCAATCATGTCAAATCTTCTTCCAGCTGGTGGCTGGGCCGGTTGGTCGTCGTCCAGGGCGATCCCATGTCGGTGAGCGCGCAGTCGATGCAATCCGCTTCGAGACGGATGAGGCCGCCGCCCGCCAGCACCAGCGTGATCACCACGTCGCTCGCGCCATCCCCATCGCCCTCGCATTCGATGGCCAGCAGTTCCAGCAAGTCGTCGCCGGCCTCCTGGCGGATATCCTTGAGCCGGGCTGCTGATACGCCGTTGAAGTGCACGCCGCTGCGGATGCGGTGGTGGAGCTTGCCGTCGACGCGGGTTTCGTCCTCGGCCTCCCACATAAAACGGTTGAGCGTGCAGACGAAGCGCTTCTCGCGCGGCAGATACGTCATTTCCGCCGTCCGCGTCAACGCATCCTGCAGACAAGCGGAAATCACCCCGAGGTCATCGCGGTCCATCGCCGACAGTTTGATGGGCTTGGGCGCCATGGCTGTGCTTCGCTCTTGCTATTCTCTAAGTCGTTCGATTTCGGCGCCGCAAGCGGCCAATTTTTCAACCAGCCGTTCGTAGCCCCGGTCCAGGTGATAGACCCGGCTGACGATGGTATCACCTTCAGCGGCCAAGCCGGCAAGCACCAGACTGACCGAGGCGCGCAGGTCCGTCGCCATGACCGGGGCGCCCTTGAGACGCGCCACACCGCGCACCAGGGCGGCGTTGCCATTGATCGTGATGTCCGCTCCCATGCGCATCAGCTCCGGCACGTGCATGAAACGGTTCTCGAAAATCGTTTCGGTGATCAGCGAGGCACCTTCGGCCGTGGCCATCAAAGCCATGATCTGGGCCTGCATGTCGGTGGGAAAGGCCGGATAGGGCGATGTCGTGATATCTGCCGCCACCACGCCCGAGCCGTTGCGCCGCACGCGGATTTTACCAGGCGCCGGTTCAGAGACCTCGACACCGGCCCGGTCCATCACCTCAACCACCGCGCCCAAGGTTTCCAGATTCGCGCCTTCGAGTGTGAGGTCACCGCCGGTGACCGCCGCCGCGGCCATATAGGTACCGGTTTCGATACGGTCGGGCAGCACCCGATAGTCCGCACCATGCAAGGCCGCTTGCCCCTGCACCACGAGCCGGTCGGTGCCGATGCCCTCGATGTTTGCTCCCATGGCGGTCAGGCAGTGGGCCAGATCCGCAATTTCGGGCTCCCGCGCGGCGTTTTCGATGACGGTTTCGCCCTTGGCCAAGGTTGCTGCCATTAATACGTTCTCGGTGGCCCCGACGGAAACGTGGGGGAAGCGGACCTCGCCGCCCCGCAGTCCCTGCGGCGCGCGCGCCACGACATAGCCATCCGCCAATTCGATATCCCCGCCCATAGCAGCCAAGGCATCGAGATGAAGGTCGATCGGCCGGGTGCCGATGGCGCAACCACCGGGCAACGAAACCTTAGCCTCGCCCATGCGTGCCAACAGCGGTCCCAGCACCAGAACGGAGGCCCGCATCTTGCGTACGAGATCATAGTCGGCCGTCGTCGATGTGATCTTCCCGGCATTCAGCGAAATCACGCGCCCGTCGTGCCCACCAGCCTTGTCGTCGCCGTTCATGGCGACCTTGACGCCAAGCTGAGCCAACAAGTGCACCAGCGTGGAGATATCAAGGAGGTGCGGCAAATTGGACAGCCTGAGCGTGTCCTCCGTCAGCAGACAGGCCGCCATCAGCGGCAGGGCCGCGTTCTTGGCGCCGCCAATAGATATGCTGCCGGAAAGCGCCGCGCCGCCGGTTATTCGAATGCTGTCCATGGTCTCAACTTTACACCCGCCAAGCGCTCGTCCTCAGCGGCCCAATATCTGCGCTGTGGGTTGTAAACCATCCAAAGGCGCTTGAAAACCAAAGAGGTCGGGGGTGGGTTGAGCCCTGAACGTCGGCGCGGAGGAGGATCAGCCCCCTTGTTTGAACGCGGCGGTCGAATAGCGGCGCAACATACGGAAATTGCCGGGCGCGCCATCACCAGTTTCCGAAACAATCTCGAAATCGAAATCTTTCGGCGCGCCCAAATTGAAGTTGCCCTCAACGATCACGACGCGAAAACCATTCTTGTTGGACTTGGCCGCGCCGGTCACCTTCGCCAAATCGCCGACACCGGAGGCGGAAAACGCGACGCCCATCGAGCTTGCGTTGGGTGCGCGCAGCATATTGAAAACATACATGCGCATGGGCACGGCGCTGTCCGGCATTGACGCCAGAAATTCGGCGGGAAGAGCCGCATCGGTGGCCGACTGCAAGATCTCGGCAAACGGACGCTCGACCAATTGCCCGGGCGTTTGGTCATCCCCGACCGGCGCAAACAGGGTGACGATGCGGCCGATATCGGGATAGTCGGGCGTCGCAACGGCGCTGCTCACATAAATAAGTCCCTTGGACAAGGCATAGGTTGCCGAAACCAGAACAAAAGCCCGGCGGCCGATCGGGTCGTCGAAGCGGTAATTGACGACGATGCGGTAAGCCTCCGGGTCGCCCGACAGCTGTTTCATATCGATTATGGCGGCGCCGGTCCGCCGGCTGCCGGCATACTCGTACCCCGATCCGTCGGTCAGCGCACTGACAGACGGATCGAACCTGACCCGGCCGATACGCGCATCGGTCCAACCCTGGATCTTCAAACCGAGTACCGTCACGATATCGGATACGTCCGGCCTCAGCCCGGCTCCGGCCGTCTGCGCCTGGGCGGACGGGAACGGGGCGGTGCTAAAAAACAGCGCAACCAGGACAGTTACGATTTTCGCCCGTTGCGGCATCGTGATTCCCAACTTCCACATCACCTAACTACTTCATATTGATCGCGCCATTACTGGACTTCACCGTGCCCGGTCCCCAGTCGTAGGTCGCGGTGTTGCTGCTCGTACCGCCGCTGCCGGAGCCCGTCTGGGTATTCACGCCCGGAACGAGTTTCTTGGTCATCTCCGTCAACAGGGCCGCGGCGTATTCGTTGCCTTCGCCAGTCGCGCCGCCGAAAACCTTGCCGATGATTTCGTCGGATACTTGTTGCAGTCCGGCGTCGAGC
>CAZGTM010000092.1:0-10791 GCA_964528595.1 uncultured Rhodospirillaceae bacterium
TTGGGGAAACGTACGCTGACGGCGCCACAAGTGGTGCCACGGTTCTTCGTCCTGCCTATCAGCGCATGTTGACGGCTGCCCGGTCGGGATCTGTTGATGTCGTTGTTGCCGAGGCCCTGGATCGCCTGTCGCGGGACCAGGAAGATGTTGCGGCCCTGTACAAGCAGCTGACCTTTGCCAGAGTGAAGTTGATCACCCTTGCCGAGGGCGAGATCAGCGAACTTCATGTGGGCCTCAAGGGAACCATGAACGCTCTTTTCCTCAAGGATCTGGCCCAGAAGACCCACAGGGGTCTGGCTGGCCGGGTCAGAGGTGGCAAGTCCGGCGGCGGCAAGGCATATGGATATGACATCGTCCGGGCTCTTGATGATGCCGGAGAACCGGTCCGGGGGGATCTGAAGATCAAAGACGACGAGGTCCGTGTTGTCAGGCGGATATTCGAAGAATATATCGGGGGCAAGTCCCCGCGGGCGATTGCCATGGCCTTTAACCGGGAAGCCATAGCCGGTCCTACCGGCAAGGGCTGGACGGCATCCACCATCATGGGCAACCGCAAACGCGGAACAGGCATCCTCAACAACCAGCTTTATATCGGCAAGCGGGTCTGGAACCGTTTGGCCTACCGCCGTGATCCCGATACCCGCAAACGGGTCTCGAAGCTTAACCCGCCGGACCAGTGGATCGTGGCGGATGTTCCCGCTCTCAGGATCATCGATCAAAATGTCTGGGACCGGGCGCAGGAAATGCTTGAAGTCCGGTCACGTGACACAAGACCGGATACCGGCAGAGGTCCGGACTGGCAGGACCGTCGTCCCAAACATCTCTTCTCCGGTCTCGTCAAATGCGCCTCCTGCGGTGGCGGCATGTCTCTTGTCAGCCGCATCTACTACGGCTGTTCTGCCAGACACAACAAGGGAACATGTTCAAACCGACTGACCATGAGACTGGACCGCCTTGAGGAAAGTGTGCTGAGGGGATTGCAGGAGCAGCTGGTCACGCCTCAGCTCACGGAAACCTTCGTCCGGGAATACACGGCAGAGATCAACCGTATACGGGCCGAAGCGACGTCATCACGGACAGCGACTGAGCGCAGACTGTCTGCGCTCAATCGAAAGATCGGGAACATTGTTGAAACTGTGTCATCCGGCCGCGCCAGTGACGCCCTGCTCGACCGGCTTGAGACGCTGGAGACTGAAAAGGCCGGACTAGAGGCGGAGGCATCGCTGCCCGCACCTGATCCTGTCAGGCTACACCCGAACATTGCCGGGCTGTACACGGAAAAGGTCGGTGACCTCCGCAGCGCCCTCAACAGGGATGATACCCGCACAGAGGCAGCAACCATACTCAGGGGGCTGGTTGATGAAATCCGGCTGCATCCGGTCGATGGGGCACTTCAGATCGAATTGAAGGGAGAACTGGCAAACCTGCTGTCCTTCGCAAACACCAGCGATACAGCCAAAAACAAACCCGGACCACATGGTGGACGGGGTTGTACGGAATCGTTGGTTGCGGGGGCCCGAAACCACCGAGAATTGACATTGCCACCAACTCTGATTTGAAGTGGGCCGACCATTTGCTAGTCGCAGCAGCTCAAATATCACCAGAGACCAATATGGCAAGGAAGTAGACAACTTCTTATTGCTCTTGTCACACTGTGATCGGAAGAAAAACAGCTTGCCCACCAGAAAAGAGTAATGAGGTACGCTACCTCACCAGTCTTATGTTGGGGGACAAAATTTGATTGAACGCATTAACGCACTAAAATTGCTGCGAACGGCCCTAGAAGACCCAGCAGCAGATTTTCGCGATGGCCAATGGGAGGCTGAGAGATGAGCTACTGAACGGAGAGATCTTCTACAGTCTGTACGAGGCCCAGGTCCTGATCGAGGCTTGGCGGTGGCACTACAACACCGTCAGGCCGCACAGCTCACTCGGCTACAGGCCACCGGCACCGGAGGCTGTTCTGAGCCACCGGCCCGTTACGGCCTTCGCTGTTGATGGGCTACAGCCGAAACGGGCCTCAGAACGGATGGCAAACAGACTAACATAGGACGTGGTACAAACATTGGGGGCACGTCACTTGGCCGTGGCCAGCATCGCGTCCTGAAACCCGCCAACGCAGACTTCAGCGAGGGTGAGAACCTGGGTTTCTGTGAGATCAATCAGGCGGGTTTCCCAACCGATCTCTTCCATCACTTCCGCCAGCATCTTGACGGCATGACGCAGGGCGGCTTTTTCCTGTTCGGTCAGATCAACCATGCCCAAGCCCTCCTTCGCCAAGCGCGACCAGAAACCCTGGCAGTCCATGGAGCAAAACCACCGCTGAATACGTGGACGCTTCGATGAATGCCGGTCGAACCAGCCAAAACCACGGGTCGGTCGCCGACAAACGGCACAGAGTTCCCCGCGCGGATGCCAAAGCCGCAAGCGGGTGGCAGAATTTGATGAAGTCACCATGGATCATGCCGCCCTCCGGCTATCTTCAGGGGCGTTCAACACCAGATTGGTGATTGCGGCTTTGTTGAACTGAAATGTCAGCAGGGCCGATGCGTGATACCGGGTCAGGCCAAAATCCTGATGGTACTCGGGCGGCAAGAATTGAAGCTGACGGGTGGTGACTGATTGGTTGAGCCAGGAGCGAGATTTATGGGCGCTCTCGTCGGTTTCGTTTTCATTCAGCCAGTCATCGGCTGCGGCCAGACAAATGGTACGCTCACCCATGGCCAGCAAATGCGATTTGAGGCCCTTACCACCGCCGACGGCATGCCAGCGGCCCTGATGAAAGAAAATCCCGCTCCAGGCGTTGAAGCCATTCGCTACCAGCGCCGCATCATCATTAAAGAGATCGCACCATTGGAAGCTGGAACGTTTGAGAAGATCCACTTCCGACATGACAAAGTCAGAGATCGGCTGCTGACCTTCCTTGCCCTCAGATTGGAAGTGGTAGCCACACAACGGGCATTCCATTACGGCCAGCGGTACATTGGCTGCACACTCGGGGCATTCCTTGGTCAAGGCAGGACCGGAGCCCACCTTGCCCTCAAGGTTTACGTCCTGCTCAAGGCTACCGTGTAAAAGACTGGAAGTGCCAAAATCCAGAACGATACAGTCGCTTTTGACGACGCCTGGGTGCTCGCTTGGATCAATGGTGCGCAAGCCCCGTCCGACCATCTGGATCATGGTTGACTTGTAAGAGGATGGCCTCAGCAAGACGACACAACTGGTCGGCGGATGATCCCAGCCTTCCGTTAGCACCGCCACATTGACCAGAACCTGGACCTCGCCCCGCTCATAAGCCTGGAGGACATCGCGACGTTCCGCAGCACCCATGTCACCATAGACCATGGCGGCCTGGATACCTTGGGTGCGAAAAGCGTCACGCACATTGCGGGCATGATCGACCGTCGAACAGAAGACGACGGTTTGGCGATCCCCGGCTTTTTCGCGCCAGTGCTGAATGACCGCATCCGTGATCGGCGCTTTGTTCATGATGGCGTCAACAGCCTTCATGTCGAAGTCATCGACTGTCTTGCGAACCGACCTGAGCGCTTCCTGAGCCCCCACATCAATGACGAAGGTGCGCGGCGGCACCAGGTGGCCCGAGGCAACCAATTCGCCAATGAACACCTGATCGGCGACATTGGAAAAGATCGGACGCAGGCCTTTCTTGTCTCCCCGGTTGGGGGTGGCCGTTACACCGAAGATTTTGACGTCCGGGTTCTTGTCCTTTGCCTGATCGATAATCCGGCGGTAGCTGTCGGCAGCTGCGTGATGGGCTTCGTCAATCACCAAAAGCTCAAGCGCGGGCATGGCAGCCAAGTTGGACTTGCGTGCCAGGGTCGGAACCATGGCGAAGGTGGTCCGCCCCTGCCAGGATTTGGTTTTGGCATCGACAACCGAAGTGCTGATGCCCGGATTAACCCGGTTGAACTTCGCCTCGTTCTGGCTTGTCAGCTCATCACGATGGGCAAGGACACAGGCCTTGACTTCGTTGCCTTTCAGCAACTGACCGGTGACACCGGCCAGCGCTATGGTTTTGCCAAATCCGGTAGAGGCAACAGCCAGTGTGTTGCCGTGTTCGCCGAGCGCTTGAACACTGCGCTCGACGAAGGTTTTCTGGCGGGGACGGAGCAACATGACCAGCCTCCCCTATTGAGCCCAGGACGGGCGATTGGGGTTTGCAGCAGGTTGCGTCTCCGTGCTGGCATTGGCCGTCGGCTGTGCTGTCGTCGTTGCGGCAGGTGTCGATTGGCTCGGCTTCCACAGGCCACCGCCATTTTGGAACATCTCCCAGTCCTTGTTATTGGGAGCCACCGCAAACCGGATGTCGTTTTTGGGATCGCCATTAGCGTCCTTGCCAACATCGATCTTGGCCAGGAATTCAATGCCATCCAGATCCGCAAAACCGTTGATACGGCGGGCAGCCTGCGCTTGAGGGGAATTGTCTTTGTCCGAAAGGCCCCGCGACGAATTCAGGATGCCGCGCACAAAGGACCGGCCCATGTTGCCCCATTCCGGACCCTTGAGGCTGCGAAGCCCAATCAGGCTCCAGACTTTGCGCTTGGCAAACGGGCCTTCAAGGATGACAAACTCGGCGTTCAGGTAGACCGAGCCGGTCGTATCGTTGTGGGTTGCGTATCCACCCGTCCAACCCTGAGCCGGATCGTCATAACCACCCGGTTTGATGGTCATCCTTACCGGCACAATGGTGCCCTTCGGGATCAGGTCGTAGGATGTTTGGGATTCCGCGTCGTTATAGTCGTTCCATGCACCAGTCATAATTACTGTGCTCCTTTGTCGTCTTCAGTGTTGGGGGTCTCGGCAGGTGGCACTGGGCGACTAAAAGTCAGCCTTTCGCCTGCCGGTTTTGCGGGGCCGCCGATCTTTTCCATCAGACGGCCAAGATGGGGTTCTTCGATTTGGTCCAGCCGACCGCTGCGATCCTTGGCCGGAAAGCCGAAGGGGTTCAGGGTGTGGCAGACAAAAGCCCGGAAGGGATCGCTGCCGTCGGGACTGACCTCAGCCATGGCGACGACTTCATCGACGATGCCGGGGAGTTCGTTGCCGGTTTTGGAACCGTCGATTTGGGGAACAAAGGTCTTGCGATTGAAGTCATCGAGCTTCTCGTCGAGGATCCCGACGAACCAGACGTTCTTGCCACGGGTGTGCTGAAGGTGCGTGAGCCAGGCGATCATCTCCTGACCATGCAAACCGTAAGCGCCTCGCATGTCAGGCTTGCCGGTGCGCTCGGAAACTGCCTGCGGCTGGCCCTTGGCCCACTGGAAACAAAGACGTCCAGCGACCGTGATACTGTCGATAAAGACGGTCTGGTATTTATCCAGCGCTGCCGGGTCGCCAAACTGCTCGCACACAGCATCGTAGTGGGCCTGGCTATAGACCTGGTCGTCACGCAAGGCCGGGTTTGGACCACCGATGAAGACGGCGAAATCACGGCATTCAATCCAAGTGCGCGGACGAATGGTGTCTCCGGACCAGCCTTCGATTGCCAGATCCCCTGCCTCCAAATCGAAGAACAAGGTGGACTGGGCATCCAACGTCCAAAGCAGTGAGGTTTTGCCGATACCGGATTTGCCGAAGATGCAGCCTTTGATGCCGCGCTGTTCCGACAGCCGTTCATCGGCTGATATGATGGGGAGCGTCATCACTTGCCCCCCTTCTTCGATGCCATCGCATCCAGGGCATTTTCTGCACCCAAGGATCCGTTCTTGCGGGCCATGTCGTAGACCCGGCGTAGCGCATCGATTTCTCCGTAAAGAGCGGAGGATTTAGCCTGCAAAGCCAGTTGGGCGAAAGCGAGGTCATCAATTGACGCCGCTTCAATGGGTTTGATCACCTCTTCCTGGCGATCGCCCAACGGCGGGATGCGAATGGTGTCGGGAAGTTCAGCCAGGAAGCAGTTATCTTCGCGCAGGCGTTCGAGTTTGGTCTTGGCGGTCATGATTGCACCTCATCGTTCAGGGAAAGTTGGTAGGAGGCTTTGCCGACACGCACAGTCCTTGCGCCTTCGAACGCCGAGCGAATGTGGTTCGGCCAAGAGGCGTATTTGCGTTCGGAAACCTTGATGGTGATCTCGACGTATTCAGCCGGGTCGTCGCCCTCGGCCTTCATGCGCTCGACAAGCTGAGCCAGCTGGGACTGATCCCAGGAGACCTTCTTGGGAAGATCGGCGACGATTTGTGCCGGACCTTCATTGAAACGAACCGTGCCCGTGTCTTTGCCAAGGGCTGCACGGCCTTCTCTCGCCGGAAGGGAAAAGCGGCACTCAAGCGCGCTATCGAAACGGTCCTTCATCAGCTTGGTGATGGTGAGGCGTTCGGCGATTTCACTTTGCAAGGCGGTCAATTGTTCGACCGGCAGCGAGGCGACATCCGCCACCTCCATGGCGCTCAGGTCGTCGATTTGGATGCGGTTGGGGATGTTCATATCGTCCCCCTCACGCATAAAGATCGTTTGGGGTTTCGGTGGTGCTTTTGCAGAGATTGTCTGCTTCATAAGCTTCCACGTCTTCGAGGCGGTAAACGACCCGGCCACCGATTTTGAGATACGCGGGTCCTTCGCCGGTCCACCGCCAGCGTTCAAGCGTCCGTTCACTGATATTCCAGCGATCGGCCAGTTCGATCTGATTGAGATGTTTAATAGCCATGGAGTCCTCCTTGGGGGCTGTTCGAAAACCTGGGAGGAGAATGGCGGTTGTGGGGGGAGGAGCCGGGGAGGCCAAAGGGAGGGGAGAAAGGAGGAATTGATTTTGTCAGAAAAATACGCTATATTTCTGACAAGATATGAGCCATAAGGGTACGTGAAATGACTGGTATAGCTGACAAAATCATTCGCCGCGCAAGGGCCAAGGGTCGCGGGAAATGGGTATGCACCCCGAAGGATTTCCTAGACATTGGCAGCCGTGCGGCTGTCGATCAGGCTTTGTCACGTCTGGTCAAAAGCGGTGATTTGCGCCGCGTTGGGCACGGTCTTTACGATCTGCCGCGTATCAGCGGCGTGTTAAAGCGCCCTGCGCCTGTGAACATTGATTCCGCCGTCGCCGCCGTCGCTCGGCGGGACAGCGTCCGAATCATGAACGATGGCATTGCCTCCGCCAACCAACTGGGGCTGACAAATGCCGTTCCGGCCAAAACCACTTATGTAACGGACGGGGCCACTCGCAACGTCAAAATCGGTGGCCGTACAATCCGCCTGCGTCATGCGGGCCCAAATGTTATGTCCTGGGCTGGAAAAATGTCAGCCCCCGTCGCACAGGCTTTGCGTTGGCTTGGCCCTCAAGCGGCAACGGATGACCGCGTCACCATGATGCTGAAACAAAAATTGCCTGATACCGTCAAAAAAGACCTCATTCGAAATAGTGCGCATCTGCCTGGCTGGGCTGCATCTATCATTCATGATGTCACAGACCAGCATGCAGAGGCCGTATGAGCACGGATTTCGAGCGATTTTTATCGCTTCCAGAGCAAGACCGAAAAGATGTGTTCGAGGCGGCAGCCGATCGCTTGGACACTCTGCCCAGCTATGTCGAAAAAGACTTCTGGGTCTGCCTCGTCCTGGACACGCTCTTCAACAAGCTTCCCGATGGACACCACCAGCTGCTGTTCAAAGGCGGGACATCGCTTTCAAAAGCCTTTGATCTGATCCAGCGGTTTTCCGAGGACATTGATCTTGTGGTCTATCGGGATGACCTGGGCTTTGGCGATGATCGGGACCCTACAGCACCAGAGGGGCTTTCGAACAAAAGGCGCAAAGCCCTCTTTGAAGAGCTGAAAGGAGCCTGCGGAAACTATATTCGTGGAGGTCTGGCCGAGGCTCTTACTACCCTGCTTGGCGAGCAATGCCACGTCACGCCTGACGATCAAGACCTCGATCAGCAAACCCTGCTCATCGAATATCCAACGCTATATCCGAGTGCCGACACCTCTTACGTTCTGCCACGGGTAAAACTGGAAGCCGGAGCCCGCTCCGCTCTGGATCCCAATACCACGGCCACTGTTGAGGCTTACATTTCAGAAGAGCTCAGCGATGGTTGGTCATTCACCGTCCCCAACCTCCACGTCATTGAGCCGACCCGCACTTATCTGGAAAAACTCCTGATTTTGCACGGGGCACACTGCGGGTACCGAGACGAAAAGCGCGTCCCGACAGACAAGGACCGGGTTTCACGGCATTACTATGATGCTGCCATGATCACGGGAACAGATACCGGTAAAGCAGCCTTGGCAGATGAAACCTTGCTGAGCGCCGTTCGTGAGCACAACCTGATCGCCTTCAAACAGGCTTGGAAGAAATTCGACGAGGCTGTCCCAGGGTCGGTCTGCATCGCCCCGCAGGATGACCTGCTTTCGGTGCTTGAAAAGGACTATGACGCCATGCAGGGAATGATGCTTGGCGAAGCACCGGAATTTGAGTGGGTTATAGACCAGCTTCGGATCGCCGACGACATGATCAATCGACGTTAACCCGCTGCGCCTCAAGTAATTCCTCGACCTTTAAACGACACGACCCATTCTTGGTTTCAATCAAGTCTTTCCAGTCCTTGTGCCCCTTAAACAGATCCCGCAGACGACTGCTGGAATCAAATTCAAGGTCGGCAAATAGTTGAGCCGCACTGACAGAAGCTTCCCCTTGGGACCAGCTGTTGTATAGATACTCGACCACCTGGCGGTGTTTGTCGCCATTGAACCGGAATTCCTTATCACCCACCCATATATGCCGGAACCCCGACGCATGACGGACCGGCTCATCCCAATTTGACGATGCGCCAGAAGTGATCTGCGCAGCAAGGCTACTCGGTTCAATCACGAGCCCGGCGTCGTCCGCATCAATGTCTTGGATTTGGATGAAATCATGACGACTGATTTCGGCTTGGGAAAATTGAGGGATCGGGGAAGCTGAAACGACCACCCTAAAATCGGCGGGCGGGTGACAAGAAAGATAGCGACCAACCTGATCCCATGCATCGCTGTCTGCAAGCCGCCGAGCAAACCAAACCGGCGAGCGGCGGCTTCGTCCTGGGAGGCGAACATCTCCGATTTCCCATAGCAGCCCCTCTACCCTTTCCACCGGACAAACATTGGCAGACAGATCAAGGCGGCAACAAAGCCTTCCCAAGAAAGTCTCCATATCGACGGCATATGTCTGGAGCGACTGCGAAGGTACGGAGACCCAGCCCTTCTCCACGTTGAAATAGCCATAACCGCCCTGCTCCGGGGACCAAATCAAAGTGACAGCTTCATCGTCATGATCGGAATGCGAAACTGCCGCAAGCTGATATCCGTCTGGCCGTAAAACACCCGACGCCTTCAGGGGGGCCGCCGAACGGCCATGAAACCCATCCAAGGCCGCACTGGTAATCACCGCATCTGGTGTCTGCAGGATTGATTGAACCAGTTGGACGTCGGACCGGGAAAACGGAACGACATCAGTCAACATCATTCAAGATGCCCCAACGGCGCAGGTACTTCTCACCGATCAACTGTTCCTCTTCCGTCTGGTCCTTCAAATTACACCCGTGCGGCATGGTAATCGTCAGCGGCAACGTGCGACCGCGTTTGGACGAGCCCTTCGGATGAAACTTGATGGTCAACTTGGCCTGGGTTGCAACCCACCCACCGGTCAACGGGTCATTCACGCCAAACCGATCTGCCGACATGCTCCAAATGGTCCGGTCCGCTTTGCGCAGACATTCCAATGTGACGCGCTCGCCGTTATTGTCGAACGGCATCAGGCGCAATTGCTTCACTTCGACAGATTCGATCCCATCATCCGGGTCCGTCTGAAAGGGATGATAAGCCAGCAGAACAGACAAGTCGTAGTTCCGAAGAGGAACCTTCTCGCTCTGAAACTCAACGCCGAGCAGGTCTCGCGCCATGTACCGCGCCATTTCCTCGCGGCTTTCACGGTCATTGGCCACAACCTCGATCACACCGGTTTCCGGTTCATAGGTCATAGCGGCCTCGAATACGGGACGACGGGCACGACGAATCAACTCGCCTTCTTCATCGAACGCGAGAAAGGCATCAGGAAGCCCTTCCCGGTAGATGACAATCTGCACCAGCTCGCAGTCTTCGCCATCAAAGGTCGGGCGATGACGGCTAAAAATATCGATGTGGATGTTGTTTGATGAAAAGCGCTCCCTCAGAGCAGACTTGAACGCCTCCTGAGCCACGGCATCACGCTTCAAATCCAGATTGGCCGGAGCCATGAAACCGTCCCAGCTGCGTCCGCGCCGACGCTCGTCAGTAAAACGTACCTCTTCGGCGAACCGAAACAAGGTCGGCGCGTTCAAGAACATCCAAAGCGATCGGGCGTGACCGTTGGCTAGATCATCCAGAACGGACCGGTCTTCCGCCACGCTGTAAAGGGCGGTTTGCCCTGCATCGTCGGCCAAGGCGCTGACACGCTCCGCATCATTCAGGACGCGGGCACGTTCGTCGTCTGTCATGTCATCAACAGCCCGAAGCGTTCCCTTAACCACTTCAGGCTCAGGGCCATCCCAATTAATCGGATTCGAAAGCTCAATTCCTGTGTGTTCAAAATAAGCCTGCAGCGACGAGGCAGGCGTGTTGCGAATGAAGGTCGTCACTGAGGCCATGCTTAATCTCCTTAGCCTTTGATGTTGCGCGGGACGTATCCATGAGAATCGGCCCGCAAGAGGGTTTATTTCAGGCGATCTTTGACCGCCTTGTTCACAGAGCGGCGGCCCAATTTGACCTTATGCGGCATGAAGCGCCAAGCATCACGGCCCAACCACGACGCTTCGCTATGGTT
>CAZGTM010000093.1:0-10682 GCA_964528595.1 uncultured Rhodospirillaceae bacterium
ATAATAGCTCTGGAAGATGCCGTGGTGGCGGATGATCCAGTGGGTTTTCTCCGACACGTACGGCTTGAGAATGGCGGCGGCGAAATCGCCGTGATTGTAGGGCGCCAGCTGATCGCCGATATCGTGCAGCAGGGCGGCAACGACCATCTCCTCATCCGCCCCGTCGCGTTCGGCCCGGGCCGCCGTCTGCAGACTGTGCCCCAGGCGGGTGACTTTGTAGCCGGCGACCGACCCATCCAGTCCGCGTAAGTGCTCAAGCAACCTGTCCGCAACGCCTGAAGTATATTCGCGCTCCAGCACATCGAGGAATTCGTACTCCTCCTTCGTGCCATCCTCCATATGAACGAAATCTACGGTTTCCATGACTGACCCCTGTCTTGCGGCGCTGTGTTTCGATTTTCGTTCATCATAGCCCAGATGGCGTCCGTTTACCCGGCTTGACGCAATCTCTCGGCAACCCAAATCTCTGACCATGAACGACAAGCCGAAACGCTTCTTCGTCATCTCGCCGGACGGTGCGCGCATCGACGGCTTCGAGGCACTGGTGAGTGCGGAGGCGGCAGCGCTGGCACATGGCGACGGCGCCCACATCGTCGACACTGTGGCCCAGGTTTATCATCCCATCGCCCAGTTCGTTGTAAACGACGACGTGAAATACCTTGAATATGGCGCCTGGAATACGTCGGTTTCCGCTGACGACAACGTTATCGAAGCGGTGAAGAAGGGCTACGCGCCCATTGTCAAAGCGTTCATCGCCAAAGGCGGCAGCGCATGTGCGGTGGACGCAAAAGGCGGAACCGCTCTCCACTGGGCGGCGGCGCGCGGAAACAAAGACGTTATTTCTGCGCTGCTCGAGGCCGGCGCCGATCCGGCCGTCGAGGACAGCAAAGGGCGCACGCCCGCCGACGTCGCAATGTCAAAACATCCGGAAATTGCCGAACTCCTGAATGGGCGCCCGAACTAAGGAAACCCCGTCCGGCTGGCGAAGGTTCGCCGAACAGGGAAATTAACTGTTATGATCTACCTGCTGTCTGTCACGTGCAGAGGGAGTGGGTTCAGATGACGTACGGAAGAACGTCCCTCCTGGTCGGTTTGCTGGCGGTAATCGCTGCGCCACAACACACCTTCGCGGAAGAAAAATGCCATTTGATGGTGGGTTACGAGGCCGACCCGTTTCAATTTCCCAACGCGACCGGCCGCATGATGGGCGTCGACGTCGACATCCTGCAAGCCTCTCTGGCCGATATTGGGTGCACGGTGGGATTTACCGTCCGTCCCTGGAGCCGCGCCCTGCTTGAGGTTAAGAACGGCAAAATTGATATCGCCATGGGCGCCAGTCTGAAAAGCGAACGAACAGGCTTTGCCCACTATTCCCATCCCTATAGGGGGCATCCTCATACTGTCGTTGCCCTCAAATCAACTCAGCTCGCGGCCCGCGATCTGAGGGAATTCCTGCAGAACGGCAATCGGCTGGGCGTTGTTCTCGGCTGGCATTACACCGATAAAATCCGTTCGTTGCTCGACGATCAGACATACAAGAAGCAGATCCTCGTGGTGCCGAGATCGGAATTGCTGCCCGAAATATTGAAGCACGGGCGGGTTGAGGGGACGCTGGGAAACCCGAGCGAATTTGCCAGCCATATCGAAAAGCAGGTGTTCCGGTCCGACTACAAGCTCATCCGCGCGGATATTGATTTGCTACACTTTTTGTTTTCGAAGAAGTCGGTGAGCAAAACCTTGTTCGATAACTTCAACCGACAACTGAAGCGGCGGCTGGATGGAGGCATGTTCATGAAAGCATGCACGCCATTCCAGAGTAAATTCATGACGCCCTGCAGCTTCCTCAGTGTGGCGCCCGTTTTGAACTAGTTTACCGGGGAAATTATCCCCCGGCAGGTCGGCGTGTAAGTAGTTACAAGTTTTGACAAATTCGCATTGATTTAAGTTGCTCCCCGGCTCCATTGTGCTAGTTAATTTGAAGGTCAATTTGTGTCTAACGCCCTTAGGCGGCTTATGCACGAACTGGGATCGTTGCCGGGGGCGGTAAGATGGCTTGGCTATTAAGGAACTGACTGCGTGATCGCCCCGACCCCCGAAGAAAAAATTTCGGCTGAAGAAGCCGCGGAGTTGAAACGCCGCGTCCTCGAAATGGAGGACTTCACCCGACGCATACAGAACGATGCCGCCAACACCATCGCCATCGCCGAAGAGCTTGCGATTGCCAAGGAACTGGCGGAGGGCGCATCTCAACAGGCCGCCGATCACGCCGCCCGGACCCATGCCGTCCTCAACGCCGTCAGCGACGCCATCCTGACTGTCGAGCCTGACGGCAGTATCGACGGCATTAACGCCTCGGCAACCGCCATGCTGGGCTTCGAGCGGGCTGACCTCGCGGGCACAAACTTGGGGAGTTTGATTACCGAAATCGACCTGATCCACGGTGGCCGCAAGATCGAACCCGCCCTGTTCCAGCTCTTGGCGGACGGCGATCACGTCGAATGCACCGGTATAAGAAAAGACGGCAAGCATTTCCCGATCGAGCTCTCGGTCTCCCAGATGACGATCTCGGGAGCAACCAAGTACACCTGCGTGATCAGGGATATAACGGAGCGCAAGAAAGCCGATGCCGCCATCCGGCAGGCGGCCCTCTTCGATCCCCTCACCAAGCTCGCCAACCGCAGCGAGTTTCAACGTCAATTGGCGAGCGCCATCCAGCACTCCGACCGCGAGGGCAAGGAAGTCGCCCTTTTGCTGCTCGATCTCGACAAGTTCAAGGACGTCAACGATTCCTACGGACACCCGACCGGCGACGCGCTTCTGATCTACTTTGCCGAATGCCTCAACAAGTGCGTTCGCGAAACCGATACCGTGGCGCGCATCGGGGGCGATGAATTCGCCATCATCGCAACCAATTTCGATCATTCGAGCCAAATCGCCATCCTTGCCGAACGGATTCTGGGGATGATGTCGGAACCGGCGACACTGGACGGCAGCCTCATCAACGTCGGAACGAGCATCGGCATCTGTCGCTACCCCAAGGATGCAGCCGACGCCGACGAACTGATAAGGCTTTGCGACAACGCCCTTTACGAGGCAAAAAAGCGCGGCCGGGGGGTCTACCAGTTTTTTGACGGCGTGCTCGACGCCAAGGCCCGCGAAGCCCTGATTTTGGAGAACGATCTTAGGCTAGCCATCGTCCGCCAGGAGTTCACCAATTTCTACCAGCCTCAGATCAGCACAAAAACCGGCGACATCGTGGGCGCAGAGGCGTTGGTGCGCTGGAATCACCCGACGAAGGGTTTGGTCTTCCCCGATAAGTTCATCGTTCCGGCCGAAGAGAAGGGCCTGATCGCCGATATCGGCAAGCTGGTCCTAGAGGCGGCCTGCCGCGACGCCAAAGCCTGGCAGGATCAAGGTTTCGGCGAATTCAAAATCTCCGTCAACGTTTCGCCTTTACAATTCAATGACGCGGATTTTGTCCAGTCGATCTCCCACGCTTTGGCAGAAACGGGTCTGGATCCCAGGTGGCTGGTCCTGGAAATTACCGAACATGCCATGATCAGCGACACCGAGGAGACGACCGTTAAGCTCAATCAGATCACCTCGCTTGGCGCGCAGGTGGCGGTGGACGATTTCGGGACGGGCTATTCGTCGCTCATGTATCTCAAGCAATTTCCGATTTCGACCCTGAAGATCGATAAGATTTTCGTCGACGAACTGGCGCACTCGTCTCACGACGCTGCCGTCGCCAAAGCCATTCTCGAACTGGGCCGGTGTTTCGACATGAATGCTGTGGCGGAGGGCGTGGAAACTTCCGAGCAGATAGACGCACTGGCGGAGCTCGAGTGCGAAGCTATTCAGGGCTACTTCTACAGCCGCCCTCTGCCCGAGCAGGACTTCCGTGACTGGCTAAAAGATCGCTAGCGCGACGCCGCGGCTGAGGAACTAAAGCGAAAATCCGGCTTTCGACAGCGGCAATTCGCGCACGCGTTTACCCGTGGCGTTGAAAATGGCGTTGGCCAGGGCGGGCGCGATCGGCGGCGTACCGACCTCGCCGATGCCCCCAAGGGGCCTGCCGCTGGGCACAAGATGAACCTCGATCTTGGGCGCGTGCGCCAGTTGGATCATCTCGTAGTCAGGAAAGTTTTCCTGCTCGACCCTTCCGTCCTCAAGCGTAATTTCGCCGTACATGGCCGCCGTCAGGCCAAAGATAATGGCGCTTTCGATCTGCGCCTCGCAGGTGTCGGGATTTATCACCCGACCGCAATCAACCGCGCAGACGACACGATCCAATTTGATCGTATCCTCCCCTACCATCTCGATTTCGGCCACTTGGGCGACCACCGAACCGAATGATTCATGCAGCGCAATGCCCCGGCCCCGGCCAGGCGCCAGAGCCTTGTCCCAGCCCGCTGCCCGGGCGGCCTTGTCCAGGACAGCGAGATAATCGGGGTGGGCGTCCAGGAGTTCGCGGCGGTAACGGTAAGGATCCTTCCCCGCCTCGGCCGCCAATTCATCCATGAAACATTCGACAAAGAACGCGTTGTAGGAGTGCCCGACGCTACGCCAGAAACCCACAGGAACTGGCAGATCGACCGGCGTGTGGTCGACGCGAAAATGAGGAACCCGATAAGGCATGTCCGCCGACCCCTCGGACGAGGTGTTGTCCGGCATGTCGATGGCGGCAAACGGGAAAATTCGCCCGGTGATGGAGGTCGTCGGCACTTGACCGGCGATCCGGTTGCGCCAGGCGGCAGGTCGGCCCTGCTCGTCGAGTACCGCCTCGAAGCGGCTCATGGCGGCGGGCCGATACATATCGTGTTGTATGTCTTCTTCCCGCGACCATAAAACTTTTACCGCTTTGCCCGGCACGGTCATGGCGAGCGCCACGGCTTGTTCGGCGAGATCACCTTCCGCCCGCCGTCCGAAGCCGCCACCGAGGTAGGTCGTGTGGACCTGCACCCGGTCGATGTCCACATCGGCCACCCGCGCCGCCAGGAACTTCATCAGGAACGGCGCTTGATTGGGCATCCAGATCTCGACACCCGACGGCTTGCCGGCCGTCACATCGACCCTAGCCGTGCAATTCATGGGTTCCATGCAGGCGTGTGCGAGATAAGGAACTTTGTAAGTTGCTTCAATTTTTCCGCTGGCCTTGCTCAACACACTGTCAACGTCCCCATCGTCGCGGTAATTGAAACCGCCGTCGCCGGCTACTTCTTCCGACAGCAGAGCGAAGATCTTATCGCTGTCGAGGTCCGCGTGATCGCCTGCGCCAAACTCGACGGGTATGGCGTCGACCGCTTTCTTGGCCCGCCACCAACTATCTGCGACTACCGCCACGGCGCCTGGCAGCGATACGACGCGGATGACGCCCGGCATATCTTTGACGGCGGCGGCGTCATGGGATTTCAGGCTGCCGCCAAATACCGGTGCGTTACGGACCGCGGCATGAACCAACCCTTCGGGCTGCATGTCGACGCCAAACGCCGCCTTGCCCGTTGATTTCTCGGCGACGTCCAGACGCGGCACCGGTTTGCCGATCAGACGGTAATCCGCCGAGTCCTTGGTCGTGGGTTTTTTTGGCGGCGGCATGGCTGAGGCGATGCCGGCAAGCTCGCCGTAGCCCGCCTTCCGGGACGAGCCCAAATGCCGAACCACACCTTGTTCGGCAACGCACGAGGTTTCCGTGACATTCCATTTTTGCGCCGCCGCCGAGATCAGCATGGCTTTGGCCGCAGCCCCCGCCAGGCGCATGGGCTCCCAGGCATCACGTACGCTGGTGCTGCCCCCTGTCGCCTGCACCCCTATCATTCCCGCGAGCCAGCCCATGAACTCGGAACTAATGGTGTCCTCGCCGCGGTGGTAGGCGTCGGTAAACGGCACGCCCGATTTGAGCAGAACGCGGTTGGCGTAAACCGCGTTGACGGGAACGTCCTCGACCCGGATGTCACTCCAGTCGGCATCCAGTTCCTCCGCCACCAGCATGGCCAGTGCGGTGTGAATGCCCTGGCCCATTTCGTGGCGTGGCAGAGCCACGCTGACAACGCCCTCGGCGTCGATCTTAACCCAGGCGTTCAGGGCGATCTCTCCGGCCTTGGCGGTTTTTTGATAGACGCTGCGGGGATCTTCGTCTTCCCGGAGCGCCACATAACCCACCGCCAACGCACCCGCCGCGACGCCGCTGGCGAGCAGGAATTTTCTGCGGGTGATGGCCATCGCTCAGCCCCGCCGCGCGGATTTGGCCGCCGTATGAATGGCTGCGCGAATGCGCGAATAGGTGCCGCAGCGGCAAATGTTCGTAATGTACTCGTCGATGTCCTAATCGGTCGGCTCGGGAATTTTGTCGAGCAGCGCCGCCGCCGACATGATCATGCCGGACTGGCAGTAACCGCACTGCGGCACCTGGTGGTCGATCCAGGCTTGCTGTACCCGATGCAACGCATCACCGTTCGGGTCCGCGCCCAAACCTTCGATCGTCATGACCTTTTTTCCCGCAACGTCGGCGATGC
Organism: uncultured Rhodospirillaceae bacterium; assembly: GCA_964528595.1. Taxonomy (GTDB): domain Bacteria; phylum Pseudomonadota; class Alphaproteobacteria; order UBA2966; family UBA2966; genus CAYFKJ01. Next base: position 6,513 of record CAZGTM010000093.1, read on the forward strand.
TGGTGCTGCACGAGCGCACCGGCTCACCATCGACATGGACGGTACAGGCGCCGCAGGCCGAAACGCCGCAGCCGAACTTGGTGCCGGTCAGCCCGAGCGTGTCGCGCAGCACCCAAAGAAGCGGCGTGTCATCCTCGACATCGGCGCGCAACAACTCTCCGTTAACGTCAACGAGGGCCAAACAAACCTCCCCAAGATCCCATCAACCTAATGTTGGAGGCCCGGCGGGATAGCACAAGGCGGCCCGGGTCGATTTATCGAGAATTATGGTTAGAGCCAGCTTACGGCTTGATCGAAGGGGTGACGCGTGCCGCCGTGTTCCGGAACCTTGCAGTCGTCCGCCGGGTAGCCGCACACCAGCAGGATATACGGCTTTTCATTGTCCGGCCGGCCGCAGATTTGGTTGAGGAACGCCATGGGGCTTGGCGTATGCGTGAGGGTGACCAGCCCGGCGGTGTGAAGGGCCGTGATCAGGATGCCCGAGGCAATGCCCACCGATTCCGGGACGTAATAATGTTTGACCTTGCGGCCGTCCGCCAAAACGCCGTGACGCTGGGCAAATATGGCGATCAGAGTAGCGTGCTCGAGGAACGGTTTATGCTCGTCAGTACCCAGCGGCGCCAGGGCGTCGAGCCATTCTTCCGGCGCCCGGCCGTTGTAGAATTCCTGCTCCTCCTCCTCGGCGGCAATCCGGATCTCGCGCTTCTTGTCGGGATCCGTGATGACGACGAAGTGCCAGGGCTGCAGGTTGGCGCCCGACGGCGCGGTGATCGCCGCCGCCAGGGCATCCTCGATAACCTCCTTGGGCACCGGCCGTTCTTCGTACTCCCGCACGCTGCGGCGGCGTTTCATCAGGGCCAGAAATTCGGCCGAACGGCGCTTCATTTCATCGGCCGGAAATTCCTCATAGCCCTCAAGGGGCCGCCAAACCGGTTGCTCCGCGGTCATAACTCAACTCCAACTTGGAAAATACTGATGGGGGTTTTTAAGCGTCCGCCGCGGAAATCACAACTACTCGACCGTCGCCTTGGGTTCGGCTCGGCCTTTGGCGGCAACTTCACGATGAGCAATGTAAGTCGCGGAACCGACGACAAATCCCGCGCCGACCCAGGTCCAGAAATCCGGTTGTTCGCCGAATACCAGGAACCCCAGGATCGTCGCCCAGACCAACTGCAAAAACTGTACGGGCTGCAGCGCCGTGATTTCAGCGACACGAAACGCCTGAGTAAGAGTGTAATGACCAGCGGTGGCGCAGGCTGCCGTGAGCGCCAGCCAAATGAGTTCGTCCAGCGTCGGCGTGCGCCAGACCATCAGCGCCGGTCCCATCAGGGTTAGCGTCACGAACAGCGACATATAAGCCACGATCGCGGCATTACCGTTGGATTCAGTAAGTTTCTTGGAGATCAGAAACGACATGGCAAACAGCGGTGCTGCGGTAAGCTGCGCCAACGCCCCGACATCGATGACCTGGATTCCCGGCCGCAGAATGACCAGTGTGCCGCCGAAACCGACCAGCACGGCGCCGATGCGCCGAGTATGGAGTTTTTCGCCAAAAAAAAGGGCCGCTCCGAGGGTGGTGAAAATCGGGGCGACAAATCCGATCGCCGTGACTTCGGCGATGGGGATCCGCGCCATGGCATAAAACCAGAGCATCACGGCGATGCCATGAACGACGCCCCGGACGAGATGCAACCCGGGCCGATTGGGCAGAGTCCAGTCGACGATCAGGCGATAAAATACCGGCGCCAAAAGCACGATGCCGAACGCATAACGAATGAAGGCCGCCTGCACGGGGTTCATATCCGAGCCCAGATGGCGCACGATTCCGGTGACGGCCACGAAAAACAGACCAGTCACCGCCATCCAGGCGATGCCCTTGATATTAGATTTATCCGCCCGCTCGACCGCTTCGGCAACTTCCGCCACTTCGACACCTAAATACGCATACCTGAAACGTCCAGCCTAGCATGCCGTGCATAGCTATGGGTCGCGTTTCGTCGGCATGGCTGCCATGCGCTGAAGGGCACGCGATTACTTGCGGCTTTCCCCGGCTCCGTCCTATGCTGCCCACCCTGTGAACCCGGAGCCATTCCCATGACACATGCGGCGTTGACGGCGGGACGGACCGCCGTGATTACCGGTGCGGCCAGCGGCATCGGACTGGCGGCGGCCAAGGAATGCGCCGCGCGGGGCATGAAAATCTGCCTCGCGGACCTGCCTTCCGAGCGCTTGGCAACGGCGGCGGCGCTGGTTGCCGACATCGCTTCGGGCGGTTCCGACAACGTCATGGATATGGACGTCGATGTCGCCGACCAAGCGCAGATCGCCGATCTCAAACGGGCCGTGTACGAGCGTTTCGGTGAAGTGGGCCTGTTGATGAACAACGCCGCCTCGCGCGAGCGCTGCCGCATGTTCGGCAGCCCGGCGGAATGGCGGCGCATTGTGGAGGTTAACATGTGGGGCGTGATCAACGGCGTCCAGGCCTTTGCACCCGATATGATCGCCCAGGACACGGCCGCACTGATCGTGAACACGGGCTCGAAACAGGGCATTACCAACCCGCCGGGCAATGCCGGCTACAATCTCACCAAGGCCGCCGTGAAGAGTTTCACGGAAGGACTGCAGCACGAACTGCGCAACACGCCCGATTGCCAAGTGAGCGCCCACCTCCTGATCCCCGGCTGGACCACCACGGGCGATGCCGAGCATAAGCCCGGCGCCTGGCTGCCGGAACAGGTCATCGATTACATGATGAAGGCCCTGGACGGTGGGGATTTCTATATCCTCTGCCCAGACGACGAGGTGACGCCCGAAATGGACGCGCAGAGAATTCGCTGGGGCGCCGGGGATATCACCGAGAACCGGCCGCCCTTGTCGCGCTGGCACCCCGATTATGCCGATGCTTTCAAGCAGGCCACGAACTGATCCCAAACTCTCAATAGATTTAGAAAGAACGAAATGACGTCTCCGCTTAGTCTCGAATGCGCGCCCGAAGACGTCGGCCTGGACAGTGGCCGGCTTGAAAAAATCACGCCCTGGATGCAGGGCTATGTCGACGACGGCAAACTGCCCGGCGCCCTCACCGCCGTCGTCCGGCGCAACAAACTGGTCTATCTGGAAACGGCGGGCATGATGGATGTCGAGGCGGCCAAACCGCTGCAGGCCGACACCATCTTCCGCTTTTATTCCATGACCAAGCCCATCACCACCGTGGCGGCCATGATGCTGTACGAGCAAGGCCTTTTCCAATTGGACGACCCGGTCTCCAAATTCCTGCCGGCGCTCGGCGGTCTGGAGGTGTTCACCGGCGGAGACGAAACCAAATACACCACCGAACCGGCGGCGCGCGAGATGACGGTCCGCGATCTGATGAACCATACCTCGGGATTGACCTACGGCTGGATGGAAGCGGGTCCGGTCGACGCGCTTTACCGCGAGCACGACGTCAATTTCCAGGAATCGGGTCAGCCCCTGGCGGTGCTGATCGAGCGTCTCGGCAAGCTGCCCCTGCTCGCCCATCCCGGCACGCAATGGAATTACAGCGTTTCTACGGACGTGCTGGGCCATCTGGTCGAGGTGCTTTCCGGACAGCAACTGGATGCCTACTTCGCCGAACGGATACTCGAACCGCTGGGCATGCTTGAGACCAGTTTCACGGTGGCGGCCGACAAGATGGACCGCTTCGCCGCCATGTATACGCCGCGCGAGGACGGCAGCCTCAAGCGCATCGACGGTAGCACGGACAGCCGCTTCACCGGACCGGCCGTGACTTTCTCAGGCGGCGGCCTGACATCGACGGCGGCCGATTACATCAGGTTTTGCCGCTTCTTGCGCAACAAGGGCGAACTCGACGGCGTCCGGCTGCTGGGCCGCAAGTCGGTTGAGTTGATGACCACGAACCACCTGCCGGGCGACATGGCCGACATGGGCCAGGCGACCTTCGCCGAAAGTACGTTCGAGGGCATCGGCTTTGGGCTGGGTTTCGCCGTCATGATCGATCCTGCCAAGGCGCAGATCGTCGGCACGCCCGGTGAATATAATTGGGGCGGCGCGGCCAGCACTGCCTTTTGGGTTGACCCGGCGGAGGACCTATTCGTCCTGTTCCTGACGCAGTTGCTGCCGTCGTCAACCTATCCGCTGCGCCGTGAACTCAAGGTCCTCACATATCAA
>CAZGTM010000094.1:0-10536 GCA_964528595.1 uncultured Rhodospirillaceae bacterium
AAGCCAACCCGATCCTAACATCCGGGCTGGACTAGTTTTCGGGGGGCAGGTCAATGAATGACGACATTGGACTGGCGGACAAAGATGCCAAAGATATTCATCATGTTTTGAGCACGATCGCACCTCTATTTGAACTCGCCCCAAGTCTTCAATCCGGACTGGAAAAAACGGCAAGAGCTGCGGAAATTTCCCACACTGATGTCCTCGGCCCAATACACAATGTCACGAATAACGTCGTTACCGTTGCGAGACTACGAGAGATCGAAGCCCTCATAGATTCGAAGGTCATCCCGACGATTGCGAAATTCGAAAAGGGAGCGTCTGATGCACATCTTCGGGCAGTAACTTTGACGAAGGACTACATCGAAGCCTGCCATATTGCGGCGACGATCCAGTCGGCTACTTGCATCCAGTCCGGGAACAAGGCCATCGATTCGGTTTATTCAGGATTTAGAACACCAATCCAGACGACCAATACTGTTGTGATTGATGCCGCGAAGGCGATTAGTGACCTCAATCACATTATGGAAACAGAGATCACCGTCGCTTTGAAGCCATTCCTGGATATCAGGGGGCCAATGTCGGAAATTGCAAAAGCCATGCGCGCGGTCGAGAGGGAAATTCGTGCGCTCGAGAGAGATCTCAGGAAGCGCATTCATATTCATGTCGGCCCGGTGAACGTGAAATTCACCGTGGGCCATCTGCTTCATGAATGGAAGATCGAGGTGAGGAGGTTTGAACACCTCCTGCATGTCGACAAGCTGAAAGCGGCGATGCGCCGTGCGGTTGAGAGAGTGGTTCGTCATGTCGTGCACGCCATGGAGAAAATGATTCATCGGCTAGAGCGCAACGTCCGGATTGATGGCTTCGATTTACACAGTCTCGAAGTTGCCTTCAAAAAATTTGAACTGGCGCTGGATATCAAGGGCATCGATTTCGGTCTTGGGAGTTATGACCTTGCAATGAAAGAAATGTCTCTTGGGCTCCACGGTTTGCAAACGTGCAAATAAGATCCTCTCGACACTAGACGTATTCATGAAAAACGGAGAGTAATATAGGGTAATTCCCGTCTTGGAATTACCTTTAACAAGAGATTAACGGTGGATCATGAAAAATCACCACCCGGCATTGCTCTGTGCTGTACTGTTTGGGCTATTACCGGTACTAACTCGTTCAAGCCGTTCTGTGGTGAGTGCGGTGGATTACCGCCCCGCAACAAAATCCTCGAAAATGGCCGCTTCGGGTCATTTCCGGACCAAATCGGTAGGCTAACACTGTGTCCGCTAATCTCATCAAAGCAGACCTGATTGATTGAAACGTCCGCTTAGCGTAGGAATCCAGACATGCTCCGGTGGGCTGTCAAACTTCGCTTCATAGCCAAGAGCAGACTCTGCTCGGCACCTGAAAAGCAGTTCTGCCTGGCGGAGAGCTTGTCGATACCGGCAATTCTATTCGACTACCCGAATTGCTAATCGGCCAAGTCAAATAAACCCTTTCTGTATATCTTGCCCGTCGGGCCGGTCGGCAATTCATCATGGAAATGGATGGCTTTGGGTAAAACCGCCGACGGGAGTATTTCAGCATTTTTCATGTGCTCTAGGATTTCCGTTGGCGAAATGCTCTTGTCGTCAACCACGACATGCGCGTCAATCCGCTCACCGAATTCCGGGTCTTCAACTCCAACAACCGCGGCCTGACGGACGGCGGGGTGCATTAGTATGCTGCTTTCGACCTCTTCCGCGTGAATTTTGATGCCGCCGGAGTTTATCCGATTGTCCTTCCTTCCCCGAATGGTCAGATGCCCCTGACTGTCGACGACGCCGAGATCGCCAGTCCGCCACCAGCCATTCTGGAAATTCTCGTGCGTGAGTTTCTCATCGCCCAGGTATCCCTTTGCAAGGGATCGGCCCGTAATTACGATTTCGCCGGTCTGGCCGGCTTCGATGACATCGTCGAAACCGCCGCCGGATTCAACGATCTTCAAGTCGGCACCCGGGATAGGTTGGCCCACGACGGTCGGCTGGTTCCCCTCGACCAACAAATCTCGTGAAGCGACGACGGCGGCGGCGCACCCTCCTTCCGACGCCAGGTAGGCAGTGCGGACCGCAGGCGCGAACGCGGCCAGTTCGCGGATCAGTTTCTCCGATCCCCTTTCCCCTGAAAAGAAGGCGACGCGAAGGTTCGAAAGATCGTCTGAAAATTCCTGACCCAGGATGATATTCCAGGCGCTGGGAACATGGCCTGCCAGGGTCAGTCGTTCGTCGGAGAGTATCTTCAGAAAGTCGAACGGATCGAATCTGTCCTGGAAGTAGATTTTTCCCCGCAGCGCGACGAATGGCAAAACGTTATGAAGCCAGGCGGCAAATGACGGCGACATGGGAACGACGACACCGTCAGATGGATCGGATACGCCGTACACGAACGGTCCAGCGAAGGCGGTGGCAAGAACGCTAGCCTGGGTATGGACAACACATTTGGGATCTCCCGTCGTTCCAGAAGAACAGAGAATGACGGAATCATGTTCGGGCGCGACCGGCGCCAAATTGATTGCACGACCGGCGGCAGTTGCCTGTGCCAGGTCGTCTCTTTCCGGATTTGAACGGTCCAGGCGGATTACCCGCGGCTGACTGTCGACGCCCTCGGCAATTCGCCGTGCGCGATCGACCTGCTCATGATCGGATATCAAACAATCCGCACCCACACGAGACAGCGTCTTCATTAGCCGCAGATCGGTATCCTTGGTGTGTAAAGCACAACACACTGCACCGAGCATTTGGCCGGCGAAGAAAACGACGGCATGACGGGCTGACGACGCACAGAAGAAGGCGATGACACTACCCTTGCCAATTCCCAAGGAGCGCAAAACGACCGCCGCAGCCGTCGCCTGTTGCAGAGCTTCGTTCCCTGACCAGCGTGCGTAAGGATCCAGGAAGAAGGGATCTTGCCCTTTCCACTTGCAGGCCATGGCGAAGACATTCGCTACGCCGTTAGACGGAGCTGTCAATTCGTCGTCGTCCGCCGGCATGCCGCACTACCCCCGTTTGAACCGGGCCGGTCAGAGAGCCCGCCCGATGATGTACTTCATGATCTCGTTTGTGCCGGCGTAGATCCGATGCACCCTCGCATCGGCCCACGCCCGCGCAATCGGATACTCCCACATGTACCCGTTGCCGCCAAAGAGCTGGAGACAATCGTCAAGGATCTGATCCACCAGTTCGGTGGTCCAGAGCTTGGCCATGGCCGCCGTTTCGGCCGACAGCTCGCCCTTGTCATGGAGCTCGATGCACTTGTCGACGAAAGGCCGGGTTGCCTCAACAGCCGTCGCCGCCTCGGCGAGCTTGAACTGCGTATTCTGGAAATTGAAGACGGGCTGCCCGAAGGCCTGCCGCTCCTTGGTGTATTCCACGGTTTGATCGACCGCCGTTTCGCAGATCACCATCGACCGGACGGCAACCACCAACCTTTCCTGGGCCAAGCCATGCATGAGAATGCGCCAGCCCGCGTCTTCCGGACCAAGCATGCAATCGGTCGGAACGCGCATATCCTCGAAATAGATTTCGGCGGTGTCCTGGGCCTTGTTTCCGATTTTCTTGAGGTTGCGGCCCTTTTTATAACCCGGCGTGGAGGTATCTACCAGGAAGAGGGAGACGCCCCTTGAGCCTTCGCCGGGGCTTGTCTGGGCGCCCAGCAGTATAAGATCGCCGATGATGCCGTTGGTGATAAAGACCTTCGAGCCGTTGATGACATAGTGGTTGCCGTCGAGCCGCGCAGTCGTGCGGATGTTCTGCAAATCGCTGCCGCCGTTCGGCTCGGTCAGACCGATACTGGCAATGGCTTCACCCGCCGCCATTTTGGGCAGCCATTGTTGCTTTTGCTCATCGCTGCCGAAGTTGACGATAAACGGGGCGACGATGTGGGCATGCATGTCCCAGGCCGGCGCCGCAAGCCCCGCCCTGCCCAGTTCCTCGATCACGATAGCGTCGTATAAGAAACCGGCTTCGGCTCCGCCATAGGCCTCCGGGATACTGGTTCCCAAGAGGCCAACCTCGCCCGCCCGACGCCATATTTCAGGCGGCGTCCTGCCTTCGTCCTCCCATTTTGAATAATTCGGCACGACTTCCGATTCGAGAAACTGCCTGGCGGTATCGCGAAAGAGCTCGTGCTCAGCGGAATAAACCGTGCGGGGAATGCGCAGTGTCATTGGGGTTGCCCTATTCTTCCGATCGTCTGCACCGTCAGATTGACTTGGGCCAAACATGCTGTCAATACTATTTGGTATGGTTATGGATTTCCGATGATGTCCCTATCCGCGGCGGGGAAACAGGTTCAACCAGCGACCCGGCGAACCGGACGCCTGTTGAAGGCGGATTGGCTGGCGACCGGCATGGAAATGCTGGGCGCGCGCGGCCCTGGCGCGATCCGCATTGACGCCATGTGCGAACAGCTCGGCGTCACAAAGGGCAGTTTCTACTGGCACTTTGCGGATCGAGAGGAATTCCTGGGCGGTCTGCTGAGTTATTGGGAGTACAAAGCGACACAGGCGATTATCGAGCGGGTCGAAGCGCGCGGCGGATCTCCTCGGGCGCGAATCTTGTCGTTGCTGCATGAAGGATTGTCTGAAGAGATCGATTTCTCCGCAGAATTGGCCATTCGTCATTGGGCCCGCAACGACCACTTTGCGGCGAACGCGGTCAAGCGAGTGGACAAACAGCGCATTTCGTTTCTTGAGGAAATTCTCAAGGAGATCGGCATCGAGGCCGAATCGGCCACGACAAAGGCGATATTTCTCTATTCGCTCAATCTTTCCCAGGGAACCATCGTGCGACGGGAATCCAAAGCGAATCGACATGCCAGGTTGCAGGAATTTGTCGACATGGTTATTGGCTCATCGACGGACAAAGCGGTAGCCGGCAACGATGGTTGAACTTGTCACAGAGCGCCTGCCGACGGAACCGGCCATCGCCTTCGACCATGTCGGCAGCGGCGAGTTGCTGGTATTCCTACACGGCATCGGGGGCAACCGAAGGAACTGGACAGAGCAGCTGGTGGCATTCGCAGGGGACTTTCACGCCATCGCTTGGGATGCCCGCGGTTACGGTGACAGTGACGACTACGACGGCCCGTTGGACTTCAGCGATTTTGCACGTGACCTCGTCCGGCTGCTCGATCATTTCGAGGCGGAAAAAGCTCATCTCGCCGGACTGTCGATGGGCGGAAGAATCGCCCAGGATTTCTATGCCTTGTATCAGGACCGCGTAAGGACCTTGACGCTCATCGCCACACACTCCGGTTTCAGCGATTTTTCGGCCGAGGAAAGAAAGCGATTTGTCGAACTGCGCCGAAAGCCCTTGGTCGAGGACGGAAAGGAGCCGAGCGATATTGCGCCCACCATTGCCAAGTCGCTCATCGGCCCGTACGCGACGGAAGCGCAATATGAAAGGTTGGTCGCGAGCATCTCCGGGCTGCACAAGGAGAGCTACATTAAAACGGTCGAGGCGACGACGTTGTTCGACCGCTCACAGGAGCTGGACGAGATTGCGGTGCCGACACTTCTGATTTTTGGTGAACACGATCCGCTGACGCCGCCGACACTGGGCCGACAATTCGCCGACCGCATCAAGGGTTCGGAGTTCATCACAATTCCCATGGCCGGCCACCTGATAAACATCGAACAGCCGGATGCCTTTGAAACGGCGCTTCGCGCCTTTCTTGAGAAACACAAGGATTAATTCGCGCGCCGCGAAGGAGATGGGCAATGGCTTGGAACACGCTCGAATGGCTTGACCTTCTGCTTCGTTGGTTTCACGTAATGGCGGCGATTTCCTGGATTGGGGGTTCGCTCTATCTTCTTTGGCTCGATCGTATTTTTGCTGACCCTGAGCGAAAAGCCAAAGGCGAGCATGGCGAACCGTGGCTTATCGATCTCGCCGGTTCGCTGCTGGTCGACAAGCTCGGGCTCGGCGCGGGCGGCTTGGCGAAAACCCACATCTGGTTCAAGCGCGAAACGACCCTGACCTGGGTTAGCGGTGTACTGCTGCTCGTCATGGTCGCCAACCTGCCGGGCGGTCATCTCCTTGCCGACGCTGACGGTCAACCGATGAACGCGCTGATGGGATCCGGCCTCATCACGGGCTTTCTTGTATTAGCTTGGGGCGTCTACGATTTGTTGTGGCGCCGGTCGCCGGTTCTCAGCCCCATCGCTCTCGGTGCGGTCTCGTATGTTCTGTTCGTGATTGCCGCATGGGGTTTAAGCGAAACCTTTTCAGGGCGCGCCGCCTTCATCATTCTCGGTGCGGCGCTGGGGACGATACTGTTGGTCAACGTCTGGCTGAGGGTATTGCCGGCCCTGAGGGAAATGAGCGAGGCGCGGGATGACGGACGAACGCCCGACGCCGCGCTTTGCGAACTTGGCCGGGAGCGCACAGTACACAACAGTTATCTGATCTTTCCCACGGTCATCCTAATGATCAGCAACCATTATCCCCTGCTGTATGGCCATCACCTCAACTGGATCGTTGCAGCTCTCCTGATGGCAGCGTTTATGGCGTTGAGGCACGTGGTCGTCAGCGGTAAGCCGGGTAAGTGGGCGCTCGCACCCGTTGCGGTTTTGGGGATCGCAGCCGTTCTCGTCACTGCGGCGCCGCCGCCTCGTGAAAGCGCAGCTGAAGCCATCTCGTTCAGCACCGCCCGCGGAATCATCATAGAGCGTTGCCTAAGCTGCCATTCGGCGGTCCCGGCAGACCGTGCCTTCGGTCCGGCGCCTGGAGGGGTTGCCTTCGATCTGCCGGCGGACATCAAACGTCACGCCGAACGCATCAAGGTCCGCGCGGTCGATGCCCGAACAATGCCCAACCGTCACGAAAACAACATGACCCGGGCGGAACGCCAGCTGCTCGGCCGTTGGGTGGACGAAGGCGCGGGATTGGAGTGAGGTACGCACATGGCAACAAAAATAACAAAGGTTGAAACGGTCGGTCAGGCGCTGCTCGAAATCCTCCGGGCTCGCGGCGTGGATTACGTCATAGGCAATGCCTTCACATCGATCATCGACGGGTTCGCGAAGTTCGAGGCCGAAGGCAAAAAGTCACCGCGGCCGTTGATGGTGCCCCACGAACAGGTTGCCATTGCGATGGCGCACGGCTGTTACGAGGTTACCGGCCGGCCGCAGGTCGCTATCGTCTACTCCACACCGGGAACGGCGAATGCGGCGGGCGCTATCATCAACGCGGCGCGGGCGCGCGTTCCCATGATTATCCTGGCTGCCCGCTCCGCGGTAACGGAGGACAGCAGCATACCGGGCGCGCGCGACATTCATGTTCAGTGGGCGCAAGAGAGTTTCGACCAAGCCGGCATGGTGCGCGAATACCTCAAATGGGACTACGAGCTTCGGCATCCGTCACAGTTGGAATCGGCCGTCGACAGGGCGTTCGAGCTGGCAATGAACGAACCGCGCGGTCCGGTCTACCTGTCCCTACCGCGCGACGTAATCGCCCAGCCCCTGGATGAGATCACGATCAACACGCCGTCGAAACGGAATGCCGATGCCTTACGCTATCCGGACCCCGCCAAGATCGACGCTGCCGCCCAAATATTGGGAGAGGCAAAACGGCCGCTCGTCATTACTTCCGAACTAGGCCGGAACAGCAAAGCGGTGGCGGCTCTTGTAGATCTCGCGGATACATGTGCCGCAGAGGTCCTCGAAGCGAGTCCGACCCACGCCAATTTTCCCGCTGATCATCCCTGTCACATCGGCTACGTGTTCGGCTCGCAAACCCACCCCAGCGTTGCCAAAGCCGATGCCATTCTGGTCATCGATTGTGACGTCCCGTGGTTTAATTCGCGTGTCAAAATTCGAGACCGCGCGAGGGTTATCCAGCTCGGTACCGACCCGTTTTTCAGCCGGTACCCGATGAGAAACTTCCGTTGCGATGTCCCGATTGCCGCCCATCCCGTTGCGGCTCTCCCCTTGCTTGCAAAGGCGACGAAGCTGCGGGTCGGCAAGGAAAATGTCAGGGAACGGATGCGTAAGCTGGCAAAACGACACAAAGCGGCCAGCACGAAACTGGAAAAATCGCTCAAGCGGGAAGCCGCACGGGTCCCAATCGGATTTCAATGGGCATCAAAATGCGTTGGTGACCTCCAGGGACCGGACACAATTGTCGTCAACGAATATCCACTTGATCTTCGACACGCTCCACCCCCGGCCTACGGCAGCCATCTTGGCGCCTCCCACGCCGGCGGCCTGGGCTGGGGGTTCGGCGCTGCCCTTGGCGCCAAATTGGGTTCGCCGGAACGGACGGTCATCGTCACCCTCGGCGACGGATCGTACATATTCAGCGTGCCCACCGCCTGCCATCAGGCGGCGCGCCTCCATGACCTGCCCGTTCTCACGGTCTTGTTCAACAACGGCGGGTGGGACGAAGTGTTGAACAGTACGCGCAACGTCCACCCTGACGGTTGGGCCGTATCGACCGGCAATTTTCCCATGGTGAGCATGGGGCCGCCTCCGCGATTTGAAGAGATCGTGAGGGCCTTCGACGGGCATGGGGAGCGCGTGGAAGAGCCTTCCGATTTACCGGGCGCACTCAAACGCGGACTCGACATCGTACAAAAGGAACGGCGTCAGGTCCTTATCAATGTGATCTGCCGCCGTTAAGAGTAGATATTCCGGACGAATTGAGCCCCAATGCCCCGCGAAAGTTTGCACTATCCGCAAACCTGTTTGTCGATGTCCGCTTCGGGTCAGGGAGGGACCAAATCGCGGCCTCAGGAATTGGTCCGAATAAGGGTGGTAAGCGGACCTAAATATGGGAAAAGCAGACATTGGATTGCCTCCCTTGAATTGGCCGGACGGGCGCACCCCTCCCTAGCCCAAATGCAAGGACTCATCAGGCCTAGGCGTTGCATCCGCAAAAAGGGTGTAGGTACGCTACCCATCCAAGGCCTCGCAGCGTCGCCCCAAACGCGCTCCCGTCTTGGGGTTCTGTATGGTAAAATCGGGCATGAAAACCGGCAACCGACCAGAGTGGCGCACGCACTCGGCAGGGCATGCGTTGTAAAGCACCGGCAGTCTGGGACAAAGCTAACGAGTGTTCGCGCAACGGACGATGCAAACTACATGGGGGGCTATCTACTGGACCGAAGTCGGAAGCCGGCAAGAGGCGCGCTTTGGCGAACCTTCGCGGTAGTGGGAGCAAGAACCGGGAGTTTTCTGCTTTAGGCTCAGAGGTCTGATCAAGACCCTTTATATTAGTCAATGGGGAGGGAAGTCTCTGGTCACCGACCCACTCCCAACGGGTTCCCCAAGAAAACACAAAATCTTCATTTCAGATATTCCCAGCTAGCTAGCTTAGCTAAGTAGCTGCTGGCTGGTGAGGGTTAGAACTAAGGGCATAGGACGCCCAGCCCCGCTATTTTGGCAGGGTTGGGTCCTAGCCCTTGGCGATCTTGCTGGCCGGAGCCGGGTCGTCGCATTGGGCCCTTGGCGTCGAACTACCCGCGCCAAGGTTGGCTGCTACTTGTGACGGGGGGAATTCCCGCCAGCGGCCCCGCTTCAGCCCACGACTAACTTGCTCGATCAGGTCAAAGCCGTCCAAACTGGCGCTGGGTCTTTGCGAACGCCCTACGGGTTTCGGAGCCCAAGCCCATATCCAAGCGCAAAATCTCGGCGGATCGCTTTTTGAATTCGGTCCGAGTGACTTGATCAAGTATTACTTCGCGCTCTAAGCGGCGTATCAAGTCGCTGTGGGGAGGAAATATTCCCCCGTCCCGGCGTGCCAGCTTGATCTGAAGCTCAAGAACGTCAGAAAGATCAACCTCCTGTGCCGTCTCCAGCCCAAGCTTCTGGACCTGCCAGCACTTGATCTCGTTTCTTGCCTGCCTGTTCGGTTGCGTTGCGTTTAATACTCGTAGCCTCGCCCGCTCCCTAGATGCTCCGCGCATTCCCGCAGCGTCAATCTTCGCGTATGCAGCTTTGAGGGTGCGTCGGCGGCTTCTGGTAGGGGAGGAATTTTCCTCCCGTTTCGGGCATTTCGAGATGGCGGTCTTGGTCTGGTCGATTTCAGATTTTAATCCGTTGATTTCGTTGGGCGAATTAGTGGAAGTTGGGGCGGGTTGGTAGTGTGATGCCTTGCATTTTTCGGAACCGTTTGATTTCAAGGGCTAGCGCTTATCATTCAACTGAAATTGACCATCCTGGAGAAATTCGTTGGATACCGAATTGGACGGCTCTTGCGATTTGCGATTGTCCACGCTCATTTGTCGGCCTCTGAATTTTCAGTTCGGGGGCTCATGTCACGCTCATCTTTTCGCGTGGCAATCCAGTCCTGAATTTCGAGATATGACCATCCTACGCGGTTTGGCCCGAGGCGAATTCGCCTAGGAAATTTCCCGGCCTTTTCCATCCGTAAAATGTGAACGTCACAATATGGGATCAATTCTCGCCGTTCTTTGGAGGAAATAATTCGGTCGGAGACGGAAACTTCGGACCGTGCCTATCCGGTTAACGCAGACACCCACTTCATGTAGGGTGCTTCC
>CAZGTM010000095.1:0-10466 GCA_964528595.1 uncultured Rhodospirillaceae bacterium
CTTCCATGAAGGATTCTTTTGAGAGTGATGACCGAAGCTCAGCCAACTGATCACCGCCGCCAAAAAGTCCGAAAACCATACCTTTGCGCCCCATCGCATTACAGAAACCCCGATCAATGAGAATCGTTCTGAATATGTCAACTAGAATCTCTTATTTCCGCTTCGGCTCACCTGCTAACGAGATCAATTGCCGGCAGGCACGTCCGTTCCGGCCAACATGCCGGACTTCGATTGGCAGAGAGCCAGGTAAGCGGAATTAGACGGCTTGGGGTTCGATGATCGAATACAGTCACCACCTGACCTCAACGGTCAAAGGGCATCGATCTAGTTGATGGCGGCGTGAATTAGGTTGGCTGGTTGACAGCAGATCAATCAACCACTTAGCCTTACGTTAGAGCTATTTTAAAACGCATCAAAATCGGTCGTGCGGGCTTAGCCACTGGCGGTAAAGCCGCTTTCCGGTAAAAAATGCGATGAGGGGGTCCGAGGGTTATGTACCTGCGTTTTTTCAATATTGCGATCGCCGCACTGGCGTGCTGTGCAATCCTTATTTCGACTGCCCAAGCAAAACCGGTGACAATGGGGGACCAAGTTTGCCTTGAGTGCCACAAGGCGGAGCACGAGATTTGGTCGGGCACCAAACATTTCAAATCCTTCCGCACTGTTCACAAATCCAAAAAGGCCAAGGGCATCCTTAAAGCCGTCGGTTCCAAGAGCATGAAGAAGACGGCGGTCTGCACGCTTTGCCACTACACGATGGTGTCGAAAAAGGCGGGCAAGAAAGCCAGGGCCAAGGCAGGGCCCAGTTGCGAAAGCTGTCACGGGGCCGCTTCCGAGTGGATTGTGATCCACAACGATTTCGGCGGAAAGAACGTCAAGAAAGCCGATGAAACGGCGGCTCACAAAACAGAGCGCATTGCCAAAGCCAAGCAAGCCGGCATGATTTGGTCGGGCGATCATTACGGTATCGCAGAAAACTGCATGGGCTGCCACGGATTGAGCCGCGCTGATGTAGACGGCAAAATGCTTGCCGTCATGCTGAATGCCGACCACCCGATCAATCCGGATTTCGAACTTGTGAGATATTCCCAAGGCAGCGTTCGTCATCGATACTACGCGCCTGATGTCACGACGAATGCGGAAATGTCGGACGCCGAACTGGCACGGTTGTTTGTGGAAGGCCAGGCAGCCAAGCTGGTGTCGGCTGTGGGCGCCCTCACCAAGTCCGATGACCCCAAATACCAAACGGCGCAAAAGAAGCGGGTTGAGAGCGCCAGCGCCGCGTTGGGCGCGGTAAAGAGCGTGCCGGAAGCGGCTGCTCTGATTGCGGCGCCGAACCGTGACAATGCTCTGAAACTTGTGGCCGTGATAGCCGGCAAAGACTTGTCCGGCGAGGTCGCAGGGTTGCTGCCTGACAAGGGAAGCTACAAATAGTCGACAGCTAACACGCTCAACACCGCAAAAGACGGTGACAAAGATTAGTCAGGGAGAGGAGTGATTTGGTGTCAGTTGCGCACCTGAAAAGGCCACAACGTTGGGATTCACCCTTCGACCCGGATATGGCCGAAAGCGATGTGGCGTCGCTGCTCGAGAGGGCCGAACTGGCCGCTATCGACCCAGGCGCCTTCCCCGACCATACCCCCCTGGCCGGTGTCCTTCTCAACGATACGCGCATCGTGCGCTACCGGGCGGGAGACATTGTCGTCCGGGAAGGCGACTACGGCAATTCCGCGTTTCTAATTCTCGACGGCAAGCTTCGCGTGTTTGTCGGCGACTACCCTGAATCATTTCTAGGCCGGGCCACAACGCAAAAGAAGGGGTTTTTCAAGGCTCTCAGCCAACTTTGGACGAATTCGACGATACCGGAGGTCAGAGAAACCGCCAAACAAGGTGCGCAGGCCGTCAGGGCGGCTGACGCAAACGGTCCGCGAAGCCGCACCCGCAGCAACCCCTCGCGCGTCTTCGTCCAGGATATCCCAGCCGTACTCGATGAATGTCGGACGGCCGAGATGGGGCAGGGTCAATTGTTCGGTGAGCTTGCCGCACTGGGAAGAATTCCGCGAACGACGACGATTTTCGCTGAAGGAAACGCCACCTTGTTGGAGGTGCGTTGGCAAGGCCTTCGGGAAATTCGCCGCTATGACGACGGTTTCAGGCGCATGGTCGACGCCCGCTACCGTGAAAATGCCCTGGGCATCCATCTGCGGGAAACGGAATTGTTTTCCCAGCTCGACGAAGAAGCATTGGGGGAGGTCGCCGATGCCACGTTATTCGAAACCTATGGCGCGTTTGACTGGCACGTCAGCTTTCAACGCCTTCGCTCGACCGGAAAAGGGGGCGTCGAACACGAACCGACCATCGCCAAGGAGGGTGACTACGCCGACGGATTGCTAATGATCCGGGCGGGATTTGCACGTGTCGCCAGGGAATACGGAAGTGGACAGCGCACCCTTACCTACCTTGGTACAGGGGATACTTTCGGCTTGGAGGAGCTTTACGCAAGCTGGGAGTCCGGTCGGTCCGTAAACCTGGGCGCCTCCCTCACTGCGCTGGGATATGTCGACGTTCTCCGCGTTCCGGCACAGGTACTTGAGGATTACGTGTTTCCCGCCTTGTCCGTGCCGCCCGCAGTGACCAGCAACACCGACGAGCGCACGTTGGCGGAGGATGCGCTGCTCGAATGGGCGGTTGAGGAGCGCTTCATCAACGCCACGAAATCGATGCTTATCGATCTTAACCGCTGCGTCCGCTGTGACGACTGCGTTCGCGCCTGCGCTTCGACGCATGGCGGCAATCCGCGTTTCATCAGGCATGGCCGGACCTTCGATCACTGGATGGTTGCCAACGCTTGCATGCATTGCGCGGATCCTGTTTGCATGATCGGTTGCCCGACCGGCGCGATCCATCGCAGCCAGGTCGGCGGCACGGTGGTGATCAACGACGACACCTGCATTGGATGCGCCACCTGCGCCAATTCATGTCCGTACAACAATATTCGCATGGTTGAAATCAGGGGCCGAAACGGTGAGGCGCTGGTTGACGAGGAAAGCCGTAGGCCGATCCTGAAAGCCACGAAATGTGACCTCTGCTACACCAATCCCGGAGGTCCCGCATGTGTCCGTGCCTGCCCTCATGACGCCCTAACCCGGGTGGATTTCCAACGCGAAACGCTGGTCGAGGGAGATATGTTTTGAGGTTGCTCCGAACCAGATATCTGATAATTTGGCTAACCGCCGGAATCATATTTGACCTGCTGTTGGTGGAAGGGCGCTCGATTAGGGTCCATCTCGGCAACCCGGGCGAACTGACGGGGTATTGGTTGTTGGGCAGCATGACATTCTTGGCGCTCTTCAACTTGCGCAAACGGTTGTCGATGGTACCGCTGGGGAATGCCTCGACATGGTTGACGCTTCATACCGTGGGCGGGGTATTCGCCTTGGCGGTCTATTGGCTGCATACGGAAACGCTCTGGCCCAACGGCATGTATGAACGTTTGTTGGCGATCCTCTTTTACCTCACCATACTGAGCGGTGTGATCGGCTATGTCATCCAGCGGACCTATCCCAGATTACTTACCCAAACAGGATTGGAAGTGATCTTTGAACGCATCCCGTTACGCATCAGTGAATTGCGCGACCGGGCGGAGAAAGTGGTGCTTGATTGCTGCGATGAGACGCGCATTGAGACCCTGGGGCGATATTACCTCGATAGCTTGCAGTGGTTTTTCCGGAAGCCAAGGTTCACGGCCAACCACCTCGTCGGCAGCCAGCGCAGCCGGCAGTGGCTGCAACACCAGGACGAGACCGTGCGGCGCTATCTTAGTGAAGATGAACGCCGATATCTCGATGAGCTGAGCGGACTGGCGCGCCAGAAGGATAGTATCGATCTTCACTACGCGTTGCAGGGTGCCATGAAACGCTGGCTTCTATTCCACATCCCCTTGACGGTAGCGTTGATGGCTTTGTCCCTGTGGCATCTGCTCGTTGTCAACGTGTATTCGTTGTGATGGACCGGGGCCGTTTCGACCACGACCGCAGCGCCTACGAGAGGCCGTCGGGGGCGTTTATCTGCGGACGCGCCGCCGAGTGGGGCAGACCGTGCCGCCTGGGGCCGACAGGCGGAGGAACTTGTGGCGGCACATCCGAATGCACGCCTTATAACAATGAGGGCCGATGGCAGTGCCGCCGGCCGCAGGTCGCCGGTGGGCCGTGTGAAACCGGTCCTGCTCCTGACGGGACTTGCGGCTGCTCGCATCCGCCTTGTGTGCCCCGCCGCACCGTTCGCCATCACCGTTGGCGTCTCTCGGTCATCGCCCTCGGCCTCGTCGTCGCGGCCCTGGCGGCCTTCACCCATTTGACGGATGGCTCGAACCTCTTCGCGGAGACGTTTCAAATCGGCGCCCTTGATGCCGGCCAATTGACGGACGGCCATGCCGGATTCACGGGTTCGCAAGGTTGCAAGAATTGTCACGACTCCCACGACGCCCAACCCATGGCATGGCTTGCTTCCGCCTTCACTAAAAACGATATGACCAAGGCGTGTGCAAACTGCCACACTTTCGGCGGACCCATTTCGGCGCCGCACAACGCCGTATTCAACGACAGCAGAAAGCAGCGCGCCACTAATTGTTCAATGTGCCACACGGAGCACAAGGGGCAGGATGCCAACATTTCCGGTCTCAGCGATGAGCAATGCGCCAGTTGCCACCGAAACGCCTTCAGCAGCTTTGATCGCGGACATCCGAAATTCTCGAAGAAGTTTCCGCACTTCCGCCGATCCGCCATCAAGTTCAACCACGCCTCCCACCTCGCGAAACATTTTCAGGATAAACGGGTCGCGGAAAATGTGCCCAACAGCTGCACGACCTGCCATCAGGCGGCCACGGCGAACCGGACGGTTGAGCCCTTGGGCTTCGAGGAGACCTGCGCCGGTTGCCATGCCGAGCAAATACCCAAACGGCAGCTTGTTGTCCTGCGCTTGCCCGAGTTCGAGGAAACCGATTTGGATCGGGAAGAAGTGGCGGAGGTTTGCGGTCCCGTCGAAGATGCTGAGGAGGATGAGGAATACGAGAGTGTTTCGGGCGATGAAATGAGCGAAATCGCGGCCTACCTGATGGGTGTGGCCAGTGATGAGCCCGACGAATATGGCGAGGCTTTTCAGGAAATGCTGATGGGCATGGCCGATAGCGGCACCGGCCCGATCGTCGAGATGATTGAAGAAAGCGGCGCCGAGGTCGACCCAAAACGGTTGCTCAGCGGACTTAACCCGGAAGCCGTCAAGCGCATGGCCTGTGCCTGGGCGGCCAATCTTGAATACGAACTTCCCGAGGAGGCGGCGTTCGGCGGCTGGTACGGAGATTTGCTCGAACTGATTTACCGGCCTTCAGGCCACGGCGACGCCGTTGTCAGGGGCTGGTTGGAATTTGCCGTGGCGGCGGGCGGAGAGGATGAAGACGCGCAAGAGCGTGCCGACGCCCTGCGTGAAATACTCCTGTCGCCAAAAGAAGGGCCGGGCGCCTGTATCAAATGCCATTCCGTCAGCCGGGAGAAGGAAGGAGACGCGTTGCGCATCGAGTGGCGTTACCACAAAGACGAGATTCGCAATTATCAGACCTACTCCCATGATCGCCACCTCAGCCTGGTCGACCCGCACGGCGTCAAGCTGGCCGATCCGAACCAGGGCTGCGCGACCTGCCACAAGCTGAATCCGCAGGCCGATTTCGAAGCCGGCTATACGGATGAAAATCCCCTGACGTATACCAGTAATTTTGTTTCGATGGCCAAGGAAACCTGCGTTCAATGTCATGCCAAAGGGCGTGTACGGCAGGATTGCCAACTCTGTCACAACTATCACAAGGAGCCCGCTTTCACCGAGCGGGTCACCAGAAATGAAAATTAGTCCTCACAAGACGGCGGCAATCGCCCTTATCCTCTCGGTCTGCCTGACGGTGCCCGCTCACGCTGCCGACGACCCCCATGCGGACGTGTTTTCGGAAAACTCCTATCCCTCGGCCAACGAATGCGCCAAGTGCCACGGAGAAATTTTTGAGGAGTGGCGCTCCTCGAGCCACGCCTATGCCTCGGTCTCGCCGGTCTTCCATAAATTCGAGCAGGCGATCAACAATCTCGCACCGACCATCGGCAACTTTTGCGTCCGCTGCCACGCCCAAGTCGGCACCCAAATGGGCGAAGCCAGGGAAGCGCCGCTGTGGGAACGCACGCAGGTTTCGCGCGAGGGCATTACCTGCATCACCTGTCATCGGGTTGACGAGGCGTACCTCAAGGTTAACGGCGAACGGCGGATCGTACCGGGAGACATTTTTCAACCGGTCTTCGGGCCGTATGGCGGTGACGGTGTGGCGGAGGCGATCAAGAACAAGGATTTCTACAAAATCGCCACGGCCGAAGGTGAACGCGGCAGCAATATCCATCTTTCGGGCATCAAGTTCGAACAACTCGACAAATCGGAATTTTGTGGCGCCTGCCACCAGGTCGCGGTCAATCTCGGCATTAAGCTCGAGGTCGTATGGGACCAATATCGCGCCTCACCGGCTAAAGCCCAAGGCTTGACCTGTCAGGATTGCCACATGAGCCGGGAACCCGGCAAAGCGGCGGGCTTCACCACGGCGCCGGCGGCAGTCGTCGGCGGCAAACCGGTGAACCCGGACCGCAAGCACCATAATCACGCCATGGCGGGGCCCGGTTATCCCATCGCCCATCCCGGCATATTCCCGCACAACACCGAAGCAGCCAACTGGACGATCGAGGAATGGCTGCAGTTCGACTATCGCGCCGGTTGGGGCACGGAGGAGTTCGAGGAAAAGGTCGACGACGAAACCGTCGAGGTAGAATTTCCGGAAACCTGGGAGGATCCCGGTGACCGGGAAGACGCGCGCGCCGTTATTGACGAAAACCTGGAAAAGATCGAAGAGAAAAGGGAACTCCGCCGTCAGGTCATGGAGAACGGCTCTCATATTGACGGACCGTTTTTCGAAAGCGCGAGGGGAACCGGGTCCGATCTCTCGTTTGCCTACAAAATCACCAACATCAATCCGGGCCATAACCTGCCTTCGGGATCGCTTGGCGCGCAGCCGGAGATCTGGCTGAACGTGGCGTTGATCTCGCCGGACGGGGAAAATATCTGGGAATCAGGCTATGTCGACAGCCAGGGGGACATGGCCGACTTGCATTCGGCCGATGTTCTGGCCGGTAAGCTTCCCCACGACGATCAGTTGTTCAATCTGCAAACAAAATTTCTCACGACCAACGTCAAAGGGACCGACCGGGAAATGTATCTGCCGGTGAATTTCGATATCGACCAGTTGCCCTTCCTGAGACCGGCAGCGCAACCGACGACGGTGATCAATCATCCGCCCTTTGTCCGCATGGAGGGCCGCAGCATCCCGCCGCTAGGCTCGCGCATGGCGAGGTATACGGTGCCGGCGGCGCTTTTGGAAAAGCCCGGCAAATACCGTCTGGCCGTCAGACTGCGTTCGCGGGCCGAACCCATCTACTTCATGCGCTTCATCGGCGCGACCGAGGATATGGTGCGCGCCATGAACGAATGGATGCTCGACATCCACCCTTACACCGTTGAATTCGAGGTCAAGTGACATGCGTGCCGGAATGAAGGACATCTTCTCAGTTGTCGCGGCATCGGCGCTTGCGGCCGCGTTGCTGACATCCTCCCAGGCGCTCGCGATTGACGTCAAAATGAGCGATGACGCCAAAAACATCGAGCACGATTCGTCCGTTTTCAAACCCGATCCGAAATACGACAAAACCCCATATTCGGCCGAGGCTCAGCGGGACATTTATGGCGGCAAGTCGGCCGTCAATGTGACCCGCCCATTGTTCGAACTTGGCCGGCCGCAATATTCCTCCGGCCCCTTTGAACGCGGCATAAACCTGATCGGGCGCAAGAACCTGCTGTTTCCGGGTTTGTCGGTCTACGGCGACTGGCGCACCGCCGCAGCCTACAACGACAATGGCGCCGCTGAACTGGGCCAGGTCGCAACGCGGCTAAATTTGGATGTCGATTTGAAGCTCACGTCGACTGAGCGAATTCACGCATTCTTGCGGCCGCTGGATCAGGGAGGGCGTTTCACGCGCTACGAATTTTCGGCGGATGACGACAACCAGGGCGAAGTCGAACTGGACGGCAATCTCGAAACGTTGTTCTTCGAAGGGGACATGGGCTCGATCGCGACAGGTCTTAGCGATTCGTACTCCGATTTCGACCTGCCGTTCGCCCTCGGCCTGATGCCGCTTTTGTTCCAGAACGGCGTTTGGATGGAGGACGCCTTCAGCGGATTGGCATTCACCATCCCGGCGCGGAACAGCCCGGCGTTTGATATATCCAACATGGATATCACGTTTTTTGCGGGCGTCGACAAGGTCACGTCGCCGGCCATTACGGACGCTGCGGGCAACGTCGCGGATCACGGCGTGAACATGTATGGCGTCACAACATTTATCGAAGCCAACCAGGGCTACTGGGAGGCCGGGTACGCCTTCCTTGACGGGCGCAACGGTCTGGATGAGTTCGACTTTCACAATCTGACAATCGCCCATTCACGGCGCTACCGGCACCTGCTGTCCAACAGCACACGCGTCGTTTGGAGTCTCGGTCAGGACCGAAATGGGAACGTTCAACAGACGGCCGACGGCGTCATCCTGTTGCTGGAGAATTCGTTGATCACGTCGAAGCCCTCGACCTACATCCCGTACATTAATCTCTTTGCCGGATTCGACCGCCCACAGTCGGCGGCACGGGCCGCCGGCGCCGGCGGTATTCTCAAGAACACCGGGATCAATTTCGAAACCGATGGATTGACCGGATTTCCCAAATTGGACGACACCGGACACGACACCTTCGGCGGTGCCGTCGGCGTCAATTACCTGTTCGCCCTTGACCGCCAGATCGTTGCCGAAGCGGCCGCCGTCAAGGTCAGAGGCGGTGACAATGAAACTGGCCGGTCTGCTCCCGGCGATCAGTTCGCCTTGGGCATTCGTTATCAACAACCCCTGACCGAAGCCTGGATCATCCGCGCCGACGCCATGAAGGGCTGGCGCGATGTCGTTGACGATGTGATGGGCGTGCGGTTTGAGGTTCGCCGCAAGTTTTAGGAGAAGGCCAAATGGATGTCCTAATCGATCTTGCCGCCGTTACATTTCTGGGCGTTCTAACTGTCTACGTCGGAAACCTGGCGTTGGTCTACAACCGCCGCACGGCCTGGGCCCGGCGCAGCCATGAGATGAGCCAGGAACGTTTGCGCGCCGAAATCGACCTTATCGCCGACCGCCGCCGCATCGAACGGGAGAAATCCGATCTGTCATGGAACGGCTTCCGCAAATTCGAGATTTCGGACAGGGTGGAGGAGGCGGCCGGAACGTGTTCTTTCTACCTCTCGCCGCACGACCGCAAATCGCTGCCGCCCTTTGAGCCCGGCCAGTTTCTGACCTTCGATCTCCACCCTCCGGGGGAAACCAAATCCGTCGTCCGGTGCTATTCGCTGTCGGACAGTCCCAACCATCCGGATTATTACCGGGTCACCATCAAGCGCGTACCGCCGCCGCGGGGCCAGCCGGAACTACCGCCAGGCCTGTCGTCGAACTACTTCCACGACCAGGTGAACGTTGGCGATATCGTCGACATTAAGGCACCGTCCGGCCACTTCTACCTCGACATGTCGACCCACAACCCCATCGTTTTGGTCGGCGGGGGAGTTGGCCTGACGCCTGTCCTCAGCATGCTGAACGCCGTCGTCGAATCCGGTTCGCAACGCGAAACGCATTTTTTCTACGGAGTCGTCAACGGCGCCGACCATGCGTTCAAGGGACATCTCCAGGAGATCGCCCAGGAAAACGAAAATGTTCATCTGCATGTTTGTTACTCCAACCCTGCTGACGGCGATGTAGAAGGGGAGGACTACGACCATGGTGAGCGCGTTAGCGTCGATTTGTTCAAGCGCGAGTTGGAAAGCAATAACTACGATTTCTACATCTGCGGCCCCCCGCCCATGATGGCCTCGCTGGTCAGCGGCCTCGAGGAGTGGGGCGTGCCGGAGGGCAACATCAACTTTGAAGCTTTTGGACCGGCGTCCATCAAGAAGACGTCAGATGCAGCGGCACAGGATGCTGCACCGGACGGACAGACTCTCGACGTTAAATTCGCTCGCTCCAGCAAGACCGTCTCATGGAGCGCCGATCAGGGCTCAATCCTCGATATCGCGGAGGCCAACGGCGTCGTCAACATCGCGTCGGGCTGCCGGGCCGGAAATTGCGGTTCATGCATCACGGCGATCAAGGAAGGCGAGGTCGATTACCTCAATCCGCCGGGATCACCGGCAGAGGACGGCTCCTGCCACACCTGCATTTCGGTGCCCAAATCGGACCTGGTAATCGACGCTTGATCGGATCCAGTCGGGCGACGTTGTGTTTGCCGTAATCGGCTTCGAAGGCTTC
>CAZGTM010000096.1:0-10219 GCA_964528595.1 uncultured Rhodospirillaceae bacterium
AATGGACAGATACTAGATGTAGCGGGTGTCTGCGTCAACCGGATAGGCACGCAAATATGGTTATGACTCATTACGATCATTGATTTTGGTTGGCTATGTTACCTGCCGCATATTATGGTCTGGTCCATCCGGGAACGGTCGTGACAATGTTCGCGCAACGTGGCCCAGTGCTTGAGCGGCTGACCCGAGCAAGCGTTTGATGTGGTTTAATGTGTATCATCGGTTCGGTGCCGGTCCGGCGAATTTGTGAGCACTTTCAAGGGGAGAAGACAAGGGCGTGAAACACGCAGTCAGCCTTTCCCTGGTACTTTTCATTGTCTGGCTCTTGCTTTCGGGGCACTACACCGCGCTCATTCTCAGTTTCGGCGTGGCTTCCTGCATTTTCACGGTTGCCGTGTCCATGCGTATGGATGTCATCGACCATGAAGGGCATCCCATACATCTCGGCTGGCGGGCCCTGCTCTACTGGCCCTGGCTGCTTTGGCAGATCATTGTCGCAAACATTGACGTGGCGAAGCTGATCTTGATGCCCAGTCTGCCGATCAGCCCGAACATCATTATCGTCAATGCTGAACAAAAAACCGAACTCGGAAAGGTCATTTACGCCAATTCGATCACCCTGACGCCGGGAACCGTGTCGCTCGAAATCGAGGGCAGTCAAATCGTTGTCCACGCCCTCACCCAGTCAGCGGCCGACGATATCGCGGGCGGCGCCATGAACCGGAAGGTTACCCGCATGGAAGGCCACGACTGATGTTCGCCGCCGCAACCATCGCCATCCTGGCCACCATGGCGCTGGCCCTGGTCCGGGCGCTGCTCGGACCGACGGTGTTTGATCGCATTTTGGCGGTCAATACCATCGCGACCAAAACAACCCTGCTGATCGCAACACTGGGGTTCCTCACCGGACGGCCGGATTTTCTCGATATTGCGCTGGTTTACGCCTTGATCAATTTTGTCGGCTCCATCGCCATCCTGAAGTTTTTTAAATACAAGGATTTTTCGAAAGAAGGCTGGCACGGCGAGGAACGCCGCCATGGCCGGCGATTGCCCTGGTGGGTTCCGCCTGAAGTATCGGCGGCGGCAAACGAGGAGGGGGAGCGCCAGCCATGATCGATATCGTTATCGAGCTTTTGAGCTGGGGTTTCCTCCTGGTGGGGGGCGTTTTCGTCGTGATCGGCGGCATCGGCCTTTTACGGATGCCGGACTTCTACTCACGGGTGCACGCCGCCGGTCTGACCGATACGCTCGGTGCTGGCGCCATCCTGATCGGATTGATGCTTCAGTCAGGGGTGACGCTTATCACGGCAAAATTGGTCTTCATCCTATTCTTCGTCCTGTTTTCCAGCCCCACTTCCACCCACGCACTGGCCAAGGCCGCCCTGTTTTCCGGCGTCCGCCCCCTGGTGAAGGGACCTGACGAAAGCGCCGTGAACGAAAACCGCAATATCGTTGATCCAAGCGACAAGCCGACCGGCGGATCGGACGGAAATACTGGAGCCCCGTCATCGTAAATTTCGTCGACATCGTTCTGCTGCTTTTCCTGGCGGTCATTGCTCTGGCGATTGTGCGCGTTCACAACCTCTTTGCCGTTGTCATGCTGTCGGGCATCTACAGCCTCCTGATGGCCGGAATATTCGTCATCCTCGACGCTGTCGACGTGGCCTTTACCGAAGCCGCGGTGGGCGCGGGCATTACGACGGTGCTGATGTTGGGGACCCTGGCCCTGACCGCGACGCGCGAGAAGATCCATGTCCGCACGCCCCTGCTTCCGGCGGTCATCACGGCCGCAACGGGCGTTCTGCTGATCTACGGCACCCTCGACATGCCCGGTTTCGGCGATGCCGAGGCGCCGATACACCGGCATGTCGCGCCCCGCTATATTGAAACCTCCCCGGTGGAGGTCGGCGTGCCCAACATGGTGACGTCGATCCTGGCGAGTTACCGGGGTTATGACACGCTGGGCGAGTTGACGGTTATCTTCACCGCCGGCGTCGGCGTCATGCTGCTGCTGGGCAAGCGGCGCCGGAAGAACGGCGACCCGGAAGACGGTGATCAAACAAAGTCGCCGGACAAGCCGTCGACCAAACCGGACGAGGGCACACCGGCATGAGACACCATCTTGTCCTGCGCGTCATCGCCAAGCTGTTGATACCGTTCATCATGCTGTTTGCGCTCTACGTCCAGTTCCATGGCGATTTCGGGCCGGGCGGCGGCTTTCAGGCCGGCGTCATTTTCGGCTCCGCCTTCATCCTTTACGCGCTGATCTTCGGTTTGGAAAATGCCGAACTTGTGGTGCCGGAAAACGTTTTGTCGTTCTTCGTGTCGCTCGGACTGATCCTTTTTGCCGGCGTCGGCTTTGCCACCATGTTTCTGGGCGGCAACTATCTCGATTACGGCGTCCTGGCGGGTGATTTCATCGCCGGTCAGCATCTCGGCATCCTGCTGGTCGAACTGGGCGTCGGCATCACGGTCGCCGCCGTCATGATCGTCATTTTCTTCAGCTTCGCCGGCCGCGGCGTGCCTGAAGACGCCAGCGAGGATTACCACCCGCCCGAACGGGTTTCGAAATCCGAGAAGGACGGCTGATCCATGGCGCTTCTCGGTCATTACAATTACTGGATATTTGTTTTCCTGATGATGGCGGGCTTTTACACCGTGATCGCCCGCGGCAACCTGATCAAAAAAATTGTCGGCATCAATATTTTCCAGGCTTCGGTCTTCCTGCTCTACATCTCGATGGGCAAGGTCGACGGCGGCACGGCGCCCATCGTGCCCGAGGGGGCGGCCAACGGCCTTACCTATTCGAACCCGCTGCCTCATGTTCTGATCCTGACGGCCATCGTCGTCGGCGTCGCCACTTCCGCCCTAGGCCTCGCCCTAATTGTGCGTATCAGGGAGGCGTACGGCACGGTGGAGGAAGACGAAATTCACGAACTCGACGACCAGACGCGGGAGCTCGAAACGTAATGACGGCTCACCTGGCCGCCCTGCAGATCGTCATTCCGCTCTTCGCGGCGCCGTTTTGCGCACTTATGCGCCGCAGCGGTGCGGCTTGGGCGTTCGCGACGCTGGTCAGTTGGGCCGCCTTCGCCACATCCATCGGGCTGCTGCTGCGCGCCCTCGAAGGCAAGGTCATATCCTATGCCCTGGGCGGATGGGCAGCACCTTGGGGCATCGAATACCGCATCGATATTCTCAACGCCTTCGTCTTGGTGTTCGTATCGGGCGTTGGCGCTGTCGTCTTAATGTTTGCGCGTGAAAGCGTCGCCAGGGAAGTACCGGACGACCGCCATCATCTCTTTTATTCGGCCTACCTGCTGTGTCTGACCGGATTGCTCGGCATAACGATCACCGGCGACGCCTTCAACGTCTTCGTGTTCCTTGAGATATCGTCGTTGTCGTCCTATGCCCTGATCGCCCTGGGGCAAGACCGGCGCGCCCTGACGGCGGCCTTCCAGTACCTCATCATGGGAACCATCGGCGCGACCTTCATCCTGATCGGCATCGGCCTGATGTATCAGATGACGGGTACCCTCAACATGGCCGACATGGCGGAGCGCCTGCCGCCGGTTTATGAAAGCCGGCCCATTCTGGCAGCCTTCGCCTTTTTCTCCGTCGGCGTGAGTTTGAAGCTGGCCTTGTTCCCGCTGCACCTTTGGCTGCCCAACGCCTACGCCTATGCACCCTCCGTCGTTACCGCCTTCCTCGCGGCGACAGCGACAAAGGTCTCGATCTACATCCTTCTGCGCTTCGTCTATACGGTGTTCGGACAGGTCTTTTCCTTCGACGTCATCCCCCTTGAGGGCATCTTCGCGCTGTTCGGATTGCTGGCTATTTTCGCCGCGTCGACCACCGCCATATTCCAGGAAAACGTCAAGCGCCTCCTGGCCTATTCCAGCGTCGCGCAGATCGGTTACATCATCCTCGGCATCAGCCTGGTTTCGGTGAGCGGGCTGACGGCCAGTATTCTGCATATGTTCAATCACGCCCTGATGAAAGGCGCGTTGTTCCTCGCCATGGGCGCGGTCTACTACCGTCTCGGTTCGGTGCAGATCGAAGACATGCGCGGCGTCGGACGGCAAATGCCCTACACCATGTTCGCCTTCGTGATCGGCGGCCTGAGCCTGATCGGTATTCCCCTGACGGCCGGCTTCATCAGCAAATGGTACCTGCTGGTCGCAGCGTTCGAGCAGGGTTGGTGGTTGCTGGCCGTCCTCATCCTGGCGAGTTCGCTCCTTGCCGTCGTCTACGTCTGGCGCGTCGTCGAGGCGGCCTACTTCAAGCCACCGGCCAACGACGCCCCGCCGGTTGAGGAAGCGCCCCTGTCGTTCCTGCTACCGCTTTGGATACTGGCCGGCGCGAATATCTATTTCGGCGTCGATACCCGCTACTCCGTCGGGACGGCAACCGAGGCCGCGCGCCAATTGCTGGGAATCGGCGGATGACCGGCAGCGTCGCCATCATCGCGGCCCTCCTGGTGCCTTTGTTCGGTGTCATCGGCATCGTGCTGGCGCGCCATCATCCGAACCAGCGCGAAGCGGTCACCTTGGTGACGGCGACCGCCCTCTTCGTTCTCGTCGCCTCGCTGGTCAATCCCGTTCTGGATGGGATACGGCCGGGCGTGACGCTGTGGCAGATCGTGCCGGGCCTGGCTATCGCCTTCGAGATCGAACCGCTTGGTCTGATCTTCGGGCTGATCGCCAGTTTCCTCTGGATCGTCACGTCCGTTTATGCGATCGGCTACATGCGGGGCCATCACGAAAAGAACCAGACGCGGTTCTACGCCTACTTCGCCATCGCCCTGGCCAGCGCCATGGGCGTCGCCTTCGCCGGCAACATGTTCACCATGTTCATCTTCTACGAGGCGCTGACGCTCTCGACCTATCCCTTGGTGACGCACTCGGGCACGGCCGAGGCGAAACGCGGGGGCCGAACCTATCTCGGCATTCTGCTCTCGACCTCGATCGGTTTTCAGCTGCTGGCGATCATCTGGACCTACGCGGCCGTCGGCCACCTGGACTTCAGACAAGGCGGCATACTCGAGGGCCAGGTTTCGGACGCGGTCATCGGCATCCTGCTGCTGCTCTACGTCTTCGGCATCGGCAAGGCGGCCCTGATGCCGTTTCACCGTTGGCTGCCCGCCGCCATGGTTGCGCCGACGCCCGTGAGCGCCCTGCTGCACGCCGTGGCGGTCGTCAAGGCCGGCGTCTTCGCCGTGCTCAAGGTTGCCGTCTTCATTTTCGGGCTCGACGTGCTGGCCCGCACCACTGTCACCGAATACCTCATGTGGCTGGCCGCGGCGACGATCCTGACCACCTCCATCGTCGCCCTCAGGCAGGACAATCTGAAACGCCGACTGGCCTACTCCACCATCAGCCAGCTCTCCTACATCGTCCTGGGGGCGATGTTGGCGACATCCCTCGGCATCGTCGGCGGCGCCATGCATATCGCCATGCACGCCTTCGGCAAGATCACCCTGTTTTTCTGCGCCGGCGCCATCCTGGTGGCCACCCACAAGACCGAGATCAGCGACATGCGCGGCATCGGCCGCACCATGCCGATCACCATGACCGCCTACACCATCGGCGCGCTGAGCATCATCGGCGCGCCGCCGCTGGGCGGGCTCTGGAGCAAGTGGATGCTGGGCATGGCGGCGCTTGATGCCGGGCAGATCGCCATGATCGGCGTGTTGATGCTGAGTTCGCTGCTGTCGATCGGCTATCTGATGCCGGTTACGGTTCAGGCTTTTTTCAGCGCGCCCGATAAACCGGCCGAGGGAAGCGGCACGATCAAGGAGGCGCCGGCCTTCTGCCTCGCCGCCCTGTCCTTGACGGCGGCCGGCTGCATCGTGCTGTTCGCCTACCCGGACGCCCTGCACCATCTCGCCAGTCTGATCGTGGCACGGTGAGGAAAGCGTAATGGCCAAAACACCAAGCCCCGAAACCTCGACGGAACAAACACCCAAGCTGCATTGGCTGGTGCGCAAGGGCACCATCCGAGCCTTGTGGGTGCTCGGTTTGGGGTTCTTGGCCGTGCTGGTGTACGGCGATATCTACCTTACGCCGCATCCCCATTTCACGATCGACGGCACCTTCGGTTTCCACGCCTGGTACGGCCTGCTCACCTGCATCGCCATGGTTCTGGTCGCCAAGTTCCTCGGCCTCTTCATTAGCCGCAAGGACACCTACTATGACGATTAGCGGCATGTCCCCAGGCCTGATCCTGATCGTCGGCGCCTTCCTGTTGCCGGTGGCGGGCCGCTTCTTGCGCCCTTACTTGATCCTCGGCCTGCCCCTGGTCGCCCTGTGGCTCATCTGGACTCTGCCGGAGGGAAGCTCCGCGGCCTGGGCGTTGATGAACTACGAGGTCGTCGCCATGCGGGTCGATGCCTTGAGCCGCCTCTTCGCCATCATCTTCACCCTGATGGCGTTTGCCGGCGGTCTGTTCGCGCTCAACCAGAAAAGCGTGCTGGAACTGTCCGCCGCGTTCGTCTACGCCGGCAGCGCCGTCGGCGTCGCCTTTGCCGGCGACCTGATCACGCTGTTCGTATTCTGGGAGATCATGGCGCTGGGCTCGACCGTGGTGCTGCTGAGCACCGGGACGCCGGCCGCACTGCGTTCCGCCACGCGCTATTTCCTGGTCCACATGTTCGGTGGCGCCTTGATGCTCACCGGCATCTTCCTGTTCATCTTCGACACCGGTTCCGTGGCCTTTACGGCGATGAAGCCCGATACCCTGGCGACCGGACTGATCCTGGCCGGCGTGCTGGTCAATGCCGCCGCGCCGCCGATCTCCGCCTGGCTGGCCGACGCCTATCCCGAAGCGTCATACAGCGGCACCGTTTTCCTTTCCGCCTTCACCACCAAATCCGCCGTCTACGTCCTGCTGCGCGGCTTCCCGGGCACGGAGCTATTGATGTACGTCGGCATCTTCATGATTTTCTACGGCATCATCATGGCGCTGTTGGAAAACGACATGCGTCGCATCCTGGCCTACAGCATCGTCAACCAAGTCGGCTTCATGGTGACGGGCGTCGGCATCGGCACCGAGATGGCGTTGAACGGCGCGGCGGCCCACGCTTTCGCCCACATCATCTACAAGGCGTTGCTGCTGATGTCGGCGGGTTCCGTCCTGCTGATGACCGGCAAACGAAAATGCACCGATCTCGGGGGTCTCTTTCAGAGCATGCCGCTGACGACGCTTTGCGGCACCATCGGCGCCCTGGCGATTTCGTCCTTCCCCTGGACCTCGGGCTTCGTCAGTAAATCGATGATCAACCAGGCCGCGGCCAACGAACACATGGCGCTTCTGTGGTTCCTGTTGATGGCGGCCTCGGCGGGGGTCTTCCTGCACGCCGGCATCAAGTTTCCCTGGTTCGTCTTCTTCCAGAAAGACAGCGGACTTCGCCCGCCTGATCCGCCCTGGAACATGCGCTTGGCGATGATCCTCTTTTCGGCGCTCTGCATCGGCCTTGGCGTTTGGCCGGAATATCTTTATGCCCTGCTGCCCTTCCCGGTCGATTACGAACCCTACACCGACGCCCATACGTTGAACGCGTTGCAACTTCTATTGTTCGCGGGTCTTGCGTTCTTCCTGATGCTGCCGCTGATGAAACGGACGCTGACGATCTCGCTCGACACCGACTGGTTCTACCGAAGCTTTGGCCCGGCCATCATAAATTGGATCGGCGGCGTGATCGGGGATATCGACCGCAGGTTCCGCCAGGGCGCCATGCACGGCCTGAACGCCATCCTCGACTACGTCTGGCGCCATCACGGTCCGGAAGGCATCATGGCCCGAACCTGGGCGACCGGCAGCATGGTGATGCTCGTCACCGCCCTGCTGGGTGCCTACCTCTTGTTCTCCTACGTTTAGTTCCGCTCCAAACCGCAGGGAGTAACCGCCTTGCCGACGCTTCACATGCTTTCGTTGTTCTTGACCGGCCTGCTGATGGGCGGCATGGCGTTTTACGCCTTTTTCATGACGCCGCTGGTGTTCTACCACCTGGAACGGCCGGTGGCGGCGCTGTTCCTGCGCAACGTTTTCCCCAAGTACTACCGCGTCATGGCGGTGCTGTCGGCGCTGGCCGCCGTGCCCATCTGGTACCGCAACGAAGCCCTAGCCCTGGCGGCCATTGCCCTGATATTCGTGCTGGTGAACCATATGCTGTTGCCGCAAATCAACCGCGCGCGCGATGCCCGGGATGCCGGTGACAGCGCGGGCGAGGCCCGCTTCAAACGCCTGCACCGCGTCAGCGTCCTGATCAACCTTGCCCAGATGCTGGCTGTCGTGGTGATATTCTTCCGTCTGGCGGTGTGATCGGGAGTGACCATGACATTTCTTCGAACCGAATTCTGTTCGATCCTGATGGCGGCCGCGCTCGGCGCCTGCGCGCCCACGGGTCAGATGGCGGAAGACAGGCCACCCGCCGTCAAGGCGCAATTCGTCCAGCCGCTGCCGCCAAACTCGGCCACCCTCAGCCGCATCGCCTTCGGTTCGTGCAACAACCAGCGGCGCGCATCGCCGTTGCTGGACGCCGTCGCCGCAGCCAAACCAGACCTTTTTCTGTTCGCCGGAGATACTGTCTATGCCGACGACAAATCCCATCCGGCCGATCCGAAAATGCTGCGACGCGAATACGCCCGGCTGGCTAACCAGGGATATTTCCAGGCCCTGCGGCGCTCGACGCCCGTGCTGGCGGTCTGGGACGATCACGATTTCGGCCGTAATGACGGCGGTGGCGGGGACTACAACCCATTCATGCAAAACGCTTTTTTGGACTTTTGGCAGGCCCCGAATAAGGATCAGCGGCGCACCCGCAAGGGAGTATACGGGGCCTGGACGTTTGGCCCCGCCGGCCGACGGGTTCAGATCATCCTCTTGGATACCCGTTCCTTCCGATCCGATCTCAAGCGCATGACCAACAAGCTCCGCCTCGGCAGGTACGAGCCCGACGGCGACGCCGCGAAGACCATGCTCGGCGGGGCGCAATGGCGCTGGCTCGGCCGCGCCCTCAAGGAGAAAGCGGAACTGCGTCTTGTCGTCTCGACCATCCAGATCCTGTCGGAGGGGCACCGCTGGGAGCGCTGGGGCAACCTCCCCGCCGAACGGGATAAGCTGAAGGCCTTGCTGCGTTCGACCGGCGCCAACGGTGTCGTGCTGCTGTCGGGCGACCGGCACCTCGGCGCCTTCTACCGCGATCGCGAGAGCCTCGCCTATCCCCTGTGGGAAGTGACCTCGAGCGCCCTAAACCGCACCTGGACCACTGCCCTCAGCGAAGACGGTCCCTACATTCGCGGCGACGTCATCCGACAAGATAATTTCGGCCTGGTCGAAATTGACTGGCGCAAGGGCCGGGTTGACCTGTCGCTGAGGGGGGCGGATGGGGAAATTCTCCGCCGGCACCGCCTGGGCCTCACGGAATTGACCGCGCCGGGATCGTGAAGCGCGTACGGTTCAAGATTTGCAGTAGTAGTGGATGATTGCCACTGTCAAAATGTTATAAAATGGCAAATCATTCGCGACGAGAAATTCGAAGGAATTACCCCAAGTGCAGAATTATTTGAATTCACCATTGATCTTGTTGACCATCATTTCGGTAATTTTGAGTTCTAGCGCACATGCCAGCAGTATTGGCGAACCGAAGGCGTGGGTTCAACAATTTCTGTCAAAAATGGAGTCAGACAAAAATAAAACGGCTGAAATAATGTTGATGGAAACGACATTCGCAATAAGGAACAGGCATGTATATGAAGATGTTAAAGATGGAATGAGATTACAATTCAAGTATTTTGGGAAATATATCGATAGCAATATTGTAAGAATTGACGAAGTTGGACGTGACGTTATTGTAATTAATTCTGTGGTCATGTTTGAAGGATTTCCATCGAGTTATATATTTGTATTTTATCGACCAGAGGAAAAGTGGTTGCTCGTTCACTTTATTATGTCTGGAACAATAATCGGCAGCAATTTTGAATAATAAATCGCGATTGTTATTGATTTTTCAAGGATTCATAGATCTATGCAAAGAATATTATTTTTATTGTTTTTAGTTTTATTTTTGTTTTCCAACAAAGCATTTGCGAATGGAATAGAATTAGACCAAGCAAATAAACAGGCCAAAGAACTTTTTGAGCTATTCGTAGAAGATAGAGAAGCGGTATTCAAATTACTGAAAAAGGAACGCACTATTCCTCTGTATGGGAAAAACAAG
>CAZGTM010000097.1:0-10176 GCA_964528595.1 uncultured Rhodospirillaceae bacterium
CAGTACTTCCTGCGTTTCATGGGCAAGGATTCGTTCGTTCTCGGACGAGATGTTTCGGCTGCCCTCATTGCCGCCGGCGTTGTCGACAAGGAGCCCAAATCCAAGCGCGATTTGGCCGCCGTTCAGGCAGCCTTCAATGAGTGGGCCGCCGAGAGCGGCAAACCCCTCAGCCATATCAGCCGCACACTGGGCTTCTCGATTGACGCCTAGTGCTGCGTTTTCAGCCTTTGTACGGGAACAGCAAACCGTGAAATGGCTTTTCGGGTATAAATGAATCAGTGAATAGTGGATGCGTCAATTTGGCGCGCTGAAATTTGGGGCTGGGCTGCTCATATTACCGCCCGGACCAAAAGGCTTGGGATAACTGATGCGCAAAGGACGGCGGGCGATTGTTCTTAAATTGCTGATTGGCTTCTTCCTCGTGGCAGCCGTGATGATCGGCGCGCGCCCTCTTGCCGCCCAATGCCCGGAGATCGAAGCGACTCCGTGGCGGTCCGCCGTCAAGCACGCCAGAGTGATTGCCACGGTTACGAAGAATTACGACGGTGACTGGTCAGCCTACATTGCGAGGTGGGAACGTCAGGTCGACACCGCACGGGATATTTATTTCCGCAACAAGGCGCTGATCGTCCGCTTTGGCAAGAAGCGAAAGGCGCTTAAGGGGAAGGACCTGATTAGGCACATCAAGGGACTCAGCAACCGTATCAACGCCGCCTATTGCCTGCGCGGCCAGATGATGACGCAGGCCGATGAGGTAACGCCAAAATACCCTTCCTCCGAACAAGCTAACGAAAAGACCGTCGACCATGCCTTTATCGAAAGCATCGGCTGCAACAGCTGTCACGGCGAGACGGGAATATCTGAAGACGACATGACGCCCCATCTTGCAGGTCAGCAGGAAAAATATCTGCGCAATCAAATGCTCGCGTTCGCCTCGAAGAAGCCCGTGGCGACCTACCCCTACGGCCTCGCCCTGCGGACCCACAAGGATATGGTCAGCCAGACAAAAGCTTTGCGCCCGGAAAATGCCCGGAAAATTGCCGCCCATTACAGCAAACAGGACTGTCCGCTCCCCAGCGACGTCGCCGATCAGCCCCCCACCACCCCGGCCAAGGTCGAAATATGCATCGCCTGTCACGGGATCAGGGGGATTAGCAACCGTTCGGATATTCCCAACCTTGCCGGCCAGCCGCGGAACTACCTTGTCAGGCAATTGAAGGCATTTCGTCTGACCAAGGGCGATCCCAAGGCTTTCCGCTTCCGCAACCGCCGCTATCATCAGTTCATGTCGGCGATCGCGGCGCCGCTTTCGAACCAGGAGATGCGGGCGATGGCAACCTACTACGCCGCCCTGCCCTGCCGTTAGTCCTTCCCCTGCTTGGCCTCGCGGTAGGCGACGTAGGTAGCTGCCGCGAACACGATGCCGCCGCCCAGCCAGGTCCAAATTTCCGGCACCTCGGCAAAGAACACGTAGCCGTATACGGCGGCCCAAATCAATCGCATGAAGTCCAACGGCAGGATGGCCGTCGCTTCCGCTTCCTTGAAGGCCTGGGCCAACGCCAGGTGCCCGACGGAGCCGAGCGCGCCGATGACAAATAGGCCGGTGAATTCCACGGCCGTCGGCATTTGCCAGACAAACAGCGCGGGGACCAATGAAAGCGGAGTCATCAGTATTCCCATATAGGCCGTGATGGTGACGCTCGAATCTGTTCTCGACAGTGATTTGATGATCAACAGCGACAAGCCCCAAATGGCCGATGACGCGAGGACCAGAACCAAGCCGGTACTGATCTCCTGGAAACCCGGTCGAAGAATGACGAACGCGCCGATAAACCCGACGATCAAGGCAGACCACCGCCGGAGCTTTGGACGTTCGGCCAGGAAGATGATGGCGCCCACCGTGGCAAACAAAGGCGCCACGAAGCTTAACGCCACGACGTCTGCCAACGGCGCCAACTGCAGCGCCGAAAAGAACATCATCATCGATCCGACCTGCATGAAGGCGCGGAAAGCGTGACTGGAAAAGCGTGTCGTTCTCAAAGCCGGAAGACCGGCGCGGAATATCAGCGGCGAAATCGCCAGGAGACCGAAGAAATTGCGAAAGAAGGCGATTTCAAACGGGTGCAGACCCGTCGCTCCTTCGTGCCCGCCGGATACCCAGCGGATGGTCGCATGCATGCCGGCGAACAGGGCGCCGGAAATCACAATCAGAAGCATCCCCCGCAATGTCGGCGGCATCCGGGCATAAGCAGATTGGATCATTCTGGGTAGGTGATCTTCCGCTCCGGCGTTTTGCTGCCGCGGCTTTCGAAATAGTTGTCGTAAGCGTTTCCGGGGCCCACCAGAACGCCGCCGTCGACAATCAGTTCAGCGCCGGCGCACATGGCCGCCTGGGGGCCGAGAAAAAACATGATGGCATTGGCAATGTCTTCCGCCATCACCCATCGTCCCAAGGGTACGTTGGTCGTCGAACTTTTGATGGTGTCCTCGTCCATGAGGCCTTGAATCAGCGGTGTGAGCGTGGGACCGGGGCAAACCACGTTGACCCTGATGCCGTGCGGTGCGAGCTCGTAGGCCATGTGCCGGGATAGGCCGATCACGCCCCACTTCGAGGTGGTGTAATGCATGCCCGCGCCCAGCGAGATGTTTTTGCCCGCGACGGAGGAAACGTTGACGATAGCGCCGCCGTTTTCCTTCATGTGCGGTACGACGGCCTGGGTGCAATTGAAGGGACCCATGACATTGATGCCAAGCAGCCGCTGCCAATCGTCTTCGGCCAAATCCGCCATCGTCAGCGGTGGTGCAATGCCGGCGTTGTTGACGAGCATTTGGATTGCGCCCCGGCGTGCCGCCACGTCCGCCACCGCTGCCTCAACCGCCGCTTTGTCGGCAACGTCGACATGGACGTAGCGGCAGGCTTCGTCGGCTGCGGCCAGCGCTTCGCCCGCCTCGTCGTCGACGTCAAATATCGTGACCTCGGCCCCGGCCCCAAGTAGTGCCTTGGCTGTTGCCTCGCCAATTCCTTTTGAGCCGCCAGTGACAATGGCACAGACACCCTCAAACCCCTCACTCATTCCTCGCCCCCTCCAATAACTGTTGCGTCCGGCTAGGTACTGCGGACAACGCGGTCTTTCGGGAAACCGATTGAAACGGAGGTTCCGGCACCCGGCCGGCTCGTCAGTTCCAAATGACCACCATGTAGTTCGATCATATTTCGGACCAGCGGTAAACCCAGGCCGGTTCCCTCACCCGCGCCGTTGATCTGGTTTTTCAGTTGGCCGAAATTGGACATGGCCACCGGAATATCCGTTTTCGACATGCCGACGCCGGTGTCATTGATCGCTACCGTCAATCCCCCGCCATCGTCCTCATGGGCAGTGATTTCCACCTTCCCGCCGGAAGGCGTGAATTTGGTCGCGTTGGACAGCAAGTTAATAATCATCTGGTGAACCAATCGCTGGTCCGCTTTGATCCACGGCAATTCCGGAGACGCGGTAATTTCCAGTTTGATACCGCTGGTGTGGGCTTTTTCCTTGAACATCCGGACGGCGCTATCCAGCTCCCCAACAAGATCAAAGGCTTCGTCGTTCAATTCCTGCTGGCCCGCTTCGATCTTGGAAATGTCGAGAATATCGTTGATGAGCGA
Organism: uncultured Rhodospirillaceae bacterium; assembly: GCA_964528595.1. GTDB lineage: Bacteria > Pseudomonadota > Alphaproteobacteria > UBA2966 > UBA2966 > CAYFKJ01. Next base: position 3,647 of record CAZGTM010000097.1, read on the forward strand.
GAGCAGGTGCTGGCTGGAACTCTGTACATCACCGACGTATTCCCGCTGTTTTTCGTTCATGGGCCCGGCGATATCGCTAAGCAGGACCTGGGAAAAACCGGCAATTGCGTTCAGAGGCGTGCGCAATTCGTGGCTCATGTTGGCGAGGAATTCCGATTTGGCCGAATTCGCCGTTTCCGCGTCCTCCCGCGCAGTCTGTAAATCGGCCTCAACCCGCTGACGTTCCGTCGTGTCTCGCAGCATGACCGTGAACGTGAGATCGTCGCCGATTTCAAGCTTCGTAACGGAGGCTTCAGCCGGAAACACGGCACCCGATTTCTTCAAGCCGAAAATGCCGCCCCGATCAGGAATGGTAAGCGACGTTTGCGGCATTTCGGCAAATACCGCCATGTGTTCGTGGTGTTGATCGCGAAACTCCGGCGGCAGGAGCATGCCGACGCTCCTGCCCAGCGCCTCGTCCTTTGAATATCCGAACAAGCGTTCCGCGCCTTCATTGAATAGGATGATCTTGTAATACCGATCGCAGGCGATGATGGCGTCCGGCGAAATGGACAACATGCCGGACAACCGCGCCTCACTTTCGCGCAGCGCAATCTGAGCGCGTTTTTCCGCCGTAATATCGATTCGCAGTCCGGCAACCCCGCCCGACGGCATTTTGGTTTCGGTTATCCTCACCCATCGTCCGTTCGCCAGTTCCATCTCGATCGGGCCTTCCGGATCGAGGTGGGATTGCAAGCGATCCTCGACCCACTCGTCCTCGCGCCCCACGGCGGCGATGAACTGGCCGCGTTCCGCGGCGACCTGCAACATTTCCCGGTAACTGGTTCCGGCTTGGAAGATGTCCGCCACCTTGTCGTAGAAATCGACATAGCGTTCGTTGAACAACACCAGGCGGTCATCGGCGTCATAGAGTGCAAATCCCTCGGAAATACTGTTGATTGCCTCCTGCAACAGAATAGTTGACCTGCGTCTTTCGGTTATGTCGCGAACGACGACCTGGGTACAGACGTCACCTTCCACCTCGATCCGCCTTCCGCTGGTCTCGACCCATACCTCTGAGCCGTCAAGGCGGTAAAAAATTGCGTCCATGAACGGGGCGGGCTGGTGGCTGTCGAGAATCTCCCTTACCCGTTGCTTCCCGGCGTCCCGATAATCCGGATGGACGAATTCAAAGATGTTGTGGCCCAACAGGTCGTGCTCGGACGAGGCGCCCAACAGCGACAGCGCGGCGGCATTGACGGCCTCTATCTGGCCGTCACGCTGACAAAACACCGCGTCGAGTGAACCTTCAATAACGGCTTTGATATGCGCACGGCTGTTGGCGGGCACCTCGCCCGCCGCTGGTCTTCCAAGCCGTTCCGCCCTCAAACGAAAGGCCTGCCACGCCACTATGGCCAGCAGCGCGGCAACCAGGAGCCCCCCTAGCAACTCCAGTGGTCCGCCGGTCATGCGTCTATTCTAATGCATTTCTCTCATAATTTGGAAAGGGCTTGTTCGAGGTCGTCAATGATCTCGTCGGCGCTCTCTATACCGACGGACAGGCGCAGCAAATTGTCCGCAACATTGCTGTCGGGGCCTTCCACCGTCGCCCGGTGTTCAATCAGGGTTTCGACGCCCCCGAGCGAGGTCGCCGGTATAACGAGTTCCAGCGCCGTCACCACCTTGACTGCGTCGGTGGCCGTTCCGTTTATCATCAGTGACAACATGCCGCCAAAACCGCCGGTCATCTGCCGCCGGGCAATGGCGTGTCCCGGATGGCTTTCGAGACCCGGGTAGAGCACGGCGGAGACGCTCGCGTGGCCTTCGAAATGCCGCGCCACCCGCAGGGCGTTCTCCGACGCTTTTTCATAGCGGACGGAAAGCGTCCGCATGCCGCGCAACAACAGCCAGGCCTCGAACGCCCCCATCGTGGCGCCTGTCAGCGTCCGCACCGAGGCGATTTCGGACCAGCGTTCGTCGGCCTTGGCCGACGCCAGAACGCCACCCGTCAGGTCGCTGTGACCGTTCAGGTACTTTGTCGCCGAATGAAATACGATATCGGCCCCAAGTTCGAGCGGCCGGGTCGTAACGGCGGGCGACACGGTGGAATCTACAGCCAAAACAGCGCCGGCCTCATGGGCGATTTTGGCGGCCTCCGCAATATCGACGACGTCCCAGGTCGGATTGAGCATCGTCTCGACCCAGACCACGGCCGTTTCGCCGGATACAACGGCTTCCGCCAGCGAGTTGCTTTCCGCGACATCGAATACTGAAAGATCAAGGCCGCGCTTTTGCTTCAAACGAAGCAACATCGACCAACCCCCGTGGTACATCACCGACGGCACCACGACATGAGAGCCGGCATCCACCGTTTCAAAAAACGCGGCAAATGCCGCCAGGCCGGAAGCGAACAACAAGGCCCCATCAGCCCCTTCCAGTTCCGCCAGAACGTCCTCCACATGATTGCAGGTCGGACTGCCCGAGCGGCTGTACTCGAATTCGCCGATAAGTTCGTGATCCGCACCGCGCGCGAAGGTCGAGGAAGGATGGATCGGCGGCGCGACAGCCCCGGTGACCGGATCGACATAATGGGCGGCTTGCGCCAACAGCGAGGCGACCGACCGGCTATTCTTCTTCCCAGCCATGCTAAACGGTGACCTCCTTGTCGATCAGGACGGCGATCAGCAGGGCTGGTTCCGACCCGTTGTTGACCCAGGCGTGATTGGTCCCGCGTTGAACCACGACATCGAACGGTTTCAGGTCGCGCTGATCGTCATCCAGCAGCAAAGTAATCTCGCCCGAAAGCAAAACGATGTAATCCACAGTCGGTGTCTTGTGCATCCGGGGGTCGCGGCTTGTGTCGGGCCGCTCGTGAGCAGCGCCCATGGCTTCAAACCGGGCGGCCGTCCGCGCCTCCAACTCCGCCACAGGTATTTCCGGATCATTGGGCGGGATCAAGAAATAGCGGAATTTGCTGCCGCCGGCGGGCGGCGAGAGGACCACGGGAGCGGCGCCACGGTCCCCGGCGTCTAGGCTGTCGACAGGCCCTTCCGCCAAATCCCAAATTTCCGCCAAACCGCCGCCGCCGCTGCCGATCTCATTGCCCGGCGGGCCGTCGATGACGACGATGGAACGTCCCTCGTCACTATGACCGGTTACGATGCGCCTCAAATCTCCAAACATATGTTGATGCTCCGCCAACTAGGGTGTTTCAAGTTTTGCTTGAAACACTGAAAACCGATAACACATTGTGTTGCCGGGAATATATGAAGCGAGGCGTTTCCGTTAGAACGGAAACCGCTCTAGTCGCCAACTGCCGAATGCAACTCCCGTCCGACGGCAGCGGGAAGAAGAAGGTCGATATCGATCCAGAATCTCGAACCCACGCCTACTTCACTGTCAAAATCGATGGTTCCGCCCATCAGCTCGATCAACTGCCGGCATATGGAAAGGCCAACGCCCGTTCCGGCGATTTCACCTTTTTCGGCGCCAAGACGATTGAAAGCCTGGAACAGCCCGTCCCATTTCTCCTTTGGAATTCCCACGCCGGTATCCTGGACCGAGATGCGGCACTTGCCGTTTGGCATGGCGTCAGCGGAAACCAATACCATGCCGCCGGTTCGATTGAATTTGACGGCGTTGCTGAGGAGGTTCAGCAAGATCTGCTGCAGCCTTGTCGAGTCAGCCTTGACGACAAGGTTTCGGCTCAAATCCGTTGTGATGGAAATTCCTTTAACCCCGGCCATCGGCGCCAACACAGGCAGGCACTCGCCAACCAATTCTTCAAGTTCGACGCTTTCAACCCCAACTTCCAACTTACCGGCTTCGATACTGGCGAAATCGAGGATATCCGTAATTAGGTCGAGCAAGTGACGGCCGCTTCGCAAAATGTATTCGACCCCTTCCTGGTGCTCCTGAACCAGCGGATTATTTGGATCCCGGTGCATGAGTTGGGCAAACCCCAGGATCGCGTTTAGTGGCGTTCGCAATTCATGACTCATGCGGGAGAGAAATTCCGTTTTCGCCCGATTGGCCAATTCGGCCTCGTCCCTGGCCAATCTCAGTTCGTCTTCCACCTCCTTGAGATGCCCGATATCGGTGACGAGGAACAAAACGGCTTTCTGATCGCCATACTCGATTCGTTCGCCGGAGATCAGGCCCCACATGGTTTCGCCATCGACCCGTTTCAGCATCGCTTCAAATCGTTCAACCCGATGCTTGTCCCGAACTTCCCTGGCTAAACGTTTGAAGTCAGACGGCTCGACAAACCATGTTTCGGGGTCAATCCGTTTCAATTCATCCGTGGTGGAGCGAAACATGTCGGCGGCGCCGCTGTTGCAGTAGAGCAGTTCGTACTGGTCGATGGGCGAGATAAAAATTCCCGAACCGCTGGCCTCGGCGATCGCCCGGAAACGCGCCTCACTGCGTATGATTTTCGACTCCGCCGCCACTCTTTGGGTGATGTCGGAATAGACGGCGGCATACCCTCCTCTCGTCATCGGATATCGCTGGACGTGAATTCTACGCCCGTCCTTCATCGTGAATTCCTCTTCCGAGGAATGCCCCGAATCCGTGACACGTTGAAATTCCCGATCGGAAATCTCTTCCCAATCGCCGTTGCCGAACCCGCCACTTTTCGCCAAGTGATCGAACAATTCCCGTCTTGGCATGCCGGTTCGAACGTTGGCCGGCCGGTACCAGAGATCGAAGCACATTTTGTTCCATGCGATCAGTTCGTCATCCGCGTCCCAAACTGCGAAACCCTGATCGATAGAATCGAGCGTCGCCTGCAACAGTTCCGACTGCTCGGAAAGCTGGCCGCTGCTGTCGGCCAGGGCCTGCTCGGTCCGGCGTTTGGACGTGACGTCTTTGGCGATCCCGCGAACGCAAATAAAATCGCCGGATTCATGGTCGAAAACGGGGAGACCGGCGAGTTGAAACATCCGGATTTCCCCGTCCGGCATCTCGAATGTTACCTCCAATTCACGAAACGGTTTGCTCCAATCCGGCCACTCCTGTCCCTCTTCGGTGTCAGTGAGTTGCCAAACATCGGACAAAGGGCTGCCGACCAATTCGCTCTGATGGCGGCCCAGTAATTCGTTCGCGTTCTTGGAGAGAGAGGTGATTCGGTGATCGCGGTCCGCTTCCCAAACCAAATCCGCCGTTAGGCGGATAATGTCCCGAAGGCGGTTTTGCAGCTCCCTCGACGACGTCTGAGCGTCATTCATCCGCTAAGCTTCCGAACATTGCCGGTCCACGGGCATCTACTTCTTCCTAGATTTCCAGATCACGAATGGCCGAAAGGTAACTCTGATCCCGCCGCCAACGGCCGATTACCTTGTTGGCCGCCTCGACCGTCATTTTACCGTATAGGGATTTCAGGTTGCCGATTTCGCGTTGGATGGTCGGCTCCTCGATAAGCCTGGCCCGCCGGCTGCAAACGAAGATCCTTTCGAAGTCATCGGCATCCACGCCCAAGCTCTTGGAGGCTATCGCCAAACCTTCCCCGCCCGGTTCAAACAGGATGCGTTCAACCAGTCGTTTGCGCAAACCGCATCCTTCCCTGAGCAGCGCTTCGAACAAGCGGACTTCGCCGTCGACGATACTTTGGACCAATAGATCGGCCGTAATGCCGTTTTCATCCTTCAACTTGACGGCCAGTTCCTCGGCGGCGCCGCGGGTCAGGCCCTCCGTCGGCCGGCCATGTTCCTCAAGGACCGAAATCTGTTCCATCAGGTCGTCGACAACGTCCTGATCGAGGTCGTACTGCGAAATGATATGACGCCGCAGCGCTGCCGAAACCCAGATGAACATTTTCTTGGCCAGTTCGGGTTCGAGATCGGATCGGCGCAACAGCGGGTCCTGGAAAGAATCGACCCGTTCCGATTGGTCGACCAGATAATCCTTGGTCTTGCGGGATATCTCCGCGCCCGAGTTATTGAGCAGCGCCACAATCACGCTCTCGTTTTCCGTTTCCACCAGGGCGCCGGAAACGGCTTCACTGATCGTTTCGCGTTGCGTTACCGCCAATTGGTGTTCGAACGTCCTGTTGCGGATGACTTCGATGAGTTCTGGATCACGCAACAGGTTGCTGGTTTTAAGAACGGGAAAGGCAACTTCGATATCATCGTTGGCGAGTTCCCGAATGATTTCGGGCGGCACGAAAGTGCTGTCGGCAAAGCTTTCCGCGACGGCCTTACGCACTTCCTTTTCCGTGTCGTTTACCAACTGATGAAGAATGGCGTGCATGAGCGTGGCTTCGCGCTCGTTCAGTTCCTCGCTTCGACCATCGAAAAGGTCGGAGATCGCTTTAAGCAATGCCTGACGCCCGACGATCGATTTTTCGCGGGCAAGCTGAAGTAGCCCTTCTACGTCGATACCGCCGGGTCCGCTGTTTTCTACCGCCATAAGCTACATTCCACGCAAATTGCTATCATTCGTTCTCCCCGCGTGCTCATCATAATGGCAACCGGGGATCACCGAAACGGCACAATCGACCTTCCGTGCAATAATTGATTAGTCCATATTTTCCGGCGGGCAGCCATGTATAA
>CAZGTM010000098.1:0-10024 GCA_964528595.1 uncultured Rhodospirillaceae bacterium
ATCGGAACTGGTTAAAAGGCTATCGACCGCCTGTTCCCTTGCATGACTTCTGATAGTGAACGTCCCCTCCCGCCAGATTATCTAAATTGGCCAAATGGCCGCAAAGCGCCTACCGCCGACGAATTCTGCGTCTGCCATGCCCACGCTGGCGGACTTTGGATGGGAATTGGTCCGCTTCGAAGAGCTGAACCGACAAATATTGGATGGCCAGGACTTCCGCTGATAGCCAACAAGAGACATACGTTGCGGATGAACGATCACCTGACTACGGACCAAACTCTGCATGATAAAATCGCCTGCATGAACCCAAAAACTGACCTTTGGCAGATGTTGGCTCGCTGACGACATTGTCCTCGTCAGAGTAGCCACCGAATTTACAGACTAAGGCCTCTTCTCATTGCGCCTGCAAGGGAGGTGGATATAGCGGGAGATAGATGTATTTGAGAGCGACACGATCTCAAGGTTCGATAAATGGGCTTCCGAGCCGAATTGTTCTAGCGAGCGAACTAATTCACTGCTTTTTGTCGAGCGCGCGGCCCCGCAGACGGCGGTATGCCCATTGCAAAAAAATGATGAGGCCAACCACCGGCGGAATAACGACGTAGTAGACGACAATGGTGATGGCGCCATGAAACTCGACGAGAATGGCTGTTCCGATTGCGAATGCCGTGCTCGCCAGCAGCATCCCGCCAAACAGGAATAGCTTGCTATATCGGTCGGACAGGTCCGGGGGCGGGTTATCCCGCTTCGTCCTTTGCCGCCATTTTTGTGTTGCACACCAGCCGAAGAAAGCCAAGCCACCCATGACCGCCATACCGGCAAAAATAGTGATGGGCCCCTCAATTCCTTCCTGGTAGCCGATCATGACGACGAAGCCTATGAGGACTATGACGCCGGAAATAACGCCCCGCCGAAATGTTGATTTGTCCCCCGCCTCATATGCCTCCAGTAGCTGCTTATGTTCCCTTTGTCGTTGGTTGAACGCAAAAAACATGATGGCCGCAAAAACAAGTAGGACGGCGATAACTCCGAATATGGTTTCATACGGCATCGAGACTCCCCTAAGAGACGACTGCTGAAATACCGAACAATTCGCCCGATTGTATCAAACGGTGGCGCAATTAGACATCGGCGCTAGCGACGGCCTCAGACGTGAGGGGTGGTCTTCTGAGGGGTCCGGTGTGCGCTGATGGGCCAAATATCGTTTGGATCGTCCCCTAGGAGTGAAAAACAGGGTTCCTGTTCCGGCTCCAAAATCGATGAATGTCCAGGGATCGCTGGAAAAATATCCTGGGAACCTCCGCGGCTCTCTGCCACATTGAATAGCTCGTCCCGACGGCAGGAGGCTGTACCGGAGCTGCATATGGATGAAGAAAGACCAACAGAATAAGCGCTGACATGGCTGGAGCGAACCCGGGATTTGGAACGTCGGGGTGAGTTCCTTCGTGCTTATGACACCGCCAATCGAGGTCTCCAGGATTTTCCGGAAGATTTGTCGCTGCGCTATCGAGCCGTATTGGTGCTGGCCCGGGCCGGGGCCACGCAGCTCGCGCGGCAGCGATACGCGGAATACCAACTCGAAGGCCGCAAGGAAGAGGACATTGCGGCACTGGCGGCGCGCCTGTCGAAAGATGTCGCCCTCCAGGCTCCGTCGAACAAGCGAAAGGCACCTGCGGCCGATGCCGCCGGACAATATGAAGCTATCTACCGCCGTACGGCCGGTTATTTTCCGGGCATTAATGCGGCGACGCTCTCACTTGTCGCCGGCGATACCGTGCATGCGCGTGAACTGGCACGGGAAATTTCGACCCTTGTCGACGGCCTCGGGGCCGCAGGGGGAGAGGAAGCATATTACCGGTTGGCAACTCAGGCGGAGGCGTTGCTCATCCTGGGCCGGGAAGAGGCCGCCCAATCGAAATTGGCGGAGGCATACTCAGAGGTCGGGGGCGACCTGGCGGCGCTGGCCACGACCAGAAAACAACTGGCGCTGATATGTACCGTCTCGGACATGAGCAAGGATATTTTGGCGAACTTTGTGCCGCCCCGGGTCATTCACTATTGTGGCCATATCATCAAGCCGGCAGGCGAAATGGGACGCTTTACCACCGATCAAGAATCCCGTGTGTCACAAGAGATCATTGATCAACTTGCGCAAAGCGACGTCGGCTTCGGATACGGCTCCCTTGCCGCGGGTGCAGATATTATTTTCGCCGAGGCGCTGCTGAAACGCGGCGCCGAAGTGCACGTGGCGCTGCCCTTCCGCAAGGACGAGTTCGTCGACATCTCCGTCGCTCCAAGCGGTGTCGATTGGGTGAACCGATTTGAGCGCTGCATGGAGAACGTAACAAGCATCCGTTACGCGACTGAGGACAGTTACCTCGGCGACGATCAACTGTTCAGTTATTGCAGCGGGATGGGTATGGGATTGGCCCTTCTCAGGGCCCGATATCTCGACGGACCGGTCGAGCAAATCGCGGTATGGGACGGCATGCCGCCCAGCCAGCCGGTGGGCACCTCCTTCGATGTCGCCCAATGGCGCGATCTTAATCTTCCTCAGTCCATTATTAATGTCTCGGGCAGCGGCAATGAGGTCAGTGACTCGTCCGACAAACCGGCGGCCCTCAGCCGTGTCCAACGCGCCATGTTGTTCGGTGACATCAAGGGATTCAGCACTCTGGGCGACCGCGATTTGCCCATATTTGTCGATCAGATACTTGGACGCCTGGCTGAGGTGATCGATTCCTTCAGCGACGCCGTACTATTTCGAAACACCTGGGGCGATGGCATTTTCGTCGTCTTCGAACAGGCAAAGATAGCGGCGCGCTGCGCCCTGGCTATGCAAACGGCCATGGCAGAATATCTGGCCGACATTCGTGACCTGCCCGACTATCTGGCGCTTCGATTGGGCGGCCACTTCGGGCCGATCTATCGGACGCGCGATCCTGTGTTGAGGGTTGAGAATTATTTCGGCGCCCACGTTAGCCGGGCAGCGAGAATTGAACCGGTCACGCCCGAAGGTTGTGTCTATGTCACCGAATCGTTCGCCGCCCGCCTTGCCCTCGATGACACTTCAGAATTCGCCTGCGACTATGTCGGCAGCCATCCGGCGGCGAAGGGCTACGGTAATCTACCCATGTATCTGTTACGCCGAATCAGTGAAGATCCTGATTCCGACTAGCTTGATTGGCCTTCGAGGGAATCCGGAAATGCTGCCGAAAAGATGACAAGCGAATCCGACAAAGGAGCTGGTCGGTACAAATATTGGGCCTTTATCAGCTATAGCCATCAGGACGAGCAGTGGGCAACCTGGCTTCACAAGAAGCTCGAGGGTTACCGCGTGCCAAGGCGGCTTGTGGGTCGCGAAACCAGCTACGGCAAGGTCCCGAAACGGGTTTATCCGGTTTTTCGGGATCGCGAGGAGCTACCCGGATCTTCAGACCTTGGCGAAAAAATCAGCGCTGCCATTCAAGGATCACGTTTCCTGGTCGTGCTGTGTTCGCCCAACTCGGCCCGTTCGCATTGGGTCAACGAAGAAGTTCGGGAGTTCAAGCGCCTAGGGCGAGAGGACCAGGTTTTGAGTTTGATAGTCGACGGCGAACCTTGGGCGACCGACAAGCCCGAAAGCGGTTTATTGGAGTGCTTTCCCGATGCCGTTCGATGGCGGGTGAATTCCAACGGCAGTCTTAGTGATGAACGAAGCGAACCGATTGCCGCCGACGCGCGGGTCGGCAAGGACGGGCGCAAAAACGCCTTCTTCAAATTGCTCTCAGGCTTGCTGGAGGTCGATTACGACGATCTCAAGCAACGGGATAAACGCCGCCGATTGTGGTTGCGCCTCCAACTGGCGGCGCTGACGGCCGTGGTCCTCGCTGTCGTCGGCGGCATTTGGTACGACGGCTACATTGACTCCCGTACAGCCGAACGGGCCAAGAACCACCGTATTTCGACATTGCTCATGCAAAAAGCCAGGACGTCCGCAGAGAACCGCGACAGTGGCACGGCCTTGTATTACGGTGCGCAAGCCATTCGATACCGCGAACTCAGCGCCGGAATATTGACTCCCAAGGAAAGCGATTTTTTGTCATCGCTGGCACTGGAGGCATCGCTGGAGAGATCGCATGTGGAAAGTAGCGCCCTCTTGACCGCTGCGCTGTCGCCGGACTCCAAGAAACTGGTCACCGGGGCAAAGGATGGGATCATTTCCGTTCGCAGGGCTTCGGATCTCGCGATACTGAAAACGCTCCCGCGGCAAGCGTCCAGCGTCACTCGTGTCGCCTTCGCACCAGACGCAACAATGGTTGTCAGCGGTAGCGAGGTTGGAGTGGTTACGAAATGGAGCGGACCGGAGTTCGCTTCGAGCACCGTACTGGGCCGCCACGACGGTGGAGTCTCAGCGCTAGCCTTCAGTTTAGAGAGCGGTTTACTTGCCAGCGCCGGCCGCGACGGATCAATATCGGTGTGGAATCCGACAAGTGGTGAGAAAATTGCGTCCTTCAGTCAGCTGGACAGGTTAAACGATATCGCTTTTCTGCCAGGTGGTCGGAGCTTGGTTTCGGTCGGCGACGATCGCTGGATCGTCTTCCGGGACATCGATAGCGGCGCTGAAAGACGCGTTCGGCAGTATAGCGAACCGTTGCGGTCACTAAGCATCAGTTCGGACGGACGGTATTTGGCGGCAGGCAGTTGGGATACCACGGTCAAAGTCTGGAGCTTAGCCAGGGAGCGTGAAATCGCAGTTCTAAAAGGCCACGGGAAATCCGTCGACAGCGTAGCGTTCGACCCGGCCGGCGATCGCTTGGTCTCGGGGAGCCTGGATGAAACCGTCAAGATATGGGACGTTGGCGCCATGGCCGAAATTGCTACCCTGAGAGGCCATCGGCACTACGTCACTCAGGTCGCGATCGGCAGAGACGGCAAGACACTCGTGCCGGCGAGTGAGGATCGCACGCTAAAACGCTGGCGCCTGACGCCACGCGACCATGCCAAGGTGATCAGAGGGCATACCGGAACCGTGCGGGCCGTCGCTTATCATCCCAATGGACGATGGCTGGCTTCGGCTGGAGACGATCAATCCATACGTTTGTGGGAGGTGCCCGAGGGTCGCGAGATACGCCGATTTTTCTCCGCTGCGAACAGCGGCGCGCATGGTGACGCCGTACGTTCGATCGCCTTTTCCCCCGATGGCAAATGGTTGCTGTCGGGCGGCCGCGACAAAAGACTGCGAATTTGGCGCGTCGCCGACGGCAAACTCTTGCGGGATCTCGAAAACGCCCACGACCATTGGATTTTTTCGGTTGCCTTTAGCGCAGACGGCCAACGTATTGCATCCGCGAGTTACGATGGGATCGTCAAAGTTTGGCAGGTTCCGTCATTTGACTTGTCCTATATGATCGAAGGGCATGAAGGCAAACCGGTTGGCGGCGTCACCTTCAGTTCAGACGGCAGATTGCTGGCAACCGCGGGCAATGATACCGTGGCAAATATTTGGTTTGCCAAGTCAGGCAAGCTTATTCACGCCCTCAAGGACCACGACTACGTTGTCCGGGGCATAGCATTCAGTCAAAACGGGGAATATTTGGCGACGACCAGTGCCGATCAGACCGTTCGACTGTGGGACGTTGCTCGGGGCACACTCATCGATACGCTGCTCGGCCACCACTCGCTCATGGTTTGGTCGGTGAGCTTCAGTCCCGACAGCAAGCTTTTGGTCTCGGCTTCGAACAGCAAGGATCGGAATACCGTGAGGCTATGGAACTTGAAATCCCGAGACATTGTCTCCTGGCTCGCCGGACATCGGGAGTTCGCGGTTACGACATCGTTCAGCCCGGATGGTCTCTACTTTGCCTCCGGTGGCACAGATGGCACGATCAGATTGTGGTCCGTAGCGGACCATATGTCGGGTCGTCGGAATGAAGAAGTACGCGGCCGTAGTGCGCCTTTGCGGCGATTTCTGAATGAGCGCGACCGCACTGCGGGAGCGGCCGGGGGGTTGGCCAGCCGGGTTGGCCGCCTGACGAACCTGGAACTTGTCGGAAGCGATGCCTTGCCAATCTCCGAGCCGGGTCAGATTGTCGTACCCTGACAGGGAATTGCAGTGGACAGAACGGTTCTTCAGCCTGCCAACCTTATGCTCATCGCGCTGTTGTTGGCTTGTGGGCTAACCTGGTTTAGACGGTGGCGTGCCGCCCGCGCCGTGATCACAACGTTGACTTTTGCCGTTCTGGTTAGCGCCGTGCTGCCTGTCGGAGTTTGGCTGGTCGCACCACTTGAAAACCGTTTTCCCCCGCCCCGACAATTACCCGAGCACATTGCCGGGATCGTTGTTCTGGGCGGCGCCACCGATGACACACTTTCAGCCGCCCGAAAACAAATGGTTTTGGGCAGTGCTGGTGAACGCTTGTTCGCATTTCTCGAACTGGCGCGGATATATCCATCGACACAGCTGCTTATCAGCCGAGGCAGGAACGGGAATGGTCGGCGCACGGGGCTCGCCAAAACTTTGCTGCCGGAATTCTTTGCCCGCCACGGCATCGAATCCCATCGCTTTCGTATCGAAGGGCAGTCGGCCAACACCTTCGAAAACGCGACACTGGGTCACCGTTTGATAAAGCCCGTTTCCTCCGACAATTGGCTATTGGTGACATCGGCATGGCACATGCCACGGGCCGTGGGTGTATTTCGGACAGCCGGCTGGAACATCGTTCCCTATCCGGTCGATTATCGAACCAGCGGTTCCTATTCGTTGGCGCCTGCATTTGACACCAGCCGCGGGTTCACGCTCGTCGCCATGGGTTTGCGGGAATGGGCGGCGCTGGCAATTTATCGGTTGAGGGGTTTCACGGATACATGGTTTCCGGCGCCGGTGAAAACGCAGTCGTTTCAGTGAGCAAGTTTTCGCTCTATTCCTTCGTCGGGATCGTTCTACTGGCAGCTGTCGAGGCAGCGGCATATCTTGCGCTTCAATTGTGGCCTTTGGCCACGCCGTTGGCATTGCCCTCAGGCGAAGGGCGCCTGCACATCTTCGTACCGCAGGAAACGGGCTACTACTACGGCATCAAACCGAACTACCATCAAAAGTTTCGCTCTCACGAGTTCAGTACGGACATTCGAACCAATAATCGTGGTTTCCGAATGGACATCGATTTCGACGGGGATCCACTCGATATCGCAATCGTCGGCGATTCATTCACCTTCGGACACGGTGTCAATGTCGGCGAGAGGTACGGCGACTTGATCGCTGAAGCTTTCCCCGAAAAACGCGTGATGACCCTGGCGCCGGTGAATGGCGCCGCGCCGGCCGATTATTTTCTCTACCTTAAAAGTCATCGTGAGATGATTCCGCATGTGCTTGTCGTTGGACTTTTCCCCTGGAATGATCTGACAGACGACATCGCTTCAGTAAGATTGATCAACGATCAGGCGGGCGAACTTGTTCGCATTGAACGGAGCGACATCACGGTCAATAGGGAAGGATATCTCGTTTCGCGGTCCAAGGCGGAGTGGCTTGAACCTTGGTGGCAAAAACGCCTGCGTGACTTCAATACTGGGCGGCTCTTGTTGATTGGCGGCAAGAAATTGGTAAGCATCGGATCGAGCATTTTTGGCGGCCGCCAGGCGCTACAGAAGGGGATGGCGGTTGCACCCTTCGAAAATTTCGAAAGAGGCGTGCTCGATGCCGACGCGATCAAATCTCTGGAATACCTTGGTGCCCTTGCGGACCTGGTGCACCAACGCGGCGGCCATACCTTGGTGATGTATATTCCGGTTTCCTACATGGTTGGCGACTACCCCTGGCTATGCGAAAACCATTCCGGAAAATCGCCCGCGCAATGCCGATATCTAAAGTCGTCGGAGGATTCGCAGCAGGTGCTTTCGTCCTGGTTCAATTCACGGAGCAATATCGAATTCGTCGATCTGACCGACGAATTCAGAAGGCTCGAACGAACCGGTGAAAGGCAGTATTTCGAGATCGATGCTCATTGGACTGAGGCGGGACACGCCAGCGCAGCCAAGATTCTGATTGATCGGTTAAATTCCCGCGGCTGGCTCAGGGCGCAATCTGATTAACGATCGTGACGGCGGCCGAGGGTTCGTCGGTTGGCGCCATGCCTTGGTGATCCAGGTATTGTTTCTGCGCAATGGTGGAGCGGGGACCCCAAATTCCGTCGACGGGACCGACGTCGTAACCGATAATACGGAGGCGGCTTTGAATGGCGATAACTGGGGGTCGTTGTAGCCAACCTGCAATGCCCGACGCCCGATCCGCAGGTGACGACATGAAAAGCGTAATTCCGACGACCGCCAGAACCAAAATCAGCAAGGGGCCTATTATTCCATGGCTTTTTTCCGATCCGGGATAGGTGGGCAACTTCAGGCCTCGCTCATCGCTTTCGCCCATCGTCGCGGCAGCCGCTGGGTGTTCGGGTTGTTGTTCGTGGTTGCCGTGGCCGCGATTGCTCATTCGGCTTTCTCGTGGATGGGGTTCAATCCGACGGATGACGGTTTCATTTTAGCATATAGCCGGCGCCTCCTGGACGGCGAAGTACCCTATCTGGATTTCATTTCGATCCACGCCATTGGTTCGCCTTTACTCCATCTACCTTTCGTTTTTTTTGGCGGTGATTATACGTTTTGGATTTCCCGATTCTTCGTCTGGTTCGAACTCGCCCTCACCGCCTGGGCCTGGACCGAAGTTTGCGCCCACTTCGTCGCTCCCAAAATGGCTCGAATTGCCAAATTCTCCTATGCCGGGATCGGCTTTCTGTTTTCCAGCCACTACTTCCCGATCATGGCCTGGAATACCATCGATGGCCTGGTGTTTATCAGCTTGGGCCTGTTGATTTGCACGTCCGAATCAAAAAATCGGCGGGACCTGGGCTATCTGGTCATCGGCATCGCCTACCTCTGCAAACAAAACTTTTTGCCGGCCGCACCGTTGGCGCTCTGGCTTTGCGGCGATCTGTACAGGAGGCGGTCTTGGCTGGCTGCCGCATTGCCGGGAATTTTGTTCGTCGTTTTTCTGGCCGTCGCCGGTGCGCTGCCAGACGCCGTCCTGCAATTAACGGCACGCAACGAATTGCTGGACGTCGGTGTTCTGCGATACGTCTGGGAGTACGCCTTCCCGTGGGGGATCTTATTTGGATTGATCATCGGCCGGTTGGCCTATGACGAGGGCCGATCGCTTCCCATATTGGCCCTCTATTCTGTTCTTATTGTTGCAGCTGTCGCCCTCGGTGAGGGCCGGTTCTTATGGGCCCCGTCTTTCGGTTTGATGGGCGTCACCTTGGGGGTTGGGTTAAACCTGTGGCACAGAGAATTAGGCGCGGGGCGGCTTTGGCGTGTCGCGCTGATGGCCGTCACGATCGGCTGGTGCGCGTCTATCTCGATGGGCTATAACTCGCCGGCTCTGGCCACCGGCTTGTTCATCGTTTTCCTTCTTTCGTTGCAACACAGAATTCCGGTGTCGCCACCATTTTTGGTGCCCGTTTTGACCGCAATACTGCTTGTCGTCTCCGCTGTCAATTATTGGCAGGCCCGACACAAGTATGTGTATCTCGATGCCGATTCCGCTCGATTGACCGAAGATGCCGGAGCCCTGCTACCGGGTTTAGAGAATATTCGGACCGGTCCTAATACGGCTAATTTTCTGCGCGACCTCCAACATGCAGTGGAGTTGGTGGGGGAGCGGCCATATGCCATCATTCCCGATCTTGCCGCCTATTGGGTCAGATCCTCTGCCCCCAACCCATTGCCCATCGACTGGCCATTGGGTGATATTCTGATCCGCGAGGAGCTCATTGAAAGGGTCGACAACAGCTTCAACGGCGGTGATGGCCGGCGGGTGGTAATCGTTCAGAAAATTCGCGCCAATGCGCTGTCCAGGGGGTACCTGGCCTTGCCAGATTCGCAACGCTACATCGTCGCCACCAAGGCCCGGTCTCGACTTCGCAAAATCGGCGAAACCAAATTTTTCGAGCTATACGAATAAACGCGAGATTTATCCTCGGCCTTTCATGAATAGATT
>CAZGTM010000099.1:0-3473 GCA_964528595.1 uncultured Rhodospirillaceae bacterium
GTTAAATGTTTCGTTGTTCACATTGGTTTGATGAGAGTCCCAAGATACTGCCGTGTTTCTTCGTCCCAACTGCTCGGGTCTTCGCCGTGGGCGACGACCGCATGCAGTTCCATCAGCTTCCAGACCTCGTCCTCCGTTTCGGCCGTAACGCTACCGGGACAAGTTTCCATGCCTTCGCAGTCGGCGCAGGCGTATGAATAGGCTGTCGACATCGGAACCTCCTTTTTAAACGGATCCATTCGAAGACTTTCAGAACTCCTTGAACGTCGGCAAACCGTCGTCGAGTTTGATCCAGGGCTGACGGTGTGAGACGTAAACATGTGTTGCCGGGTTGCAGATCGAGGGATCGTCCAGGGTCGCCGCCGCGAACCAAGCGTCGCCGCTCCAGTCCTGGCCGTCTACTTCCTCGATGGCGCCGTAAGTCAATGTGGTTCCACAGTCGCCGCAAAATCCGCGCTCGATGCCGGCATTGATGGAGCAGAGTTTGATTTTCCCGTTGGTCACGGTGAAATCGCTCGCCGCCACTTTGGCCCATGTCACAAAGGCGCCACCCAGAGCCATTTGGCAGGATCTGCAATGGCAGTGTCCCGTCCAAACCGGCGGACCTGAAATTCGATACCGGACGGCACCGCAGTAACAGCCACCTTCGTGAAGCTTGTCCTTGTCACTCATGTCCCGTTATTCATGTTAGATTTTCCTTGGTAATTTTAGAACATCACCAATGATCTTTTTGAGTTTCTTCGCTATAACTACGCCCTCATCACAAACATGCCACTCATAAATTCTGATCATTTGTAAGAAAAACTTTAATATGAAGTGGTCCAAGCTACCCTCGCTTAATAGCCTGCGCGCCTTTCATGCGGTTGCTGAGACGGGAGGCTATTCGCTCGCCGCCGAACATCTCAACGTGACGCACCCCGCCGTTAGTCAGCAGGTTAAGACCTTGGAGGGCAGACTGGGCGTTTCACTCGTTACCCGTCGAGGGCGCGGCATATCGCTCACAGAGGACGGAAAGCGCCTGTCTCGCGACCTCGACTCCGCGTTCTCATTGATCCAGCGCAGCGTGGACCAACTGACTGAAGACGCCGCAAGTCAGCCAGTTCAGATTACGATGCCGCCGGCGTTTGCCGTCGAGTGGTTAATGCCGCGTTTAGCTGAGTTTCAACGAACAAATCCGGAAATCACCCTCCTGCTGAACCCGACAAGCCAGGTGATCGACCCTGCTCCCGGCGGGCCCGATGTCGCCATACGTTACCGGGACAAACGGCGGCCAACGTCAGAAGCGCCGGCCGTCGTCGTCACCGATATGGTTATTGTCGGGTCATCCGATTTGGTCGCTGGCTATCAAATCGACTCCCCGACATCCCTGATTGATGTGCCTTGGCTGCAGGAGCTTGGAACGAATGAGGTTGCAGACTGGCTTCGTTACAGGGGGGTGGTTCCTGAGAAGCGGCTCAATATCAGCCAGATGCCCGGCAACCTGATTATGAATGCGGTAAGACGCGGCGACGGCGTCACTTATTCTGCCAGAGCTTTCTTTGATGACGACATCGCGGCCGGACGAATTGTCGAACTGTTCCGTGAACCGTTGTTTGGTCTCTATTTTGTCGAAACGTTACCGGGGCCGCTGCGTCCCGCCGTGCAGAAATTCGTGGCTTGGCTGTTGTCAAACGCAGATATGGCCAGCGATTGAAATTTCCGCTTGTGGCCAGATGCGGACCCTCCAGTCATCTGACGAGGGAGTTGAGCTCGCCGTCATCTTTTTGTGAGGCAAATTTTCCTTCCCCGCGGGCCCTGCGGAGATTATCGCCAATGCACCATTGGCAGCCCAGCGACGGGAGATTGAAAATACGGAATGCGGTTTCCGGCAAGCGAGCCGATATAGACGGTTTTCAGGTCCGGCCCGCCAAAGGTAATCGAAGCCATCCATTTGGCGATGGTGCCGCCGCAGGCCAGCATCAGATCGGGCGTCACTTCGTCGCGTTCGAAGGCCTGTTCCAGCGCCGTCGAAGGGCCGGGCACGTCGTCGTCGAGCAGGATACGCACGTCGCCCTCCGGCGTGATGGCGAAGATCTGATCACGCATGATGTGGGTTCCCCAAAGATTGCCGAATTCATCGAAGGCAATACCGTCGATGAAAAATCCGGTGTTGTCGGGGCCGTAGATTTCGCGGTCGGTCAACGAGCCGTCAGGCTGCACGCGCATGCGGCTGATGTGCCGGGCGCAGGTCTCGACGATGTAGAGCCACTCCTCGTTGGCATCGAGGCGGATTTCATTGGTGAAATGAAAACCGTCGGCGACGATACGAATGCCGTTTTCGTCGACCAGCGCAATATACCCATCGCAGATGTTGGGGCTGACGGCGTCCATCCAGTTGTGAATGCGCGTTGAAATAGTCAGCCAGATGCGGTTTCGCGAATCGCGCAGGACAAAATTGACCTTGCCGATGGGCCGGCCGTCGATGGTGTCGTACATCACCCGGGTTTCGCCGGTCCGGGTCATCACTTCGAGAATATCGGTGCCGAAATTGGAGATCAGGATATCGCCGTTCTCGGCGAACGCCAGACCGTTGGGCAGGGTGCCGTCGACAAACTTGGTGGCGATGTCAGTTTCGCTGGCGAAGGCCTGGGCATAATCCTGTGTAATAATCCGCTGGCTGCCGTCGGGCGAAATTTTCACCACGCCGCCGCGTGCATCGGCCGACCAGAGCGTGCCGTCGGGCTCGGCCAAAATACATTCCGGTCTCTGCAGATCCTCGCCAATGTATGAAAGGTCGGACTTTTCGACCTTGAAACCGTCCAGCGGATTAGCGCTCATGACGCCCCGTTCTCCTATTCATCGATGATGGCGACCGCGCGGGTCCAGCCGGCCGAGGCCGCCTTGATTTTGACCGGGAAACAGACGACCTGAAATCCATCGCCCGGCAGGCTTTCCAGATTGTGCAGCTTTTCGAGGTGGCAGTAACCGATCTCCATGCCGGCGCGGTGACCTTCCCAGATCAAGCCTTCGTCGCCGGTTTCATCGAACTTGTCCTTGGTATGAACAAAGGGCGCATCCCAGCTCCAGGCGTCGGTGCCGGTCACCCGCACGCCGCGCTCCAGCAGATAAAGCGTTGCCTCCCGCCCCATGCCGCAACCCGTTGAGACATAGTGATCGGTCCCATAGGCCGCGCCGGCGCCGGTGTTGACCAGCACGATATCCATCGCCTTCAATTCATGCCCGATGCGCGCCAGTTCGGCTTCGACGTCGGCCGCCGTCACCACATAGCCGTCGCCCAGGGCGCTGAAATCGAGCTTGACGCCGGGGTTGAAGCACCAGTCCAGCGGCACCTCGTCGATGGTAATCGCCCGCTGGCCCTGATCCATCGTCGAATGGAAATGATACGGCGCGTCGAGATGCGTACCGTTGTGGGTCATTACCTTGATCCACTCGATGGCCCAGCCCTCGCCGCCCGGCAACTGATCCTTCTCCAG
>CAZGTM010000099.1:3573-9769 GCA_964528595.1 uncultured Rhodospirillaceae bacterium
GCGATATCCTGAGCCGCCTCCATCACGCCCATGCCGGCGGCGTGGCGCTTTCGCGCCTCGGCTTCGACATAAACCAGATAACCCCGCACCGCCGCGACGCCGGATTTGTCGGTGATCGGTCCGTGTCCCGGTACAATCGTTTCGACGTCCCAACCCAGCATCAGATCGCAGGCTTTGATCCAGTTGGCGACCGGCCCGGCCCACATGATGGGATGGCCATCGATGAACAGGATATCGCCGGTAAACACGGTCTTGTCGCCGGGCACGTATACCAGGGTGTCACCCTTGGTGTGGGCGGGCCCGACCTCGTGCAGCTCGACGGTCTTGTCGCCCACCTTGCGGGTCGAAGTGCCGCTGAAGGTTTCTGTCGGGCCGTTGTATTCGATCCCTTCGAAATCGAAGACATCGAACAGCTTCTTGAGAAAAGCGCCGGCTTCGCCCATGGCGCCCGCGTTGCGCATGATTTCTGCGAGTGCGGCCGGCGGCAATTCGGCCATCTCTTCGGCGCCGGCTGCGGTCGCGACAATGGCCGCGCCTTCGACCAGTTGATTGCCGTAGGTGTGATCGCCGTTGGCGTGGGTGTTGACCAAGGTGCCGATATTTTCCGATTGCGGCACGGCATCGCGCATGATCTGCAGCATCTCGCGCGTCAGATTGAGATCAAACAGCGTATCGACCAGCAGGCTGTCCTCGCCATCGGTTATCAGGCCGGCGTTGGACCAGCCCCACGAGCCGTCCGGCTGCAGGTAGGCGTAACTGCCCTGTCCCAGATCGTGCAGCCCTTTGGTGTATTGCCATTTCGACATCGTCACCTCCTCGCCATTCTATTTGTCGTTACGCAGCACCTTATTACGCAAGACGCCAATTCCTGAAACTTCAAGCTCGACCACATCACCGGCCTCCAATGATCGGCCGTGTTCGAGGCCGCAACCGTCGCCGACGGTGCCCGAACCGATGAACTCACCGGGATGCAGCGTTTCGCTCTGGGAGATGTGGGCAATCAGCTGCTCGAACGTCCAGTGCATGGTGCTGCTCGAGCCGCGCGACATCTCCACGCCGTTGACCCGCACGATCATCTCGTGATCGTAGGGATCGCCGAATTCGTCGGCCGTGACGATACAGGGACCGATGACGTTGGCGTTGTCGAAATCCTTGCCCTTGGCCGGACCGAGTTGCGCCGCCATCTCCGTCAATTGCGCATCACGCGCGGAAAAATCGTTGAAGACGGTAAAGCCGAAGATATGCTCCCGCGCCCGCTCCACCGGAATGTCCTTGCCTTCTTTGCCGATAAAAATGCCGAATTCCATTTCGTAGTCCATGAACTGGGAATACGACGGCCAGACGACATCCGTGCCGGTGCCGGTTACCGCAAATCGATTAGCCTTGTAATAGATCGGCTGCTCGTACCAGACCTGCGGAATTTTGAAGCGACCCGACGCCCGCATTTCCGCAGCCGCGGTTTGCGGATCGTCAGTCGCGGCAGCTTGTCTCAGGATGGCCTGGTCCATCGCCTGTTGCAGATGTTTTTCAAAACACATGGCGTCGCGCATCTGCGGCGGATGGGGAATGGGCGCCATCAGCTTGACCTGGCCCGCCGCCATAACGGTACCGGGCGCGCGGCCTTCGGCGCTGAGTTGCACTGTCTCGCGGGCTTTATCAAGCGACCCTTCACCCTTTTCGATCAACGCCAGCATCGAGCGGAAGGGTTGATAAGGCCGGCGATTGATCGAAACCTGGGTGGCCTGAAGGTCAACGATTTGGCTTTCGTCGGCGGTCATAGCGCCCAGCCTGGGTGCGCCTTGTTCGTCAAAAGTCACCAGTTTCATCGACCGTCCTCCCGACGTTCGTTTTTTTATCTCTGCGTATTTAGGCAGATCGGAAGCAAAAAAAATATCGATATTTTTGCTTCTTGCCGATTTTTTTCTTGTTAAGACGCAGAATGTTGTCATCATACGGCGGCATCAAAGATCGATCAGGCGACCCTTTCGGATGAAACCAGAGACCTCAAACCAACCTGAAAGTGACAGCACGGCGACACTGACGAGCGTTGCCGTGGACCGTCTGCGCGACGACATACTGGGGGGTGCGTTTTCACCCAGCACGCGCTTGCGGGTGGGTGATCTTAAAGCCCGTTACGGCGTCGGCGGCAGTCCGATGCGTGAAGCGTTGTCCCGGCTGGTGGCGGAAGGGCTGGTGCACAGTCTCAATCAGCGCGGCTTTCGGGTGGCGCCGATCTCGACCGAGGACCTGGTCGACATTACCGAAACCCGTCAGGCGGTTGAAGGCGCGGCCATTGAACGCGCCATCGTCCGCGGCGACGACGCCTGGGAGGGCGACGTCTTGGGCGCCTTTCACCGCCTCAACAAATTCATGTCGCGGGATCAGGTGATTATCGATGAAAACATCGGCGACTGGGAGGACATCCACAGCAACTTCCACCGCACCTTGATTTCTGCCTGCGGCTCGCCGCGCCTGATCCGGTTTTGTCACCAACTTTACGATCAGGGCACGCGCTATCGCCGGTTGCTGCTGGATTACGATTTCGATCCCGAAGATGTCATCGCCGAGCATCGCGCGCTTTTGGACGCCGTGCTGTCGCGCGATTCCGGCCGTGCCCGGGCCGTGCTGGAACAGCACATGGCGCTCACGGCCGATATTATTCTGTCGACGAAAGCCGACATCACAAAAGGCGCCGAAATTTGACGGCGCCCGACCTGTGCGCTGCGCGCACAAACCTTTGGGAGGAAGGTAAGATGAAAAAGAGTTTTGTTGCATCGACGATCGGATTGATGGGCATGGCGATAATCGCCGTTGCCGGACAACCCGCCCTGGCCGGCGATATCAACGCCACGGTTGCCGCCGGACATCCGCCGGTTTTCCGCTGGGTCAAACACACCAGCAAAACCTTCATTCCCGCCGTCAGCAAGGCGCTGGAAGGGTCCGGCCATTCCATCAAATGGAAGGAACAATACGCCGGATCACTGGCCAAGGTCGGCAGTGTGCTGGAAGCCACGGAAGAAGGCCTGGCCGAAGTCGGCGTCGTCTCCACGGTGTTTGAACCGGCCAAGCTGTCGGTCCAGAACGTCACTTATTACACGCCGTTCGTCTCGTCCGACGCCACGGCGATATCCGACATGATCGATGACCTGCACAAGACCAACAAGGACCTGCAGGCGACTTGGCACGAGAACGGCCTCGAGTACCTCGGCGGCGGCATCGGCATCGATGATTACCTGATCATGGCCAAGTTCCCGATCAAGTCCATCGCCGACCTCAAGGGCAAGAAAATCGGCGCGCCGGGACCGGCCGTAAACTGGCTAAAAGGCACCGGCGCGGTCGGCGTGTCGGGCAACCTGACGACCTATTACAACGAAATTAAAACGGGCGTTTATGACGGCGTTATCGTATTTGCCTCGGCCGCCTTGCCCGGCAAGCTTTATGAAGTCGCCCCGCACATCACGCGGATCGGTTTCGGCGCCCAGTACGCCGGCGGCCTGGCGGCCAACAAGGACTGGTACGACGCCCAGCCCGCGGCCGTTCAAAAAGCCCTTAAGGTCGGCGCCGATGCCATGCGTGTGGCCTATCACAAAGACCTCGAAGCGACCGTCACCAAGTTCCTGGCCATCATGAAAACCAAGGGCGCCACCGTGTCGGATGTCGACATGGCTTTCCGCCAGCAATGGGCCAAGGGCATGGATAACGCGGCCAAGGTGTGGGCGGACAAACTCGACAAGGCCGGCAAGAACGGCACCGCGGTGCTCAACAACTACATGAATGCGATGCGCGCCGCCGGGGCCAAACCGGTGCGCAACTGGGATCAGAACTAAGCCCGGTTCCATATCGTTTTGAAGCGGGACATGCCGGAAAAATCCGCCTTGTGGTCGTCGTTCGATACCACAAGGCGGATTATCGATTTCCTGACCAAGGTGCTCAACATGCTGGGCACCGGCCTCATCCTTTTGCTGGTTCTGCTGATTAATTCCGACGTTGTCGGCCGCGCCTTGTTCGGCGCCCCGGTGTCGGGCGTGCCGGAAATGGTTTCGCTGTCCATCGTCGCCATCGTCTTCCTACAGATCGCCCAAACCGTCAGTGTCGGCCGCCTGACCCGCTCAGATGCGTTGCTCGGCGTGGTTGCGCGGAGATGGCCGCGGCTGCGGCAGGTTTTTGAGAGCGTCTATAATCTGCTGTCGGCCGGTTTGCTGATCATCCTGTTTTCATCCAGCCTGGGATTGTTCGAAAAGAGCTGGCGCAAACAGACCTTCGTCGGCTCGGTTGGCGATTTCACGGCTCCGGTTTGGCCGGTGAAACTGATCATTCTGATCGGCTGCGCCGCGCTCGTCCTGCAGTTTGCCTTGGGTGCGGTCAAAGCCTTCCTGCCCGAGGACGCGACAGGGAAGTCAGGTGCCTATGACGACGTTTGATATCGGCCTGACCTCGCTGATCGTCATGGTGATCCTGGTCTACGCCGGGATGTTCGTGCCCATCGCTCTGATGCTGTGTTCTTATGCCGGCGTTTGGGCGATCAAGGGCTCGTCGGTTCTGGCCGGCAAGTTGCTGGCGCTGGCAGCCTACGATTCCATCGCCAGTTATTACTTCGGCGTGGTGCCGGTGTTTGTCCTGATGGGTTTCATCGTTCAGGTTACCGGCGTCGGTCGTGACGCCTTCGATGTCGCCAATTTCGTCTTCCGGCGCATTCGCGGCGGTCTCGGGGTCGGCACCGTCGGCGCCAACGCCATATTTGCCGCCATCACCGGTATTTCGATCGCCTCGGCCGCTGTCTTCACCCGCCTGGCCGTGCCGGAGATGCTGCGTCATGGCTACACCGAGCGCTTTGCCGTCGGCGTCGTCGCCGGATCGTCGGTTCTCGGTATGCTGATCCCGCCAAGTTTGCTGCTGATCCTCTACGGTATTCTGACCGAACAATCGGTCGGCGATCTTTTTCTGGCCGGTATCCTGCCGGGCATCGTTCTGGCCATGCTGTTCGGACTGACCGTTATTCTGATGGCCTATTTCTGGCCCGGGTTTATCGGCTCAAACCTGTCGCCCTCGAAGGAAGGCGACATCAGTTTCGCCGATCTGATCCGCAAAAGCGCGCCCATCGTCATTCTTATCGGGCTGGTGCTGGGCGGCATTTACTCGGGCTGGTTCACGCCAGTCGAATCGGGGGCGGTCGGCTGTATCGCCGCAATTGTCATCGGCCTGGTGCGGCGGTCGCTGACGTGGTCGGATTTCTGGTCGGTGCTGACCGATACCGGCATCGTCACGGCCAGTATCTGTTTCCTGATTATCGCCGCCCAGATGTATTCCCGCATGCTGGCGATCTCCGGCCTGCCGGCCGAGTTCGGCAACTGGATCGCCGGCGCAGATATCGGTTTCTGGGGTGTGGTGCTGGCTTATGTTGCGTTGGTTATCGTCATGGGCACCATCCTGGATTCGTCCTCGATCATGCTGATCCTGGTGCCGATTATCCTGCCGGTCATGGTCTCGCTGAACACCGACCTGATCTGGTTCGGCATCGTCACCATTATCGCCGTCGAGATAGGTTTGCTGACCCCACCCTTCGGCATTTCGGTCTACGTCATCAAATCGACGCTGGAGGACCAGACGATTTCGCTCGGCAGCATATTTGCCGGCGCGGCGCCATTTGCATTGATGATGCTGCTGGCATTAGCCTTGGTTTTGGCGTTCCCGATCCTGACGACGGGACTGCTCTGAGGCGAAACAACCGACAAGGCGGAACCGTGGCGCGTATCAAAACCATTGCTCGGGAAGACCTCGGTGAATTTGCCGAGACATTTGAGCGTATCGAGGCAGCCTCAGGCTTCGTCCCCAACAGTCTGCTGACCATGGCGCACCGGCCCAGTTTGCTGGCGACGTTCCTGCCGTTGGCCTTCGAGGTGCTGGTGGGCGAAAGTTCGCTGCCGCAGGGCCTGAGGAACCTCGTCGCCAATGTCGCCAGCCGATCGGCCGGCTGCCAGTACTGTATCGCTCACACCGCCGACGCCTCCGCCAAGGCCGGTGTCGAGGCGGAAAAAATCGCCGCCGTATTTCAGTACGAAACCGATCCGTTGTTTTCCGAAGCCGAACGCGCCGCCCTTCACCTCGCCCAATGCGCCGCCAGCGTACCGAACTTGGCCGGCGACGATGATTTCGAACGCCTGCGCCGGCATTATTCCGAAGAACAAATTGTCGAGAT
>CAZGTM010000100.1:0-9626 GCA_964528595.1 uncultured Rhodospirillaceae bacterium
C
Source organism: uncultured Rhodospirillaceae bacterium (assembly GCA_964528595.1). Taxonomy (GTDB): domain Bacteria; phylum Pseudomonadota; class Alphaproteobacteria; order UBA2966; family UBA2966; genus CAYFKJ01. The sequence goes on from CAZGTM010000100.1 coordinate 2, forward strand.
GCGATCGAGGCGTTGCGCATGATCTGGTATTCCTTGTCGGTCAGCGTCAGCGCCGGGGCAACCGTCACGCTATCGCCGGTATGCACGCCCATGGGATCGACGTTTTCGATGGAACAGATGATGATGCAGTTGTCCGCCCGATCGCGCACCACCTCCATCTCGTATTCCTTCCAGCCCAGCACCGATTCCTCGATCAGCACCTCCGTCACCGGCGAAGCGTCGAGACCGGCCGCCACGATGGCCTCGTATTCCTCCCGGTTATAGGCGATGCCCGAGCCCGTGCCGCCCAGCGTGAAGGACGGCCGGATGATGGCCGGCAGGCCGACTTGAGGCAGCGCATCGCGGGCTTCGGCCATGGTGTTGGCGATGACGCTGCGGGCGCACTCCAGGCCGATGTTGGCCATCGCCTCGCGGAATTCCTCGCGGTCCTCGGCCTTCTGGATGGCCTTGCGGTCGGCCCCGATCATCTGCACGCCGTGCTTCTCCAGCACGCCCATGTCGTCGAGCGCCAGCGCCGTATTGAGCGCCGTCTGCCCGCCCATGGTGGGCAGCAGGGCATCGGGCTTTTCCTTCTCGATGATCTTTTCGACGATCTCCGGCGTGATCGGCTCGACATAGGTCGCGTCGGCCAGCCCCGGATCGGTCATGATGGTCGCCGGGTTGGAGTTCACCAGAATGATCCGGTAGCCCTCCGCCTTCAGCGCCTGGCAGGCCTGGGTGCCCGAATAATCGAACTCGCACGCCTGCCCGATAATAATCGGCCCCGCCCCGATGATCAGAATACTCTCGATGTCGGTCCGTTTAGGCATGGGCTTCAATCAGTTTAATGAACCGGTCGAACAGGTAGTGGCTGTCCTCGGGGCCGGGGGAGGCTTCGGGGTGGTATTGGACGGAGAAGACGGGTTTGCCCTCGACGCGGATGCCTTCGAGGGTGCCGTCGAACAGTGAGGTGTGCGTCTGCGTCACGTCGGCGGGCAGGCCGCCGGCCTCGATGACGAAGCCGTGGTTCTGGCTGGTGATCTCGACCTTGCCGGTTTCGAGGTCCTTGACCGGGTGATTGCCGCCGCGGTGACCCTGGTGCATCTTGGCCGAACCGGCGCCCAGCGCCAGCGCCAGCATCTGGTGCCCGAGGCAAATGCCAAACAGGGGCACGCCGGCCTCAATCACCGCCTGGATCATCGGCACGGCATACTCGCCCGTCGCGGCGGGATCGCCGGGACCGTTGGAGAGGAACACGCCGTCCGGCCTGTGGCCCAGCACGTCCTCGGCCGTCGCCGTGGCGGGCACCACCGTGACGCGGCAACCGGCGGCGGCGAGGCAGCGCAGGATGTTGCGCTTGATGCCGTAATCGACGGCGACGACGTGGTAGTTGGGCGCAGCTTGTTTGCCATAGCCCGCGCTTAAGCTCCAACGCGTCTCGTCCCAGGTGTAGGTCTGGGTGCAGGACACCTCCTTGGCGAGGTCCATGCCTTCGAGGCCCGGCCATCCCTTGGCTTGCGTCACCAGGGCGTCGATGTCGAACTCGCCGTCGGGGGCGTGGCAGACGACGCCGGTGGGTGCGCCGGAATTGCGGATGTGGCGCGTCAGCCGCCGGGTGTCGATGCCGGCGACGCCGGACAGGCCCTTGGCCTTGAGCCAGTCGTGCAGGTGGCTTGCCGAGCGGAAGTTGCTGGGGTCGGTGATGGAGGCCCGGAAAACGACGCCGCGCGCCGCGGGGTTAAGGCTTTCGATGTCTTCGTCGTTGGCGCCGACGTTGCCGATGTGGGGGAAGGTGAAGTTGATGATCTGGCCGGCATAGGACGGATCGGTGATGATCTCCTGGTAGCCCGTCAGCGACGTGTTGAAGCAGACCTCGCCGACCGCCGAGCCCACCGCGCCGACGCCTTCACCCCGGATCACCGCGCCGTCGGCCAAAACCAATACCCCCGTCGCGGCTTTTGGCGCGGACGTGGGCGCGGATTTGGTCGTTTCGGCCATCGTTCAGCCTCTGGGCGTATAGGTGTGGCGAGCAGGGCGGCGGTCTGGGGCGTCGCAATCCCGGCAATCCGGTCGAATTCGGCAAAAATTCGGCTGAAGCGGGTGTAAATTGGCGCGCAAGATAAGCAAATCCCGTGCCGCAGTCAACCCTCTAACCGAAAGTAATTATTATTTAAAAACAATAACTTATAAGATATTTTGCGTTTGCCTACCGGGGCCTAGTTCTATAGGATATGCCCCCTTTCCAGCACATATTGTAAACGCATGCTCCGCAATCAAATAAACGATTCGCTCAAAGTCGCCATGAAGGCCAAGGATTCGGCCCGGGTTTCAACGTTGCGCCTGATGACGGCGGCACTGAAGGACCGGGATATCGCCGCCCGCACCGAAGGCGACGGCTCAGGCATTACCGATGACGACATCCTGGGCATGTTGCAGACCATGATCCGGCAGCGCCGCGATTCGGTGAAGCTTTACATCGAGGGCAACCGCCAGGAACTGGCGGACAAGGAAGAGGCGGAAATCACCGTCATCGAGGAATTCCTGCCGCAGCAATTGTCGATGGCTGAAATCGAGGCGGCTTGCAAGGACGTGATCGGTGAATTGGGCGCCGAGAACATCAAGGATATGGGCCGCGTGATGGGCGAATTGAAATCGCGCTACGCCGGTCAGATGGATTTCGGCAAGGCCAGCGGTGTCGTCAAGGGTTTGCTGGTATAGTGTAGACGTGTATCCCGGTGGTGCCATGCAGGGGACGGTACCGGGTGGGTTTTGGGCGGTGTAATCCGGGGGGTCGGAACAGGTACGCATGGCGTTTCCGGCGCAATTTATCGATGAGGTCCGCGCGCGCGTCGGCTTGGCCGACGTCGTGGGCCGGCGCGTCAAGTTGACCCGCCGGGGGCGCGAACATTCGGGCCTCTGTCCCTTCCACAACGAAAAGACACCCTCCTTCACGCTCAACGAAGACAAGGGCTTTTTCCACTGCTTCGGCTGCGGCAAGCACGGCAGCGTGTTCGACTTCGTGATGGAGACCGAGGGCTTGAGCTTTCCGGAATCGGTCAAGAAACTGGCTCAGGAAGCCGGCATGCAGATCCCGGTCCAATCGCCCCAGGCGGCCGAGCGTGCCGAAGCCCAGGCGGGCCTGATCGGCGTCATGGAGCAGGCCGCCAAGTTCTTCGAAAACCAACTGGCCGGGGAGGGTGGAAAATCCGCCCGCGCCTACTTGCGCGACCGCGGCGTCGGCAAGGCGGCCATGGAGGACTTCCGCCTCGGCCTCGGACCCAACAACCGTACCGCCCTCAAGCAATACATGCTGACGCGTGAGGTGCCGGAGGAACAGCTGGTCGAGACGGGCTTGTTGATCAGGCCTGAGGATGGCGGCGATACCTATGACCGCTTCCGCGAGCGGCTGATGTTCCCGATCACGGACCCGCGGGGCCGGGTTATCGCCTTCGGCGGCAGGGCGCTGGGAGAGGCGCGGGCCAAATACCTCAATTCGCCGGAAACGCCTCTCTTCCACAAGGGCCGGGTGCTCTACAACTACGCCAACGCCCGTGCCGCCGCCCGCATCTCGCCCCAAGTCATCGTCGCCGAGGGCTACATGGACGTCATCGCGTTGCACGAGGGCGGTTTTCCCAATGCCGTCGCCCCGCTCGGCACGGCGGTGACGGAAGACCAGTTGCTGGCTCTGTGGAAAATCTCGCCGGAGCCCGTTTTCTGCCTCGACGGCGATCAGGCCGGCTGGAAAGCGGCTATCCGGGCGGCCGAGCGTGCCTTGCCGATCCTCAAGCCCGGCCATTCCCTGCGCTTCGCCCGGCTGTCCGAAGGTGACGACCCGGATACAATGGTGCGGAAGCGCGGCAAGGAGGCCATGCAGGCGTTGCTTGACGAGGCTTTGCCGCTCTCGGAAGTGCTGTGGCGGAAGTTTACTGACGGCCAAGTTCTGGATACGCCGGAGCGCCGGGCGGGTTTCCGCCGGGATTTGTTCAACGATGTACGCACCATCGCCGACCCGAGCGTGCGGGGCTTCTACGAGCAGCATTTCACTCAGCGTCTGGATGACGCGTTCGGCCAGAAAGGCGGTGGTCGAGGCCGCAATCGTGGTGGTAAGGGCGATTTTGACCGCGGCGGGCGCGGTAAGGCGCCGGGTTTGGAGCAGCGCCTGGGCCGAAACCTGGCGCTCAATGATCCGGCCGTCAAACGCATCGGCCTGCTTTTGGCGACCTTATTGAACCATCCGGCAATGATAGAAGGCGCCGTCGACGAGTTGGTGGGGCTGGAAATTTCGAACTCAGAACTTGACAGATTGCGGGCTGAAATCATAGACATAGCCGGTCGTGGCGCGCCCCTTGAAATATCGGCGTTGAGAGCCCAACTCACTGAACGCGGGTTGGCTGCGGCCGTGGACCGCTTGACCGGCAACAAGGCGACCATAATTGAGAGATTTGCGAGACCCGAAGCGACCCTGGAAGAGGCCGAGGCGGGCTGGAAAGCCTTATTGGCATTGGATCACAGGAATGTCGGGCTGGTTCAGCAACGACGCGAATATGCCGGGACCGAGGCGGCGGAAAACGATGACCGGTTAGTCCGGGGCATGCAGCAGGTCCTGGACGAAGAGCAAAACCTGGCCAACGACCAGGGAAGAGACTGAATTTTGGCGCGAGAGCGCAAATGGGGGCAGGGTGTGAAAGCGCCCGAAATATTGACGAACGACGCAGCGGCGGACGCGCCGCGCCTGGAGTGAGAATTAAATGGCGAGCAAAACTGCAACCGCGAGCACCAGCGATAGCGAAGATAGCCGTGACGAGGCCGGCGACAGCCCTCTGATCGACGCGACCAACCAAGCGATCAAGAAGATGATAGCCAAGGCGAAAGAGCGTGGCTACATCACCTACGACGAGCTTAATACCGTTCTGCCGCAGGATCAGGTTTCTTCGGAACAGATCGAAGACACCATGTCGATGCTGTCCGAAATGGGCGTCAACGTCATCGAGAACGAGGATGCCGAGGACGCCGCCGGCAAGGAAACTGACGGGGCGGCCAAGGAGGAGGAAGGCGAAGCGCTGAGTAAGAGCGCTGCGCCGGAATTCGACCGCACCGACGATCCCGTACGTATGTACCTGCGCGAAATGGGTTCCATCGAGCTTTTGTCGCGGGAAGGCGAAATCGAGATCGCCAAGCGCATCGAAGCCGGCCGCGAAAAAATGATCGGCGGTATCTGCGAAAGCCCACTGACGATGCGCGCCATTGTCGATTGGCGTGAAGCCCTCAAGAACGGCGATGTCCTGTTGCGCGACATTATCGACCTCGACGCGACCTACGGTGCCGGTCCCGGCATGGAAAACAAGACCAACCAAAACGTCGCCGCTGTGGCCGCTGCCGGCCAGGCGCCTGCGGCGGGACAAGCCGCCGCACCGGCCGCCCAAGAGGAAAAACCGGCCGAAGAGCAGAATGCCGAGAAGAGCGAAGACGGCGAAGCCGCCGAGAACAGCGAAAATGGTTCCGACGACGACGACGAGGCGGAGGAAGCGACGCTATCGTTGGCGGCGATGGAAGCGGCTTTGCTGCCGACCGTGCTGGAAACCTTCAATGACATTTCCAAGACCTACAAGAAGCTCCACCGCTTGCAGGACCTCAGGGTTGCGGCCCATCTCAACAATGAAGAGCTCTCGACGGCCCAGGAACGGCGCTACGACAAGCTGAAAAGCGAGCTCATCGATCTGATGGAAGGCGTCCACCTCAACAACGGCCGCATCGAGGCTTTGGTCGACGAGCTTTACGGCATCAACCGCCGCGTCATCGGCCTGGAAGGCAAGGCGCTGCGTCTGGCCATGAAGAACAAGGTGACGCGCGAGGCCTTCCTCGAACAGTGGGTTGGCAACGAGCTTGATCCCAACTGGATGAAGCGGGTGCGCCGGCTCAAGGGTAAGGGCTGGATCGAGTTCGGCAAGAACTCGTCCAACGAGATCAAGAAAATCCGCGACGAAATCGGCGAGGTTTCCACCAAGGTGGGCCTCAACGTGCAGGACTACCGCAGCATCGTCGGCACCGTTCAGCGGGGCGAGCGCGAGGCCAGCCGGGCCAAGAAGGAAATGGTCGAGGCCAACCTGCGCCTGGTGATCTCGATCGCCAAGAAATACACCAACCGCGGCCTGCAGTTCCTCGATCTCATCCAGGAAGGCAACATCGGCCTGATGAAGGCGGTCGACAAGTTCGAGTACCGCCGGGGCTACAAGTTCTCGACCTACGCCACCTGGTGGATCCGCCAGGCCATCACGCGCTCCATCGCCGACCAGGCGCGCACCATCCGCATCCCCGTGCACATGATCGAAACGATCAACAAGCTGGTCCGTACCTCGCGCCAGATGCTGCACGAAATCGGTCGCGAACCGACGCCGGAGGAACTGGCCGAGAAGCTTTCGATGCCGCTGGAGAAAGTCCGCAAGGTGCTCAAGATCGCCAAGGAGCCGATCAGCCTGGAGACCCCCATCGGCGACGAGGAAGACAGCCACCTGGGCGATTTCATCGAGGACAAGAACGCCGTCCTGCCGATCGACGCCGCCATCCATTCCAACCTCAAGGAAACCACGACCCGGGTGCTGGCCAGCCTGACGCCGCGCGAAGAACGCGTGCTGCGCATGCGCTTCGGCATCGGCATGAACACCGACCACACGCTCGAGGAAGTCGGCCAGCAGTTCTCGGTCACCCGCGAACGCATCCGCCAGATCGAAGCCAAGGCGCTCAGGAAGCTCAAGCACCCGAGCCGCAGCCGCAAGCTTCGGAGTTTCCTCGACACCTGATATCGCGTACCGTTGACGCCATGAAAAGCCGGGGCTTGTCCCCGGTTTTTTTGTGGATTTGGCGCCCATTGTTTGGCCGACTTCACCACCCATATGGCTAGTAACCGGTTGGTCACGGAGACGAGGGGAAGCCATGACGACGTATCTTGAACATGCCAACATTACGGTGCCGGATATCGATGCGGCGATTGTTTTTTTGCGCCTGATCGATCCCTCGTTCGAGGTGCGCCGCGACGAGACCCCCGAGGGAAGTTACCGCTGGGCCCATGTCGGCAACGATGACTTTTACATCGCGCTGCAGGAGCCGCACATCGGTTCCATGCCCCAGGCGCCGCAGGAAACCTACAAGAACCACGGCGTTAACCACCTGGGTTGGGTGGTGGCGGACTTCGATGCCGCCGTTGCCCGGATGGAGGCCGCGGGCTGCCGCAGAGGCATTCCGGTTACCGATCATCCCCACCGCAAGCGGGCCTACTATTTCGACGAGGCCGGGTTGGAATGGGAGATCGTCGAATACACCTCCGACGATCCGGCGGAACGCAACGAATATGTCTGACATCGCGCTCAGTCATTTCGAACTGAAGGTGCGCGACCTTGGCGTTATGGAGGATTTCTACATACGCGCCTTGGACTTCGTCGTGACGGACCGGTCCGAGAGCATGATTTTTCTATCCGGGCATGAGGGCGAACACCATCAGTTGGTATTGGGCCGGGCGGCGGACGGCGATTTTCGCTCTGGCTCGCTCGACCACCTCGCCTTCCGGGTCGGCAGCCTGTCTGATTTGAAAGCCCGCCATGCCCAACTCGCGGCCATCGGCGATGTCGAGATGGAAGGCGTCAGCCACGGCAATTCCTGGTCGATCTACCTGCGCGATCCCGAAGAAAACAGGCTGGAAATATTCACCGACACGCCGTGGCACGTGGCTCAGCCCGTGCGGTTTGCCGTCGATCTGGCGATGGCGGAAGACGAGCTGGTTGCCTGGACCCAGGCCAAGGTAGCCGCCATGCTGGGTTACCGGCCGCTCGATGAATGGCGGGCCGATCATAAAAACCGCTTGGTGGATCCGAACGCTGACGGTTAAGCGATATCGAGCTTTCCGGCCTTGAGGATTTCCGCCGCACTTCCCACCGGCGGCATGATGCGGTCGTGCACGATCTCTTTTTTCAACGCCTTGGCTTCGGCGCCCTGCATCTGCAGGCTACGATCCCATCCGGAGGTGAACAGCGCGCCGGCCGGGCCGAGATCGACGCAGGTGACATAGCGCTCCTGACGGTAGGGCACGGTCTTCAAGTCCATCAGGTCGCGGGCCGCGTTGTAACCGGCGAACCGGCCCATCAGACCGGCGTGCTGGCACGACATCAGGGCGCTGTGGCCCGCTTCATCGACGGCGGCGCGGGCGACATCACCGGCGGCAAAGACGTTTTCGACGCCCGATACCCGCAAGGCCTCGTCCGTGCGCAGACGGCCCAGACCATCGGTTTCGGCGTCCAGCTTAGCGGTCAGGGGATTGGCCTTGAGGCCCGAGGTCAAAACGACCGAGGCGACCTCGATGCGTTCACCGTCACTTAAAATGACGGCGTTCCGCTCGATCCGTTCAAGCGTCGTTTTCAACCTGAGTTCGACGCCGGCTTCCTCCAACGCCCTCGTCACGACATTACGGGCTTCGTCTGCCATTTGCGGGCCCGCAACCCGCCGCCGGTCGAGCAACACCACCCGCGCCCGGGCCGCCGTCGCGCTGCTGCCGTGTGCGGCCAGGCGGCCGCGCATTTCGGTGGCCAGTTCCAGCCCCGTGAGACCGGCCCCGACAATGACGATGGCGGGAGCCTCGTACGGTCTGGCATCCTGCAGGCTTTGACGGAGATGATCGTCGAACTTTTCCGCCGATTCGAAGGTATCGATGTTCCAGGCAAATTGGGCGGCGCCGGGAATGTCGGGGAGGCTGAGCCGGCTGCCGGCGGCGAGGACCAGCCGGTCGTAGCCGAGTTTCGCCGGCCCGCCGTTGGCCGGGTCTAGGTCGACGTTTTGGCTTACGACGTCGATGCCCGTGACGCGACCCAGGACGATGTTGACGCCGACGGGTTCCAGCGACGGCGCCAGGGGACTACGAAGATCTTCCGCCAGGTTCTCATAGAGCCTTGGGCGGTTGGTGATGTAGGGGCTGTCGGAAACTAGCGTGATACCGATATCGGCGCCGTGTCCGTCGATTTCCGCCGCGGCCGACAACGCCGCGCCGACCCCGGCAAATCCGCCGCCGACAATCAGTAAACCCGACAATGTGCAAACCCTCTCGATTTGAAAAAATAGCCGTGGATAATAGGCCAACCCGTGCGTTCGGGAAACGCCGCATCATGCCCAGTTGAAAGGGAAGTGAATATGTCGTCACAGGCCGTGCCAACCATCCTCATCGACAATGACCGCACCCGCGTGACGGAATGGCGGTTTGCGCCGGGCGCCGCCACGGGCTGGCACCGTCATGACTACGACTACGTTGTCGTGCCCATCATGGATGGCAGGCTCAAGCTCGTCGACGCCGAGGGGCAGGCGAACTTTGCCGAGCTTAAATTGGGGGTGCCCTATTTCCGGGAGGAGGGTGTCGAACACGACGTCATCAACGCCAACGATTATGAATTCGCCTTCATCGAGACGGAATTCAAGTAGCCGCACCGCCGCAAATATTTTTGCGGACAAAATCGCGAAAGCCCCCTTTTTCGCAAGCGTGATTCCTGATAGGGGTATGCCGCCCGCCGGGCAGGGGCCATCGGCCACACTGGGGGCCCGTAGCTCAACTGGTTAGAGCCGGCCGCTCATAACGGTCTGGTTGCAGGTTCGAGTCCTGCCGGGCCCACCA
>CAZGTM010000101.1:0-9470 GCA_964528595.1 uncultured Rhodospirillaceae bacterium
ACTTAACGGTTGTTCGTCCAAAACCTCAAAACTAGCGATTGCAAACCGATCAAGTTCCCAGTGTCCCAATTCGTCTCGATTCCATTTGCCGTTGCCATGGAAACGCAATTCCGGACCGAAAATGTAGTGCCCGAGTGTCTTCGCCATTTCTCGTGTCGCGAAGCAATGGGTATGAATCTGATCTGGCGAAGCAATATGAACAGGAACTCGTTCTTGCGTTCCACCTAGCCGGATTATCTTTCCGTCAAGGGAACCGACCTGTTCCACGTGTTCATAATTGATCTGTTCCACAGATTCTCGGCCTGGGAATTGAATGATTTCCGCACCTTCATTCTCGAATAGTGCGGCGACGCAATTATCGGATTTAAGGCGACGATTGAGACGGTCGTAGGCCGTCATTGCATCGTTCGGTCCACTGCCGCCACCCACGCTATCTACGCGCTCACGAACTTTCGGAACAGCGATCGCTTCAATTTCTTGAACTAGAACCGCGCTACCTTTTTCAAGTCGAACAAAATGTACGCGTTGTTGTTCACCCAGGATTACAGCTAGGTCAGTCATATATTCAGCGAGCCTAGACATGGGCAAAGTGTCAGGCGAATAGGCATCAATCCGAAATTTGTACTCGACCGTATCGGTCACAGCGTTCCTCCCAACCCCCGCCCATATTTCAGTTTGGGCATACCGTTCCCATCGGCTTTGTTGATCGTAATATATGCCAGCAAGATTTCAAAACCTGCTTGTATCATAATGAGCTTTCTAGCCTTCCGGAGCCAACTCGACCGAGTCCCGTCACTCACGCCTGATATCAGACGTGTCATTCCCCTTTGTCACCATTAAGCAATTGTTATTAATGAATTTTTTTGAGCACAACTTTGAAGCATTATTCCCATTAGTGGGCAAAAAAGTTAAAAATCCACTTTTTTGGCCGCAAAACTGCAACCAAATCTGCAACTTTTCAGCAATAAAATTACCGAAAACGCCGTAAGTCTTTGTTTTCAAAGGGAAAAAAGTGGCGGGAGTGACGGGACTCGAACCCGCGGCCTCCGGCGTGACAGGCCGGCGCTCTAACCAACTGAGCTACACCCCCGAGGTGAAGCGCGCCTGATGTACGACAGCCCGCAGGGGGTGTCAAGCGGCTTCGGAACAGATGTCGAAATAATCGGCGCGCCGGTCAAACGTCGTCAGGAATGGTGGGCGGTGACGGGTTCGAACCGCCGACATCCACGGTGTAAACGTGGCGCTCTACCAGCTGAGCTAACCGCCCTGAAGAAGCGTCGGTGTTTTAGTTCACCCGAACTGAAATTACAATGTTTGTGGGCCGGAATTTAGGGCGCCGTCGCCGTGAAGCGTCCGCCGCCCAGGCGCCCCGCCGTAATCAGACCGACAAAGAACCCGTAAAGGGCGTCGTAGCGCTCGAACTCCGCCAGCCCCAGACGGGCGACGGTATCCTCCTTGAGGGAGCGGAACATGCGGTGACGTTCGGGCAGGATGACCCGCCATTGCGGCGACAGGTCTTCGTCCCGGATATCGCTAAATCCGGCAAGGGCCAGCTTTTCGCAGTATCCGTCCCGGCTCTGCAGAGTCGAGGCGGCAAACAAGTCGAACAGTTTTTGCCGATCCTCTCCGTCCAGGTCCGGCATCGCCAGCCAGTCCGTGAACGATATCCTGCCACCCGGTTTGAGCACACGGCGACAACCATCCAAAACCGCCTGCTTGTCCGGGACATGCAGCAGTGCTTCCTGGCTGATGCAGGCATCGAAGCTGGCGTTTGCGAAAGGCGGGGCCGCGGCGTCGGCGCGAACCACCCTGACCTTTCCGCTCAGGCCCACCAGGGCAGCGAGATGGGCCGCCCCTTGCGCCCTGCCCTGATTGAGTTCGAGCGCCACGACCTCGGCCCGGTGCTCGGCCGCGAGATAACGGCCCGGTCCGGCCAGGCCGGCACAGACGTCGAGGACCCGCGCTCCCGCGGCGATGCCTGTCCGCTCTGCCAGGGTGTCGACAGCCTCAAGACCACCGTAGTGATCCTGGTCGAAGTCATAGAGGTCCGCCGGCTTCAAGTCGTCCAGATCGAGACCGCGGGCTTGTAGCGAGGCCGTGATTTGCGCTTCGCTGATGGGATGATTGTCGTAGAAACCGGTTACGTCCATACCCGAATCATCCCCATACACCAGGCCGAAAAAGGAAAACGCCGGTCCCGTTTCCGGAACCGGCGTTTCATATCGTCAAAGCACGCCTAGTGGTTTACGGCGTCTTTCAAGGCCTTGCCGGCCTTAAACTTAGGCTGTTTCGAAGCCGGGATTTGAATGGCTTCGCCCGTTCTTGGGTTACGGCCTGTCGATGCGCGCCGCTGAGCCACGCTAAAGGTGCCGAAACCGACCAGTCGAACTTCGCCCCCGCCCGAAAGGGCTGAAGAAATTGCGTCAAAAGTTGCATCCACCGCCTTAGCGGCATCAGCTTTGGATAGACCAGACGCGTCAGCTACGTTTGCCACGAGATCGTTTTTGTTCACGATTGGGCCCCCTCTTAGTTGATGTTATTTGGTTGATAAAAATGCTTATCGTTATGGGCGCTTTGCATGTTTCCAAAGGCGCGAAAAGTGTACGGGCGGTATCCCCATTCGTCAAAGGGAAAAAGTGAGTTATCCACAAATAAATCGCAGTTTTCTGAGGCTTTTGCACTTGCGAAGTCAACCAAATTGGTGGATGACAAAGTCCCCTTCCGGCCACGAAAAAGGGTGCCCGGAGGCACCCTTTCACAACTCAAACTTTGATTGAGATCAGTGCGTTACGACGCCGTCCCGATCTCCGGCTTCATCTTTTTTGGCGACCTTGTCGACCTCCGCATCCTCGTCCCATTCGATGGGAACGAGCGGATTCACCAACGCATGCTCCAGCACCTCGTCGACCGTGCTGACCGGAATGAGTTCAAGACCGCGTTTGACGTTGTCGGGAATTTCCTCAAGGTCTTTTTCATTTTCCTTCGGGATCAATACCGTCTTGATGCCGCCCCGCAAGGCCGCCAGCAATTTTTCCTTCAGGCCGCCGATCGGCAAGACCCGGCCGCGCAGGCTGATCTCGCCGGTCATGGCGATATCCTTGCGCACGGGATTTTGCGTCAGCACGGAGACGATCGACGTCGCCATACCGACACCGGCGGAGGGACCGTCCTTCGGCGTCGCCCCTTCGGGCACGTGGATGTGGATGTCCTTCTTCTCGAACACCGTCGGTTTGACGCCGAACTCGACGGCGCGCGACTGGACGTATGACCGCGCCGCCTGAATGGACTCCTGCATGACGTCGCCCAGCTTACCGGTGATGTTCATCTTGCCTTTGCCCGGCAGCATAACGGCCTCGATCGACAACAACTCGCCGCCGACTTCGGTCCAGGCCAGGCCGGTGGTGACGCCTACAAGGTCCTCGGCTTCGGCTTCGCCGTAGCGGAAACGCTTCGGCCCCAGATACTTGTTGAGGTTCCGCTTGGTAACCTGAACCTTTTCGGTCTTCTTCTGCAGGATTTCCTTGGTTGCCTTACGGGTCAGTCTGGCAATTTCACGCTCGAGATTGCGCACGCCGGCTTCCCGCGTGAAGTAGCGGATCAAATCCTTGAGACCGCTTTCGGAAATCGACCACTCCTCTTCCGACAGGCCGTGGTTTTCGCGTTGCTTGGGGATCAGGTACTGCTTGGCGATTTCGGTCTTTTCGTCTTCGGTGTAACCCGAGAGACGAATGACCTCCATGCGGTCCAGCAACGGCGGCGGAATGCGCAGTGTGTTGGCCGTCGTAATGAACATTACGTCCGAAAGATCGTAGTCGACCTCGAGATAGTGATCGTTGAACGCCACGTTCTGTTCGGGATCGAGAACCTCCAGCAGCGCCGAAGACGGATCGCCACGGAAATCGGCGCCCAGCTTGTCGATCTCGTCCAGCATGATCAGCGGATTGCTCGACTTGGCCTTCTTCATGGACTGGATGATCTTGCCGGGCATCGAACCGATGTAGGTGCGGCGATGACCTCTGATCTCGGCTTCGTCGCGCACACCGCCCAAAGACATGCGGACGAACTTGCGACCGGTCGCCCGGGCGATCGATTTACCCAGGGAGGTTTTGCCGACGCCGGGCGGGCCGACCAGGCAAATGATGGGTCCCTTGAGCTTCTTGGTGCGAAGCTGAACCGCGAGATATTCGACGATGCGTTCCTTGACCTTTTCCAGACTGTAGTGGTCTTCGTCGAGGATACGTTCGGCCTCGATCAGGTCCTTCTTGATCTTGGTGCGCTTCTTCCACGGAATGCCCAGCATCCAGTCGAGGTAGTTGCGCACGACGGTCGCTTCCGCCGACATAGGGCTCATGTTGCGCAGTTTCTTGACTTCGGCCTCGGCCTTTTCGCGGGCTTCCTTCGACAGCTTGGTCTTCTGGATGCGCTCTTCGATTTCGCCGACTTCGTCCTTGCCGTCCTCGCTTTCGCCCAGTTCCTTCTGGATCGCCTTGAGCTGTTCGTTGAGATAGTACTCGCGCTGCGTCTTCTCCATCTGGCGCTTGACGCGGCCGCGGATTTTCTTTTCCACCTGCATAACGCCGATTTCGCCTTCCATCAGCGAGTAGACCTTTTCAAGCCGGTCCGTGACGGCGTCGATTTCCAGCAGCTCCTGTTTTTCCGAAACCTTCAGCTGGAGGTGTGAGGCGACGGTGTCGGCAAGCTTACCGGGTTCATCGATTTGGTTGAGCGAGACCAGAACCTCGGGCGGGATTTTTTTGTTGAGTTTGACGTACTGCTCGAACTGGCTGATGACCGTGCGCGACAGGGCGTCGAGCTCGCTCAGATCGCCATCGTCTTCGTCGAGCGGCTGAATGTAGGCCTCGAAGAAATCGCTGTTTTCGGTATAGCGCATGATGCGGGCGCGGCTGCCGCCCTCCACCAGCACCTTGACCGTGCCATCCGGCAGTTTGAGCAGTTGAAGAACCGCGCCGATGGTCCCGACCTCGTGAATGTCGTCGGTCGTCGGATCGTCGTCGCCGGCATTCTTCTGCGCCACAAGCAGGATTTGCTTGTCCTCCTTCATGACGTCCTCGAGCGCCCGCACGGATTTATCGCGGCCCACGAAAAGGGGCACGATCATGTGCGGGAACACGACGATGTCACGCAGCGGCAAGACGGGGAGAGTCATTGTGTGCGGCGTATCCATACTTCAGCCTTCCGGGCAAGATAGCCGCGCGAAAACGCGGCTGTAACAACAGGGGTCAACCGACCTCGATCAACAATATCAAACGATTTGGCTCGATAACAGGTGCGCTATGAGAATTGGCGATTCAAACGTCTGAATTCAAGAGGTCGTCCGTGACCTGAGGGTATCAGGCGCTCGACTCGATCTCCTCCTGGCGTTCCGCGTAGATGTAAAGCGGCTGCGCCCGGCCCTCGACGACCTCCGAGTTGATGACGACCTCTTCGACGCCGTCCAGGGAGGGCAGTTCGAACATCGTTTCCAACAAGATCATTTCCATGATCGAACGCAGGCCACGGGCACCGGTCTTGCGGTCGATGGCTTTGCGTGAAATCGAGCGCAAGGCATCGTCGGAGAACGTCAACTTGACGTCTTCCATGTCGAACAGGCGCTGGTACTGCTTGATCAGGGCATTTTTCGGCGTGCTGAGGATTTCGACCAAGGCGTCTTCGTCCAGGTCGCGCAGCGTCGCCAGCACCGGCAGACGGCCGACGAACTCGGGGATCAAACCGAACTTGAGAAGATCCTCGGGCTCAACGTCCTGCAGAACCTCGCCGGTCTTGCGTTCGTCCGGCGAGCGCACGTCGGCACCGAAACCGATGGAGGTGCCCTGCCCGCGCGAGCCGATAATCTTTTCCAGGCCGGCAAAGGCGCCGCCGCAGATAAAGAGAATGTTGGTCGTATCGACCTGCAGGAACTCCTGCTGCGGGTGTTTGCGGCCGCCCTGCGGCGGTACCGAAGCGACGGTGCCTTCCATGATCTTGAGCAAAGCCTGCTGCACGCCTTCGCCGGACACGTCGCGGGTAATCGACGGGTTGTCGGACTTGCGGCTGATCTTGTCGACCTCGTCGATGTAGACGATGCCACGCTGGGCGCGCTCGACATTGTAGTCGGCGGACTGCAGCAGCTTGAGAATGATGTTTTCGACGTCTTCACCGACATAACCGGCTTCGGTCAGCGTCGTGGCGTCGGCCATGGTGAAGGGAACGTCGAGGATGCGGGCCAGGGTCTGCGCCAGCAGGGTCTTGCCGCAGCCGGTCGGCCCCATCAACAGGATGTTTGACTTCGCCAGTTCCACGTCGTTCGACTTGCCGCCGTGGTTGAGGCGCTTGTAGTGGTTATGCACGGCCACCGACAGCACGCGCTTGGCGTGATCCTGGCCGATGACATAGTCGTTGAGGACGGTGCAGATGTCAGACGGCGTCGGTACGCCGTCGTTGGTCTTTACCAGGGCGCTCTTGTGCTCTTCACGGATAATATCCATGCAAAGCTCGACGCATTCATCACAAATGAACACCGTCGGCCCGGCGATAAGCTTACGCACTTCATGTTGGCTTTTGCCGCAGAAGGAACAGTAGAGGGTGTTTTTGGCGTCTCCGCCACCCGACTTCGTCATATCAACCCCGTACTCGGCACATGGTTATGCGCCCCTTAAGTTCATGTTAGACGCTGCCATCCCCGCCCGACAACCCCAAAATGTTGGGGTCGCCATAAATGATAGCGCCTCATATAGATGCATCAGGTTTGAACCGCAAGCTGCATCCAAAAAGTCACTTTAGCCAATCCTATTCGAATACTGCACATCGACCGATCAATAATCCGTTAATGCTGTTTTCGATCAGGATCGCCCGCCGCGACCGTCTCAATCGTCTTCGCCGCCCTCTTCGTCGGAGGACGCATCGTCTTCTTCGCTTGCCGGACGGGTCGCGACGACCTCGTCGATCAGACCGAAGCTGACCGCATCGTCGGCGGTTAGGAACTTATCGCGTTCGACGCTCTTTTCAATGGTGTCGAGATCCTGTCCGGTGTGCTTGACGTAGATGTCATTCAAGCGCGCCCGAAGCGAGAGGATTTCCTTGGCCTGAATTTCGATGTCCGTGGCCTGGCCCTGGGCGCCGCCGTGCGGCTGGTGGATCATGACCCGGGCATTGGGTAGCGCCAGACGCTTGCCGGCCGCGCCGGCGGTCAGCAGCAGCGATCCCATCGACGCCGCCTGTCCAAAGCAGAGCGTTGAAATATCGGGGCGGATGTACTGCATGGTGTCGTAGATCGCCAGACCCGAGGACACGATGCCGCCCGGTGAGTTGATATACATGGCGATGTCCTTGTCGGGGTTTTCAGCCTCGAGAAAGAGCATCTGCGCCGTGATGACGGAAGCCACATGGTCGTCGACCGGGCCCGACAGGAACACGATGCGCTCCTTCAACAGACGCGAATAGATATCGTAGGCGCGTTCACCCCGATTGGTCTGCTCGACCACCATGGGCACCAGGCCCTGCATGTATGTCTCGGTCATGTTCCTCACTCGGTCTGAATAGCGTCCGCCACCTGACGGCATGCGGGCTTCGTCCAATCGACTAAAGGTCTACTCGTCCTTCTTGGCCGCCTTTTTCTTGGCGGCCGGCTTTTTCGCAGGCTTGTCTTCGGCTGCTTCGTCCGCGCCGTCCGCCTCGTCCTTGGCCGCCTTTTTCTTCGGCGCCGCCTTTTTCTTCGCCTTTTTCTTGGGCTTGGCGTCTTCCTCCGGTTCCTTCATCAGTTCGTCGGCCGTCACCGAGCGCTCGGTGACCGAGGCCAGTTCAACGACGAAGTCGACGACTTTGTCTTCGAAGATCGGCGCGCGCAGCTGGTTCATGGCCTCCGGGTTCTGCTGATAGAACTCGACGAACTGGCGTTCCTGGCCGGGAAACTGGCGGGCCTGCTCGGCCATCGCGCGGTTCACTTCTTCCTGCTGCACTTCGATATTGTTCTTTTCACCGACGTCCGCAAGGAGCAATCCGAGGCGCACCCGCCGCTCGGCGATGCCGCGGTACTCTTCCTTCAACTCGTCTTCCGACTTGTCGGCGTCCTCTTCTTCGGCGTTGCCGGCTGCGCGCTGCTGTTCGATCTGTTGCCAAATGGCTTCGAATTCCTGATCGACCATACCCTCGGGCACATCGAAATCATGGGTGTCGGCCAGCTGATCCAGCAGTTCGCGTTTCATGCGGGTGCGGGCGACGTTGTCGAAATCCGAACCGATCTGTTCGCGGATGGCGGTCTGTAGGGCTTCGAGGTTTTCCAGGCCCATGCGTTCGGCCATGGCGTCGTCGATGGCCGCCGTTTCGGCAACCTTCACTTCCTTAACGTCGACCTCGAACACCGCTTGCTTGCCGGCAAGTTCGGCGGCGCCGTACTCTTCGGGGAAGCTGACCTCGACCTTGACGTGGTCGCCGGCCTTGGAGCCGACCAGTTGCGGCTCGAAACCCGGGATGAAAGTGCCGGAGCCAAGTTCGATGGTGTAATCCTCGGCCTTGCCGCCTTCGAATTCCTCGCCGTCGACGGAGCCAACGAAATCGATCACCACCGCGTCGCCGTCGGCGGCCTTGCGGCCTTCTTCAACGACAAAGGTTTTCTGCGCATCCGCCAGTCGCTGGATAGCGTCCTGAACTTCGGCGTCACCCGGTTCCACCTTCAGGCGCTCCAGACTTATCTTGGAAAAGTCGGTCGCCTCGATGGTCGGCATGACCTCGACCTCGACGGTGTATTCAAGGTCCTCGCCCTTCTCGAATTTGGTCACTTCGATCTTGGGCTGTATCGCGGGCCGGAGTTCATTGTCCGTCAGCGCCTGCGTGGTGCCGGTGTTGACAGCCTCCTCGAGTACTTCGCCCATGACGGAATCGCCATATCTCTGTTTGAGCAGCGATAGCGGCACCTTGCCGGGACGGAAGCCCGGAAGATTTGCGGTTTGGGCGATTTCGCCGATGCGGGCGTCGATTCGCCCCTCGATATCCTTGGCATCGACAACGATGGTGTAAGCGCGCTTCAAGCCTTCGGCGCTGGTCTCTGTTACCTGCATGGAACGTCGGTCCGTCTAGCTATGATGACGCCGGCGGGGCGCCGGCGAGAAATTCGAATAATCCGATTACGCGGCCTTGGTGCGGCTGAAGGGACTCGAACCCCCACGCCCGAAGGCACCAGATCCTAAATCTGGCGTGTCTACCAATTTCACCACAGCCGCAACCGGCCGCGTCCCGACGGCGAAGCCTCCGGGTCACGGAAGCGCACTCTATATCAATAGTGTGCGGCGGCGGCAAGCGTTGCCTCGCTGAAACCACCGCCACAAATAAATGATGCCGCCCCACCAAGTACGCGGTGGTGCGGCATCCTTCCCCCAATCTTGAACCCGATTACTCTCCTAAATGCCCGTGGAGAGGGGAACAAACCGTGCCTATCCGGTTAACGCAGACACCCACTTCATGTAGGGTGCTTCCAA
>CAZGTM010000102.1:0-9336 GCA_964528595.1 uncultured Rhodospirillaceae bacterium
ACCCGCCGGCCCCACCACGCGCCGCCTCAACAACACGCTGAGGACGCTCGAAACCCTGCCTCTTCGGTTGACGCCCGCCTAGTGAGACTTCCTTCCCAGGGTCGGCGAACTGCCCCCGATCGTCCGACCTACTTTGGGGGAGCGCAATGGCGCTCCCCTTTTTCTTTGTTCCACCAATCACTATGTAAAAGGCAGCCTACTTCGCATCGGGACGGAGCCGTATGAATTCCCGTGGATACTTGCTATTTTTGGCGATTGAAAATGTCCGCAAATAATTGAGCCAAGGATTTCATTTAGATCAATATCTGCAGCGCCGCCGGCCCCTGCCCCTTCGAGATTTAGTCTGGTTTTGCGTCCGAAAGGACGCGCCGTCACAGAGCGCGGTACCCCCCGCCCGTCGCAAAGGACCCATCATGAACGCCAATACCGACATTCTGTTCGAGCCCTTCACCATCAAGGGCGTCACCCTGCCCAACCGCATCGTCATGGCGCCCATGACCCGTCGCAAGAGCCCCGGCAACGTGCCGGGCGAAGACGTCGCGGCCTACTACAGGCGGCGCGCCGAGGGCGGCGTCGGCCTGATCATCACGGAAGGAACGTTCATCAACCACAAGGCCGCCAACGGCTACGACAGCGTGCCCGACATCTACAGCGCTGAAGCCCTGGCCGGGTGGAAGCGCGTGGTCGAGGAAACCCACGCCGGCGGCGCCAAGATCATTCCGCAGATTTGGCACGTCGGGGCTCAGCGCCTGAAGGGCGTCGAACCCGACCGCGATGTGCCGGGCTATGCCCCGTCGGCCGTTGCCACCGGCGACCGCGAAGTCCCGGTGGAGATGAGCCGCCAGGACATCGCCGAGTGCATCGCCGCCTTTGCCGAGGCCGCCGCCAACGCACAGAAAGTGGGCTTCGACGGCGTCGAGATCCACGGCGCCCACGGTTACCTGATCGACCAGTTCTTCTGGGAACGCTCCAACCAGCGCACTGACGAATACGGCGGCAGTTTCGACAACCGCAACCGCTTCGCCAAGGAGGTGGTCGAGGCGATCCGCGAGGCCGTCGGACCGGACTTCATGATCGTCTTCCGCTTTTCGCAGTGGAAGATCGACGATTACAAATCCAAGATTGCCAAGACGCCCGAGGAACTCGAACGCTTCCTCAAGACGCTGGCGGATGCCGGCGTCGACGTCTTCCATTGCTCGACGCGGCGGTTCTGGCAGCCCGAATTCGAAGGGTCAGACCTCAACCTCGCCGGCTGGGCCAAGAAGCTCTCCGGCAAACCCGTCATCACGGTCGGCAGCATCGGCCTTGAGGATCCCTCCTGGGAGGGCGCCAAGTCGACCGACGTCGACGAATTGGTGAAGCGTATGGGCGCGGGCGAGTTCGACCTCGCCGCCGTCGGCCGCCAATTGTTGTCGGAGCCCCAGTGGCCGATCAAAATCCGTGAGGGCCGGCTGGGCGAAATCGAGCCCTACTCCAAGGCATCGCTGAGCGGCCTGAGGTAAGGTTGTCCCCGCCGAATAATCCGCAACCCCAAGGCCGGCCGCCTGGACCCAAGCGGCGGCCGCCCCATTACGGCATGTGGTTTTGGCTGATTCTGGCCTTGGGCTTTGGCTTCGGTATCTGGCTGTTGGCGGGCTTATTTCCCGGCGGGCTGGATTCCGAAGAAGGTTGGATGGAGTTGACGCGGCTGGTGGCGATACTGGCCCTGGTATCAAGCGGATTGCTCTTTACCCGAAAAATCAATCTCGGCAGTGCCATTCGCAGCCTGTCAATTTGGCTTGGCCTGGCTGCCGTTCTGGTCCTGGGCTACTCCTATCAGGACGACTTCCGAGCAGTCGGAAACCGGATTGCCGGGGAATTGGCGCCGGGCTATCCGCAATCCAACGGGAATCGGGAAATCAGCCTGACCAAGGGATCGGACGGGCACTTCAATGTCATCGGCAAAGCCAATGGTACTCGGCTGAATTTCCTCATCGATACCGGCGCCACCAGTATCGTGCTCAGCCCCTCAGACGCCCGCAGCGCCGGCATCGACCTCTCTACGCTGAGATACACCACAATCACGCAAACTGCCAACGGCAGGGGACGGACCGCGCCCTACCGTCTTAACGAATTGTCCGTCGGGCCCATCACGTTCCGCGACGTGATGGTTTCCGTCAATCAGGCCGACATGAGCGGTTCCATACTCGGCATGTCGTTTCTCGACCGCCTGAACTCCTATGAAGCCCGCGGGCGGCGGCTTATATTGCGGTACTGAATTTCCCAACTCCAGCATCCGGCTTTGCTCATGACATCACCGTTGGATATCCATCAGGAAAATGTCCGGTCCGAATGGATCGACTACAACGGCCACATGAACGTGGCCTACTACGTGCTCGCCTTCGATCACGCGACTGACGGGCTGCTCGATTATCTCGATATCGGCGAGAGCTATATCCGGGAGACCAACAACTCGTACTTCATCCTCGAGAACCACGTGAACTATCTGCAGGAGGTGACCGCGGGCGAGCCCTTGACGTTCACGCTGCAGATGCTCGACCACGACGACAAACGGCTGCACTACTTCACCCGGATGTATCACGGCGAAAAGGGCTTCCTGGCGGCGACGTACGAAGCGCTGGGCATGCATATCGACATGGACCAGCGGCGTTCGGCGCCAATGCCGGGCGCAACCTTCGAGCGGCTGGCGGCGCTGAAAGCGGAGCACAGCGCCCTGCCCTGGCCCGAACAAGCCGGCAAAGTCATGGGGATCCGGCGCAAATAAATTCGCCCGAGGTCAACTAAACTCCACGCGGGACTTGGTTTTTTGGACCTATAGGTCTTACAGTCGGTAGGATGACAAGCCCGATAAGAACAAGAATGCGCTTGATCGCCGCCGTCCTGATGGCCGGCGGAACCTGGCTTGGCGTACAACCCGCTCAAGCCGCCTGCACCGACCCGGCCCGCCCCGGCGTCGATTGGAAGCGCTGCTATTTCGATGAGCGCAACTTTATCGGCGTCGATCTCAACGGCGCCAAATTGCGCGATGCGCGTTTCGCTCGCGCCAACCTCAGCAATTCCAACCTAAGCAAAGCGCATGTCCATCGCGCCAAGTTCGTCACGGCCATACTCAAGGGCATCAATTTCGACGGCGCCCGCGTGACCGAGGTCGACTTCACCAAGGCCGATCTGACGGGCGCGTCATTCCGCAAGGCCGACCTTCGGCGCTCGCGTTTTTTCCGCTCCATTATGCGGGGCGTGGATCTGACGGGCGCCAAATTGACCGGCGCGGATATGCTCAATGCCGACCTTTCCGGCGCCACCTGGATCGACGGCAAGACCATCTGCGCCGAGGGCTCCCTCGGCCAATGTAACTAGGACAATCCTTTGAAACGGCCACCCCGCTTCGCCCGCCTGAGGCTGCGCTGGCGGCATTTGGCGCGCAACGACCAGATCGTGCTTTCCGTCCTGGCGGTGGTCGCCGGCGCCGCCGTGGCCTACGGCACCATCGGCTTTCGCTGGCTCATCGGCGTTATCCAACTAGGCTACTTCGGCACGGCGGAAGAGAAACTCTATTCCTTCGCCGCGGCCCTGCCGTGGTGGCAAATCCTGCTGGCGCCGGCTGCCGGCGGCTTGTTCGTCGGGCTGTTCTTGAAATACGTCATGCCGGGCGGGCGGCCCGCCGGCGTCGCCCACGTCATCGAGGCCGGCGCCCTGCGCGGCGGACGCATGTCGTTGAACCAGGGCCTGGGGGCGGCGCTGGTTTCGGCTGTCACGTTGGGCTCGGGCGGCAGTGCGGGACGCGAAGGCCCGATGGTCCATTTCGGCGCGGCCATCGCCTCGTATGTGGCCAAGCGCACGCACCTCAGCCCCTCGCTGTCGCTGACGCTGCTGGGCTGTGGCGTGGCGAGCGGCGTGGCGGCTTCCTTCAACGCCCCCATCGCCGGCGTGTTTTTCGCCCTGGAAGTGGTGATCGGGCACTACGCCCTGCACGCCTTTTCCCCCATCGTCATCGCCTCGGTCGTCGGCACCATCGTCTCGCGCGCCCATCTCGGCGATTTTCCCGCCTTCGTCGTGCCGGTTCATGACGCCGTCAATCTCACCGAATATCCGGCGTTTCTGCTGCTTGGCCTGACCTGCGCCGTGGTCGCCTGGATCATGTTGCGCGCCATCGCCACCGTCGAGGCCGGCTTCGAGCGCACGCCATTGCCGGTCTGGGCCAGACCGGCCGTCGGCGGTCTGGCGGTCGGCGCCATCGCCACGGTCTTTCCCCAAGTTCTGGGCGTGGGCTACGAGGCCACCGATATTGCCCTCCACGCCGGCTTCACCTTCACCCTGCTGATCGGCCTCATATTCGCCAAGACCGCCGCCACGGCGCTGACGCTGGGCGCCGGCTTTGGCGGCGGCATCTTCAGTCCGGGCCTGTTCGTCGGCGCCATGACCGGCGGCGCCTTCGGTATCGTCGCGGCGGCGGTGTTTCCGGATCAAGCATCGAGCGCGGGGCTCTACGCCATGGTCGGCATGGGCGCGGTGGCTGCCCCCGTGCTGGGTGCGCCGATCTCCACCATCCTGATCGTCTTCGAACTGACCGGCGATTATTCCATGACCATCGCCGCCATGATCGCGGTTTCGGTGGCCAGCGTCACCATGCAGCAGGTCTTCGGCGGCCAATCCTTCTTCCGCTGGCAACTGGAGCGCCGGGGATTGGACCTCGGCGGCGGCCGCGCCCGGCGGGTGTTGGCCAGAACACACGCCGCCGACCTGATGAGCGGCGATTTCCACACTGTCGGCGAAGGCATCACCATCGATAATATTCGCGCCACGCTGCAGGCGGCGCCCGAAGATCACATCTTCGTCGTGGATCACGACGAGCGCCTGATCGGCAGCCTGAGTTTCACCGACATCAAGGACGTGGCGTTCGAATCCGGCCTCGACCACCTGATCAACGCCCGCGACGCCGCCCGCCCCAATCCGGCTTACATCGTCGCCGACGAAAGCCTGGAGCGCGCCCTGGCGATGATGGATTCGTCCGGTCTGGCCTATGTCCCGGTGGTCGACAACGAAGAGACCCGCCGCGTCGTCGGCATCCTCCACCACCGCCGCGTCCTGGCCGAATACAACAAGGTCCTGATCGAAGTCCACGCCGAGGAACATGGCGAAAAGACGCGGTAGAACGGAAGGGCGAATAAATGGTGACCGAATAAATGGTGACAGGTACACTTTTTTGAGAAACGAAAAAGTGTACCTGTCACCATTTATTCGTAATGCGGCAACTCCCCCCTTACCCGTCTGCCGCGCCGTGCTATATACCTTTTCGACCATGTCCGATCCCTTCGACCTTTCCACCCAACTGCCCGACGAGGCGCCCAGGGAACCAGCCGCGCCGGCCGGGCCACCGCCCTATCTCGATGCCCTCAACCAGGTGCAGCGCGAGGCTGTGGAGGCGATCGACGGGCCCGTTCTGGTGCTGGCGGGAGCCGGCACGGGCAAGACCCGGGTGCTGACGACGCGGCTCGCCCATATCCTTTATCAGCACCGCGCCCGGCCTTTCGAGATTTTGGCCGTAACCTTTACCAACAAGGCCTCGCGCGAAATGAAAAGCCGGGTGGAGGTTGCGCTCAACCAGCCTGTCGAGGCGCTCTGGCTCGGCACCTTCCACGCCATGGGCGTGCGCATCCTGCGCCGCCACGCAGAACTTGTCGGACTCAAGCCCAACTTCACCATTCTCGACCGCGACGACCAGCTCAGGCTGCTGAAACAAGTCATCGAAGTTGCCGGTCTTGAGGAAAAAAAGTTCCCGGCCCGCAACCTCGCCGCCATGATAGACCGCTGGAAGGACCGCGGCCAGACGCCGGACAAGATCGGCGTCCATGACGCCGGGGATTTCTTCAACGGCAAGGGCCACGAGCTTTACGAGGCCTACCAGTTGCGGCTGCAATCGCTCAACGCAGCCGACTTCGGCGATCTGTTGCTGCACTGCCTAACCATCTTTCAGGGCCATCCCGACGTGCTGGCCGATTACCAGCAGCGCTTCCGCTATATTCTGGTCGACGAGTATCAGGACGCCAACGTCGCCCAGTACCTCTGGCTCAGGCTGCTGGCGCAAAAGCACAAAAACATCTGCTGCGTCGGCGACGACGATCAGTCGATTTACGGCTGGCGCGGCGCCGAGGTCGGCAACATCCTGCGCTTCGAGAAGGACTTCCCCGGCGCCCAGGTCATCCGGCTGGAGCAGAACTACCGCTCGACGCCGCACATCCTGGCCGCCGCTTCCGGCATCATCGCCAAGAACGACGGCCGGCTCGGCAAGACGCTTTGGACCGACGTCAACGACGGCGAAAAAGTGCGCGTCCGCGGCGTCTGGGACGGCCAGGAGGAAGCCCGCATCATCGGCGAGGAAGTCGAGGTCCTGCAGGGCCGCGAGGTGTCGCTGAACGAAATGGCAATCCTGGTGCGCGCCAGTTTCCAGACCCGCGAATTCGAGGAACGCTTCATTACGCTCGGCGTGCCCTACCGGGTGATCGGCGGCTTGCGCTTTTACGAGCACCGCGAAATCCGCGACGCCATCGCCTATCTCAGAGTGCTGGTCCAACCGGACGACGACCTGGCCTTCGAACGCATCTTCAACGTGCCCCGGCGCGGCCTCGGCAAGGTGGCGCTGCAGGCCGTGCATCAGATGGCGCGGGCCGGCGGCATGCCGATGATGCGCGCGGCGGCGGAACTGGTGACGACGGACGAATTAAAACCCCAGGCGCGGCGCAGCCTCGGCCAATTGCTCGAAAACTTCGACCGCTGGCGGCGCATCCGTAGCGACCTGCCGCATCCCGAACTGGTCGAAACGGTCTTGGAGGAGAGCGGTTACATCGCCATGTGGCAGGTCGACAAGGGGGCCGATGCGCCGGGCCGGCTGGAGAACCTCAAGGAACTGATCCACGCGCTGGAGGAATTCGAGAACCTCGAGGGCTTCCTCGAACACGTCAGCCTGGTGATGGACAACGAGGATTCCGGCGCCGAAGCCATGGTCAATATCATGACGCTGCACGGTGCCAAGGGCTTGGAGTTTGACGCCGTGTTCCTGCCGGGCTGGGAGGAAGGCCTTTTTCCCCATCAACGCGCCCTGGACGAAGGCGGCACGGCGGCGCTGGAGGAAGAACGCCGGCTCGCCCACGTCGGCCTGACGCGCGCGCGCAAACTCGCCACCGTGACCTTCGCCGCCAACCGCCGCGTCTTTAACCAATGGCAGGCCAACCTGCCCTCTCGCTTCATTGACGAGCTGCCGCCCGAACACGTCGAGGTCTTGACCGACAGCGGTATTTACGGCGGCGGGACCGGACACGAGGATACGCCGACCGCCATTCCCTTCGCCACGCCCGGCGATTTCGGATCCCGCCGCGGCAAGTACCGCCGGGCCGTCAACAACGACGGCATGGTGATCGAGGGCCGGGCCAAGGACATCACCTCGGACGACGCCGCAGGCAGTTACGCCGCCGGCGGCCGGGTGTTCCATCAGAAATTCGGTTACGGCAAGATCATCGGCGTCGACGGCAACCGCTTGGAAATCGCCTTCGACAAGGCGGGCACCAAGAAGGTCATCGACAGCTTCGTCGAACCGGCCTGACCTCGTTACCATGAACGACAAAGGCAAGGCCTCTTCCGAACTGGGTCTCTGGCAGGTGGCTACCGTTTTCCCGGCCCGCGCCCTGGAGGCGGCGGAGGAAGCACTGGGACCCGTGCTCGGGGTGCCCGGCCACGGTCGGGACGATTGGGTGGCGGGCGTTCACGCCTTTTCGACCATCCCCTCCGACCCGGACGCAGAACCCACGCCTGATCTGCCCTGGCGCATTGAGGCGTTGTGTGCCGACGCGCCCGACGTCTCAAAGATCGAAGCCGCACTGCGCCCGGTCGCCGAGGCTTTCGGTTTCGAACTCGGTCGCGTCGAGGTGGAAGAGGTTGCCGCCATCGACTGGGTGACGGTGGCGTTGAAGAGCCATCCGCCCGTGCGCGCCGGGCGTTTCCATGTTCACGGCACGCACGAGCCCACCCTGCCGCGGTCGCAGGCTATCGACCTCAAGGTCGACGCCGGCCGCGCCTTCGGCACCGGCAACCACCAGAGTACGCGGGGCTGCCTGCTGGCTATCGACTGGCTGGCCAAACGGCAGCGGTTCCGCCGCCTGCTGGATGTCGGCACCGGTTCGGGAATATTGGCAATGGCCATGGCCAAGCGTTGGCGGGTGCCCGTCCTGGGTATTGATATCGACCCCATCGCCGCGCGCATTGCCACGGACTATGCGGCCCGCAACGAAGTATCGGCATTCACCCGCTTCGTCGCCGGCGATGGCTTCGGCCATCGGGAAGTTACCAGCGGCGCGCCCTATGACCTGATTACCGCCAATATCCTTGCCCGGCCCCTGAAGCGCATGGCGCCCGCCATGCGCAAAGCGCTTGTCCCGGGCGGCTATATCGTGATGGCGGGTATCCTCGACCGGCACGAGCGCCTGGTCATCTCGGCCTATGAAACCCAGGGCATGGCGCTGGTCAGACGCTATCGCCTCGATGAATGGACGACGCTGGTGTTGCGAGGACAAAAAAACCCCGGTACGGCGAACCGTCCGGGGTTTTCAGAAATCAGTACTACTCTTACCAAGCGCGGACACACATGTTCTGCGTCCTGATACAGGTTAAGCGGCGTCACGGTCTCCGACATTGGTGTTGGCGGCATTCTGCGCCATCACACCGTTGACGACGGCATCGATTTGGCTGCGCTGAATGCCGATGTCGGCCAACAGGCGGTCGTCCAGGGCGGAGAGCTCGCGGTAGGCGGCATGCTTGCGGTTCGCGGCGAAGAAGAAGTCGGTGAGCTTCTTCCATCCGGCGCGGACTAATTCGCCGACATAGACGGCGCGCGCCCGGCGGCCGGCTTCGACCATTTCATCGAGGTTGTCGAAAATGGCATTCCGGTCGTAATAGTCGACGTGTTGAAACTGGTTGGTCATGGTGTCCTCCACAGAGAAATTAAAGCTTTGGGTTCTGCGTCGGTCATTCGTCTGGCGACAAATTGTCTCGTGGCGTCTGGCGCGGCGCGTGGTCAATATATTGCACCGCACTATCCACGATTCAATGGCCCGAGGGAGGGTCTTTTTGCAGTGCAGCATTGCAATCAATGCATGGCAATTACGAAATGCCATGCACTGTCACATCAACATCTTGCTGCATACTTTAGATCGAATTTTTATGAAGTCTGTGCCACCATAAACCGGAGTGATAATAGTTCCGTGAAGAAGATGAGATTGGTCAAGAATATTCATTTTTCATTTTGGTTAGCGCTATCGAGCTATTTGTTCGTTTGGAGGCATTCAA
>CAZGTM010000103.1:0-9190 GCA_964528595.1 uncultured Rhodospirillaceae bacterium
TTCCACAGACCGAGCGCACAAAAAAACACCTGGCCATCGGGCCAGGTGTTTGTACTTGGGATATGCGTTTGTTCCCTACGTATATCCATTACCACTCGAACTAAAATACAAAACTACTCGAACTAAATCTTACCGGTACGCGATACCACTCGTTGACTACTGGCCCAAGTTCTTGAAATTCTGGAATTCAGGCCTCGACGTCGACGAAACGGCCTCGGCCCTCGCGGGTCTCGGTGCGCCTGGAGGTGGGCCTTTCCGCCTCGTGGCGCTCACGGTTTGTCGGCATCGGATCGGCTTTTCGCATCGGCGGCGGTAGCCGGCTCGCCTCTGCGGATACGGATGAAACGCTCATGATCGGCCTCCAACGCTGCCGTATTCAAATCATCATAGCGCCCCACGTCTTGTTATTAGCAAATTCACCCAAGTAATGCTGTAACTATCGTTTCGAATTTCATTTGAATTCTTAGACAATTTCCGAAGAATTTATCAACAATTTTAGCTATTTCAGCGATTACTCTGCCGGGGCGCCGGTAATCGCCTTATCACTCCTGATTTCGGCGGTCGCCTGACGCACGATGGAAACCGCGGCCTGCAGCGCCAAACCGGCCAAAAGGACACCGACGGCGAGGTCCGGCCACAAGGTGCCGGTGGCGAACACGCCGCTGGCGGCCAGGATGACCGCAACGTTGCCGATGGCGTCGTTGCGCGTGCAAAGCCAGACCGAACGCATATTGGCGTCACCCTCGCGGAAGCGGAACAACAGGGCGGCGGCGGCGAGGTTGGCCAGCAGGGCCAACGTGCCGACCGAGCCCATGGTGGCGGCATGCGGCAGGCCAAGCACAAAGGCTTTGTAGATGCTGACGCCCAGCACCAAAAAGCCGAAGCCCGCCATCGACAGGCCCTTGATGAGGGCGGCGCCGGCGCGCCAGCGCACGGTGCGCCCGATAACGTATAGGCTGATGGCGTAATTGGCGGAATCGCCGAGGAAGTCGAGCGAATCAGCCTGCAGCGCCACCGAGCCGGCGAACAGTCCGGCCGTGCCTTCCACGATAAACATGGCGGCGTTGATCGCCAACACAGCCCATAGAACACGGCGGTAAATCCGATCGGTTGAGCGGTTGGTATCGGGCGCGGGGCACTCGCAACTCATGACGCGTCCTCGTTGATGTGTTCCACCAGATCCCGCACGACGCTGCGGACATGATCGTCGGCGGCGGTATAGAAAACGCTCTTGCCGCGCCGGTCAGCCCGCAGCAGGCGTGCCGCGCGCAACAGCCGGAGATGGTGGCTGGTCAATGACGGCGTCATGCCGAGTTTCGCGGCCATGTCACCGACCGCGCGGGGCTCATCCAGGCATTCCAGGATTATCTTCAGCCGGTTGGTTTCGCCCATCAGGCGCAGCATTTCCGCCAAGGCCTCGGCCTGGTCGTCGCTGATGTGCAGATCTTGGAGGTCAACCATCGATACACTCAAACATATGAACAATTATTCATATATTTAATCTAAGGCTTGATGCCTGTCAAGTGCACTGGGTTGGAAATATGTCGTTCTAAAATGCCCGGAGACGCTTGCAATCCGGGCGGTTGGCCTATATAACCCCGTCTTTCCGGGTGGTCCGGCCTGAAAGGGCATGCCGTGTTCACCCCGAAGCTTCAAGCGCAACGACGTCCGGGCTTTCACGTTCGGATCCCAGAAGAAAGAGGAAGCAAATGCCCAAGTTGAAGACCAAGGCCGGCGCCAAGAAACGGTTCCGCCTCACCGCCAGCGGCAAGGTCCGCATGAATCAGGCCAACAAGCAGCACGGCATGATCAAGCGCACCAACAAGCAGATCCGCAACCAGCGCGGCACGACGATCATGTCGCCGCAGGATGCCAAGATCATCAAAAAATTCCTGCCCTACGGTTGAGGAGACTGAACAATGGCACGTGTCAAGAGAGGCGTGACGACTCACGCCCGTCACCGCAAGGTCATCAAGAAGGCGAAGGGCTACCGCGGCCGCAACAGCACGAACTTCCGTGTTGCCATCGAGCGCGTCGAGAAGGGCCTGCAATACGCCTACCGTGACCGGCGCACCAAAAAACGCAATTTCCGCAGCCTGTGGATCCAACGCATCAACGCGGCCTCGCGCGAATGCGGCCTGACCTACGGCCGATTTATGAACGGCCTTAAGCTCGCCGGAGTCGAGGTCGACCGTAAAGTTCTCGCCGATCTCGCAGTCCGTGAGCCTGAGGCCTTCAAGGTTCTGGTCGAGCAAGCCCAGACGGCGCTCGGCCAGGCCGACTGATCACCCGGCCCCGGCGACAACGATCTTCGGATCAACAACCTAAGCCGCAGCGCCTTGAACCAAGGCCGCGCGGACCACGAAGGGGCCACCGATACGGCCCCTTTTTTGGTGACTGAACGTTATGGATGATATTGCAAACCTGAAGGAAGAACTCATCGCCGCCGTCGGCAAATCCGACGATCAGGCGGCGCTGGAAGCTGTGCGCATCGACGCCCTGGGCAAGAAGGGCCGAGTCACCCAACTCATGAAGGGCTTGGGCGGCATGAGCGCGGAGGAGCGCAAGACGGCCGGTCCGGCCCTCAACGCGCTGAAGGACGAGATCGCCGCCGCCATCGAGGACCGCAAGGCGGCGCTCGATGAGGCGGAATTGGAAGCCCGTCTGGCGACCGAGCGCATCGACGTGACCTTGACGCCCCGGCCGGAATCGCAGGGCTACATCCATCCCGTCAGCCAGGTGACGGACGAACTGACGGCGATCTTTGCCGACATGGGTTTCTCCGTCGTCGAGGGGCCGGAGATCGAGGACGATTTCCGCAACTTCACGGCGCTCAACATCCCGCCGGAACACCCCGCCCGGCAGATGCACGACACCTTCTATCTGAACACGCCGGGCAAGACCGATCCGGAGAGCGAATCGGAGCGCATGCTGCTGCGCACGCATACCTCGCCGGGCCAGATCCGTACCATGCAGGCCGGCCCGCCGCCCTACCGCGTCATCGTGCCGGGCCGCACATACCGCTGCGATTCGGACATGACCCATACCCCGATGTTTCACCAGGTCGAGGGCCTGGTGATCGACCGGGATATCCACATGGGTCACCTCAAGGGCTGCCTCGAAGAATTCGCCAAGGCCTTCTTCGAGGTCGAGAACCTGCGCATGCGCTTCCGCCCCAGCCACTTCCCCTTCACCGAACCCAGCGCCGAGGTCGATATCGGCTGCCACCATGAAGGCGGCAAGCTGATCATCGGCGAGGGCGACGACTGGCTGGAGATCCTGGGCTGCGGCATGGTCCATCCGCGCGTGCTGGAATACGTCGACGTCGATCCCAACGAATGGCAGGGCTTCGCCTTCGGCATGGGCATCGACCGCATCGCCATGCTCAAGTACGGCATCCCCGATCTGCGCGCCTTTTTCGAATCCGATCTTCGCTGGCTGCGCCACTACGGTTTCTCGGCGCTCGACGTGCCCAGCATGGCCGGAGGGCTGGCGCGATGAAGTTCACCGTCAACTGGCTCAAGGAGCATCTCGACACCGAGGCCACGCTAGACGAACTGGTCGACAAGCTGACGGCCATCGGCCTGGAAGTGGAAGAGGTCACCGACCGCGCCAAGGGACTTGAGCCCTTCACCGTCGGCTACGTGATCGAGGCCAAACAGCACCCCGACGCCGACCGCCTGCGCGTCTGCACGGTCGATACCGGCAACGGCACCTCGCAGGTCGTCTGCGGCGCGCCCAACGCGCACACCGGCATGAAAGGCGTCTTCGCGCCCGTCGGCACGACCATTCCCGGTACCGGCATGCTGCTGACGGCGGCCACCATCCGGGGCGTCGAAAGCGCCGGCATGCTGTGCTCGGAACGCGAAATGGGCCTTTCCGACGAGCACGAGGGCATTATCGAACTGCCCGAGGACGCCGTCGTCGGCGAACCTTTCGCGGCGGTTGCCGGTCTCGACGATCCGGTCATCGAAATCGCCATCACACCGAACCGCCAGGACTGCCTCGGCGTCGCCGGCGTGGCGCGCGATCTGGCGGCGGCCGGTCTCGGCACGCTTAAAGGCCGTGTCCCTGTCAAGTTCTCAGGGATGTTCGAAAGTCCGGTCAAGATCAATCTCGAACCCCTGGGCGACCGGCCCGAGGCCTGTCCCTATTTCGTCGGGCGCTACGTCCGCGGCGTGAAAAACGGCGACAGCCCCAAGTGGCTGCAGGACCGGCTCCTGGCCATCGGGCTTAGGCCGATTTCGGCGCTGGTGGACATGACCAACTACATCACCTTCGACCTGGGCCGGCCTCTCCACGTTTACGATGCCGACAAGCTCAACGGCGACATCCACGTGCGCATGGGCAAGGAAGGCGAGAACTTCGACGCCCTCAACGACAAGGACTATGACGTCGACGAAGAGATGACGGTGATCGCCGACGACGGCGGCGTGCTGGGCCTTGGCGGCGTCATCGGCGGCGTGCCCTCGGGTTGCACCGAGGAAACCAAGAACGTCTTCATCGAGGCCGCCCTGTTCGATCCGCTGCGCACGGCCACGACGGGCCGCCGGCTGCAGCTCGATTCCGATGCCCGCTACCGCTTCGAACGCGGCGTCGATCCGGCCGCCGTGGTCTCCGGCATGGAAGCCGCGACCGCCGTGGTGCTGGAGATCTGCGGCGGCGAACCGAGTGAAATCACCAGTGGCGGGGCCGAACCCGATTGGGCCAGGACCGTGAGCTTCCGGCCCGGGCGCATCCACCATCTCGCGGGTATCGACATGGCGGAAGAGGAAAGCACCGGCATCCTCGCCAAGCTCGGATTCGAGGTGACGGGACGCAACGGCGGGGCGCTGGAGGTCTCCGTGCCGTCGTGGCGCTCCGACATCGAAGGCGAAGCCGATCTCGTCGAGGAGGTCTCCCGCATCAAGGGCTTCGAACACATTCCGTCGACGCCGTTGATCAATCCCCATCCCGTCACGCGTCCGGCGGTCTCGCTGCATCTCAAGCGCGAGCTCAACGCCCGGCGCGCCCTGGCGGCGCGCGGCATGAACGAGGCCGTTACCTGGTCGTTCACGCAAACGCCCTGGGCCGAGATGTTCGGCGGCGGGGCGGATGAATTGCGCCTGGCCAATCCCATCAGCGCCGACATGGACATGATGCGGCCAAGCCTGCTGCCCAACCTGATCGCCGCCGTGAAGCGCAACGTCGACCGGGGCGCCGCCAGCGTCGCCCTCTTTGAGATTGGTAACATCTATTCCGGTACCGCGCCGGAAAACCAGAACATGGTTGCGGGCGGCGTGCGCCGGGGCAACGACGCCCCGCGCCACTGGGCCGGACCGGGCCGCGACGTCGATGCCTTTGACGCCAAGGCCGATGCCCTGGCGGCGTTGGCCGAAGCCGGCGCGCCGATAGCCAATATCCAAACCTTCGCCGAAGCGCCGGGCTGGTTCCATCCCGGCCGCTCCGGCACGCTGCGTTTGGGACCGAAGACCATCCTGGCCACATTCGGCGAGGTACACCCGCGCGTTCTCAACGCGCTTGACGTCAAGGGGCCGCTGGTCGGTTTCGAGGTCTTCCTCGAAGCGCTGCCCAAAGCCAAGGTCAAGGCCAGCCGCAACCGCAGCCCGCTGGAGGTTTCGGACCTACCCAGCGTCGATCGCGATTTCGCCTTCGTCGTCGCCTCGGACGTGGCGGCGCAGGACGTGGTGCGGGCGGCCATCGGCGCCGACAAGAACCTGATCCAGGACGTTTCGGTGTTTGATATTTTCGAAGGCGGATCGCTGGAGGAAGGCACCAAGTCCATCGCCATCCGCGTGCGCCTGCAGCCGACCGACAAGACGCTGACGGACCCGGAAATCGAGGCTGTCGCGTCAACCGTCGTGGCCAAGGTCGCCAAGGCCACGGGCGGAAGTTTGCGTGGATAAACCGATCTTGAGCCAGGACATTCCCGACGGCTTCCGGCTGCTGAAAACCAACGGCGGATTTTTCGAATTCGTCGGCCCGGTCTACGCCCGCCTCGATGAGGGGACGATGTCGCTCGGCTTCCGGGTCGAGAAACAGCACGCCAATCCGGTTGGCATCTGCCACGGCGGCATGCTCATGACGGTGGCTGACATGCAGCTCGGTTTCGGCAGCCTGGCCGGCCTCCGGGTCTGGGAGTTCTACCCGACCATCAACATGACGTCCGACTTCGTGGCGCCGGCCAAGCTCGGTGATTGGGTGCACGGCGAGGCCGAGGTCATCCGGGCCACGCGCAACCTGGTTTTCGCCAGCTGCGTCCTGATGGTGGGCGACGAGCCTGTCATGCGGGCGAGCGGCGTGCTCAAACGCGGCAATCCGGACGGCGGCGAGGTTGATATCGACCGCTTCTTCGTCGACGGCAGCTGAGACACATGGACGTGACGTCTCCGCAGGAATTCGGACAGGGATTTCAGCCTCTCACCGTCGTGCCGGACAGCTTCCTGGCGGCCAACGGCCCGTTCATGGGGCGCGTCGAGGCCGACGAATTTCGCATCGGGCTCGAGATTATCCCTGAGCACGCCAACGCCGGCGGCATCTGCCACGGCGGCATGATGATGGGCGTGGCCGACACGCAGCTCGTCATCGGCGGCATGATCAGATTGCAGGATTCGCGTCCGCTGGTGACGATCAACACCACCTTCGACTTCATCCGGCCCGGCCTCATCGGCGGCTGGCTCGAAGGATCGACCCGCGTCATCCGCAGCACCCGCAACACGGTGTTCGCCGAAAGCCTGATGACGGTGGACGGCGAGACGGCATTGCGCGCCAGCGGCATTTTCCGGCGCAGCGATCTGCCGCCGCTCGAACTTGACGCCTTTCTCTGCAACCGGACCGAATCGCGTGAGGTACCGCGCGGCGATCCCAATCCGCCGGAGGGTTTCCGCGAAGTCAGCATTCCTGGAGAGTTCCTCGCCGTCAACGGCCCCTTGTATCTCGACCTGACGGATGAGCACGCCCATTTGGGATTGCGCATCGAAGACCGGCATTGCAACAGTTCCGGCATCTGCCACGGCGGTTCCTTGATGATGCTGGCGGACATCCAGCTTGCGGTGGGGTCGAAATTTCGCACCGGCAAGCTCGAATTCATGCCGACCATCCATTTCGCCTGTGATTTCCTCAAACCCGTGCGGACCGGGAATTGGCTGACCGGCCGGACCCGGGTGATCCGCCAGTCGCGCAACTACAATTTCGCCGAGTGCCTTCTGTTCGTCGATGGTGAACCCGTGCTGCGCGCCAACGGCATCAACAAGCGCACCAGCAATTCGTTCGATTTCGCCGAGCTGGAAACGCTGTTTGTTTGAACCCCCGCATAATGCTAAACCAAGCGCCCTGATGACCGATCTTAGCCACATCCGCAATTTTTCCATCATTGCCCACATCGATCACGGCAAGTCGACGCTGGCCGACCGCCTGATCCAGGTCTGCGGCGGCCTGAGCGAGCGGGAGATGACGGAACAGGTGCTCGATTCCATGGATATCGAGCGCGAACGCGGCATTACCATCAAGGCCCAGACCGTGCGGCTGGATTACACCGCGGCCGACGGTGAGAAATACGTCCTCAATCTGATGGACACGCCCGGCCACGTCGATTTCGCCTACGAGGTCAGCCGCTCGCTGGCCGCCTGCGAAGGGTCGCTCCTGCTGGTCGACGCCAGTCAGGGCGTCGAGGCCCAGACGCTGGCCAACGTCTACCAGGCCATCGACGCCGACCACGAGGTCCTCGTCGTGCTCAACAAGATCGACCTGCCGGCTTCGGAACCCGACCGCATCAAGACGCAGGTCGAGGACGTGATCGGCCTCGATGCCTCCAATGCGTTGCCCGTGTCGGCCAAGACCGGCGAGGGCGTGGAAGGCGTATTGGAAGCGCTGATCGAAAACCTGCCGGCGCCCGAAGGCGACGCCGACGCGACCCTGAAGGCCATGCTGGTCGACAGCTGGTACGACCCCTACCTCGGCATCATCATTCTGGTGCGGGTGCGGGACGGCAAAATCAAGAAAGGCCAGAAAATCCGCATGATGGCGGCGGGCACCAGCCACCTTGTGGAACAGGTCGGCGTTTTCCGGCCCAAGATCGAGCAAACCGGCGAGCTTGGCCCCGGCGAAATCGGCTACATCACCGCCGGCATCAAGGAGGTGGCCGACACCCACGTCGGCGACACCATCACAGACGACCGCAAGCCCGCCGACGAACCGCTGCCGGGCTTCAAACCCAGCGTGCCGGTGGTGTTCTGCGGCCTCTTCCCCGTCGACAACGGCGAATACGGTCTCTTGCGCGAAAGCATCCTCAAGCTGCGGCTCAACGATGCGAGCTTCGAGTTCGAACCGGAAACCTCCGCCGCCCTCGGCTTCGGCTTCCGCTGCGGTTTCCTCGGCCTGCTGCATCTGGAGATCATCCAGGAGCGCCTGGCCCGCGAGTTTGACCTCGACCTGATCACCACCGCTCCCAGCGTGGTCTACAAGATCCACCGCACCGACGGCACCATGACGGAGCTGCACAACCCGGTGGACATGCCCGATCCCGTGCACATCGATCACATGGAAGAGCCTTGGATCAAGGCCACCATCATGGTGCCCGACGAACACCTCGGCAGCGTGTTGAAGCTCTGCGAGGAGCGCCGCGGCGTGCAGATCGAACTGACCTACGCCGGCAACCGGGCCGTTGTGATCTACCGCCTGCCGCTCAACGAGGTGGTGTTCGACTTCTACGACCGGCTGAAATCGGTAAGCCGGGGCTATGCCAGCTTCGATTACCAGCTCGACGGCTACGAACGCGGCGATCTGGTGAAGATGTCGATCCTGGTCAACGCCGAGCCGGTCGACGCCCTCAGCGTCGTGGTGCCGCGCGAGCGGGCCGAACCGCGCGGCCGCGCCATGTGCGAACGCCTCAAGGATCTGATCCCGCGCCAGCTCTTCAAGATCCCCATTCAGGCCGCCATCGGCGGCAAGGTGGTGGCGCGCGAGACCATCAGCGCCATGCGCAAGGACGTGACCGCCAAATGTTACGGCGGCGACGTCACGCGCAAACGCAAGCTGTTGGAGAAGCAGAAGAAGGGCAAGAAGCGCATGCGCACCTTCGGCAAGGTGGAAATCCCGCAGGAAGCCTTCATCGCCGCCCTCAAGACGGGCGACGATTAGGCGCGCCTAGGCTGGGTGGTCCTTGCCCTCCCGGTTGGAGCCGAAGACCAGC
>CAZGTM010000104.1:0-8661 GCA_964528595.1 uncultured Rhodospirillaceae bacterium
CCCAGGCTTCCAGCAACGGGAATTCCGCCAGCAGGTCCGGGCCGCCGGCCCAGCGGCCGCGCAGGAACCAGGCGAGGTAATACACCAGGACGTCGGGCAACGCCGGCTGGTCGCCCAGCAGGAACGCCCGGCCGGTAGCGGCAAGACGCTGCTCGACCCAGCCAAACTGCGCGCGCACCTGGGCGACGACGTGGGGGAGTTCCGCCGCCACCGCATCGTAGTTCCAGTCCGGCCCGAGGTAGAGGCGGCCGCGGTCGGCGGCGAAATCCCCGGGCAGCTGGTCGGCGGCCGATCCCAGCACGAGCTTGATGACGGCCAGGAAGAAATCACCATCGGTCCAGCGGCTGACGCTCCAGGCGAGACCATCCGCACCGCCGGGGAAGAACGTCGGCTCGGGGTAGCGCCGCTGCAGTTCGCGCAAGATGCACTGACTGTCGCAATAGATGTCCGCGCCGATCTGCATCACCGGCGTGCGGCGATAGCCGCCGGTCAGCGGCATCAGATCCGGTTTCGGCGGGATGCGCGGAATTTGCACCGAGCGCCAGCTCAATCCCTTGATCCCCATACCTACCCGGACCTTCTCGGCGACGGGTGACTGCGGATAGTGGTGGAAAATGACATCGCTCATGGGGCGCAACCTCGTTTGGTGTTTCGACCGTCCGAATTATGGACATTGCGGGACGCCGCGCAACGTCGCATTCCGCAGATTGCGGTCACGCTTTCTTGAACCCTGCCCCGAGCGCCACGAAGCCTTGTGGGCCGCCGAGTTCCCAACGAACTGCCAGAAAAAATCCTACAATAAAAAAACAAAATATGATTTTTTTAGCTAAATAATATTATTTTATATTGCGTCCGGATCGATCTCCCGCTACAGTCCGCCCGTTCGAAATTGACTCCAGCCTAGCCCTTGGAGAGATGGGGGAAGACCAGATGACCGTATTAAGCGTTACGGGATTGACCAAAAAGTTCGACGATATCGTTGCCCTGGACGGTGTCGACTTTGCGGTCGAGCGCGGAGAGTTCTTCGCGCTCCTGGGACCCTCCGCCAGCGGCAAGACGACGACGCTGCGCAGCATTTGCGGCATCGAGCGGCCCGACCAGGGCCGCGTCATGTACGACGGCGCCGATGTCACCGAGGCGGAAGTGCGCGGCCGCGATATGGCCATGGTGTTCCAGACGTTCGCGCTCTATCCCCATATTTCGATCCGCGACAACCTCGCCTATCCGCTGCGCCAGGCCGGGATGCGCAAAGCGGAAATCGAGACGCGGGTTGCCGAAACGGCTGAAATGCTGCGGCTTGGCCATACCCTCGACCGCATGCCGGGCACGGCCAGCGGCGGCGAGCAGCAACGCGTCGCGATCGGCCGCGCCCTGGTGCGCCGGCCCAGCCTCCTGTTGCTCGACGAGCCGTTGACCAATCTCGACGCCAAGCTCCGGCACGACACGCGGGCCGAGTTCAAGCGCCTGCATCGTGAATTGGGCATGACCATCGTCTATGCCACGCCCGATGAACTGGAGGCCCTGAGCATGGGCCAGCGCATCGGCCTGTTGAGCGCCGGCAGGATCGTCCAGACCGGCACGCCCGACGAGATGTACACCCGGCCCGGCGATACCTACGTCGCCGCGATGGTCGGATCGCCCAAGGTCAACCTGATTTCGGCCGTGCGCCGCGGCGAGGACGCCCGGCCTTCCGTTGAACTGCCATTCGCATCCGTTTCCGACGGACCGTGGAGCGAGGCCCTGAAGGCCTTCCCGGTCGGTTCGGAGCTGATATTCGGCATCCGTCCGAACGATGTCGTGGCGACCTCCGCTGATGCGGGGGACGTCGAATTCACCGCCAAGGTGCACCTGACGGAGCCCTTGGGGGATGTGGTCATCCTGGACCTCGAAGTGGGGGGGACCGGCTTGAAGATGGTCCTGCCGGAGGAACAGGCAGTGCGGTACAGCGTCGGTGACGATGTGCCGGTGTCGTTACGAGTGGAGAACACGCACGTGTTCGCTCGGGAAACCGGTTCGGCAATCCGCTGAGCCGGAAATCTTGCCGCCGGGGGGCGGCGCCAGATCTCCAATTGAGAGGAGGAGGTTTCGATGAAGGGTAAGTTTTCAATTACGGGTGCTTTGGCAGCCGGTATCGTGGCGAGCGGCCTGGCCGTTTCGGCGCCTGCCGCGGCCAAGGAAATCATCCTGAACATGGCGGGACCGGACTGGGGTCCGACCCGTTTTCTGCAAGAGTATTTCAACAAAACCTACAAGGCCAAATCCGGCAACGACGTAAAGCTCGTTTTTGACTTTATTCCGTGGCCGAACTTCTACGATCGTGTCGCCGCTTCGCTCACCTCGGGTGAGAAGAAGTACCAGATGATCGTTTCGGACAGCCAGTGGATCGGCACCTTCATCGAAGGCGGCCACTTCATGAAGCTGAACAAGTACATCGACGCCGATCCGGAACTTCAGGCGATCATGAAGGATATCCATCCGGCCATGGTGCAGAACTATTCGACCTATCCGCATAAGTCGAAGAACTACTACGGTTTCCCGCAGTTCCCGGACACCAAGGTGACCTGGTTCCGCACCGACCTGTTCTGCCACGATGGTGAACGCGCTGCGTTCAAGGCCAAGTTCAGCCAGACTCTGCCCTGCTCATACGAAGAGTGGAAAGACACGGACTGGAGTGTTTGGGAAAACGTCGGCAAGTTCTTCCGCCGCGACAAGGGCGCCAAACTGGGTGACGGCGTCGCCGAGGAAAACTTCTACGGCATCGCCTACCAGGCCGGCAAAGTTCTCGATTTCTCCTCCATGCAGATCAATGCCTTCATCTGGCAGCATGGCGGCAGCATCTGGGACGAAGCCAACGAGCCCCATGCCCAGGCCGAAGGCGTCGTGAACTCGGCTGCTTCGGTCAAGGGTTTCGAGCACTATCTCGAACTCCTGAAGTACGCTCCGCCGGTTGCCAAGACCGGTCAGATGGGCATCTTCGCGATCCAGGAACTGTTCATGCAGGGCAAGGTCGCGGCCATCATCGATTGGGCCGGTGTCGCACCGCCCGCGCTCGATCCCAAGATCTCCAAGTACCACGACAAGACCGGTTTCGCTTTGACGCCGGGTCTGCGTAAGGCTGACGGTACGTTGAGCCGCTTGGACAACATCGGCGGCCAGCCCTTCGTGCTGACGACCTGGAACTCCGAGGAAGTCACCAAGGAGGCGCTCGAAGTCGTCAAGTGGTGGATGTCGCCCGAAGTCCAGATCGAGTTTTCCAAGAACGGCGGAGAGCCCGGTCTGATGAGCGTCATGAACATGCCTGAATACAACTCCTTCCTGCCCTGGAACCGCGCCCACGCGGAATTGCTGGAGCACCAGTTGGACGTTTGGCATGTGCCGGAATTCTTCGAGTTGCTGACCCAGCAGCAGGAAGAGTTCGACAAGGCCATCACCGGCCAGAAGACGGCCAAAGAGGCATTGGATGCGATTGCCAAGTTCCAGCAGGAACTGCTGACCGAAGCCGGTCGCATTCAGTAGTCACGAGTAGCTAAAGGGTATGGGAGAGGATCGATGAACAAGTCAGTGACAAACGTCGCCGGACGGTTCGGCATCCTCTCCCGGACCCGCTCAACCAACGCGCAAAACGAAATAAAAACT
The DNA here is from genome assembly GCA_964528595.1 of uncultured Rhodospirillaceae bacterium. Lineage (GTDB taxonomy): Bacteria > Pseudomonadota > Alphaproteobacteria > UBA2966 > UBA2966 > CAYFKJ01. Next base: position 3,637 of record CAZGTM010000104.1, read on the forward strand.
CCCGCCGGAGGAAGAAACATGCGTGATTTTTGGCACTGGATGTTCAGCCCGGAACGACGCGGCGCCATGCTCGTGGCCCCGGCCCTGATCATGCTGTTCGTCATGAACATCTTCCCCCTGATGTGGTCGTTCGGACTGAGTTTCTTCCATTACAAGGCGTCCTCCCTGCGGCCGCCCCGGTTCGCCGGATTTTATTATTACGAAAAAGTACTGAGCGATCCCGTCGTCTGGGAACGCTTCCAGACCACGGCGCTGATCGTCATCCTGAGCGTGCTTCTGCAGCTGATCATCGGTTTCTCGATGGCGCTGATGTTCGAGAAAAAATTTCCGCTGCGCCGGGAAATTCTGATGCTGGTGCTGACGCCGATGATGCTGTCGTTCGTCGCCGTCGGCGTTTTCTTTAAACTCTTTTATGAGCCCACGTTCGGCCTCCTGAGCCAGGCTTATTCTTATTTCTCGGGCGAACCGCTGACCTTGCTGGCGACGCAGTGGGGCGCCATCTGGGGCATCGTCATTGCTGACGCCTGGATGTGGTCGCCCTTCGTCATGTTGCTGGTGCTGGCCGGTCTGGTGAGCGTGCCCGACTATCTCTATGAAGCCGCCGAGGTCGACCGCGCGTCGAGATGGCGCCGCTTCACCACCGTCACATTTCCCTATGTCCGGGGCCTTCTGCTGCTGGCGTTGCTGTTCCGCACCATCGAGACGTTCAAGATCTTCGATGTCGTCTATCTGATCACCAACGGCGGGCCCGGCACATCGACCGAGACGATCGCCGTCTACGTCTACCGCGTAGCCTTCCAGTTCTTCAAGACCAGCCAGTCCTCGGCGCTGAGCTACATCCTGCTCTTCGTCGTCATCGTGCTGACCAATCTCTACCTCTATTTCGTCAAAAAACGCGGTGAGGAGGGCTGACCATGTCACTGTTGACCGCCATATTCGGCCGCCGCAAGGAACGCCGTTTGAGAGAAGCGGGCTGGGGCTGGACCCTGTTCGCCGGCATCATCAGCCTGATCTACTTCTTCCCCGTGCTGTGGATCATCATGACGGCGTTCAAGACGCGCGCCGACGCCCTGGCGACGCCGCCCAAGTTCTTCTTCACGCCGACGTTGGACAACTTCGTCAGCGTCTTCTGGCGGGTTGCCCAGACCGGCACCGAGGCGATTTCCACCGGCATGGATCTCTACTTCTTCAATTCGATCTTTGTCGCCGCCTCGGGCGTGTTGCTGGCGCTGGTTATCGGCACGCTGGCCTCCTACGGCTTCTCGCGCTATCCGCTCAAGGGTAACGACACCTATCTGTTCGTCGTGCTGACGACCCGCATGCTGCCGCCGATCATTGTCATTATTCCGATCTTCCTGATGTTCCGCCTTGCCGGTTTGAGCGGCTCCTATATGGGTGTGATCCTGCTTTATGCGGCCTTCAACCTGCCGTTCTCGATCTGGATGATGAAAAGCTTCTTCGATGAGCTGTCGCCCGACGTTGAAGACGCCGCCCGGCTGGACGGTTCCTCAGAAAGAGGCGTTTTCTTCAAGATCTGCCTGCCGCAGCTCAAGGCCGGTCTGGCGGCGACGGCGGTGTTTGCCCTGATCCTGACCTGGAACGAGTTCCTCTTCGCGCTCTTGCTAACCGGCACCGAGACGCGCACCGTGCCGGTCGCCATGGCCCGCACTATCGGCGGTGAATTGGGCGTCGACTGGGGCTTGCTGGCGGCCATCATCACACTGTTCCTGATCCCGGTCTTCGCCGTGACGTATCTGCTGCAGAACCACCTGCTGCGCGGCGTCACCTTCGGCACCATCAAAAAATAAGGGGCGGCGACATGTCGACAATTGAAACCCTCAACCTGACCAAGCGCTTCGGCGACATGCTGGCCGTCAGCGGCGTCGACCTCGATATCGCCGCCGGCGAGGTGCTTTGCCTGCTCGGCCCCTCGGGCTGCGGCAAAACCACCACGCTGCGCATGATCGCCGGCCTGGAAACGACGACGGAAGGGGAAGTCCGCATCGGTGGCCGGCGGGTCAACGAGGTATCGCCGTCCGAACGCGACATCTCCATGGTCTTCCAGTTCTATGCCCTCTATCCCAGCTTGACGGTGGCTGAGAACTTGGCCTTCCCGCTCCATGCCGAGGACATGTCGGCCTCGGAGATCGACGCGCGCGTGACCGAAGTCGCGGGTAAGCTTGAGCTCACCGATGTGCTGGAACGCCGGCCGGGATACCTGGCCGAAGGCGAAAAGCAGCGGGTCGCAGTGGCGCGCGCCATCGTGCGCGACCCCAACTGTTTTCTTTTCGACGAACCCCTGAGCCGCCTCGATGTCGAGCTGCGCCAGGCCATGCGCGGACAGATCAAGGAGATCCTTGAAGGCCTTTCCAAGGCCACCGTGATCGTCACCCACGATCAGTTGGAAGCGCTGACCATGGCCGACCGCATTGCCGTGATGCGCGATGGCGTGATCGAGCAGATCGCGACGCCGCATGATATTTTCGCCAAGCCGAAAAACCTGTTCGTCGCCGGCTTCATCGGAACCCCAGCCATGAACCTTCTGGATGCGGTGCTGCTCGACTATCAGGCTGAGGGCGGCAAGGGCCGCTTCCAGGTCGCGGATCAGCAAGTCACCATGGCGGCCGATCCCGCGGTCGGTAAATTAGCGCCGGGCAGCAATGTTACGCTGGGTATTCGGCCCCGGGCCTATGAAGTTGTTTCGGAAGGCGCGGAGGATACCTTCTCGGCGGAAGTCGATCTTATCGAACCGATGGGTGCGGAGACGCTCGTGCACATGATGGAATCGGGCCACGATGTCCGGGTTGTGGTGGACCGCGACAGGCGTTTCAATCCGGGCGAACGCGTACACATGCGCTGCCGCCCGGATCAGGCCCACGTCTTCGGCGGCGATGGCGGACGGGTGTTCTCATGAGCCAGCAAGCACAAAACCTCGCCACTGACGCCGGCATGAGCCCGCAACTGGCGCGGCGCATCGAATACAGCATCATCGGCCTTTGCATTTTTGCCATGGTGTTGATCTTCCAACCCTTCTTCAAGATCGGCTTTTCGATCGGCTGCGTGCTGGTCGTAGTCGGCGGTCTCGCTTTCAACCTAGTGCCCCTGTGCCAGCCCGGAAAACCGGTGCGCTCGGTCGTTAAAGGCGGATTGATCGTCCTCGCGATATTCGTCGTGGTGGTGTTGCTGGCCCTAGGCTCGGCGCACCTCTATGGCGTATACCTCAGCTCCTGACGGGATTTAAAAAAGGTTGAGTGTGTTCATGGAAAACCAAAACGGCCTGTCCATCGACGTCTCGCCGCTTCACCGCTTTCTATTGTCGGCCCGCTTTGACGCCTTCCAGGGAACGGGCGTTCATGCCCGCATCGTCCACGGCATCGGGGCGGCCATCGTTTCGGGCATATTTCAGCCGGGCGACCGTCTGCCGAACGACTCTGAACTCACAGACCAGTTTCAAGCCAGCCGAACCGCCATCCGAGAGGCCATGAAGGTGCTGGCGACCAAGGGCCTGATCGAGGCCCGGCAACGGGCCGGCACGCGTGTGCGCCCGCGCCACGAGTGGGACCTCCTGGATGCCGATGTGCTGTCCTGGCATTCGCCGGAAACCATCAGCGAAAAGCTGGCCGGCGATCTGATCGAGTTACGCGAGGTCATCGAACCCGTCGCCGCCCGCCTGGCCGCCAGCCGGGCTACGGAAGAAGATATCGAGAACATGGTGCGCGCCAGCAACCTGATGGCGGCCGGGCTCGACGATCTCGAGATCTATTATGAGGGCGACGTGGCTTTCCACCTCAGTATACTGGCCGCCAGCCACAACCAGCTTCTCAAACGTCTGAACGGGATCATAGGAACGGTGCTGAGCCTCAGTTTCTCCCTGCAAAAAGACACTCTGGTCGGACCGAAGGAGGGCCTTGAAGCCCATTGGGACGTGGTCGAGCGCATCCGGGCGCACGATCGGCGCGGCGCCGAGCGCGCAATGCGTCACGTCATCGGCCGGGCACGTGACGAAATCGGCCGCCGTGACGACTGGGCGCGCCGGCCGGCCGGGGGATGAGGATCGGCGGTCAACGCATCATTCTGTCCGCGGGACGGGACCGCGCTCTGGTCCTGCCCGAAATCGGCGGCGCCCTGGCCGGCTATTGGCGCCAGGTTGAAAGCCGTGCGACACACTGGCTGCGGCCCATATCCGACGTCGATAGCGCCGACGACAACGTTCTGGGCACCGCCTGCTTTCCGCTGGTGCCCTACTCCAACCGAATTCGCCATGGCCGTTTCACCTATCAGGGCTGCGACGTCACGCTGCCCCTGAATTTCGGCGATCATCCCCATTCGATTCACGGTCACGGCTGGCAAGTCCCCTGGACCGTCCTCAACGCGGGAGAGGCGGAAGCCGAGCTCGGCTACCAGCACGAAGCCGGCGATTGGCCCTGGGCGTATGAGGCGCGGCAGCGCTTCACCCTGTCGCCCGACGACCTCACCATCCATCTCGATTTGTCGAACCGGAGCGATACCCCGATGCCCGCGGGGGTCGGCTTTCATCCCTACTTCCCGCGCACGGCGGAAACCCGGGTCCGGGCGTCCGTCTCGGCCATGTGGCGGGTCGACGGTGAAGTCATGCCCGTCGCCCTGGAACAACCGGCCGACGGGAAGGATCCCAATAGCGGCATTAGTGCCGATGCCGTGGCGCTGGACAACGGTTATAGCGGATGGCGGGGAAGCGCCGTCGTCTCATGGCCCGAACGCGGCGCCGAACTGACGATGACGGCCTCGGAGGAACTGGGCAAACTCGTGATTTTCACGCCGCCCGGCGAGGATTTCCTGTGCGTCGAGCCGGTCAGTCACGATACCGATGCCTTCAACCGGGCCGCCGCGGGCGAAGCCGATACCGGCATGCGGGTGCTGGCGCCGGGCGAAGACCTCTCGGTTTACGTACGGTTTACCCCGTCCGCTTCGCCCACTCCGTCTGCATGAAGGCCAGCGCGTCGCGGGCGAGGCCCTCTTCGGTGTCGAACATCTTGCGCCAGACCT
>CAZGTM010000105.1:0-8542 GCA_964528595.1 uncultured Rhodospirillaceae bacterium
ATGCGTCTTTGTCTGCAAATCTTGCTGTTGCTGTTCTTTTGTATTTCGCTACGCCGATAATCAGTGCAACGGCGTTTTGATTTCGCCTACCTGAGAACGAGGTGGGATCAAGCGGCGAAAACGACGGTGCTGACACTAGTTTTGGGGAAATTCTAACTAGATTTACGGTTTTTTGGGACTTGTTGCCCCATTCGTCGATTGCAACAATCGACACGCTACCACCACTAATGGGCACGTATCGGGAGAACGAAAAATTTCCGTCGGGTTCTACGATAACCGCTCTGCCACCAACAGAAACCTGAGAAATAATGCTTGCGTCAGAAACACGTCCAGAAATGATTGGTTTGTCACTATTAACTTCGATTGAGGATGCAATGGAGATTGTCGGGGAAGAGGTGTCCTGTTTCTTCAGAGCCGGTATTATTGGTCTAACAGTTTCCTTGGATGTTTCGGAGCTCTTTCGTCCAGCTGAAGTGGGCTGACCTCCTGCCATGTTCTCAAAGATGCCTGCGCAGCGGTTGCCCTTTTTGACGTAGCCCTTGTTGCAGCCCCATGAGGAGCCGTACACGTAGCTATTGGCTGGCTGACCCGGCAAAGTCTGTGCCCGCGTCGCTCCAAAGCCCACAGACATCAATACGGCTGCATACGAAATTAATCCTAAACGAAGAAGTTTTCGCATCCCCTGATCCCCAAGTGCCGCTAAGCGCAAATGTATTACTGGTAGCAAACCACCCAAAGCTGTTTGCGTCAATCTGGCCTGGGTAATGGAAGGACTAGAACCGGTTTTGACGCTTAGCTGTCGCGCTGCTCCCTAACGCCAAGGCAGGTCGGAGCCGGGGCAGGCAATACTACCAACTTCTTCCTCAGCCGTTTGAGCAAGAGCCTTGACGAGTTCGCGCAAGCGCAGTCGGGCCTGTGGGTTCTACAGCCGGACAAATTCCAGCGTTTCGTCGCGTGACATAACATCGTCGGGCTCCGCCGAGGGCATGAACCTTTCCCCGATACGGGTCTCTACATTCCCCGGCATGTCGTCGAAGAAGAAGGACACTGGAACGTCGAGAAACTCCGAGAATTGAAGCAGGCGGCTCGAACTCATCCTGTTCGCCCCCCGCTCGTACTTCTGGATTTGCCGAAAGGTCAGTCCGACGGCTTTAGCCAGTTCAGTTTGGGTCTTCTGCATAAGTATTCGCCGCAGTTTGAGACGGCTGCCGACATGCACATCAACGGGGTCGGGGAAATTGGCCGCGGTGGTGTTCCTGGTTCTGGTTGAAGTCATCTTTGCCGGTCGATACTCGGGGATCAACTTGCGACTTTGTTTTCGGTTGCCTCGCTCAAACAATCTCGTCTCAAAATTTTTTGGAATTTATTTGCGGTCCGCCCGGCAAGTGAATGCTAAGGCGAGCGAGAATTACCTTTGAAGGAGCCTGCCTGGAAAACGGTGCTGATGAATATCAGATTGTTAAAAACTGTTAATCGGATGTTCAAATCAGCATGTACGGGGCAGCTATAAACGCGTTGTGAGATTGGGGGTTGGGGGTGATGGGCAATTTAGAACTCATCGCCTACCACTTGCCTGTGCAGAAACCGAGGTATTGGGAGATCATGGGATCGCCGCTAGTACCCACATGCCGTGAATGAACAGACACAAATCGGCCGTCAGGAGCCGCCTGCGTGTAAACGGAAGTGAGGTTTATGTTCCCTACGGCGGTTTGCTCAACAAAATGCATATTACTTTTGCCGCTTAGCACGATCAAATTTTCAGCCCCGGCATTGCCAATCATTTGGGCCGTTCCAGCTTTTGGATCGATAGAAGCAAGCACAAACTGCAAATTTCCTCCCTTTTCACTCTTGAATTCGCCATTTTCGAATACGTTAAATAATCCTTGTTCAAACGTGCACGTGAACGCGCTCGGGACTTTTCTCGATGCAGCAGAAGAACTGAAATTTGCAATCGCCAACGGCAATATACAAACAAGACCGATCAAAATATTTCGTTTCAGCATGATTTTTTCCAGTTTCACCGCCAAAAAAGGGCAAAGCAATTGCCCCCCATGGCAGGTTGTTCCGCGTGACCCCCTTTGTCTTTATCTCGCGTTTCTATGGTTTAAGGAACGGGTGTTTTTGTGATGAGTGCCTGAAGCGTTCATTGTGTCCGTTCTCCCATGTGCTTCCCTGATGGGTCTGAGGGAACCAAAGGTAGGTTTTGCTAAGCCAGTTCGAAGAGTGGATAAATTCCCCGAAGCGGGCATTGCTGGTGGAAAGAGTGCCTTCGACATGGGCCAAAGATTTCTTTGCGCGGGCTTGTTCACTGACAAGAAGCGCCGTTACCCATATGGCGAACAAGGCTAACGCGCGATTGATCAAAACGACGGTGGGGTCGCCACCGGCCGGCGAAAAGAAATAGCCCAGGACGGTGAGAACGCTGCAGGCGGCGGCGGCCCAATAGACCGGACAGCGGGCCAGCCAGCTGCAAATCAGGACAACCAGGATATAAGGGACCGCGCCGGCAACGCCCAACGGGAAGGTCAGGTCGAATACAAAGACCGCTGCAGCGGCCAGGGTTGCGAGGCTTATTCCGAGGTATTCCGCAGAATGGGCTCCAAACCAGACGCGAATATAATTAACCAAAGAGTCCCCCTGAATTACCCTCAATCTCAACAATTGGAATTGCTAATAAACCGTAAGGTAGAAATATTCTTGAATCAACCTGCGGCACTTGGTCATGGTGTGATTTTAGGTCGTATTTCATGGGTATATGGGCGGGCTTTGGAATAGGCTCAACCAAGGGTTAATTATCCGAAAAATATCTTATCCAGGATTGCGGTTTTCGCGCTCCAACCGGTAGGCCAGTTGCGGACGAGTAATGCCGAGGCGTCGGGCGGCCTCGGAGAGATTGCCGCCGGCTTGGGCGACGGTACGGGCGATCATTTTGTGCTCGATTTCGGCCAGCGGGACGCCGTTGTCCAGAAGGCCTTCAAGGACATCTTCGCTCAGGGTTCTCGCCTGCGGTTCCACGCCGACGCCGCCGTCCCGGCCGAGCTTCAGCATGACCGGCAGCAGCAATTCCTCCGAAGCGAAAAGATGGGCAAGGTCGATCGGCGAGTTGTCATCGCACATAATGACGGCGCGCTCGATCAGGTTCTCCAGTTCGCGGACGTTTCCCGGATAATCGTATTCATAGAGGCCATCGACTGCCCGTTGGGTAAAGCCCGTAACGTCTTTGCCGTGGAGTTTGGTGTAGCGGTGGAAGAAGTGATCCATCAGCAGCGGGATGTCGTCGCGGCGTTCCCGCAGCGGCGGCAGGTGCAGGGGAAACACGTCGAGCCTGTAGAGCAGGTCCATGCGGAAGGCCCCCTCCTTCACCGCCTCGCGTAAATCGACGTTGGTCGCGGCGACAATGCGGACGTCCACCTTGCGGGCGCGGGTGTCACCGACGCGTTCGATTTCACGCTCCTGTATCGCGCGCAGCAGTTTTATCTGCGCCGCCTGGGTCAGGCTGCCGACTTCGTCGAGAAAAAGGGTCCCGCCGTCCGCCCGCTCGAAGCGTCCGGGGCGCGAGGCGACGGAGCCCGTGAAGGCGCCCTTGACGACGCCGAACAACTCCGCCTCGATCAGGTTTTCCGGTATGGCCGAACAGTTCACCGCGACGAACGGCTTGTCAGCCCGGTCGCTGATGTAGTGGACGGTTTTGGCGAAGACCTCCTTGCCGACACCGGTTTCGCCCTGAAAGAGGACGGTGGCGCTGGTCCGCGCGACCTTCTTGAGTTTATGGCAGGCGGCGACGAAGGCGGACGAGGCGCCGACCAGACCGCTGGGCAGGTCGGCCAAGTCGCCCGTGCGGCGGGGCGCTTGGCCATCGGGCGTATGCAGGCCGAGTTGTCGTTCCTCGAAACGGTTGACGAAAGATTCCGGCTGCAAGCCGTCCAAATCCTCTTCAAGAACATCCGCCAGACCTTCCCACTCCTCCACCGGCTTGCCGATGATGCGACAGTGTGCGTGCCCGGTGGCGCGGCATTCGACTTCGCGGAATAGGATGGTGCGGCCCATGAAACTGGAGGTGTACCCGCCGAAGTAGCCGAGCTGCAGCCAACAGACCGGACGATCCGACATGCCGTAGTTGGAAATATGGGCGTCGACCTCGAACGATTCGGACCAGGTGAATTCGCCGTAATAGGTGCCGGCTGAAATGTCAGCCTCCAAACGAACGGCTTGGGGCGATGCTACACCTTGCAGATTGCGCAATTGCGGCCCGACTTTGAGCGCGTCCGTCACCGAATGATGAGGTTTCAGCTTCCGCGCCAAGGCGGCATCCCGGGCACCGCCGCCCCAGCCCATGCGGGTCAGCAGACCGCGGGCCTTGCTGTTGCCGACGCTGTCGATGAGCTCGCTGCGCAGCGCCGTCAGCGTCGACAGGTGGATCAAGGTGACGCGCTCTGTATCCAACCAGACGCGGCCCTCCTTGAACGAGAACCTCAGACGCTCCGCCAGATCGTCAATATCGGGAAAGCGGTCGTCGGCCTGAATTCCGGCCGAGGCCAGGCGCCCCGTCATGATGCGGCGTTTGTTTGGAAGTTGGGTTGCGGGGTCTTCTGGGGGGACTAATTCCGGCATCTCTGGATTCCGAATTTATCAATTCATGAACTGTATCTCAGCCAAATTAGAGGATTTGATCAAATAATGAAAGTCTACTGGTAATTTTATTGCGAGAATTCTGATCTACCGGCAATTTTGTTTTTTAAAGCGGATAAAAACGTCTCGATAAGCGCTTAATTATCCATAAGTTTTTTAGGGGTTATTAAATTCATCCGACCGAATTCACTGCTTATTCCATCCGAGCGGAAGAACTGGCACAGGCGTTGCGAAGTATAGCTCGCTACGTAGAAGACGTTTGTGGGTGCCGAGCCGTTGATTTCTACAGCGGGTCGGAATTGAGCGGGGGCTCAGGCGCAGCGGGGCACGGCACAAAAACAATAACGCCGGCTCCTCGATTTGAAACAAGAGGGAGGATTATATGTCAGGTTTAAAATTTCCAAATCCGCATGAGATTTCGACAATTCCGGGGACCGAAGGCTGGGAACGGATGTATCCCTACCAGTACGGTTTTTCGACCGATGACCCTGAACGCAAGGAATACGAAGAAAACACATTCTGGTTTTATGATGGGCTGCACTACCCCGAACCGCTTTATCCCTTCGACACGATCTGGGACGAAGCCTGGTTCCTCGCCCTGTCGCAATACAACACCCGCATTTTTTCGGTGCCGCCGGTCTACGGCGTCGATCACCGCATGGTCAACGGTTACGTCTACATCTCGCCGGTACCGGTGAAAGACGAGGCCGAAATCGGCGCCCGCGTTGAAAAGTTCATGGAGCGTGCCGGCTACTACTACCAGAACTGGGACAAGCTGGAAGCCAAATGGGAAGAGAAGATGAAGGGCACCATCGCCGAATTGGAGGCGTTGGATATCCCCACCCTGCCGGAGTTCGAGGACATGTCGGTCATTACCGATGCGCTCGGCGAATCGAAGGGCTTCCATCTATTGAAGGCTTACGATGACCTGATTAACCTTGGCATCAAGTGCTGGCAGTATCACTTCGAATTCCTCAACCTCGGCTACGCGGCCTACGTTACCTTCATGGGTCACTGCCAGGCGATCTTCCCCGATATACCGCTGCAGCGTGTGACGCAGATGATTTCGGGCATCGACGTGATCATGTATCAGCCCGACGAGGAACTGAAGAACCTGGCCCGCAAGGCCGTGGAACTGGGCGTCGACGAAGGCGTCAAATTCTCCAAGAAGTTCACCGAAATGGCTGACGGCCTCAGTGGTTCGGACGCCGGCAAGGAATGGCTCGCCGCCTTCGAGAAAGCGCGCTATCCCTGGTTCCATGTCTCCACCGGTACCGGCTGGTATCACCATGACGTCTCATGGAACGACAACCTCGATATTCCGCTGGGTTCGATCTGCGTCTACATCGACAAGATCAAAGCCGGTAAGAGCATCGACCGGCCGATGGAAGCGGTGCGCCAGGAACGCGATCGCATCACGGCGGAATACCGCGCCCTGATCGAGAGCGACGAAGACCGCGCCACGTTCGATCAATTGCTTGGCACCGCCAAGACGGTTTTCCCCTATGTCGAAAACCATCTGTTCTACGTCGAGCACTGGTTCCACTCGATCTTCTGGAACAAGGTCCGTGAAGTCGCCGCCATCATGAAGGATTACGGCTTCATCAACGATGTCGAGGACGTCTGGTTTCTCAAGCGCGCCGAGATCAAGGACGCTCTTTGGGATCTCACCACCGCCTGGGCGACCAACGTCAAGCCGCGCGGCCCGCAGGTCTGGCCGAAGGAAATCGAATGGCGCAAAGGCGTGATGGACAAGTTCCGTGAGTGGGCCCCGCCGCCCGCCATGGGTCCGGCGCCCGAGGTCATTCAGGAACCGTTCACGGTCGTGCTTTGGGGCGTCACCAACGACAGTCTGTCCAACTGGGCGGATGTCGCCGACGTCAATCCGGAAGACGTCAAGGCCTTCAAGGGTTTTGCCGGAAGTCCGGGCATTGTCGAAGGCAAAGCTCGGGTCTGTCGCACGGTGGAAGATATCGGCGAGCTCGAGGAAGGCGATATCCTTATCGCACCGACGACCTCGCCGTCGTGGGCGCCGGCTTTCGCAAACATCAGCGGCGTCGTCACTGATGTCGGCGGGATCATGTCCCACGCCGCGATCGTCTGCCGGGAGTACGGCATGCCAGCCGTCGTCGGTACCGGTCACGCCACCAAAATCGTCAAAACCGGACAGATGATCCGTGTTGACGGTTCGACGGGCGAAATCACGATTACCTAAGGGTTTCCAGTCCCTTTGGACCGGGTTCGGCGCTTGCCGGACCCGGTCGACGGGGGGCTTGTGCCCGGAACCGATAACAAAATAACGACAACCAGGTAATTCGAAACAAAACGCTATGACGGATCAATCACCCATCGTTTGTTGGCTCGAAGACTGCAGTAAAGACTCTCTCCTGCTGGTCGGCGGCAAGAACGCCTCGCTCGGTGAACTCATCAACGCCGACATCCGGGTGCCGCCGGGCTTTGCCGTCACCACGGAAGGTTATCGCCGTTTCATCGACGAGAGCAACTTAGCCGCCGATATCCTCGATCCGCTGGATGGTCTGGCCCACGACGACCTGACCAAACTGGAAGAGGTCAGCAGAACCATCCGGGAAAAGATCGAAGCAGCCCCCTTCTCCATCGAATTCGAAGACGAAATCGCCGAGTACTACCGCCGCCTCTCCAACCGCTGCCAAGTACCCGCAGTGCCGGTCGCCGTACGCTCCAGCGCCACCGCCGAAGACCTTCCCGACGCCAGTTTCGCCGGCCAGCAGGACACGTTCCTCTGGATCCGCGGCGTCGACAACTTGCTGCTGCACGTGAAGCGCTGCTTCTCCAGCCTCTTCACGGCGCGCGCCATCTCCTACCGCATCAAGATGGATTTCGACCACGCGGACGTGGAAATTAGCGTCGGTGTGCAGAAGATGGCCAATTCCTTTGCCGCCGGCGTCCTGTTCACCATCAATCCGACAACGGGCGACCGCTCCAGCATCGTCATCAATTCCAGCTTCGGTTTCGGCGAGGCCGTGGTTTCGGGAGAAGTCACACCTGACGAATTCCTGGTCAACAAGGTTTCGCTGGAAGTCCTGCAACGCACCATTACGACCAAGGAAATCTATTACACCGTCGATCATGAAAACCACGAATCGCGCGTCCAGGAACTGCCCGCCGAACGCCGCAACGTGCAGTCCATCGTCGACGAGGAAATCGCAGAACTCGCCCGCATGGGCAAGCTCATCGAACAGCACTACGGCCGGCCCATGGACATCGAATGGGCCGTCGACAACGACATGCCGGCCGGCGGCAACGTTTTCATCCTCCAGGCCCGTCCGGAAACGGTCTGGAGTTCCAAGCCCAAACAAAGAGTGTCCGAGGTCGAGGGGAGCAATCCCATGGACCACATCGTCGCCGCGATGATGACAGGCAGGAGCCTGTCTTGATCGAGACGACGGAAATAGCAACCAACCACCAATCGTAAGTCTGGCTATACACGAGGAGTAACTAAGATGATCAATTGCCTACAAAGTTATATCAGCGCATTGGACGAGGCCGGTGAACTTCACCGCGTCACAACCGAGGTCGATTCCCAATTCGAGCTCTGCCACATCTCAAAAGTGAACGAGGAAGCCAAGGGCCCGGCGCTCTACTACGAGAACGTCAAGGATCATTCGATCCCCGTTTTCACAAGCGCCTTCACGACGCCGAAGCGCTTGGCCATCGCCCTGGAGCAGGATGAAGACCTCTCCATGAGCCAGCTCTCGAAGAAATGGATGGAGCTGACCACCCAGGATCTGGTGAAGCCCAAGTTTGTCGACAACCCGGCTGTGATGGATACGGTTTGGGAAGGCGACGATGTCGATATGACCAAGATCCCCTCGCCCTGGTTCTATCCCGAGGACGGCGGCCGCTTCTTCGTCACCGCGGGCTTCCTGGTGAC
>CAZGTM010000106.1:0-8404 GCA_964528595.1 uncultured Rhodospirillaceae bacterium
GTCGGAGAAAACCCACTGGATCATCCGCCACCACGGCATCTTCCAGAGCTATTATTACGTTCACCACTTCGGCGGCGACCGCAATGTCCGCGACCGCTACGCCGATCACGAGCATTACCAGGCGACCGTGGATTTCTGCCACAAGTGGGATCAAACGGCATTCGATCCCGATTACGACACGCCGGATCTCGACTATTTCGAGCCCATGGTGCGCCGCCTGTTCGAACGTGAAGCCTTCGTGGAAGACCGGAACTGACGGTTAGCCCTGCGTGGCGTAATAGGCTTTCAAAACCGCAAGCACTTCCGGCCGGCTGAATTCCTTCGGCACGTCTTCGTCATTGGCGAACATTTCGCGCAGGCGCGTACCTGAAATGTTGAGCCGGTGCTGTTCGTCGTGGGGACAGGTCCGGTTGGTGGCGATGCCGTCGCAGACCGCGCAGTGGAAGGTGATGTCGATCTTCATCGCCTCCGTTTCCAGCGCGTCCGAGGGGATCTCGTCGAATATGTGATGGGCGTCGAAGGGTCCGTAATAATCACCGACGCCCGCATGATCGCGCCCGACGACGAGATGCGAGCAACCGAAGTTCTGCCGGAACAGGGCATGCAGCAACGCTTCGCGCGGACCGGCGTAGCGCATTTCGATGGGATAGCCCGCCTGTACGACGGTGCCCGGCACGAAATAGTTCTCAACCAGCGCGTTGATGGCGTCGACCCGAACCTCGGCGGGAATGTCGCCGGGCTTGAGGGCGCCCAGAACCTGGTGAATTAGCAGGCCGTCGCAAATCTCAACGGCGATCTTGGCCAGGTGCTCATGGCTGCGGTGCATGGGATTGCGGGTCTGGAAGGCGGCCACCTTGGACCAGCCTTTGTCGTTGAAGATCGCCCGCGTTTCAGCCGGGCGCAGATAGAGGCCCTCATAGGTGTTGGGGAAATGACTTTCCGAAAATGCCGAAACGCGGCCCGCGAGATTGACCTCGCCCTGTGTCAGCACCTTCTGCACGCCGGGATGCGCTTCGTCTTTGGTGCGGTATACAGAGGTGCATTCCAAATCCTTGTCGATGCGGTACTTTTCCGCCACGGTCATGACGCCCATGATCTCACCGGTTTCGCCGTCGGTGAGGGCGACGTCCTCGCCCAGATTGACCGAATGCGCCAGCGATTCGGCAGCCGAGAGGGTGATGGGGATGGGCCAGAATGTACCGTCGCTTAGGGCCATGTCGGTACAGGCGCCACGCCAGTCCGCCTCGCCCATGAAACCGTCAAGCGGTGTGTAAGCGCCCATCGCGAGCATGACGAGGTCGGAAACCTCGCGGCTGCTCATCGGCACCTGCGTCAAGGATTTCGCACGTTCAAGTCCCGCTGAACGCTCGGCTTCGGCAACCAACAAAGGCTTTAAAGCGCCCCCGCCGTGGGGGTTGACCAACTGTGACATAACTCTCCCTCTCCCCGCGCATGCTCTGTCTGGCGGCACGCACCTCACTGTTCTAACAAATCATCCCCACCTCGCGCCATGCTTAAATTACGTTTATCTAATAAACAAGTATTTGTAGAGCCTTGCGACAGGTGCGGGGCAGCCATGAGCGGACGTAAAGCGCAATAACTTGACGTTGCGGGCGGGATTTGGTCATCTGCCGGTCGAGGAATTCACACGATCTGCGGCGTTCCGCCTGACGGCGCCACTCCGGTGTTGTCTTTGGGGGATATTCGCCGTCCAAAATCAGCCAAAAAAGGAACAGTAACCATATGCGGTATGAAGCTCCTGATTCGCTCGAAGCTGCGGCAGCATTGCTCGCGGGCGAGAGCGGCGAAGCACGCGTTCTGGCCGGGGGGACGGATTTACTGGTGCAATTGCGCGCCGGCGTGGTCGAGCCCGACCTGGTGGTCGACATCAAGAAGATTTCCGAAGTCCGCGCCATCACGGAGGAAGACGGCGGCTTTCGCGTCGGCGCCGCCGTGACAGGCGCCGAGCTTGGCGAGAACGAGGCGGTCAAGTCGGCTTGGCCCGGCGTGGTCGAGGCCGTTGAACTGATCGGTTCTACGCAGGTCCAGGGCCGCGCCACGGCCGGCGGCAACCTCTGCAACGCTTCGCCGGCGGCGGACAGCGTACCGGCCATGATCGCGGCGGGTGCCACCGTTTCCATTGCCGGCCCCGACGGCCGGCGCGAAGCGGCGGTCGAGGACATCGTCACCGGACCGGGCCAGACCAGTCTCAAGAAAGGCGAGATCGTCGTCTCGTTCAAGTTGCCGGCGCGGCCGGACAATTCGGGCGACGCTTATCTGCGCATGATCCCGCGCACCGAAATGGATATCGCCGTGGTCGGCGTCGGCGTCAGCCTGACGCTGGACGGCGACGGCACCTGCACCGACGCCCGCGTCGGCCTGGGCGCGGTCGCGCCGACACCCCTGCTGGTGCCGGATGCGGCGGCGGCATTGATCGGCACGAAGGTCGACGACGCGGCGCTGGAAAATCTGGCGGCGGCGGCTTCGGCGGCCTGCAACCCGATCGACGACAAACGCGGCACCATCGAATACCGGACCAAGGTTGCGGGCGTCCTGGCGCGCCGCGCGGCACTTATCGCAGTTGAGCGGGCAGGGCAGTAAAAATGGCGAAAATTCACGTAGAGACCACGATCAACGGCGACGACGTCGAGTTCCTGTGCGAACCCGAACAGAGCCTGCTTGACGTTTTGCGCGACGAACTCCAATTCACTGGCACCAAGGAAGGCTGCGGATCGGGCGATTGCGGCGCCTGCAGCGTCACCATCGACGGCCGGTTGGTTTGCTCCTGCCTGGTGCTGGGCGCGGAAGTCGGCGGCAAGTCGATCGACACCATCGAGGGCATGGCGGAAGGGGACGAACTGCATCCCTTACAGACCAAGTTCATCGAGCACGCCGCCCTGCAGTGCGGCATCTGTACGCCCGGTATTTTGGTGGCCTCGAAGGCGTTGTTGGAAAAGAACCCCGACCCGACCGAGACCGAAGTGCGTTACTGGCTCGCCGGCAATCTCTGCCGCTGCACGGGCTATGACAAGATCATCCGCGCCGTGCTCGACACGGCCCAGGAAATGAGAGGGGCGTAAATCATGAGTGTTCAGGAACAAGCACCCAAGGATCCTGCGGAAATGAAATACGTCGGCACCCGCATCACGCGCCCCGACGGCGTCGACAAGGTGACGGGCCGGGCCCGCTATGGCGCCGACCTCAACCTGCCGGGCATGCTGCAGGGCGCCACGCTGCGCAGTTCGCACGCCCACGCCAACCTGATCTCCATCGACACCTCGAAGGCCGAGGCTCTGCCCGGCGTCAAGGCCGTGGTGACGCGCGATGACTTCGAGGATCAGCCTTCGGAAATGGTGGCCGCCGGCGAACTGCCGGTGAACTACCGCGATGTCGTGCGCAACATGATGGCGCGCGAGAAGGTGCTCTATGACGGCCATCCCGTGGCCGCCGTGGCCGCGACTTCCATGGCCATCGCCCGCAAGGCCTTGAAGCTGATCGAGGTCGAATACGAAGTGCTGCCGCACGTCATCGAAGCGGCCGACGCCATGGAACCCGGCGCGCCGATCCTCGATGCCGACCTGAAGACGGCGGACGATCCCGACTACGATGGCAGTCCGACCAACGTCTCAAAACGTGTTCAGACCGGTTTCGGCGACGTCGAGGCGGGTTTTGCCGCGGCCGACGTGATCGTCGAACGGTCCTACGACACCAAGCCGGTACACCAGGGCTATATCGAACCCCAGGCCTGCGTCGCCAGCTACACCGAGGACGGCCAGGGCGAGGTTTGGGTCTCGACCCAGGGCCACTTCCTGATCCGCTCCTTCACGGCGCGGCTTTGCGGCATCGACGTTTCCAAGCTCAAGGTCACGCCGTCGGAAATCGGCGGCGGCTTCGGCGGCAAGAACAATGTCTACGGCGAACCTGTTGCCTTGGCGCTATCCCGCAAGGCCAATCGCCCGGTCAAACTGGTGATGAGCCGCAACGAGGTCTTCCGGGCCACCGGTCCGACTTCGGGCGCCAACATGTGGGTCAAGATCGGCTGCACCAAGGACGGCAAGATCACGGCCGCCGAGGCCGACATGAAATTCCAGGCAGGCGCCTTCCCGGGCTCCCCGGTCGGCCCGGCTTCGATGACGGCGTTCGCCTGCTATGAACTGGAAAACGTCAAGGTCGTCGGCTACGACGTCATCTCCAACCGGCCCAAGGTCGCGGCTTATCGCGCGCCCGGCGCCCAGGTCATCGCCTTCGCCGTCGAAAGCGCGATGGACGAGATGGCCAAGAAGCTGGAGATGGACCCGGTTGACTTCCGCCTCAAGAACGCCGCCAAGGAAGGCACCAAGGCCTCCTTCGGCCCGACCTTGGGCCCGGTCGGCCTGATCGAAAGCCTCGACGCCATCAAGGAACACCCCAACTACAACGAACCCTTGGGCCCCAACCAGGGCCGGGGCGTTGCCTCGGGCTTCTGGTTCAACATCGGCGGCGAGACCTGCGTCACCATGAACGTCAGCGAGGACGGCACCGTCGCCCTGATGGTCGGCACGCCCGATATCGGCGGCTCCCGCGCCTCCATGTCATTGATGGCGGCGGAGGAATTGGGTATCGATCCCGATCAGGTCAGCGTCGGCGTCGGCGACACCTCCGCTTTGGGCTTCAACTTCTTGACGGCCGGCAGCCGCACGACGTTTGCGTCGGGCAAGGCCACCGTCGAAGCCGGCCGCAAGGTGATCCAGGAGCTGCGTGAACGCGCCGCCAAGATCTGGGACATCCCGGTCGACGCGGTGGTCTGGGAGGAGGGCCAGGCAAGGCCCGCCAGCTCCAACGCCGGCGACTTCGAGCCGCTGTCGTTGAAGGAACTGGCCAAGATGGCGCCCAAGACGGGCGGCCCCATCGCCGGCCATGCCGAGATCAACGCCCAGGGCGCGGGTCCGAGCTACGCCAGCCAGGCCGTCGACGTCGAGGTCGACCCCGAAACCGGCCACGTCAAGATCCTGCGCTTCACCGTGGCCCAGGACGCCGGCAAGGCGGTGCACCCGAGTTACGTCGAGGGCCAGTACCAGGGCGCCACCGCCCAGGGCATCGGCTGGGCGCTTAACGAGGAATACATCTATGACGACGAGGGGCGCATGGAGAACCCCAACTTCCTCGACTACCGCATCCCGGTGGCCTCGGACTTGCCGATGATCGACACCGTCATCGTAGAGGTGCCCAACCCCAACCACCCCTTCGGCGTCCGCGGCATCGGCGAAACCTCCATCATCCCGGTGACGGCGGCGGTGGCCAACGCCATCGAAAACGCCGTCGGCATCCGCATGGAAAAACTCCCCATGTCCCCGCCCAAGGTCCGCAAGGCCCTGGACGAAGCGAATGGGGGATAACGCCAAAGCCGAATTCGGGCTTCAACAAGAAAGGGCGGTCTCCGGACCGCCCTTTTTTATTCCGTCGGTATAGACCTTTGCTTGCCCCCGGCCCCCATTCCACGTTAGTGTGCGCTTTAAATCATAGTTTGCTAATATAACCGCGTTGGCGACGGGGTTTTGGGCTTGCGGGTCGCGCGGCGAGGAATTTCAGGGAAGTTTTTTCGATGACGGCAAAAGGTGTGGAAAGCCAGACGATTCTGGTCGTCGGCGGCGGCATTGCGGGTATTACGGCGGCGGTCGAGGCGGCGGAAGTGGGCTACGACGTGGTGCTGCTGGAGCAGAGCCCGACCCTGGGCGGCCGGGTCGCCCAACTCAACCGCTACTTCCCCAAACTCTGCCATCCCACCTGCGGGCTGGAGATCAATTACCAGCGCCTGCGGCGCAACCCGCGGGTCCGGGTCATGACCATGTCGACCGTGGCCAACGTCGAGGGCGGGCGCGGTAATTACACCGTCACCGTCGCCACCAAGCCACGCCACGTGAAGGCCAACTGCACGGCCTGCGGCGATTGTGCGGCGGCGGCCGAGACCGAAATCGCCAATCCCTACAATTACGGCCTCGATAAGATCAAAGCGGCTTACCTTCCGCACGAAATGGCCTACCCCATGCGCTACGTCGTCGATCCCTCGGTCGTCGGCACGCCGGAGGGCGAGGCCATCAAGGCGGCCTGCAAGTACGACGCGGTGGACCTGGAAGCAGCCGAGGAAACGGCGACGCTGGTCGTCGGCGCCGTCGTCTGGGCCACGGGCTGGCAGCCCTATCCGGCGGAGAAGATCGAGCCTTACGGCTACGGCCGCGTGCCCAACGTCATTACCAACGTGGAGATGGAGCGCCTGGCCGCCATGACCGGCCCCACGGGCGGCCGGATCACCCGGCCTTCGGACGGCCAGGAAGCCAAGCGGGTGGCGCTGATCCAGTGCGCCGGCTCCCGTGATGAAAACCACCTGCCTTATTGCTCGCGCATCTGCTGCCTCGCCTCGTTCAAGCACGCGACTTATTTGCGGGAGCAATACGCCGATGCCGAGGTCGACATCTATTACATCGACATCCGCGCCCACGACAAACTGGACGCCTTCGCCGCCAAGGTGCAGGCCGACGACCGGGTCAACCTGATCAAGTCCAAGCCGGCGGAAATCGAGGAGGGCGAGAACGGCAACCCGGTGGTGCGCGGCGAAAACACCATCAGCCGTGAGATCTACGCCACCGAATACGACATGGTCGTGCTGGCGACGGGCATGCAGTCCTCGACGGCGGCGCAGTCGCCGCCGGGCGGCGTCGACATGGACGATTACGGCTTCATCGTGCCGGAAATGAGCGACGACGGGCTGGAAGGCATGGTCTCCGCCGGCGTGGCGGGCGGGCCGTTCGATGTGTCGATGTCGGTGCAGTCGGCGACGGCGGCGGCATTGAAGGCGATCCAAGCGGTCAGCGCCGACCGGTCCCTGGCGGCCGAGTAGGAGTGGTTGGGTAATGTCTGAACAAGCAATCATCGAAAAGAACACGGGCGTCTATCTCTGCTCCGGCTGCGGCATCGGTGAGGCCGTTGATATGGCCCAGGTCGAAGGCGTGGCCAACGACGAATTCAAGGTGCCGCTCTGCAAGTCGCACGACTATCTCTGCGGCGACGAAGGCGTGGCGATGATCCGCGGCGACATCGCCGCCGGCACCGTCAACCAGGTCGTCGTTGGGGCTTGTTCGCAGCGCGTCAACGCCGACCGCTTCCGTTTTGACGGCAACCACGTCGTGCGCGCCAACCTGCGCGAACAGGTGGCCTGGTGCCACGAGGACGGCGATGAGGAAACCCAGGCCAAGGCCGACGATTACGTCCGCATGGCGATCACCCAACTCGACAAGTCCGACGCGCCCGAACCGATGACGGAAGGTGAGTTCTCCAGGACCGTGCTGGTCGTGGGCGGCGGTACGACGGGTCTCAACGCGGCGCGAGAGGCGGCCCGGGCGGGCTACGACGTCGTGCTGGTCGAACGCTCCGACAAACTCGGCGGCACCGCAGCCAAGTGGACCAAACGCATGCCGCACAAGCCGCCGTACCGGGGGCTGCAGGACAATGACACGGCCGACCTGATCGCCTCGGTCGAGGCCGACGGCAGGATCGACGTGCGCCTCGATGCGCAGGTCACCAAGACCGCCGGCGGGCCCGGCAAGTTCGACGTCGAGATCAGCCAGGGCGGCACGCCCACAGTTGAGAAAATCGGCGCCATCGTCATGGCGACCGGCTGGCGGCCCTACGATCCGAACAAGCTCGGGCACCTGGGCTACGGCGCTTCGCCCGATGTGGTGACCAATGTCGAATTGGAAGACATGTTGGCGGACGGCGCAGTCAGCCGTAAATCCGATGGCGCGGCGCCCAAGAACATCGCGTTCATCCAGTGCGCCGGCTCGCGCGATCCCGACCATCTGCCGTATTGTTCTTCCGTTTGTTGCGGCGTGACGATCAAGCACGCCCTGCAACTGCGCGAGGCCGATCCCGAGACGATGATCTACGTCATCTACGACGAATTGCGCACGCCCGGCACGGCGGAGGAGTTCTACCGCGAGGCCCAGGAAGCCGGCGTCATCTTCATGAAGGGCAAGGTCAAGGGCGTCGGCGCCGACCTCACCGTTACCGTCGACGACGTGCTGCTGGGCGAGGAAGTGCCGCTGCAGGGCCTCGACATGGTCGTGCTGGCGACCGGCATGGTGCCCAACGCGACGACAGACGGCACCATCCTGCCAGATCCCGACATCGACCCGTTCTCGGCCTTCCCCGTGGCGGGCGGAGAGGAAGAGGCCGAGGAGGAAGCCGCCCAGCCCGCCGCGGACGACGAGGAAATCGACCTGCCGGACGAGCTTGAGGCCAACAACTCGATCCTCAATCTGCAATACCGCCAGGGCCCTCACGTGCCGAACCTGGCCGACGGCTTTTCCGATTCCCACTATCTCTGCTTCCCCTACGAGACGCGGCGGACGGGCATATACACCTGCGGTCC
>CAZGTM010000107.1:0-8314 GCA_964528595.1 uncultured Rhodospirillaceae bacterium
GATTAAATCGGACATGCCGATCTAGGGCTTGGATGTCTCAAATGGGTCAATTTCTACCGTTTGGAGCCAGCGTATTTCACGACTGCTGTAGCCCCTGACTCCGGACATTTTCAGGAGCAGTTTGGGAAACTGGAAATTTAAATTCCGCTATACACCTGATTGCGGTAGAATTGAGAAGTCTTGGAAAACGGGCGCTATGTGCCACAAAGGGACGTTGAGATGTCACGCGGTCCCCGCCTGTTTGCAATAGATACCACCCCATGAAATTTCGATGATGTTAGCTTGGGTGCGATTGAAAGTTGCGTCGCGATGTACGCAATACCTGTGAAATATCCTAAAAATGGGAGGCTTCGAGATGAATAGAACGTTATCCAAGCGCGGCTGGTTAGTTCACGCGTTGGCTGTTTTCACCATTGTCGGTTTCGGATTGGGGTTGGCGCCGGCACAGGCTGCCAACCTGCCCGGTCCCCTGGTGGATGCTTCATGGCTCAAGCAGCATAAAGGAGAAGTTGTGCTTCTCGACGTTCGGAAAAAGGCGAAAAATTTTGAAGCTCACGGTCACATTCCGGGCGCCGTCCTGGTTCCGTGGAAACAGGTTCGCGGCAAGAAGAAGATCGACGGTGTCGAGTACATCAAGATGCTTCCCAGTGCTACGAGCTTCACCCGCCTGATGAAAGTCAGTGGTGTCAACAAGGACAGTGCCGTGGTCATCACCACCAACGGCCTCTCTTCAAAGGATGTGTTCTTTGGGACGCGCCTCTATTGGCAGATGAAATACTATGGCCACAAAAACGTCGCCATGCTGGACGGCGGAAATGCGGCGTGGGCACAGGCCAAACTGCCGATGAGCAAGGATAAACCCGGCAAGGTGAAAGGCGGCAACTGGAGCGCCGGTGCCGAAAACAAGGACTTACTCGCATCGACGATGGACGTCGCGGGACTGATCAAGAGCGGCGCATCCACCTTGGTCGATGCCCGCACCCTCGATTATCACTTGGGGCTCGAGCAAAAGAAGAAATACGTCTATCAGGCCGGTCATCTCCCCGGCTCCAAGCTGGTTCCCCATGACATTCTCGTCACGCACGGGAAAGCCGCAAAATTCCGCGATGCCGGGCAGCTCAAGTCGACGCTCGCCGCCATGGGTGTCGATCTCAGCGCCGCCAATGTCGCTTATTGCAACAGCGGTCATCTGGGAAGCGGGCTTTGGTTCGTGCTTCATGAACTTGCCGGAAACGATAGCGCCACGCTCTATGACGGCTCCATGCATGCCTGGACCAAGGACAAGAGCCGCCCCGTCACGGCAATGAAGCTTAATTAAACAGCCCAACCAAACCCGTCACGTGATTGCCGGCAGAGTCGATATCGCTGCCGGCAATTCGCGTTTAGGCCTTTAGGGCGCTCAATCGGTGTAGATGTTGATGTACTTGAGGCAGATCACCCGGAGACACGAGGCGAGGTTTTTCTCGTTGGCCACCAGGCACTGATCATGGATGGTCTCGATCAGTTCGGGCAATGTGACGTTGCGGTTGTCGGCCATGAATTCGAGCACGTTCCAGAAGGCGCGCTCCAAACGGATAGTCGTCGAATGGCCATGAATCCTGAACCCGCGCTTCTGCGGCACGAATTCTTCAATCTGCTCGGTACTGCATGCATTGAGCATGTGATCGAGCATGTCCCTGTTTTCAATGTAGATCGACATGGGCACCATCCTCTCCGATCAGGCCCAATTGTAAACCAGCGGCCGGGGTTGGCAATAAATACCACCACCCAATAGGGCTAGGATATACTATCAAGCCTGTTCGAAAATGCCAACCCCAGACAACCTTAAGGAAATCCCGAGGCTATCAAGAATATGAGCGAGTTTTTCAAGAAGACCCTGGACCCGGTCATTGCCCTCGCCGCGATCGCCGTTCTCGATATCTTTCTGTTTCTGTTGGTCGGCGCCTGGACCGTGGGCGGCGGCGAAACCATGATGACGGGCCTGGCGGCGCAATTTTTGATGGGCGAAGAGGCGCTCGAGCGGATTCCCTTCTGGTCTTTAGTGTTCAAGCCCGACGCCGGTTATTGGAAAATCTACATCTCGCTCGGCATGCTGTTTGGTGCCATTGTCGGCGCGGTGGCGAGCAAGGAGTTCTACCTGCGCTTGCCGAAACGGCTTTCGGAATGGGTGCTGATCACCGTTGGCGGTCTGTTGATGGGGGTCGGTATCCGCCTGGCTTTCGTTTGCAATGTCTCGACCTTCTTTGGCCTGACGCCGGAAATGAATCTTGGCGGTTATCTCTCGATCAGCGGCATCATCGCCGGCGCTTGGGTTGGATCGATGATCTACAAGAAGATTCTGGAGGGATGAGAAGATGATGGACACGGCCATCGGTGAATGCCTCGTCGCCTTCATGTTCGGCTCCTTCGTCGGGCTTTTGGTGCAACGCTCACGGTTTTGCAACACAGCCGCGCTACGGGACGCCATCTTGTTCAAGACCTTCCGCAACGCCAAGGCGCTGTTGGTCGCGATGATGATCCTGACCATAGGGTTCACTACCTTCATCACCTTCGGCGAAGGCAACCCCATGCACTTCGATGTCGGGCTCAACCAGGTGGTGGGGCTGTTCCTGTTCGGCGTCGGCATGGTGTTGGCCGGTGCGTGTACGGTTTCCACATGGGTCAAGACCGGCGAGGGCAATGTCGGCGCGCTGTGGGCCCTCCTGTTCACCTTCATCGGCATGTTCCTGTTCTCACTCGCTTGGTCTGCCAACTACTGGCCGCCGGCAGCATCAAGCATGACCGGTGAACCGAACCTGGAAGCCCTGCAGCTGGGCTATTCCAACGCCGGCACGCTGCAGGAGAAATTTGGCATTCCGGCGATCATCTTCGGTATCCTGCAGACCTTGGTGCTGGCCGGAATCTATTGGGCCATCCGTCGCAAGGAAGACGCCCAGCATGCGCGCCACGAAGCGGCACTGAAGAAAAAGGCGGTGAAGAGCGAGGCGGCGACCGCGGAAGCCGCCCCGGCAGAGTAATGTGGTAGGGTCAGCATCGGAAAGGAAACAAATTATGGGATTGTTCGGGTTTGGCAAAAAAGATGAGGATGCGCCGGCCGCGCCGGCCGGGGAAGTGACGCTGAGCGACGGCAGCACCTATACGGTTGCCAAGGTCGTGGATTGCCTTGGTGATTCGTGCCCGCGCCCGCAATTGATGACCAAAAAAGCGATCAAGGACGCGGCATCGGGCGATGTTATTGAGGTGAAGGTGGACAATCCCTCTTCCATGGAGGCAATCCCGCCTTTGATGGACGAATTGGACGCCGCCCACCTGGAGACGATCAAGGCGGATCGTTGCTGGGAAATCTACGTCCAGAAGGACTGAACGCATTTTTTGAAGGAGTCGCCAAATTGGTCTTGGACGTCATCACGAAAGGGTTCGCGGCGCTGGTCTCGGCATTGAGCCTGGCGGTGCTGATCTATGTCTACGCCGTGCCGCTCGATAGCATGCAGAAAACACGCGACGGGGCGCCGCATTTTGCGCCGCAGGTGATCCATCCAGAAACCGGCGAGTCGGTCGAACTCGGCAGGCTGATCCGACACTACCGGGGAGATTGAACTCATGGATTTCGAAACCATCGTCCATATCGCCATGTTCTTCATCGCGTTCGGCGCCATGTACACCAGTTTCCTGAAGGACTGAGGAGTCACCCATGGATCGCGCCAGTATCGTATTTTGCACCATTTCGCTGATTGGCTCGCTCATTATTGCGGCCTTGGCCTATCCCTTCGCCGCCCTCAGCCCGGCGGACCTTGCCACTTGGCGCACACCGGTCGAGGCGGATGCGATGGCGGACGTCAACCTCGGCGACTTCGGGTCCGTGAGCGTGCTTGAATTGATCGACTACTACATGGAAAACCCGCCGACTCCACCGGTTGTCGGCGCGGCACCGGAACGCGAAGTTCGGTTCCAGGGCTGCTGAGGCCACTCCGTGCCGTTTTGCCGTTCTCCTGTCATCCTGGTTTTCGGTGCTGTGTTGCTGATGCTCTTGTGGGACGGCGAAGCGGCGGCCAGTGATTTCACCTATGTGCGAAAAACCGACGCCATTCAGTCTGATTGGATCATCGCCGACAGCCGCTCGGCGGAATTGTGCGAGGAAAAGACCCTAGCCGGCGCTCGGTGCCTGCCGGCCGAGGACTTTTTCGGGCCGCACAGGCGCTTGCCGGCCATTGCTGATATTGCCTGGCTGTTGGGCACTGCTGGCTTGAGCGGGGAGGAAGAGGTCCTCGTGGTCGGCGACGATGCTACGGACCGAGATTTCGTTGCCGGGCTGCTCTACGTCATGGGGCAGGGCAAGGTCCGCATTCTGACCGAGCCCGTGAACCGCATAGCGGCTTCCGAGAAAGGGGCATTCGATGCCGGCATCCCGAGATCGCAGACACGTGAGCGCGTCTACACGGCACCGGTACGCGAAGGGACGGTGATTTTCGGGCCTGAATTGTACCAAAGGCTTGTCCAGAACGTGCCGCCGCTGGTCCTCGACGGGCGCCCAGAGGATGCCTATTGGGGCAAGGCGACAAAGGGTGCTCAACGCGGCGGACATTTGCCCGGTGCCGATCATCTGCCGGCATTGGGGCTTCGAGCCGCCATCGCACGTGGTGAATTCCCAGGACCTGCGCCTGCCAAGGGTCCTGTCGTCGTTTATGGTGAGAATACCCATGACGGCGTGGCCTATTTCACGCTCGTACGCGCGGGCCTTGGGCTTACTGCCCAGGTCTACCCGGCCGGATGGTCCGAATGGGCCGCCGCGTCCTGGCTGGCCGATGCAGTAACCTATCCCGCTGACGGCGATAAACGGGCTTCCTCGCGCGCTGCCCAGCCGACCGGGCAACGGAACTGGCATGTTCCCTCCTTGGCGGTGGGGGCGCTGGCTACTGGCGCCTTGCTGGCATTAGGCTTCGTTTTCGGACGGCGGAGGGCAACCTGATGGATGTGATGATCCTGGTCTCAAGCGCTGAAAGCCGTGATGTTTTCAAGGGGCTGGCGGCCGCGCTCAACCGTGCCGAAGCCAAGTGGGGCTGTTTTTTCACCAATGACGGCGCGGGCCTGGCAACGGATACAGATATCGTCGAGATTTTGTCCGGAAGCAACTGGGCCAACGTCTGTGAACTTTCCTGGGAACGTTTTGGCTCAGGCGCCTGCCCCATCGAGCTTGGCTCTCAGACGCAGAACTCCATGATGATGGGCGACGCCGTGCGCGTCGTCAGCCTGTAGGGAGGGCGCAATGGCGGAACGTGACATCCTGGTTCTGGCACGGCGCGATCACACGGAAGCCATGCGCGTTGCCTCGGGCCTGACGATTTTCGACCATCGGGTGCGTCTGGTGTTCCTGACCGGGCCCGTGGCCGAGACGCCGGAGAACCTGGAGCAGATCGAACTTTTGGAGATGTCGGAGATTTTGCCGGAAACGACGGTCGCGGAGATGTCCGATGATCTTAACCTTCTCGACGCGGACGCCCTGGCCGAGGCCATGACCGCCTGTGACCTGGTGATAAACCTGTAAACGGGATTGAGGAGAATTTTCTTGTCTGTCATGGTTCTCGACACAGGCCTGTTTCCCGATCGCGAGACTGTCGACGCGGCGCTTCAGCAACTCGGTAATACGCATACCGTCACGCGCCACGACGTCTCGAAGATGACGCCGGACGATGCGGCGTGGGACGAACTGGTCAACGCCATTTTGAAAGCCGATAGGATCATCACGCTTTAATGACAAACCAACACGAAAGGATGGGAGGTACTTAATTCATGAACAGATTAATCGCTTTGGCGCTAGGTGCCGTTCTGCTCGTTGCAGCGGGGGGCACTAAGGCCGCAACACCTTTGGTTGATGTTGGCTGGGTTTTGGCCAATCAGGGCAAACCCCGCATCGTGTTTCTCGACGTTCGCGGCAAGCTGGGCGGCGCCAACAAGGCGACGTTCCTGCGCGCCCACATTCCAGGCGCGGTCTGGACGAACTACCTGAAGGATGGCTGGCGCATCAAGGACAAGGCCGGCACCGTCGGGCAGCTACCGTCGACGGCAAAGCTCGAGAAACTGATCGGTGGTCTCGGCATCGGCAATTCGGATCATGTGGTCATCGTTCCGGTGGGCGGCAAGGCGCTCGACATGGGTACGGCCACCCGCGTTTATTGGACATTCAAGGTATTGGGTCATGACAAGGTGTCGATCCTCAACGGCGGCATGAACGCTTACACCAAGAAAAAGGACGCGAAAACCAAGAAGCCGGTCAACCCGCTCGCCAAAGGCGCCTCCAAACCGACGGCCAAGACCTTCAAGGCGAGCTTGCGCAAGGACATGCTGGTCACCAAAGCCGACGTCCAGAAAGCGTCGGCTTCGGGCGGCATGCTGGTCGACAACCGGCCGCACAACCAGTTCCTGGGCATCAACCGCCACGGCAAGGCCAAGCGTAACGGCACCATTCCGGGTTCGAGAAACCTGCCGGAAAACTGGATGACCATGAACGGCGGCGGCATGTTCCGCAAATCCTCGGAATTGGCCAAGCTCTACGATCTGGCCGGAGTGCCCACGTCTGGCGCGCAGATCAGCTTCTGCAACACCGGTCACTGGGCATCGCTAGGCTGGTTCACATCGTCGGAAATTCTCGGCAACAAGCAGGCCAAGATGTATGACGGCTCGATGGTCGAATGGTCGGCGGACAAGGCCCTGCCCATGCAGTCGGCGTTGCCGAACTGACCCAAGACGACGGCTTGGTTTTGTCGGGCCGTGTTCATAAACACATCGCCGCGCTCCTGGTTGTTGCCGGGAGCGCGGCTCTGTTTCTGGCGCTGCCCGTAAACCCAGCTGTCGCCGGTGCCGAGGAGGTGCGGCGGCTCGCCGCCGATATCATAGTCATGGCGGGCGATGCGCACCGTCTTGAAGATCAGGGATTGCAGCCGCTTCACAGGCAAGGCCTGAAGCAACGTATCGCCGGTTCCTTGGCAACCCTGCCGCTGGCCATCCGCCGGGCACGGACCTTCGCGCCACGCCTCGCACCATTGATGCCGCGAGATCTCACCCAGCGTTTGCGGATGGCGCTCGCCGACGATGATATCGCGACGCTGACCTCCGAACTCGATGGGTTGAAAGCGCGCTATCCCTTTTCCGCCGTTGGTCTGTTGCCGCCCGATAAGCGGGAGAATGCCAGACACCGTGCCCGGAATCTGCACCAGAGCTATTGTGCCGGCTGCCATGACAATCCCGATTTGGAGACGCCGCGCCCGGCTTGGCCTCTGCAAGAAATGGCCCGCACCATGGCACCAGTGGAATTCGCTGCGAGGCTGTTCGTAGGCGTGCGCGGCGAACGCTTGATGGCCCTGGAAAATCCGTTGACCGACATGGAAATCTCGGCGCTTATCGCGTTTTACCGAGAGTGACGCGAAGTCGGTGCAGAAGATGGCGAAAATCCCCTGTCCGTCACCAATTGA
Source organism: uncultured Rhodospirillaceae bacterium (assembly GCA_964528595.1). Taxonomy (GTDB): domain Bacteria; phylum Pseudomonadota; class Alphaproteobacteria; order UBA2966; family UBA2966; genus CAYFKJ01. Next base: position 7,467 of record CAZGTM010000107.1, read on the forward strand.
GTAAACGACCGCTTCGGGTCAATGGACTAAATCGCTTCCGCGATAATTTGGCTTGGTCCTTGGCTTGAGGCATGTCGTGCCTGGCGTGCGTTTCCTGTGTTGAGATTGAGGTTTTCTCACTCGACACAGGAGATTGTTATGACTGAGCAAGCCATCAGCCCTTTGCGCCTTCGCATGATCGAGGACATGGAGATCCGTGGTTTCGCGGAGAAGACCCGGCGGGATTATCTTCGCGTGGTTCGGGACTTTGCGGTATTTGTTGGCCGTTCGCCCGATCAGGCCGAAGCGGAAGACTTGCGCCGCTATCAGCATCACCTTCGAACGTCTGGGGGCTCGGCGACGACGATCAATTCGGCGGTGTCGGCGTTACGGTTTTTCTTCGGCGTGACGCTGGACCGGAACGACGCATCAGTCGGCCTAACCCCGGTGCGCCAGCCGAAGAAGGTTCCGGTGGTGCTGAGCCCGGAGGAAGTTGCGCGGTTGCTGGACGCGGCGCCGGGGCCTAAGTACCGCGCCGCCTTGAGCATCGCCTACGGGGCGGGGCTGCGCGCCTCGGAAGTGGTGTCGCTGAAGGTGAGTGACATCGACAGCCAGCGCATGGTGATCCGGGTCGAACAGGGCAAGGGCCGCAAGGACCGCTACGCCATGCTGTCGGATGACCTGCTTGCGGTTCTGCGCAATTGGTGGAAGGCAGCGCGGTCCAAGGGCGTCATGCTGCCTTCGGGCTGGCTGTTCCCCGGCCAGAACCCGGTCAATCACCTGACCACGCGGCAACTGAACCGGGCCTTCCACGCGGCCAGGGAAGCGGCCGGCATCGACAAGCCGATGAACCTGCATACACTTCGTCA
>CAZGTM010000108.1:0-8070 GCA_964528595.1 uncultured Rhodospirillaceae bacterium
GTTGATCTCGGCCGGTATGGCGGCGCGTTCCGTGATGTGGGCACGGGCGTGATCCATTAACTGGTCCGGCGTGGCTTCGGCGCCCGGTTTTAGTTCCACATAGGCCACCGGTATTTCGCCGACCCGGGCGTCGAGGCCGCCGACGGCGGCGGCCAGGGCGACGGCTTCGTGCTGGTGCAGGGCGGCTTCGATCATTTCAGGATCGATATTGTGGCCGCCCCGGATAATCAGGTCCTTGGCCCTGCCGGTCAGCCAGAAATAGCCGTCGGCGTCGCGCCGGGCCAGGTCGCCCGTGTTGAACCAGCCCTCGCGCGGCCAGATACCCTCGTTGTGGTGATCCTGGAGGTAACCCGGAAAGACGTTGGGTCCGTTGATCACCACGACGCCGATTTCACCGACCTCGCATTCGCGCAGCCATTTGCCGTCGGCGTCGACGGCGATGGTCGTCATCGGCTGGTAGGGGTAGCGCAGGCCGATCGATCCCGTGCGGCGTTCGCCGCCGGCCGGATTCATGGAGCTTGCCGTCGTGCCCTCGGTCAGGCCGTAGCCCTCGAGGATCTTGATGCCGGTCTGGCTTTCGAACGACCTGATGACCTCCACCGGCATCGGCGCCGCGCCGCAAATGGCGTAGCGCAGCGAACTGACGTCCGCGCCGTCCATGGGGATGCTGAGCAGGGTGGAAAAGATGGTCGGGACGGCGCTGAAAAAGGTCGCCCGGTAGCGTTCCACGATGCGCCAGAAGTTCTCGATGACGGACGGTTTGCGGTACCCGGCCGGGCTGGCGATCAGGGCGGAGGCGCCGATGAAAAACGGCGCCAGACCGGTCACCACGACGGCATTGACGTGAAACAGCGGCAGGCCGCAGATCAAGACATCGTCGGCGTTGAGGTTTCCGCCCAGGCTGATGGCCCAGGCCTCGTAAACCTCGCCCCGATGCGTGTGGCGCGCGACCTTGGGCGCGCCCGTGGTGCCGCCGGTGTGGAAGAGGGAGGCGATATCATCGGGTTTGATGACCCGGCCGCTGACCAACCCATCGGCGGGTTGTTTGGCGGTTTCCGCGTCGAAATCCAGAACGCCCTCCGGCAGCGCGCCATCGCCGCCGATACACAGCACGGTTTCGAGGCTCGGCACGTCGGCCCGGATGGCATCGACCTTGCGCCAGATATCGTTCTCTGCGCTCGGCCCCAGGGTGACCAGAACCCTGGTTTCGGTGGCGCGCAGGATATCGGCGATTTGCGCCGGTTCCAGCAGGGGATTGACCGCGCCCACGACACCCGCCGCCTCGCCGCCCCAAATGACGAAGTGGGTTTGCGGCAGGTTGGGCAGGATGAAGGAAACCACAGAGCCGGGGCGAATGCCCAGGTCATGGAAGAGGTTCGCCGTCTGATTGACGCGCGCCAACAGGTCGGCGTAGGTCAGGATGACGGGTTCCTCGTCCGCGTTTCCGGCGGGCAGAAAGGTGATCGCGGTGCGCTCGGCGTGCCGCTCGGCGCTGGCCTTGATCAAGTCGTAGGTGTTGTCGACGGCAACGCGCTGCTCGAAGGGGATTTTCTCGATGGCTTCGATATCGGCCATCGAGGCCACGATCGTCGGATCATTTGTCATGGCCGCAGTTTAGTCGTTGCTGGCGACTTTCGTAATGATCGATGTGGCGGCGCGCGCCGCCTCGATCTTGGAAAGATCCGCCTGGAAGCGGGCCAGCGATTTGCCCTTGAGCTTGCGGCCCGTCGGCAGTTTCAGGCGCAGCGGATTGATCTGGCGGCCGCCCTTGAGGATCTCGTAGTGCAGGTGCGGACCGGTGGAGCGGCCGGTGGAACCGATATACCCGATGATCTGGCCCTGGCGGACGCGCTTGCCGCTGCGGATGCCCCGGCCATAGCCTTTCAGGTGGGCGTACGCCGTCTTGTAGTTCGAATTGTGCCGGATGCGGACGTATTTGCCGTAGGCGCCGTTGCGTCTCGCCATCTCCACGACGCCGTCGCCGCCGGCCATCACCGGTGTGCCGCGGGGCGCGGCGAAGTCGAGGCCGCGATGAACCTTGGTGTAGCCCAGGATGGGATGGCGGCGCTTGCCGTAGCGCGACGACAACCGGGCGCCGTTGACCGGCGTGCGCAGCAGGGCCTTGCGGGCGCTCTGGCCTTTTTCGTTGAAGTAGTCGATGGCGCCGTCGCTCAGTTCATGGCGGTAGAGGTTGATGGTGGTGCCGCTCAAGGTTAGCGCCGCGTGGATCACGTCGCCGTTCTTGACCGGTTTACCGCTGGCGTTGTGGAAGCGTTCGAAGAAAATCTCGAATTTGTCGCCGCGCTGAATATCGCGCTGAAAATCGACATCCCAGCTGAAGATGCGGATGAGTTCCATCAGAACGCCGATGGGCACGCCGGCGCGCCGGGCCGAGAGGAACAGGCTGTCGTTGATGGGGCCGGCGGCCCGCATATAGCCCTTGTCGAGTTCCTCGATGATCTCGTCGAACACGAAACCCTTGTTCTGCCTAAGCGCCGCGATCTCGCGGTTCACGTCCGTGGCGATGTGAACCGACATCAAGCGGTCGCCGTCGGGGGCGGTTACCGTTTTGGCCGCCAGGGCGACACGTACCTCCTGGCCGATTTTGAGGCGCCTGGGATTGAAATTCTTACCCAGCGCCGTAATGGCCTCGTACGCCTCGCGTCTCGGTGCACCGGCCCGCGTCAGCGCCTTCATCAAGGTATCGCCCTTGCGGACCTGGACGGTTTTGGTGACCGAGGCGGGCTTTTCCGCCGTCTCCGTTTGCTTTAGGCCCGGTTTAACCTTGGGTGCTGAGACGCGCACTTCGACGGCCGCCGATTTCGCATTTTTATTGATGGGACCCGGTGATTCCTGCGACTTCAGGTAGGTGGCGGTGATGATTTTTGCCGCCCGATCGCTCTCCCGGACGGCCGGGGCGTCGGTTTGCAGAGGGATCACGGCGCCGCCCGGCTTGTTGCTGCCAACCCAATCGGGCAGGCCGGCCAGGGATATGATGGCCAACGTAACGCCGGTGCCGATGATGGCGCCGAAGGCCATGAAGCGGAGGCCGCCGCCGCCTGCATTCGGGCCGTTCTCGGGGGTGATCCCCGGACGCTCTCTCCCCGGGCGTCGGGTCATGTCGTCTCCTTGCCCACTCTTCGTCACTTCCGATTCATGCGTTCTTATCAAGTGCTTATGTTGCAGAAATTCGGAAAACAGCCTCCACCGCGGCAACACGATGGGGATGTATAATAAAAATGTCAACAATTTTTGTGTTTTGAATCAAGTAATTCGCGGAATTTTCTTATGTGTTTTTCGAGAGTCGGTGTGGATAGCACTGGTGAACCAGATTGGATCAACAATGGTCCAGCCGTGCTTACATATCGGCGGTCGGCCGCCGAATTCGCTCTGAAATAGGGTTGGATTAGTCGTCGGGTTGGGTGAAGGTTTCCGTCGTGTAGCGCCAGACGCGCACACTATCCGACCAATGGTCGGGTTTAAAGCCCGCTTTTCCCTTGAGGTGGGACCAAAAATCCTGGACATCGGGAATCTGGTCCCAAACCTGGGGCAGGAAGGTGCCCCGGCGGCCCTGGTCCGCCAAAATCAGACCATCGACGCCCGGCCTGAACTGGGCGACCAGATCGGCTTCCGACGTAAACGAAATTTCCCGGGGTTCGCTGAGGACCGATATCTTCAGGCTGATGCGGTCGTATTCCTTCTGTTGCAGCGGTTTGAAGCGGGGATCCTTGAAGGCCGCGGCGTAGGCATTGGCCGCAAGATCGGCGATCAGAGGCTGGTGGGCGTTCAGCGAACCGATGCAGCCCCTGAGGCGGCCGTCCAGTTCGACGGTGACGAACGTTGCCCGCTGGCCGGCCAGGGCAGCCGGCCAATCGTCGACGGAAATGCTGATTTGCTTGCCGGTTTCGAGGCCGTGGCGAATGGCGCTGTCGGCCACGGTAATCATGATGCGGCGTAAACCCTCGTCGAATTCGGCGGAGGGGGCTTGGGATGCCGCCTCGCCCGGATCCTTGGCGAGGCCCTGCTCCGTGACCAGGAAAGAGGCATAGCCGACGACCTTGTCGCGGGACCCTGCGGTATCGCCGGAATTGCGCAGGTCGACCAGTGAGAACGTCAAATTCCGCTTTTTTCCCAACGCCATAAGGCCCTTGATGGGGCGGCCGCCGCAGGCGCGGTCAGAGGTGACCAAATCGAGGTTGCCGGCCTCGATGGCATCGGTGGTGGCCTGGTCCTTGGCCTGTGCGGTCGCGTAGTCATGGTAATGACTGAGGTCGGAACTGATAACGACAGCGGTTTCCGGACCGCCCCACAAGGCGTCGAGCACGCCGGAAACCGCCTCCGGGCCGGCGTCGCCCACCACCAGGGGAACCAATTTGAAATCACCGAGCACGGCCTGCAGGAAGGGCAGGTGGACCTCCAGGCTGTGCTCCATGGCGTGGGCTTCGTCGAGGACGCCGACCCCGGGCAGCGCCGCGATCGCCGCCAGGGCCTCCTGGTCAATCTCGATATCACCCAACGGCGTGGCAAAGGCGCGGGAACTCGGGGCGGCGATGCCCTGGAAAGCGACCCGGTGAGAAGGGCCCAGCAGGACGACACGGCGGACAATGCCGCGCGCGGGCGCCAGGCTGGCGTAGGCGGTGGCCGCAACCGGTCCCGAATAGACGTAGCCGGCATGAGGAGCGATGATCGCTTTGGGCCAGGATGTGCCGGTGGGCGTGGCGGCAGCGGCGAGATAGCCATCGACCGCTTGGCGTAGTTCCCGGGCATCGTCGGGATAGAAATAGCCTGCGACGGCGGTGGGCCGGATTTGCGCTATGGCTGCCATTTCGGGCAATTCACCCCCAACTGCTGAAATCGGCCATCGAAGGTTCTATATTTAGTTTAGATTAGGGTGAAGTGCCAGATGAACCGTCTGGCCGGGATGCGAGCCCATGAAAGACAGTCAGACGCTGCCGAGAACAACGCCGGAACAGACCACCATTGGCCACCCCGCGAGATACTGGCATGCCTTGGAGGACGGGCGCATTCAGTGCGACGTCTGTCCCCGCTTCTGCAAGCTGCCCGAGGGTCAGCGCGGGCTTTGCTTCGTGCGGGCCAACGAAGGCGGCAGAATGGTGCTGACGACATATGGCCGTTCGTCCGGCTTTTGCGTCGATCCCATCGAGAAAAAGCCGCTAAACCATTTCCTGCCCGGCACGCCGGTGCTTTCCTTCGGAACGGCGGGCTGCAATCTGACCTGCAAGTTCTGCCAGAACTGGGACATGTCCAAGTCCCGCGAGATGGATACGCTGGCCGACGCCGCAACGCCGGAAATGCTGGCTCGCGCCGCGCGCGAGCTCGGTTGCCGTTCCGTCGCCTTTACCTACAACGATCCGACGATCTTTCTCGAGTACGCTGTCGACACGGCAAAGGCCTGTCACGCGCTCGACATCAAAACGGTAGCGGTGACGGCGGGTTACATCTGCCCGGAACCCAGGGCCGAGTTCTTCAGCCACATCGATGCCGCAAATATCGACCTCAAGGGGTTTACCGAAAGCTTCTATCACGACCTCTGCACCGGACACCTGAACGACGTCCTCGAGACGCTGGTCTACCTGGTCCATGAAACGGATGTGTGGGTGGAGGTCACGACGCTGCTGATCCCCGGCCAGAACGACAGCCCGGAGGAAATCGACGCCTTGAGCAAATGGTTCGTGAAGGCGCTGGGTCCGGATGTACCGCTGCATTTTTCCGCCTTCCATCCCGACTACCGCATGACCGATATCCCGGCGACGCCGCACAAGACGCTGCTGGATGCCCGCGACATCGCCTTGCGCAACGGCTTGAGGTACGTCTTCGTCGGCAACGTCCATGACAAGGCGGCAAGCAGCACCTACTGCCACGGCTGCGGAGGCAAACTTATCGGCCGGGACTGGTACCAGCTCAGCGATTGGAACCTGACGGACGACGGCCACTGCCGGGATTGCGGCACGGCCTGCGCCGGCGTGATCGACGGCCCGCCCGGCACCTGGGGGCCGAAGCGGCAGCCGGTTCGATTGGCCTCCTAGGACGGTTCCGTTCTGACGGGAACGCCTCGCCTCATATTTTCCAAATAATACAATGTGTTATCGGCCCTCAGTGGTTCAATAAGTCGTGAAACACCCTAGGGCAGGGTTTCGTCGCTCATCCCCACGGGGCGCTGCATCAGCACGCTATCGACCCAGCGGCCATGCTTGAAACCGACGGATTGCAACGTTCCTACCCGGCGGAAACCGAGTTTTTCATGCAGCGCAATCGAGGCGGTATTTTCGCTGTCGCCGATCACGGCGACCATCTGCCGGACCCACGCCAAGGCTTCGCAATCGGCAATGAGGCGGGCGAGCAACGCAGCACCAATGCCGCGGCCGTGGGCGCCGGGAGCGACGTAGACGGAGTTCTCCACCGAGTGGCGGTAGGCCGGACGGGGGCGGTAAGCGCCGGCATAGGCATAGCCCAGAATTTCCCCGTCACGGGCGTCCCGCCCCTCGACCGCCGCGATGTAGGGCAGGCCGCGTTCCCGGATGGTGTGCCAGCGCCGGCGGAACTCCGCCGGGTCGGGCGGTGTTTCCTCGAAGGACGCCAAACCGTGCAGCACGTGATGGCCGTAGATTTCCAGGATGGCGCCGAGGTCGGCCTCCTGGGCCTCCCGGATGAAGATATCCGGCGCGCTCATCTCCGCGAAATCAGCGTCGACTGATCCAGGTTCGCCAGCGCCTCGATAACCGCCGTCATGTGGTTGGCGACGGTATCGAATTCCGCCAGGCGCTCCATGGCCTGCTCGTCCATGTAAAGACCCCGGTTGAGCTCGATCTGCATGGTGTGCACCCCGGCGCCGGGACGGCCGTAGTTGCGGGTCGTGAAGCCGCCGGCATAGGGCGTATTGCGCGCCACCGAGTACGTCAGGCTCCGGAAGGCTTGCTCGGCGGCGTCGGTCACCGCATCGGCGCAGCTCGAACCGAAGCGGTCGCCCAGGATGACGTCGGCGCGGCGGCGGCCGGTGTCCTTGTCCATCGGACCGCCCACCGACGGCATGGAATGGCAATCTATTACGAGGGCGCAGCCGAAGGCCTCGCGGGCATCGGCGATCAGGCGTTTCAGGCGCTCGTGGAAGGGCATGTAGATCGACTTTACGCGCCGTTCGGCTTCAGCAAAATCCAATTTACCGGCATAGATCTCGGCGCCGTTGGAGACGACGCGGGCCAGCGTGCCTAAGCCGCCCGTGACGCGGTACGAGTTGGCGTTGACGTAGGACGGCAGCTCGCCCTCGAACATTTCCGGATCCAGCTCCCAGGGTTCACGGTTGACGTCGAGGTAGGCGCGGGGATAGTGCGCGCACAACAGAGGGGCGCCGAATTGTGGCGCGGCGGCGAAAAGCTGATCGACGAAGGCGTCCTCCGAGCCCCTGAGGGCCAGCGCGTCGAGCCGCGATTGGGCGACAAAGGAGGGCGGGTAGTACTCGCCGCTGTGGGGTGAGACGAAAATCAGCGGCGACGACAACTGGGCCGGTTCGTCCAGGCGATAAGGCGCCGAAGCGCCCTCCGCGAGGGCGTCTGACGGGTCATTTAGCATTGCGCCGTTGGGCTTGTTGACGTCGTGCATGTGAACGATTCATAAGTCTCAGCGGCCGGGGCCGCAAGGGTTTGCACCTAATTAGACAGCCAAAAAGCAAAGGAACCGTTGAAGGAAGTCAATTTTCCCGCCCAAAGGCTTGCAAACCCCGGCCCTAAGGCTATATACACAGCGCTTCAAGGGCGCATAGCTCAGCGGGAGAGCACTACGTTGACATCGTAGGGGTCGCTGGTTCAATCCCAGCTGCGCCCACCATGAAAGGCCTCGGGTAACCCCGGGGCCTTTGCCATTTTCGGCGGTTTTTGCGTTTCTCAGGGCGGCGGGGATTGATCTATGCGATTAGCGCGCCGTCGCGCGCCGGGCCAGCTGCGCCCACCATGAAAGGCCTCGGGTAACCCTGGGGCCTTTGCCGTTATCGTCCGCTTTTGGCGTCGCGCCGACTATCGTCTATTCTGACGCGTCTTAGACGTTACGAAATCAGCC
>CAZGTM010000109.1:0-5310 GCA_964528595.1 uncultured Rhodospirillaceae bacterium
GGTTCTATCCCGAGGACGGCGGCCGCTTCTTCGTCACCGCGGGCTTCCTGGTGACGCAGGATCCCGACACCGGTTGGACCAACCTGGGTACCTATCGTTCCCAGGTGCTCGGCAAGGACATCCTGGGCTCTCAGATCATCAAGGGCAAGCACGGCGACTTCCACATGAAGCAGTACGCCGAACGTGGCGAGCTGATGCCCGCCGCCGCCGTCGTCGGCACCGATCCGGTGCTGTTCTTGGCCGGTTCGACGCTGGTCAGTTCCCAGATGGACGAGTACGACATCGCCGGTTCACTGCGCCAGCGCCCCGTCGAAGTCTTCAAGTCCGACCTCACCGGGCTCACCCTGCCGGCCAACGCCGAGATCATTGCCGAAGGCTACATCGACCCCAACGAGTTGATGGAGGAAGGCCCGTTCGGCGAGTACACCGGTTACTACTCCGGCAACAAGGGCAAGGACTATCCCAAGCCCGTGCTGCGCATCAAGCGCATCCTGATGCGCAAGAAACCTGTAATGTGGGCGACAACGGTGGGTAAACCCATCAACGACATCCACATGATCCAGTCGCTCAACCGGACGGCCACCTTGTGGCACGATCTCGAAACCATGCGCGTGCCGGGCGTCGAGAGCGTCTACATCCCGCCGGAAGCCTGCGGCCGCTTCTGGGGCGTCGTTTCCGTGCGTCAGAAATACCCGGGGCACTCCAATCACGTCGGCAACGCCGTCATCGCCTCGACCACCGGTCACTATGGCCTCAAGGGCGTGATCACCGTCGATCACGATATTCAGGCGGACGACTGGGACCGCGTCTGGTGGGCGCTCTCCACCCGGTTCGATCCCAAACGGTCGGCCCAGATTATCGACCGTGGCCGCTCGACGCCGCTGGATCCGGGCCTGCCGATCGACGCGCGTGAGATCACAAGCCGCATCATCCTCGATGCCTGCACGCCGTACGAATGGCAGAACAAGCCGAACGAAATCTTCATGGACCGCGAAGTCCTGCAGAAGGTTTCGGACCGCTGGAACGAGTACGGCTTCGACGGCAACAGTCCGGTGTCCGACATGATCGACCGCCTGACGCGGCCTGAGCCGCTCAAGAAGGCTGCCGAGTAACGCAAGTTCGTCACTCGGAGGTCGTCAAGATCGGGTGGCTGGCGGTGCGTACTTGCCGCCAGCCACCCGGTCCTCCCACTTGGTGGGATGACTGGTAAGAACACAAGAAGGAATATGAGCCGGGCATGGCCGACAAAAAGGGAATTGTGATCATCTGCAACCTCGACACCCGGGGTGAGGATATCGTCTTCGTGAAGGAACTCATCGAAGCCAGGGGCCACGACGCCGTGCTGGTCGATTTCAGCATGGAGGAGCCACCCCCCTTCCCCGGCGACGTCACCTGTGAACAGGTGGCGGAGCGCGGCGGCCTGCCGATCGAAAAGGTCCGTGAGTTTTACCGCTCCGACCGCGATACGGCGACGCAAAACCAAATCAAGGGTGCGGCGGCAATCGTCGACGACCTGCTGCGTCAGGGTAAGGTGCACGGCATCTTCGGCGTCGGCGGCGGCACGGCGACCCTGGTGTCGACCAGCATCATGAAACGCCTCCCCTTCGGCATGCCCAAGGTCATGGCTTCTCCCATGGCGGCGCATCCGCGCTACATCGACAGTTATGTCGGCACGCGCGACATCACGATGCACCACACGGTGCTCGACATCGTCAAAATGAACCCGCTGCTGAAGGCGCAGATCACCAATGCCGTCGGCGCCATCTGCGGCATGGTCGAAATGACCCAGGGCACGGACTTCCAATTCGATGAACCGGTCATCGCCATCACCGGGTTCGGCTTCGGTGAGATGGCCGTGCAGGCCGCCATGGGCATGCTGGAGGACGCGGGTTTCGTCCCCGTCGTCTGTCACGCCCAGGGCAAGGGCGATGCCGCCATGGAGGAAATGATCCGCGACGGCGCTTTCCACGGCGTCATGGACATCTGCATCGGCGGTGTGATGGAAAACCTTTTCGACGGCAACCGCGATCCCGGTCCGGACCGGCTGATGGCCGCGGTCAATGCCGGTATCCCCGCGGTCTTGGCGCCCTGCGGGTTGGATATTCTCAGTTACGGCGGACGCAAGGACAAACTGGAAGAAACCAAGGACCGGGTGCAGTATGTCCAGGATGCCCTGCGCGTTCAGGTCCGCAGCACGGCCGAGGAACTGCGGCAGGTGGCGGATGTCATCGCCGAGCGTCTCAACCAAGCCAAGGGTCCGTTCACTTTCCTCATACCGACCCAGGGTTGGTCGTCGCTGGATAAGGAAGGCCGCGAAATATACGATCCGGTCGCCGACGCCGCCTTTGTCGAACGCCTGAGGGAAAAGATCGACAACAAGGCGGCGATCAAGGAAGTCGACCTCCACCTCTATACGCCGGAGTTCGCCCGCGTCGCCGTGGACGAGTTTGTCGAGTTGTTCAATCAAGCCAATGCCGGCGGACGCGCCGTCAACGAATAGATATCGAGCCTATCGGAGGGCACCATGATTGTTCGGAACTGGATGACCAAGGACCCGCAGGTCGTTACCGGCGATACTCTGGTCACCGACGTCAAACGCCTGCTGCATGAAAACAATCTCCGCGCCGTTCCGGTCGTGGACGACGGGCGCTTGCGCGGCATGGTGACCCGCGCCATCTGCCTGCGCGCCGCCGAGAACGTGACGCGCTCCCAGGACCCGTACGAGATGGATTACTTTGCCAACCGCTTGATGGCCAAGGACGTCATGGTGCGCAACCCGACGACGGTCGATGCCGCCGACACCATGGAGCACTGCCTGCGTTGGGGACAGGAGGACGGTATCAGCCAGTTTCCGGTGATGGAAGACGGCAAGGTCGTGGGGCTTGTCTCCGCCTCCGAAATATTTCACTTGGCGGCGCGGGTGCTGGGCGCCTGGGAATCGTGGGGCGGCATTACCTTGGCGCCGGTCGCGCTGGAGCGCGGCACCATCGCCTCGGTATCCCAAATCGTCGAGGGCGCGGGCGCCACGGTCGAATCGATTTTTTCGGTCGACAACAACGGCGACAAGACCAAGCGAAAGATCGTTATCCGCTTCCAGGGAGAGGACCTTGAGAAGGTCACGCAGGCTCTCGAAGAGGCCGGATACGAACTGATGGAAAGCTGCGAAGCCGTACACGGGTTTGGAAACGCCGCCTGAATGACATAAGTTCATAGGCGAAGAATGGAAAGGTAGGCGAACCATGACAACGCCTCTCGTTATCGCGCTGACCGGCGCAACCGGAATGATCTACGGCGTTGAAATGCTGAAGGTCCTGAAGAAGGTCGGCGTGCCGACGCACCTGATCGTCAGCGAATCGGCCGGCCGCAGCATCCAGATCGAAACCGACCTGACGCTGCAGGAGGTCAAGGACCTGGCCGAAGTCGTGCACAGCAACAAGGACATGGCTGCCGCCGTCTCCAGCGGATCGTTCAAGACCCAGGGCATGATCGTCGCGCCCTGCACCATCAAGTCGCTTTCGGGCATTGCCAATTCCTATAATGAGAACTTGGTGACACGGGCCTCCGACGTGACCCTCAAGGAGCGCCGCAAGCTCGTTCTGATGGTGCGCGAAACGCCTTTGCACAAGGGTCATCTTGAGTTGATGGTCAAGGCGGCCGATCTCGGCGCCATCATCGTGCCGCCCATGCCGGCCTTCTATCACGAGCCGCAGAGCATCATGGACATCGTCCATCAGAGCGTCGGCAAGGCGCTCGACCAGTTCGATATCGAGCACAACCTGTTCCGCCGCTGGAGCGGCGTTCCGGGCCGCGACGATTCCATCAAGGCCGTAAGCTAGGCGGAATGCCGGCCCCGACCGCTGACGATTTTTGGGAGTTTTCGATCCGGGTGTACGGCACACCCGACGTCGAACCTGCCTGCCTTAAGCTTCAGGACGAATTCGGTCTCAACGTAAACCTGATCCTTTATTGCTGCTGGGCCGGCAGCTTGGGCGTCCGGCTTGAACGGGATCAGCTCAGCGGCGTCATCAATGCCGTGGCGGAATGGCAGCGCGCCGTCGTCCTGCCCCTTCGCGGCGTGCGCCGCCTGCTCAAGGAAACGGCTTTCGAAGGAGTTGGTGACAGCGACCGCGAAAGCGTCCGCAACATGGTCAAGGCCGCCGAACTCCGCTCGGAAAAAACCGAGCAGGTTATTCTGGCGGGGTTGATCGCCGATGATGTCATGGGGACGCCCGACATCGAGGCCATGAAGGCCAATCTGGAGAATTACTGGGAACTGAAAGGTTCGGGCGAAAAAGCGGCGGCCGAAGAGCTCTGGGACATTATTTGCCGGAATGCATAATTAATATTCCGTCACCTCTTCGGCCAGATTGTCGACGATCATCAGCGTTTCGAAATAACTGATCGACGGTTCGCTGCCGTGAACATCCCGCACGCGCTGGCGCCAGGCGTCGTCGTGCGCCGCCTCTGCCGCCGCGCGGTTCTTCCAAAGATATATTCCCAATGATTCCTCGGCGCCGTCGAACAGAAAATGTTTGCGTATCAAGTCTTGTTCAGCCCGCCACCTCGGCGCCACGCTGCGGGCGTCCTCAAGGACTTCTTCACGCGTCATGCCGGGGCGGACCTTGAACCGCACAATTTCACAGATCATTTAAATTCACCCATCCATCAATTAGCGACGACCACCAGTCGGTCAGGCGCGCCATGGCCGAGTGGCCAAAGTTCATTTCAATTGTAGGGATGGCGGCAGTTGCCGCAACCGTTTGACTTAGCGGAACCGCGCTATGTCACCGGCCAGAATGGCATAGTAGTCGGTTTTGCGGTGCGTCAGGAATTGCGTGAGGTCGCCCTCCACCGCTTCGACGTTCTTGCGGAAGGCCTTCTTGTCGATTTGGCGGCTGTAGCGCACGACAGCCTTGGTGACCGCATCGCCGATTTTGTCTTTGAATTTACTGCCCAGCGTTCTGGGAAATACGAAGCCCGGCACGGTGCCCTGTAACACCTGAAGATCTGTCTTGCTCAGTCCGCCATTGCGTCCGAAGCACTGCACCAGCACGACGCACATTGTCGCGGCGGCCTCCAGATCCTTATCGGAATTGATGGTTCCCGCACTCTCGGCGGTTTTCATGACCTGCTCGAAGACAAACCGGGCCATCGCCTCGATCTCACCGTAAGCCGCAGATTTGCCGGCCGTATTCGTGGCGACGACGCCAAAGGCATCGACGGTCTTCTCGAACTCCTCCATGAACGTGTCTTTGGAGAGAGAAGATCGGAGGCCGTCTTCCTGACTTTTTCCGCCGAATAATCCGAATA
>CAZGTM010000109.1:5410-7949 GCA_964528595.1 uncultured Rhodospirillaceae bacterium
GAGAGAGAAGATCGGAGGCCGTCTTCCTGACTTTTTCCGCCGAATAATCCGAATACCATTAGAAGTCCGTCCCCGTTGCGCCTTTATTGTTACTGCCATCAATGAGCGCCTTGGCCCCGCAGGTCAAGATGATTTTGACACATACCCCGGATATTCCGTCAGTGCCGATTTGGAGCACATATTTGGCCTTGTGCATGATAGACTCCATTCACTCAGGAAGGGCGTCAACGATGACGATTTATCGGGATCAATTGATGAGGCGGGTCGGTGGCACGATTTGCGGAATTGGTTTTCTCGCATTGGGGATTTATGCCCTTACCGCCACGCCGCTGTCATTGGACGAAGCGGCGGCAGACCGCGTTTTCTGGTTTGGCGTAACCGCTCTGATCGCGGGTCTCTTGGCGCTGCCGGCGTCCTGGCTGATCAAACGGGTCGACGGCGTTTGGTGCAGCCCGCCCAGGCGCTGGGGCTAGTCGGCCTCCAGCGGAAAGTTCAATTCGACCTTGACGTTGTTGGGGTCGACGACGAAGAGCTGACGAACGTTCAGCTCGGGCACCTTCCGCTCGTCGTAAGCCACGCCCATTCCCTCGAGATGGGAACGGAAGCCGCCAATATCGCTGGCCGCCAGGGCGACATGATCCAAGGCGCCGGTATCGGGCGACGGTGAACACATTTCCCTGGACGAGCCAATCAAATGGACGATCGGCTTATCCCCGCAATAAAGCCAGTAACCGGGAAAACTGAAGGGTGGGCGGTATCCTTCCGTCAGGCCCAGGACATCGACAAAGAAATTGCGCGTGGCGTCGAGTTCCGCTGTCCGAAGCGTATAATGATCCAAACTGTCGACCGGCATGTGCCTACCTGATTTACCTTTCCGATTTTAACAGTGCCCAGATAAACGGCAGAGGTCAAACCATGGGCCCAACGGTTGTTGGCCGCACCGGTGAATTTGCGCCAAGATACCGCATTGGTTCTCGAGGGAATGGTCCATGACGGTTAATCAAGCGCCTTTGGTTTTGTTGCATACGGCGTCAAGCAACGTAGATGCGTTCACGGCCTTGCTGGCTGAAACGGCGCCCGACGTTCCGGCCGCCCATGTTCTCCGGGACGATCTGTTGAAGGCGGCGTTTGCGGCTGGTGAGCTGACGGACGATATCCGGATGCGGACGGCAGAGGCTCTTCAGTCTTTGGCGGAGGATGGCGCCGGCCTGGTCCTCTGTACTTGCTCGACCATCGGGCCGGGGGCTGACGACGCCGATCAGGGAACCCGGGAAGCTGAACTTGCCCCGGTTCTAAGGATCGACAGGCCGATGGCGGAGATCGCCGTCACGACGGGCAGCCGCATCGGCGTGGCTGCGACTTTCGAGACGACGATGCAGCCGACGATGGATCTGATTGCCGATGCCGGCCGGCGGCTGGAGCGGGATTGCGTCCTTGCACCCTTCCTATTTTCCGAAGGTCGGGCCCTGTTCGAAACGGGTGATATGGAAGGTTATTTGGACGTCATCGCCGCGGGCCTGAGGAAAGCCGCCGCGGAAACGGATGTCGTCGTGCTCGCCCAGGCTTCCATGATGCCGGCCTTGGAACGCGCTGGCGAACTTCCGGTGCCCGTCCTTTCAAGTCCCCGTTCGGGTCTCGATGCGGCGGTTGCCGTCTGGCGGACCCGGGTGGCGACGTCCTAACGGAGGGGCTACCTGAGTGGCGGTGCATACATAAGGCCGCCATCCTTCCACAGCGCGTTCAACCCCCTGGGCAAAGCCATTTTCGATTTGTGCCCCATGGTGACAGCGTAGATCTCGCCGTAATTACCCACTTGGGTGACAACGCGCCGGACCCACTGGTCATCCAGGCCAAGCGGTTTGCCGATGCCGGGCTTGGCCCCGAGCAAACGCCGGATGGAGGGGTTGCCGCTGTTCAACATCTGCCCGACGTTCTTCGACGTGATGTTCTTTTCCTCGGTTTCGATGAGCGCGTTCAGCACCCACTTGGTGATGCGGAACCAGTCGGTGTCGTCGTCCCGCACCACGGGACCGAGAGGCTCCTTAGATATGATGTCGGGCAGAACCACGAAATCATCCGGCCGTGGCGCCGTCGTCAACCGAACCGCCGCCAATGTCGCCCGGTCCGCCGAATAGAGGTTGCAGCGCCCGGAAAAGAACGCAGCCTTGGCTTCCTTGAATGACTGAAATCTTATGAGTTGGATATCGAGCCCGTGCTGGGCGATGAAGTCCTCAATATTGGCAAGTGAGGTGGTATTGGTCTCGACGCATATCGTGCCGCCTTTCACCTCCGTGATCTCGTTGATGGCCAAATCGCTGCGGGCAATGAAGCCCTGGCCGTCATACAAGTTCACGCCGGCAAAATGCAGCCCCAAAGCGGTGTCACGCTTTAGCGTCCAGGTCGTGCCTCTGATCAGCACGTCGTAGGATTTGTTCTGAAGTCCCTTGAAGCGGAGCTTGGCGCTGACGGGAACGAATTCGATCTTTTCGCGATCCCCCAGAACCGCCGCAGCCAGCGCGTGACAGGTGAGGCGGTCCAG
>CAZGTM010000110.1:0-6414 GCA_964528595.1 uncultured Rhodospirillaceae bacterium
GCCAGGGCCAATGCGATTTCCGTCATGGCGTTTCCGTAGGGGCCTTCCATCGTGTGCTTCCTTCTCTAATCTGCGTCTCCGCCAAAAAAAACGGCGGGCGTTTTCCGAAGACGACGCCCGCCAAGTTCGGGGAGGGAGGACGTTCGAGAAGGGTTATGGAAGGGCCAAAGCGGTTTTTCCGTAGGCGGACGGAATAAAGGCTTAAGTCAGGGAAAAATCAGCGATTGGTGGCAGATTAGCGGCTATTCGGCTGTTGAACCGTGATGACAATGCTGGCTTCGCTCATGGTGACGTTGTCGAGCGAGCGGAAAATCGTCGGCAGGCGGAAATCCATGCCTTCCGGCAGAAAGGTGAAATCCAAGGCCTGCAGCTCGTCGGGCAGATCGCTCGTCACGTCACGGCTCAGGGCAAAGCATTTGACCAGTTCGATGCCGGGAGGTTCGCCGATATTGAGGTCGAACGGCATGATCCGGCCGGGCAGGGTCAGGACGCGGCCGCCTTTGACCAGTGCCTCGCGGTGAAATTGGTTGGGAATGATCTTGACCATCCTGCCGTCCGCCTGGCGGTAAAAGCAATAAAGCCAAGCGTCGCTCTCAAGCTGGACCATGAGGTTGAGCTTGTCCCCGATGTAGTAAACCGGGTCGTCGCCGTTGGCGCTCGACAGCCGGAAGCGAAATGGCCCCAGACCGTCGTTTTCCAGCAAAACGGCGGGGAAATTACCCTCCGGGCGGACGACAATGCCGGCCGGTGGAAGCACGCGCCCCCGCCAGCTGGCGGTGCGGCCGTCGTCGGCGCGCAAGCGCAGTCGCAAGTCGATGGCTGAACCGAAGTCCCAGTAACTGCCGGACAAAACGTACGAGCCCTGGCGGCTTTGCTTTCGTGGTTTCATGTCCTCGGGCTTCAGGGAATCGCGCTTCACCTTGATCAGCCTGCCGGAGATGACGTTGGAAAAGACGTCGGTGAATTCATCCGCAGCTCGCTGCTCGACGTAGCGGCTGAACGGCGTTTGGATGCGGCTGGATTGAAATCGGATGCCACCGAGCCGCAGTTCCCTGAGGTCGGGGAACAAATCGGCAAGTTTCCGCGCTGCCGTGTGCAAGGCCCGGTCCAGCGTCATGGCGGCTCCCCGGACGCCCAGCTTGAGCGACTGGGGATCCGTAGCGGCGAGAATCTTGCCCATGTTGCGGCCCGACGATCCCATCGCCTTGTAGGAGAGATTGACGACGCCGCCCGTTAGCCTGATCTTGCCGACGATCAACACATCGGCCACGGCGCTTTTCGAAACCGTGGCGATCGGATCGTTCAAACCCTGACCGGATTCCTCAAGGTCGGCTATCAGGGCCCGCAGTTCCTTGCGCCCGACGAACACGAGTTTGCGCCCGACATCCTGCTTGAACCGCGCCAGCAGCCGGTTGTTAAAAGATTCGGCCATGTCTGGATCGACCGGAACGTCTTTTTCCTGGAACGGCCAAATAGCCACGCGCGTCTTGCCGTTGAGCAGCCTGGCGGCCTCGAAGCCGTCATGGAGACCATCGCTGAGCAGGCTGAAGACGAGGTCGTTGCTGCCCTCGGCCTCCTGGCCAAATACCGCAGAGGTCGAAGCGGCCCCTAAAAAAGCCGCCAGGAGGAGCGGGACCAGTTGTGATCTCACGCCTACCACTTGATATCTTTCTGTCCACCGGATTTCGCTTTATTTTTTTGAGTGGCGCTGGCGGACTGAACGAGAACGAATTCGACGCGCCGGTTTTCCGCGTTCTCTGGTGACAAAACGTTCTTGATCTCGGTTTCGCCCTTGCCGACCGGCTTCAGACGGCGGGGACTGATGCGGTGACGCCCGGTGAGGTAATTCAACACCGCTTCGGCCCGGCGTTTGGAAAGTTTCAGGTTGAGGGATTTGGAGCCCGAGGCGTCGGTGTGGCCGATGACCTCAAAGCGCTGATCGCGAAGTTCCCGGCGGCGGAGCGCTTCCGCAACGACATCAAGCTGGCGCTTGGCTCGCGGCGTCAGCCTGTTTGAATTGATTTCGAAAGGAATATCCAGATCGATGGCCCGGCGCTTGCCACTGTGACCGGGCAGGTATTCCATGGGCGCCAGCGAGCGGATGATGTCGTTCAGGCTGGTCTCGCCGGCTGGGGCGGCGTCCGGAGTGGCGGCAAATAACAGACCGGCTGCGACGGCGATCAGGGCGTTCCGGGTGAGTGACATTGCCTTCAATCCAACCGTAATGCCATCGTGTGTGCGTCGGGATACGTCCGCCGCCCGATCGGACATCAGGCGGCGGTTTATCTATCCTACCAGTCATCCGGATTGAGTTTACGGCGTTTCCTGCTTTCGATTTTGGTCAGCACGAACTCGTTGCCGGAGAAGGCGACGCGTCCGCGGGCGCCGAGGTGATCCATCATCTTGCGCAGGTTGCGGTTTAGGCGCGTGGCGGTGATGGAGCTCTCGTACCAGTACTCATGATGCCGACGGCCGGAATAGACCGGGCGATGGGTTTTGTAGCCCGAGAACACCACGAGGTATTCCTCGATATCGAACATGTCGTCGCTCGAAAATCCTTCGAAGACCAGGCTGAAGCCGTTCTGGAGGTTGGCTTTGCCGGTGACGGCATCATCGCCACTTTCGTACAGCTCGGCGAGCTGCTCGGCCAGAACGGAACCGACGTCGCGGGCCAGGTTCTTGCTGTACTTGCCGACGACCTCAAGGATGCACTCGCGCGGACAATCCGCCGGAGCATTCCATTCGCGAGGTGAATCGACTTCGAAATTGCCCAGGCGCTGGCCGCTCTTCACCATCAGGAGACGTCCCCTGACGCGCGTCTTGACCTTGGTCGTGTAGCTCATTTCCTTGGCGCTGGCGTAGATCTGGAAGATCACGGCGATATCGATGGGCGGCCGTTTGACCGACTTGGCGATGTCGATGATTTCGGCATCCGTCCGGCGGGAGCGGCCTTGGGCGAAATCGTCCAGGCTGATGGCGACTTCGTCAAAGACGTCGAAGCCCTCGTTGTGAAGTTCGTTGGACAGTGTGTCGAGCACGCGGCGGAAAACGCGGCTGTTGCGCGGCACGGTGTCCTGGTCGGCGTCATCACCCATGATTAGGATGTTTGGCTTCTCCACCGCGTAGGACGACGGTGCGCTCGCACACGAAATCAGCAGCAGCGCTCCGGCGAGTAATAGGATTGTCTTTTTCATCTTAATCTCCCAAATATCCGGCTCACTCACGTCCGAGCCTTTGATCCTCTGCCGGGGTCTATGGCGGGATTAGAGCGGTTTTTCCCCCGCCACCGGACAAATAATTCGAAAGCCTTCCCAGATTCCAATCAAGTTGTTGGTTCCAAACAATATTCCTGGATCAACGATACACCGTAATTATTATGATATCGTATCATTCTTGTGACGGAACCCATGGATTACAATGGCTGGACGACATGTTCCGCGAAATTTGTGCTCTAAACCTTGCATAGATACCGGCAAGCGTAAACAACAGCCAAGGATATGCTCGCAAAAATTGGCAAACGCGTTGCAAATATGGCTGAAACAGGAGAGAGCCCGATGAATTCCTCGACGAAGATCGTTGCACTAGCGATTGTCTCCGGCCTTGCATCATATTCACTGGTCGTAAATGCGAAGGTGCGTTCCGGTGGAACCGGTTTCGTCATTAACGACCAAGGCTATCTGATTACAAACAACCACGTCGTTTCCTACGACTTTCAAACAAAGGACGGCAAACGTTACAGGGGTCTATGTACGCAGTTGGACATCAAGGGGGGCGATTACGAGGGGGTCGCCGATATCGTTGGGCGCGATCAGGCCAATGATTTGGCGGTATTGAAAATTCGCAATTTCTCCGGCGGTAACCGGTCGGCCAATCAGTCAAGCGGTTCGGGCATCAAGAAGTCCATGAAAAAGGGTAAATGGCGCTCATTGGGTAGCGAACTCGCGGCCGGCGGCTCGGACGACGGTATCGCGAAATCGGGCTCTTCGGACCAGACACCGACGGCGACCGGCGGCGGCGCCTATGCCGTCTTGTCAGAGGACAAACTGAGGCCCGGCGAGCGCGTGGTTGTCGTGGGGTTTCCCCTGTTGTTCACCCTGTCCAGCCAGCCCAAGGTTACGGCAGGCGTTTTGTCCAGCACCGCGGGGTATGGCCACAACGTCAGCCGGATGCAGCACACGGCGGCGGTAAATGGAGGAAACAGTGGAGGGCCAGCCTTCAATTCATCGGGCCACGTGATTGGGGTTAACGTATCCCACATGAAACCGGGCTACGCCGAGGACATAAATTTCTCCATAAAAATGGGTGTGACGAGACTCTTTCTGGAGAGCCTGAATGTGCCGTATTCAACGGGTGAGCGGCAGGGTGAACTTCGCACGGAGGAGATCATGTCGAACGCCAGCCGCTATACCGTGCTCATCCTTTGCCACTTCTAATTTGGCCAAACCGTAATGGGCAGTTGATCCGTTAGCGCCTGAACCCGGTTCATCAGCGCTTCGCGCCGCAAGAGCCCGCCTTGGGTGTCGACCTCACCCACGACCGACGTCGCATTGACCGTGGCCGCCCGCATGGCGTTTTCGATGGTCTCGCCGCCCGCCAGCAGGGCGCTCAAGCTTGAGGTGAAGGCATCGCCGGCGCCCGCCGTGCCCATAACCTCGGTTTTAAGGCTGGGGCAGTAATGGACGCCTTCGTCGCTGGTGAGGTAGGAGCCCTCAGTTCCGTCGGTGATCAGGGCATGCTTGAGGCCGCGTTTGCGCAGGCGGGCGAAAAACTCCAGTAAACCTAAGTCGAACCCGCCGAAGCTCAACCCTAGACGGATAAGGCGCGGCGCGTCGGACGCGTGCTCTTCCTCGGCCTCGTCGCCGACGTCCTCGGCGATGGCGACAGCCGGCACCAGCGACTCCGCCTCAACCCGATTGATAGCCAATAGATCGATTTCCCCCAGGCAGTCCAGGATCGCAGACGTTCGGGACGTGAGCTGACGAATGCCGGGATTGGCGGCGATGAAGGCGCCCGCTTGCTGCCCCAGCTTGACGATGTGGGGGAAACAGTCCGCGGAACGGTTCGACAGGCTGGCGATATAAATCAGGTCCCGGTCTTTGGCGAAGTCTTCGCCGATATCCGCTGGCCGCAACAACGTGTTGGCCCCGCGTTGGGTGAAGATCGTGGCGTTGCGGTCGTGCGATGAAACCATGACCGCCGTGCCGGTCGGCAGTTCGCCTGTGCGGATGACGGCCTGGTCATCCACGCCCTCGGCGGCCAGACGGTCGAGAATGCTGCTGCCGTTTTGATCGTTTCCGAGCTTGACGAGCACCGCCGCATCCAGCCCGAGCCTGGCCATGGAGACGGCGGTATTGACCGCGCCGCCGCCGATGTGGGTCGAAATGCCCTCGGATTCGATCTTGCGGCCCTGTTCGAGCAGCAGGAACGACGATGTCGCATTGTGCATCGTCATCCGTTCGACGTCGCGGCTGGCGACCAAAACGATGATGTCGACCATGGCGGAGCCGACGCAGAGGGCACGCATATTAGGTGTTTCCTTTAGCTGTCAGCCGGCTGGGGCCGGCGCGAATGTCGCTGTTCTCATTTTGTCACGAATTGACGGGAAGGGAACGACCCTTTGCTGCGAAGCTTAGAGTGAGCTGCTGAGATCGGCATGCGGCGTTTTGATTTCGAAGGTTTCCCGGTACCAGACATAAAGCCCGCTGCCGACGATGATCAGCGCGCCGATAATCGAGACCAGATCGGGCACGTCGCCAAATACGATAAACCCGATGATGGCGGCGAACACCAGGTGGGCGTAACCGAAGGGCGCCAGCAAAGAGGCCGGCGCCATGTGGAACGCCTTCATCAGCAGGAAGTGGCCGCCCAGGCCGCAGCCGCCCATGGCTATCATCAGCATCCAGTTGAAACCGCTCATGTCCTCGTAGGTAAAAGGTAGCATGGCCGTGAATAGGACGGTGCCGACCGCCGTGGTGTAGAAGTTCGTTGCGTTGGCGTCGTCCAGGTCGCGCATGATCTGGGTCATCAGGATGTACATGCTGACCGAAACGGCGGCGATCAGGGGCAGGATGGCGGCCGGGTTCATGGCGTCGCTGCCCGGTTTGACGATCAGCAGGATGCCGACAAAGCCGATGACGATGGCGGTCCAGCGCCGCGCGCCGACCTTTTCGCCCAGCATGGGGATGGAAAGAGCGGTGATGATGAGGGGATTGAGGAACATGATCGCCGTCGCTTCCGCCAATGGCATGAGCGACAGCGCAACATACATGCAGCCCGTGGCGCCGAGTAAAAAACCCGCCCGCAGTATCTGCAGGCCCGGCCGCCGGGGCTTGAGAAAGGCGAAATCACCGCGCAGCGAAAGCACGCTGAAATTCAGCACGCTGTGAAAGAAATAGCGCCCCCACAGGATGAACA
>CAZGTM010000110.1:6514-7944 GCA_964528595.1 uncultured Rhodospirillaceae bacterium
GGTTGCGTCGTCGCCAACCGGCTGAGCGAAGACCGCGACGTCAAGGTTCTGCTGCTCGAAGCCGGCGGCAAGGACAACTATCACTGGATCCACATTCCGGTCGGCTATCTCTTCACCATGAACAACCCCCGCACCGACTGGATGATGAAAACGGAGCCCGACGAGGGTCTCAACGGCCGCGCCCTCAATTATCCGCGCGGCAAGGTGCTGGGTGGCTGCTCCTCCATCAACGGCATGATCTACATGCGCGGCCAGGCGCGGGACTATGACCAGTGGCGACAGCTCGGCAACGTCGGCTGGGGCTGGGACGACCTGATGCCCTACTTTCTCAAATCGGAGGACAATTACCGGGGCAAATCCGACATGCATGGCGCCGGCGGCGAGTGGCGGGTCGAGCGCCAGCGCCTGTCGTGGGAAATTCTCGACGCCTTCCGCGACGCGGCGGAAGAGGTCGGCATTCCTAAGACCGACGACTTCAACCTCGGCACGAACGAGGGTTCCGGCTATTTCGAGGTCAACCAGAAGAAAGGCGTGCGCTGGAGCACGGCGAAGGCTTTCCTGCGCCCCGCCATGGACCGGCCCAACCTGAAAATCGTCACGCACGCCCACACCACGAACCTGAAGATGACGGACAAGCGCATCACCGGCGTCGAATTCGAGATGGACGGCAAACCGGCTTCCGCCAAGGCGCTGGGCGAAGTTATCCTGACGGCGGGCTCCATCGGATCGCCGCAGATCTTGGAGCTTTCTGGCATCGGCCAGGGCGAGGTCTTGAGCAAATTTGGCATCGACGTTGCCCATGACCTCAAGGGCGTGGGCGAGAACCTGCAGGATCACCTGCAGATCCGCACCGTTTTCAAGGTGAGCAACGCGATCACCCTGAACCAGCGCGCCAACAGCCTGCTGGGCAAAATATCGATGGGCCTGGAGTACATGATTTCGCGCAGCGGCCCGTTATCCATGGCGCCAAGCCAGTTGGGCCTCTTTACGATGAGCGACGAGAGCAAGGAAACACCCGATCTGGAATATCACATCCAGCCCTTGAGCACCGACAAACTGGGTGATCCGTTGCATCCCTATCCGGCGATCACGGCGTCGGTCTGCAACCTCAGGCCCGACAGCCGGGGCGGCGTACATATCCAGTCACCCGATTTCCGGGCTCAGCCGGCGATCCGGCCCAACTACCTGTCGCACCCCAACGACCGCAAAATCGCCGCCGGCTCGATCAAACTGACGCGCCGCATCATGGCAGCCCGGGCGGTGGCCAAATACGCGCCGGAGGAAATGTTGCCGGGGACCGGGTTCGAGAGCGACGAGGATCTGGCGCGTGAAGCCGGTAACATCGCCACCACCATCTTCCACCCCGTCGGTACCTGCAAGATGGGCGACGACGACATGGCCGTGGTCGACAGCCGCCTCAAGGTCCACGG
>CAZGTM010000111.1:0-7092 GCA_964528595.1 uncultured Rhodospirillaceae bacterium
AAGCTGGCGGGATCGGCGACCGAGGGCAGCAGGGGATGTTTCTCGGAAATCGAGGGCTCGTTGTAGCGCGAGGTCGGGAAGTCCTTGGTTTGGCCCTCCTGGTGGCCGTCAAGATCGCCCAGGAGACCGCTCAAATCTTCAAGATGGCGGGCGACGATGTGGATGACGCGGCCCTCGCGCTGGACGATGCCGCGCACGCCGAGCAAGCGCGAGCGCATGACGATCTTGCGGTAGCGTTCGAACATCTTGGGCCAGACGATGACGTTGGCCACGCCCGTCTCGTCCTCCAGCGTGGCGAAGATGACGCCGCTGGCCGTGCCCGGACGCTGGCGGCAGATCACCAGGCCGGCGACCCGGATGGTCTGGTCGGTCTCGGTCGTGTTCAGGGCCTCCGCCGTGATCATGCGCCGGGCCTGCAGGCGGCGGCGCAGGAGTTTCAGGGGGTGGGCCTTGAGGCTGAGGCGGACCGCCATGTAATCGTCGATCACCTCTTCCCCCAGGCCCGCCGGCGGCAGCGTCACCTGGGGTTCGTTCTGCAAAGCCGTTTGGAATTTGCGGGCCTCGCGCTGTTCGGCGTGCGCGAACAGCGGCAGCACGGTATCGTCGAGCCCCTTGACCGCCCACAGCGCAGCACGCCGGTCGAGGCCCAGCGAGGCGTAGGCATCGGCCCGGGCCAGGCGTTCGAGCACCCGGGCTGAGAGGCCGGAGCGGCGCCACATCTCGCGTACCTCCTTGTAGCGCGCCGCCTTGCCCTCGCCGCGCGCCGCCACCAGGGCCTCGGCGGCTGCCTCCTTCAAGCCCTTGATCTGACGGAGCCCCAGCCGCAGAGCCACCCGGCCTTGTTCATGTTTGGCGTCGCAGGGTTCCAGCGTGCAGTCCCAATTGCTGTGGTTGACGTCGACCGGGCGCACGATGGCGCCGTGGTCGCGGGCGTCGCGCACGATCTGGGCCGGGGCGTAGAAGCCCATGGGCTGGCTGTTCAACAGCCCCGCCGCGAAGGCCGAGGGATAATGGCACTTGATCCAGGCCGAGACGTAGACCAGCAGCGCGAAACTGGCGGCGTGGGATTCGGGGAAACCGTATTCGCCGAAACCCTCGATCTGCTTGAAGCAACGGAGCGCAAACTCCTCCTCGTAGCCGCGGTCCTTCATGCCCTCGATGAACTTGTCGCGGAAGCCGTAGATCTGGCCGGTCTTGCGAAAGGTCGCCATGGCGCGGCGCAGGCCGTCGGCCTCGGACGGTGAAAAACCGGCGCCGACGACGGCGATCTTCATGGCCTGTTCCTGGAAGAGCGGCACGCCCATGGTCTTGCCCAGGACGGCCTCCAATTCGGCGGAGGGGTAATCGACCCGTTCCTCGCCGCTGCGCCGCCGGAGGTAGGGATGCACCATGTCGCCCTGGATCGGACCGGGCCGCACGATGGCGACCTCGATCACCAGGTCGTAGAAATTGCGCGGCTTGAGGCGCGGCAGCATGGACATCTGGGCCCGGCTTTCGACCTGGAAGACGCCGACCGAATCGCCCCGGCAGAGCATGTCGTAGACGCGGGGGTCCTCCGCCGGCACGTCGGCCAGGGTGAGCGAGCGCCCATGATGGCGTTCGATCAGGTCGAAGGCGCGGCGGATGCAGCTCAGCATGCCGAGCGCCAGGACATCGACCTTGAGGATACCCAGGGCGTCGATGTCGTCCTTGTCCCATTCGATGACGGTGCGGTCGTCCATCGCCGCGTTGGCGATGGGCACGACGCTGGAGAGCGGCCCGCGCGTCATGACGAAGCCACCGACGTGCTGCGAGAGATGGCGCGGGAAGCCGCGGATTTCGACGGCCAGCTCCAGCGCCTGCTGCAGCCTGGGATCGGTCGGATCGAGGCCGGCCTCGCGCACCTGTTCGTCCTGGAAGCCTTCCTTGCTCCAGCCCCAGGCCATGCCCGAGAGCGCGGCGCCGACGTCCTCCGACAGGCCCAACGCCTTGGAGATCTCGCGCACAGCGCTCTTGGTGCGGTAGCTGATGACGGTGGCGGTGAGCGCGGCCCGGTCGCGGCCGTATTTCTGGTAGATGTACTGGATCACCTCCTCGCGGCGCTCGTGCTCGAAGTCGACGTCGATGTCGGGCGGCTCGTTGCGCTCGGCCGAGACGAAGCGTTCGAACAGGAGATCGACGCGGTCGGGATCGACCGCCGTGACGCCGAGGCAATAACAGACCGCCGAGTTGGCCGCCGAGCCCCGGCCCTGGCAGAGGATGCCGCGCGCCCGGGCGAAGCAGACGATGTCGTGGACGGTGAGGAAATAAGGCGCGAACCCCAGCTCGCCGACCAGTTTCAGTTCGTGCTCCAGCAATCCCCGCACCTTGTCGGGGATGCCGTCGGGATAGCGCTTGGCCGCGCCCTCCCAGGTCAGGCGCGTAAGCTCGCTGTGCGGCGTCTCGCCGGGGCTGACGGTCTCGTCGGGGTATTCGTAGGCCAGTTCGTCCAGGCTGAAGTCGCAGAGACCGGCGATCTCGGCGCTGCGGGCCACGGCGTCGGCGTAGCCTGCGAACAGCCGCGCCATCTCGGCCGGCGATTTGAGGTGCCGTTCGGCATTGGCGTGCAGGCGAAAGCCGGCCTCGGCCACCGTGCAGTGTTCGCGGATGCAGGTCAGCACGTCCTGCAACGACCGCCGCAAGGGATCGTGGGCATGAACGTCGTTGGTCGCCACCAAGGGCGTGCCGTGAGCCTGCGCCAGGGCCGAAAGCCGGGCGATGCGGGCCGCGTCGTCGCCCCGGTAGAGGTGCCGGGCGGCAAGGTAAACATGGGCCGAGGCATGGACCCGGCGGCGGACGGCGGCCAGCGCCTCGGCGAAAGCCTCGCCCTCTCCGTCCAGATCCGCCGGCGGTACGACGATCAGGACCTGATCGCGCCCGGCCCCGAACACCGGCCCGAACAGGTCGTCCAGGGCGAACCAGCATTCACCTTTGGGCGCCCGGCGGTTACCCAGCGTCAGAAGCTGCGAAAGCCGTCCGTAGGCCGCCCGGTCGCGCGGGAAGCAGATCATCTCAGGCCCGTCCTCCGGCAACAGACGGCAGCCGACGAGGTAGGGCACGCCCGCCGCCTTGGCCGCCACATGCCCGCGCACGACGCCCGCCAGGGAATTGCGGTCGGCGATCACCGCCGCCGCGTGCCCGAGCTCCGCCGCCCGCGTCACCAGTTCTTCGGGGTGCGACGCGCCGCGCAGGAAACTGAAGTTCGAAGTCACTTCCAGTTCGACGTAAGCGAGGTTGGAACCTGCTTTAGCTTTTTTATTCATGATTTGTTCCTATTTTCTGGCGGCAGAAACATTTTTCTTTAGGGTCACCCCCACCCAACCCTCCCCCCTCAAGGGGGAGGGCTATAAGGGTGCAACCGGATACCCCCTCCCCCCTGGAGGGGGAGGGATGGGGTGGGGGGGACAGCGTGTCTGCTAAGCGCTTCAGACAGATTTTCCGTATTTCCCTCATGCGAACACCCCATGAATGAACCAGCGGGGGGCGCGGGTGGGGCGGGGTTCGGGGGCGTTGTCGTTGGCGGAGCCGTCCTCTTCCGCCCCATCGTCCTCGCCCATGAGATAAAGCCCTTCGCGGAAGAGCCAGAAGCGGCGGCCTTCCGTGTCTTCGATGCGGTAGTAGTCGCGTGTGAGGTGACTGCGGTCCTCGCCCGGCGGGGCTTTGTCGCGCCACCATTCGGCGGCGATGCGCTCCGGCCCCTCGGCATGGACGACGCGGTGCACCAGACGCCGCCAGCGGAACAGCACGGGCGGGCCGTCCGGCACCTCGGCCACCGCTTCGATGGCCTGGGGCTGGGGGAACAAACGTAAGGGCCGGGGCCGGACGCTGCGCGGCGGTGCGGTCTCGGGCGTCAATTCCGGCGCGCTGTCGGGCGGGGTGCGGCCGCTGAGGGCCGAGACGGGAATGCCGGCGCGTTCGGGGATGTGGCTGGCGCGGTTTTCCAGGCGCACGACGCTGCCCCGCCCGAGCCGCGTTTCCAAACGATCCACAAGCCGGTCGACCTGCTGTCCCTGCTGGCGGTCGAAGCCGCCGCCCCGGCCGCCGTCCGACAAGTCAAGCTGCGCCGCCGCCAGCGGTTCGACGACGGGGGCGGCCAGCGTCATGACGTCAATGCCGAAGCCCAAGTCGAGCTTATCCAGGTGTTCGGCGAACAGGCGCTGCAGGTGGCCGGGATCGCGCACCGGGCGGCTGGTGCCGACGGCGGCGCGGGCAAGGCCGCCGTCCGTGCGGTAGAGCGTGAATTCGGCCCGGCGCAGGCCCAGCCGTTCGTGCGCCAGGCGTGCGGCCATGTGATCCAAGAGACGCGCCAGACCGGCGGCGACGTCGTCGAGCTGGCCGATGGCCTCGGGGAAGGCCAGGCGCACGCGGTGCGCCGTCACCGGCAGGCGCGGCGAGATCGGTTCGGCCTGGCGGCCCAGGGCCTGGTCGAGGCGCTTGAGCAGCCCGTCGCCGAAGCGCGCCGCCAGGGGCCCGCGCGGCAGGTCGTAGAGATCGCCGACGCGGCGCACGCCCAGGCGGTCGAGCCCTTCGTTGACCTGGGCGCCGGGACGCAGGGCGGCGACCGGCAATGCCTTCAGGGTTTGGCGGTGCGCGCCCGGCGCGACGACGATACCGTCCCTCCCCTCGCCGCCATAGCGGGCGACACCCCAGGCCGCGCCCGGCGTGTCGGCCAGCGCCGCCCGGGCCGCGAAACCCTGGCCGCGCACCCGCGCCAGCAGGTCCCCCAGCAGCGCGCCCTCCCCTTCGAACAGGTGGGCGCAGCCCGTGACGTCGAGCCAGACCCCGGCCCCGGCGGCGGGCTCCGCCGGCGCTTCCGCCGCCGTCCACGGCGTGTAACGGCCGCACCAGTCGGCCAGGCGTTCGAGGGCGCGGGCGTCGCGGTCGGGATCGGCGGGGGTGGTTTCGACGTTGGGCACGATGGCGCGGGCGGCCGCCAGCGTCAGGCCGGGCACCAGGCCGCCCGAGGCCGCCGGGGCGTTGACCGCCGCCAGCCGGATGCCGCCGTGGGCCGCCGTAATCACGGCCAGCGGCTTAGAGCGCCAGGCCGGACGGCGAAGGCTCGCCCGGTCGGTCGCGAAGGTCGGCAGCCACAGCGCGGCGACGCGCGCCGTCTTGGTTGCTTCCACCGCCTTCGGTTCCATCACATAGTTGTCCATCGCGCCACTCCACGGGCCACGTCCTCGGTTCACCTGCCGTCTCGCCGCCCCGCACGCGCAGCAGCCTGAGTTGCCAGCGCGCGCC
Organism: uncultured Rhodospirillaceae bacterium; assembly: GCA_964528595.1. Taxonomy (GTDB): domain Bacteria; phylum Pseudomonadota; class Alphaproteobacteria; order UBA2966; family UBA2966; genus CAYFKJ01. Next base: position 5,260 of record CAZGTM010000111.1, read on the forward strand.
CTCTCCGTTCGTCATCCCGTCCGCCCGTCCTGCTTCCACCCGGCCCGGCTCGACCTGCCATCTGGTCACCGCGGCGCTCGAGGGCAGGCCCCGCTCCACCCCGCGCAGCACCAGGCAGGTGACGCCGCTGCTTTCGGCGGCCAGCTGCAGGCGGCGGCTGGCGGTGAAGTCGAGGCCGTCGACCTCGCCCAGCACGGCGGCCAGCGCCGGACTGCGCAGGCCCTCCTCCATGGCCCACAGCACGTCGGCATCGCGCTTCGCCCGGACCAGCAACAGGCGCTCCTCGTCGAGGCCGAAGGCGGCGAGGCCGGGGGCGTACAGTTCGCCGTTCTCGTGGGCGTCCCAATGGCGGCGGCACCAGAGGGCAGGTTGGCCTTGGGCGGGCCCGGCTTGGCCCACCTCACCGCCGCTTTCCGCCCGGCCCAGCAGACCCAGCAGCGCGGCGGCGAACCCGGCGGCGGCGCCGTTGGCGCCGGCCGTGCCGGTGATCTCGTGCAGCGCCCCCCGCGCCAGCCCGCCCGCCGGCAGCAGGCCGTCCAGCGCCGGACTGAGCGCCACCCGCCCGCCGCCGCCCGCCTTCATGCCGGCGATCGCGCCCTTGCGCTCCATCGCCCGGATCCGCGCCTTGAGGTCGGCGATGACGTCCGGACTGACGTCCCGTTCGTCCATATCGGGCGCATTCGTATTGGCGGCATTGGCGGCGGCTGGCGGTGATCGCATGGCGGTCCTTCCTCCCGAAACAAGCGGCTTTCCCGATTGCGACAACCGGGACGGCGATTCATTCCGGAGAAACCCCTCCCCCGGCGAACCGTTCTCAATTTTACGAATGTTCTTGTTTTGTTCTAATTTGACTCGGGGTGAGAGTCAAGGCGGGAAACATCTTGACGAAAAACCAGCTAGATATTAAATCTAGATTTATAAACTAGACAGGAAAAAGCCGATGCCGCCGACCCGTTGGTCCCTGCAGGACGCCAAGAACAAATTCAGCGCCGTTGTCGACGCCGCCCGCGAGGGTAAGCCGCAGATGGTGACGCGCCACGGCAAACCCGCCGCCGTCGTCGTATCGGCGGAGGAATACGAACGGCTGCACGAGCTCGAGCGGGCGGCCGCCCCTTCCCTCGCCGAGCTGCTGCTGGCCATGCCGCGGGACGACGAGACGTTCGAGACGGCCCCGCTCAAGCCGCGCGAGGTCGACTTCTGATGTTTCTCCTGGACACCGTGGTCCTCTCCGAACTCAGGAAGAAAAGCCGCGACGCCAATCTGGAGCGCTGGATCGCCGGCCGGCACACCGCCGACCTCTATCTCAGCGCCGTCACCATCGGCGAGATCGAGCGCGGCATCGCCCTGCAGGAAAAGAAGGACCCGGCCTTTGCTCGCACCCTGGCCAGCTGGGTCGACCGGGTCTTAAGCCTCTACGCCGACCGCATCCTGGCCGCCGACACCAACGTCTGCCGCCGCTGGGGAAGATTGAGCGCCAGCCTCGGCCACGCCGGCGCCGACCTGATGATTGCCGCCACCGCCCAGGAACACGGCCTCACCGTCGCCACCCGAAACATCCGCCACTTCGAGCCGACCGGCGTGGCGGTAGTGGATCCGTTTGGGGATTAAATGAATTGGGCATGTTGCCCAGGAAAAATGCCGCCAGAACTCCCATGGAATGCCATCTAAATTTCACTGCAAAACTTCAAATTTCCTCTTTTTAGAATATCACGCCAGATCGTCACCGCTTCGTGCTCATCCATTCCAGATAAAATTTCCTTTTGATAGAGCAACTCCAATAAGCATCTATCAAAGCGGGTGAGCGATTTTATTTCCCGGGCAAAATCATTAAAC
>CAZGTM010000112.1:0-6930 GCA_964528595.1 uncultured Rhodospirillaceae bacterium
TCGGGTTCGCCTACGATTTGCTACGATACGAATACTATCTGGGAAATATCGGATATAGGGGCGATCCCGGTGTGATTCACGGATTCTTCACCGCCATATGTTTAGCTTGGGCCTGCGGGATCCTCTGATTTCAAGAGGTTTCCTGTTTGTCGCATCTCGAAGGAGTGCTAAGTTTTTGATATTAGATTTCAAATTACACTTCGAGGGTTCGATATGCTGAATCTGGTCGGACGGTCGGTTGGTGTCGCCGCGTTGGGAGTGATAGCGGCGATTATTGTCAGCGCTACAATTTATCCAGCGCCTGTGCGGGCGGAGAGTTTACGCGAAACTTTGGCGGAACTCGTTAAAAACCACAAACGCATGAAGGCCGCCAACGCGGATCTCGAGGCCGCGCGCGAAGGGGCAATGGTGTCCGGCGGCAGTTGGTATCCGACCCTGGACGTGACAGGGCATTACGGCTTCGAAGAGCAACGCAAGGGCGAAGGGACGGCCGATACACATTTGCCGTCGCGAGAGCTCGATTTCAAAATTACCCAACTGCTCTACGATTTTGGCTCCACCAATGTCTCGATTGAACAGGCCGGCCTCGGCGTAACCCAGACGGAAGCCATTCTTGAAGCCACCCGCCAAGGCTTGCTGCTGGAGGCGATATCGGCGCACATGGGGATCATCAGCGCCAACGAGATCCTGCGCTTCGCCAAGGGATCGGAAGCCAACATCAAGCGCCAGACGGAGCTTGAGGACGCCCGCGTCAAACGCGGTTCGGGCTTCTCGACGGATGTCCTGCAGGCGAAAGCGCAACTGGCCGGCGCCCAGGCGCGGCGTGTTCAGGCGGAAGGTGCACTGCATCAGGCGCGATATCGCTACCTCGCGGTGTTTGGAAAGCTGCCGGACGACATCACGAAATTGAAAAAGCCCGCTACTCCCTTGGATCTGCTGCCCGACAACGTCGACGCCGCCGTGAGCCAGGCTTTGGAGAAAAATCTGCAGATCCAAGCGACCGAGATCGCTTCCGCGATCGCGCGCAGCCAGACGAAAAAGTCATTTTCCGACGGCTTCCTGCCCACGTTCAATCTGATCGCCGAAAATAAATACAAGAGGGATGTTGCCGGCACCGTGGGCTTCAAAGGCGAACAGATCATCCGCGTTGAAGGCACTTACACCTTCAATCTGGGGGGCACCTCGTTCAACACCATGGAGGCCAGCAAACAGGCCTATCTTGCCGCCGAAAGCCGGCTCGGGGACGCCAAGAATTTGGTTGCGGAACAAGCGCGCGTGGCCTGGCAGCAATTGGAAACCAGCCGCCTCAATGCCGAGTTCCTGCGCAACCAGGCAAATATCGCCAGCGAATTCCTCGAACTGGCGCGCAAGGAACGGCGTCTCGGCCGACGCTCGTTGATCGACGTGCTGGCTGGCGAAACGGCCCTGATCAACGCCAGTTCCGACGCCACCGCCGCCGAGACAGGGGTCTCCACGTCGGCCTTTTCCCTCTTGGCGGTAATGGGCCGGCTCAGCCTCGACTCGGTCAAGTAGATGTAAGGACAATTTCCACACATGGCCCTTCCCACCCCGCAATTCGGACCTGACACGGCACACAACCCGAACCATTCAGCAACGCTTCTCGATGCCGAACCGGGTACCCTGTCGCTCGCCGTTCCGGGTGGGGATTTCGTTCTCAAGGCGGACTATCTTCGCCAAGGCCCCGATCTGCTCCTCCAGGGCGACGGACAGTCCGTGCTGGTGCGAGGGTACTTCACACATGAGACAGCGCCGGATCTGACGACGACGGATGGCGCCGGCATAATCTCCGGTGACTTGGCGTTGAAACTGGCGGGACCGGCCACGGCCGGACAATTTGCCCAGGCCGCTCAGACCCCGGGCAGCGCCTCCATCGGCCAGGTTGAAAACGTCGCCGGACGCGCTTTTATCACCCATGCCGACGGCACGCGAATTCCGGCCGAAAGCGGCACCAAGATATTGCAGGGCGATCTGGTAGAAACCGAGGGCGGCGCCAGCATCGGTATCGTTTTCGCAGACGACACCACATTTGCCCTTGGCGAAGAAGGCCGCATGGTGATCGACGAGTTGGTTTTCGATCCCGGCTCCGATGACGGCAACGCCGCCTTCAATGTCGTGCAGGGCGTTTTTTCCTTCGTCAGCGGCGAAATTGCCAAATCCGGCCCCGATGCCATGGTGGTCAAGACGCCGGTCGTCACCATCGGCATCCGCGGCACCACGGTGGCCGGCAAAGCAGCCTCGGAAGGTACCGAAAACACCATTACCCTGCTGCCGGATCCGGGCGGATTTGTCGGCGAGATCAGTGTCAGCAATGCCGTCGGCACCCAGGTTCTAAACCAACCTCTGCAGACGACTCAGGTTACCAGCGCCTTCGTGCCGCCGGCGCCGCCGATCACCTTGCCCGCGTCGGCAGCCCAGCAGTTGTACGGTCAGGCTACGGCCGCCATGCCGCCACCACCGCCGCCGCGTGAAGATTCGGACGATGCCGACGAAGGCGATGAGCAGGAAGGCGAACAGGCCGCCGAAGGCGAGGGCGAAGCCGAGGAAGGTGAGGGCGAGGACGGCGCCGAAGGCGAGGATGCCGAGGGCGATCAGGCTGCCCCGGGTGAAGGTGAGCCAGGTGAAGGCGAGGGCGAGCCTGGAGAAGGTGAGGGTGAACCTGGAGAAGGCGAGCCCGGAGAAGGCGAACCTGGTGAGGGAGAGCCCCAAGCCGCCCAAGGGGAGCCGGGCGAAGGCGAACCGGGCGAGGGCGAACCTGGCGAAGGCGAACCCGGAGAGGGTGAACCCGGCGGTCCCGGCGAAGGGGAGCCCGGGCAGCCCGGACCTGATGACGGTCAACAAGTTGCAGGTGACGGACAACCCGGCGAGGGCGAGCCGGGCGAAGGTCCGGGCGGTCCAGGTCAGCCGGGACAAGGTCCGGATGACCAAAACCTGGCCGCTGCCACCGATGCGTTCGGCGAGGCGGTGGAAGGCGGCGCCACACAGGAGGAAGCCTTCCTGGCGGCGGCCGAAGCGGCGGGCGCCTCTCCCGAGGAAGCAGCCGAGGCCGCGGCAGCGTTCGAACAGGCTTTGGCTGGCGGCGCCACTCCGGCCGAAGCATTGGCTGCCGCCGCTGCGTCGCAAGGCGGACCCGGTGGATTGCAAGGGCCCGGCGGATTCGGACCCGGCGGTCCGGGCGGACCCGCACCGGGCAGCCCGGAAGCGGAGGCGCAAGCCGCATTCGACAATGCCCTGGCTTCGGGACTTTCAATGGAACAGGCATTTGCCGCTGCCGGGCAAGCCGCCGGCTTTGGTGGTCCGGCGCCGGGCAGCCAGGATTTCGCGGCGCTGATCGATCCCGCGACGGGCCAGCCGGGTGGTCCCGGCGGGCCGCAACCGTTTTCGCCGTTCGGGCCCGGACCAGGTGGTTTCGGGCCGGGCGATCCTTTCAGTCCAGGTTCCGGTGATTTCTTCGGTCCGGGACCCGGCGATTTCTTTGGACCGGGTCCCGACGACCATTTCGGCCCCGATTTCGGCCCCGAGTTCGGCCCCGAGTTCGGCCCCGAATTCGGCCCCGAGTTCGGTCCTGAGTTTGGACCCGAATTCGGCTTTGGACCAGACGCCTTCTTTGATCCGGCGTTCCATGATCCGTTTTTCGATCCATTTTTCGACCCGGCCTTTGATGAACCGTTTTTCAGCCAGGATGAATTCTTCTTCGACGAAGAGGGAAATATCGTATTCTTCGACGAGGTCACGACGGATGATCTCATCGATGACAACACGACCGACCAGTTCACCGAATTCCTGACTGCGACCACTAGCGACGACAGTCTCATCGGCGGGGACGGAAATACGCAGTTTGAAATGATCCAGGGTTCGTCCTTGGGTGGCTTTGATTCCGTTAACGGCGGTCTCGGCACGGATGAGATCACCCTGCGGGGCCTGACGGATATTCAACTGATCTACGATGCCTCGACGGAACAGTCGAGATACGCCAGTGCCGGTGGCGGTATCTCCGGCGAGATTTCATTGTTCTCGGTCGAGCAGTTGTTCGCCGACAACGGAACGGAAGCGCGTGTCCGGCTTGAATTCGGCACCGACGATTCCGGTTTTGGCTACATCCTCTCCGGCACCTCATCCGCCGATTCGATTACGCTCGGTAACGGTGCCGGCACTGTTGATCTAGGCAACGGCGGCCTCAACCACGACATCGATGCGCAGTCGAGTTTCCTCGGCTCCATCGTATTCGGCGGTGATGGCGACGACATCCTGATCGGGCTTGCGGGCGTCAGTGATGTTTTCTACGGCGGCCTGGGCAATGACACGATGACCGGGCGGGGCGGGGGCGATGCTTTGGACGGCGGTGACGGCAATGACCGCTTCATTTTTCGCTCCAACTCCGATTTCCAGGAAGAATCAAACAGCCAGCCGGGCGGCAGCATACTCGGCGGCAACGGCACCGACGACGTCATTCAATTCGGCAACGGCTCGGGCTCGGCTCAAACCTTCACAATGGCGCAGTCGGGCAGCAACAGCACGTTGGTAACGGGTATCGAGCGGTTGAATTTTCAGGAAGCCTCGTCGACGGCCGTGGTCAACGGCTCGATATTTACCGGCTCGAGCAATAACATTACGACCATCAACGCCGAATCCGGCGCCACCAACCTGACCATCACCGGCGCTTTCGGTTCCCTCGATCTGAACAGCGTTACCACGGTTTCCGGCAACGTGACCAATCTCGGCATCAATTCAACCGGTGGATCGGGATTCGTCCGTGATGCCAACGATTCCACGGGGCGCACGCTGACCGGAACCAGTTTGGCGGATCAACTGGTCGGCCAGGGTGGGGCGGATATCCTGAACGGCGGCGACGGTAACGACACGTTCTCGGTCACCACCAATACGGACGTCGTCTCCGGTGAAACATTCAACGGCGGAAACGGCACGGATCGCATCAATGTCGAGTCGGCCAGCGTCACGTCGCTGGACCTCACGGTCGCCACGCTCAGCAGCGTTGAAACGATCAACACCAGCGAGGCAACCGCCGGCATTACCCTGACGGCAGGCTCGACCGAACTTTCAGGCGTTACCACCATCACCGGGGGAAGTGCCACGGACACCTTGGCACTCACCAACAGCACGACGCTGACGGGAAAGACGATTACCGCCTACGAAAACATGACCCTGAGCGACGGCAACACCGTGACCGGTACGGAAGCCAACCTCGGCATGACGTCGTTCAGCGGCACGTCGGGTGGTTCCGACGAGCAACTGACGATTTCATCCGGCAATTTCGACGCCAGCGGCGATACCTTCACGAACATTTTCCAAATCACGCTGGGCGAGTCGTCGGCGAACCAGACGATGACGATCAACGGCTCGACGACCCTCAACAGCACCCGGATCGTCGGCAATCTCAACAGCAGCGTCGGCGACAGCATTTCGGCCAACGGCGACGTCAGTTTTGGCGGCAACCAACTGGTCAACATCGAAGACCTGACCCTGGCCGACGGCAGCGGCACCCGCCAGACCCTCTCCGTCACCAACCAGACCGATTTCAATTTGACGGAGATTGAAGGTTTTACGGCCGGCACGGGGTCGACCACGGATATCTTCGACTGGACCTCCGCCCTGCAGTCGGGTAACGGCACGACATCGGGCATCACGGCTTCCGACGATATCGCCTTGAGCGAGCAAAATACGCAACTTGCGACCGACTTCCTGTCGACGGGAACGTTTGGCGCCATCGAATTCAATTTCAGCGCCGCCAACATCAGCAACGATTTCCTCACCTCCAGCGAATCCACGCTGCTGACGTCCATCTCGACGACACTTGATAGCTCGGGCGTCGCCGGCGCCGCGACGACCGAGGGCTCGGCCAGTTCCGACGTTCTGATGGTGTTTTACGAAAGCGCAAGCCAAGGATCCACCACCGACGCCATCATCGTGCGATACCAGGAAGGCACCACGACGGCGGATGCTTTCTCGAGTGACCTCAGCATCGTGGCCGTTTTGCAAGGCGTCACCGACATCACGGACACCAACCTGGCTTAAGCAGACGGCTAGGCCGGTGGGGATGGCGAAAATACCATGACCGACCCGGCAGCCGCTGCGGTTCAAGCACGCCGGTCGATGTCGGCTGACGCGCCGGACAAGGCATTGGGCATCTGGCAATCCATCCTGCTGGAGCAACCGGATTCTGTTGAGGCGTTGGTCGGTGCGGCCGATTGCCTGATGGCCTTGAAAAGGTCGGCGCAGGCGATTGAGTATTACCGGGCGGCGGCAGCGAAAAACCCGAACCAGGGCTCATTCCTTTTCGGCCTGGGCACCGCCGAGGCGGCGGCGGGCGAACTCACCGATGCCCGTAGGCACCTCGAAGAGTCCATAAGGCTCGATGACGCCAATCCGCACGCGCACAATAATCTGGCTTCGGTGCTGCTTCGACAGCAAGATCGCCAGGGCGCGTTCCAGCACTACCAGCGGGCGATTTCCCTGAAGCCGGATCTGGATAGCGCCCGCCGGGGCGCGGCCGCCGCAGCGGCAGAGCCGCGCCAGCCGATCGAGGTCTATATGTCACGTGGTTTCGCCGCCATCAACAAGGCGGAATTCGCGGCCGCAAAGCATGATTTCCAGAAAGCCGTGATCTCCTCGCCCCTCACCTCCCAATCCTGGGCAGGGCTGGGTCTGGCCCAGCTTGGCCTTTGGGAGCGGCAGGAGGCATTGGAATCGCTGGAGGAGGCGGTTCGGCACGATCCAGAAAACGTCGAGGCGCTTTATCATCGGGTCATCGCGCTTAGGGCTTTGGGACGAGCCGAGGACGCCGTCGCCGCTTGCCAGGACGTTCTTTCCGTCGATCCCAGTGAAGTCAGGGCCTGGGCGGCGCGGGGCGCCATCGAATTGGAGCGTGGACGGATTGCCCGGGCGATTCCGGTT
>CAZGTM010000113.1:0-1770 GCA_964528595.1 uncultured Rhodospirillaceae bacterium
CCGGACTTGAAGAAGTTCGGATTGCGCTCGAGGCTGGCGCGCACGCCCGGCTCGTAGCTCTTCTGAACCATGGCGCCCGTGCCGACACCCGATTTCCAATCCACGCCGTCGCCGGAGGCCGGCATGATGGCGATGTGATAATCACTGATGGTGAAAGGGAAGTCGGCATTGCCGGCGGCCAGCTTGATGACGACCGTGTTCTTGCCGTCGGCTTTCAACTCGGTGATCGGCTCAAGAAGTTTCTTAGCCGCCGACTTACTGTCCTTGCCGCGGTGATGGTTGATCGAGGCGATGACGTCGCCCGCATCCATGGTCTTGCCGTTGTGGAATTCCACGCCCTGGCGCAGCTTGAACGTCCAGGTCTTGGCATCCGGAGACGCTTCATAGCTCTCCGCCAGTTCCGGCACCAATTTGCCGTTCTGGTCGACCTCGGTCAGGTTGTTGCGCGAGGCGGCGCCGAGAACCTGCGAGTAGAGGTTTTCAAACGTCGCCGGATCGTTGGAATCGGTGGTTGAACCGTGCCCCAACCCGAGGCGGAAATGTCCGCCCTTCTTGGGTGCAGCCATGGCTGACGGTCCAAACGCCGTGGCCACGCCAAGCGCCGATGCGCCCGCCATGAATTCGCGGCGGCTTACCGTCGGAAAAACGCGGGGTGTTCTAGATTTCATTGTGCCCTCCCAGACAATCCTTATGTCGGCATCATTTGGCCGACGCCTTAGGCCGTTGGATCTCGCCTTGTCGGATTTGAAATCTTCCAACAGGCTTGATTCGCTTTGGTTTTTGATTGTGACGAAAGTCTAACAGCATATCGGCGGGTGAGTCCAAACCTGGGTTCAAAAAAACGAACTTATCTTTGAGCCACCCGCCAGTTTGGCGCTTCATACACAGGCGCGTTGCCAGAGGCCGGCGGCGCCTTGCCGAGGATCATGTCGGCGGCCTTTTCCGCCATCATGATGGTCGGCGCGTTGAGGTTGCCGCTGACGACATCGGGCATGATGGAGGCATCGACCACCCGCAGGCCCTGCAGACCATGTACCCTGGTCTCCGCATCGACCACGGCGTTCTCGTCGACGCCCATCTTGCAGGTACACGAAGGATGATAGGCGCTGTCCGCCTTGCGCCGGACGAAAGCGTCGATTTCAGCGTCCGTATTGACCTCGGCGCCCGGCGCCATCTCCGGGCCGCGATAGGCGGTGAAGGCGCTCTGGCTGAAAATCTCGCGGGTCAGCTTGACGGCATCGCGCATTTCCCGCCGGTCGCCCTCGGTCGCCAGGTAGTTGGGCTGGATCCTGGGGTGCTGGCGCGGATCGGCCGAGGTCAGCGTCAGCGCGCCCACGCTGGTCGGGCGCATGGGACCCACGTGGGCTTGAAAGGCATGGCGGTCCGGCATAATGCGGCCATGGTCCCACACCACCGATGGCAGGAAGTGGTATTGCAGGTCTGGGTGCTGGACGCCCGCCTGGCTGCGGATGAAGCCGCCCGCCTCCAAATGAGCCGAGGCGCCCATACCGGTCTGGAAGAGAAACCATTCGAGGCCGATCCAGACCTGGTTCCAGGGCCTGGTCGAGGAATAGAGCGTGATGGGCTTGGTGCACTCGTACTGCACATAAAGCTCGAGATGGTCTTGCAAGTTTTGACCGACGCCGGGCAGATCGGCGACCACCGGGATGCCGTGCTCGCCGAGATGGTCCGCCGGTCCGACGCCGGACAGCATCAGCAACTGCGGTGAATTGATGGCGCCGCCGCAGAGGATCACCTCGGCATCGGCCA
>CAZGTM010000113.1:1870-4846 GCA_964528595.1 uncultured Rhodospirillaceae bacterium
AGCAACTGCGGTGAATTGATGGCGCCGCCGCAGAGGATCACCTCGGCATCGGCCACGACCTGCACCACCGATTTCCCGACCGCGTATTCCACGCCCGTCGCACGCCGGCCGTCGAACAGGATTCGCGTGGTCAGTGCGCCGGTCTTCACGCTGAGATTGGGCCGTTGCATGGCGGGTTTGAGATAGGCCGTCGCCGCCGACCAGCGCCGACCCCGGTGGATCGTCATGTCCATCCGCCCGAAGCCCTCCTGCTGGAAGCCGTTCATGTCTTCGGTGAAGGGATAGCCCGCCTGCTGCCCTGCCTCAATGAACGCATCGAATAGCGGGTTTGGCATGGTCTCGCGGCTGACGTGGAGCGGCCCGTCGCCGCCCCGATAGTCGTTGGCGCCGTTCTGCCAGGTTTCGGCACGGCGGAAGTAAGGCAGCACGTCGGCGTAGGACCAGCCCGGCAGCCCCTTGGCCGCCCAGCGGTCGTAATCGTGGGCGTGGCCGCGCACGTAGACCATGGCGTTGAGGGAGCTGGAACCGCCCAGCACCCGCCCGCGCGGCCAGTACATCCGTCGTCCATCCATGTGGGACTGGGCTTCGGTCGTGTAGTACCAGTTGTACCGATCGTCGGCCAAGTTGTAGGTGAGCGCGGCCGGCATGTGGATCTTCCAGGTTCGGTCGCGCGGTCCCGCTTCCAACAGCAGGACGCGGTTATCGGGATCGGCGCTCAAGCGGTTGGCCAGCGTACAGCCGGCGGAACCGGCGCCGACGATGACATAGTCGAAACTTTCCTTACCGCCCATTTATTCAGTACGGCGCGTCGATATCGCCGAGCTCGACATACACGCTCTTGAGCTGGGTGTAATGCTCAATGGCGGCCCGGCCGTTCTCCCGCCCGATGCCGGAATTCTTGTAGCCGCCGAAGGGCATCTCCACCGGCGTGATGTTGTAATTGTTGATCCAGCAGGTGCCGGCCTCAAGCTCGGCAATGACCCTGTGGGCGCGCGCAATGTCACGTGTAAAGACGCCGGCGGCCAGGCCGAACTCGGTATCGTTGGCGCGTTCGATTGCTTCGTCTTCGCTGTCGAACGCCAAGACCGACATGACGGGGCCGAAGATCTCCTCCCGCACGATGGCCATGTCGTCGGTACAATCTGTAAAGATGGTGGGTTCGATGAAGGAGCCGTTTGCCAGATCGCCGTCGGTCCGCCGTTCACCGCCGCACAATAGGGTGGCGCCCTCGGACTTGCCCTTTTCGATGTAGCCCAAGACCATTTCCATGTGGTCGGGTGAGATCAGTGAGCCGAGCTGTGTTTCCGGGTCCATAGGATCGCCGATCCTGATCTTGGCGGCTCGTTCCGCCATTTGGCTGCAAAAGTCGTCGTGGATGCCGCGCTCGACAAAAACGCGCGTGCCATTGGAGCAGACCTCGCCCTGGGTATAGAAATTCGCCAGCAACGCCGCCGTTACGGCGTTTCCGAGATCGGCGTCGGCGAAGACGATCAGCGGCGATTTGCCGCCGAGTTCCATGGTGACGTGCTTCAGGCCCTCCGCCGCCGCCGCCATCACCTTTTTTCCCGTCCCGACCTCGCCGGTCAGTGACACCTTGGCGATATCCGGGTGGGACACCAACGCCCGGCCGGTCTCCGCCTCGCCCTGCACGACGTTGAAAACGCCGTCGGGCAGGCCGGCTTCGCTGTAGATTTCGGCCAGCTTAAACGCCGTCAGCGGCGTCATTTCCGACGGCTTGAAGATCATGGCGTTGCCGCAGGCCAGCGCCGGCGCCGATTTCCAGCAGGCGATCTGCAAGGGGTAGTTCCATGCGCCGATACCGGCGCAGATGCCCAAAGGCTCGCGCCGAGTGTAGAAGAACGCACCGCCGACGTCGACGTGCTCGCCGTGCAGCGACGCCGCCTGGCCGGCGAAATACTCAATGCAATCGGCGCCGGAAACGACATCGACCTCAAGCGCCTCCTGCAGAGGTTTGCCGCAGTCGAGAACCTCCAGGCGCGCCAGTTCGTCCAGCCGTTCGCGCAACAGGTCGGCGGCCCGCTTCATGCGCCTGCCGCGCTCGGCGCCGGGCAGGGCCGACCATTCGGCGAAACCCTCCGCTGCAGCGTCGACGGCGCGTTGGATATCCGCCTCTCCGGCCGGGGCGATGTCGGCCAGGACTTCCCCCGTGGCAGGGTTGCGGTTTTGAAAGCGCGCGTTCGTATCGGGCTCGTAATGAACCCCGCCGATATAGGAATGATGCTGCGGAATTTGGCTCATGGTTTTTCGTTTAATGCTGGATTGTCACAGTTTTATTGGGACCCAACTTGACCAAGAACGCAATCCCATTACTGTCCTTCAGCGGACAGGCAATTTTCGCCCGCCGACATGAGGAAGTCCCCGATTTGACCATCCGAGGCATTCTGTTCGACAAGGACGGCACCCTGATAGATTTCGACCGCACCTGGGTGCCGGCCTATTCGGCGGCGCTCGACGACTTGTGCGACGGCAACGCCGACGCCGGTTTGAAACACCGCTGCCTCGTCGCCACCGGCTACAACGCCGAAACCGGCGGTACCGTGCCCAACTCGCCGATGGCTGCCGCCGGCAACGACGAGATCGCCGGCCTCTGGCTGGAGGTCGCTGAAACGCCGCGCACCGACCAGGCCATCACGCGGCTGGTCGACGTCATGGAAAACCACGCCGCGTCACATCCCGTCCCGCTGTTCGATCTAGCCCAATTATTCGAGCGCCTGATCGGGCGCGGACTGGTGCTGGGCGTCGCCACCATGGATGCGGAATGGGTGGCGCGTCAGACACTTTCCCATCTTGAGGTCGAAGCCCACATCGGCTTCTGCGCCGGCTACGATTCCGGCCACGGCCGCAAACCCGGCGGTGGCATGGCCATGGCGTTCTGTGCCTACGAAAATCTGGATCCTGGTGAAATCATGGTGGTCGGCGACAACCCCCACGACCTCCACATGGCCCGCGACGCCG
>CAZGTM010000113.1:4946-6896 GCA_964528595.1 uncultured Rhodospirillaceae bacterium
GAAATCATGGTGGTCGGCGACAACCCCCACGACCTCCACATGGCCCGCGACGCCGGCGCCGGCCTGGCCGTCGGCGTCTGCTCCGGCGTCGGCGGCATCGAAGACCTGAAGGCCGACGCCGACCACGTCATTGAGGATGCCACGGGGGTCGTGTGGCTGCTCTAGCAGCTGGTCACGTTGTGGGCCATCCGAAAATTTGACTCGAGTCGCGGCTGATTGCTTTGGGTGTTTTACGCATTTTATTGCGATTTACCCCATTTTTCGACTTCTGCATTAGCTGCGTCGTTGACCGGTCGCCCGTTAACGGCAAAAAGATAGCAGAGATTTCCGTCGGCATCCCTTGAACAGCTGTCTCGCGCATTGTCGATGGCAAGATAATAGCTAGATGCGGTAGCAATCTTTGTGGTTTTACCGTCGTCACCGATAAAGAAAGCGTTTTGCAGATTCGGGTGCTTGGCGATGCTAGCCAGATACCGGTGATACGCGGACTTTTGCGTGGCGGTGACATCGATTGTACCCGTTTCAAATTCATGTGTCGTCGTATCGACATGCTTTCGTTTAGAATTTGTCAGCCTAGCCACTATGTCTGGGTCAAGATCCTTCCACACAATCTTGCCGTTCATATCAAGAATTTTGCAGTCCTCGGGGGGTGACGCGATTTTCCTGCATATATCCATGGCCGTTGACATCGCAGTGTGGTCCGCGTCATTCCGCCCCCCCCAAGCAATATTGAAAGAACCCCTTCTAGCGGAGGGATTGTAGGTAAAAACCCCGGATGGCATTTTGTTGGCGTATTTCTTCAAACCCTCTAGATAGTTTGCGTAACTAGCTACAGTGGATTCTGGAATCGTGAATATTTTTTTTGAGCCGATATTTTCTGTAGTAACACACCCAACCGTCATAAATGCCACAAGCGCTGCCGTACAAAATCTAAAGACCATTACCGTTCTTCCCAAAAATAAATCAATTTTGCCCTCAATGAGTGTTCATTGGGGAGCATATGAAATATCAGCAGCGGGAAGATTTTTCAACTTTAGATAAATGGTGGACGGCCAGCGAATGGAGCTTGGCGGGCTGCATGAGCCAACTATTCCCTCAACAGGCGGCCATATTCCGACATCGGTTCATCGACCCCCGCCAGGCGCAGGCAGTGCCAGGCCAGGGCCTGGTTGGATGAAACGACCGGCTTGCCCAGTTCCGCCTCCAATTCCCCGATGGCGCCGATCAGCCTGAGGTTGGTGCAGGAAACGAAGACGCCGTCGACATCATCGTGACGGCCGAATTCGAGCACGGCTTGGCGGATGCTTTCCACCGCGATGCGGCCGGCGACGTTGTCGTCCTCCTCGTTGAACGAACCGAAGCGGGGGACTTCGAAGCCGCGCTCCCGAACAGCCGCCCGCAGCATCTCATTGACGTCGGCCCGGTAGGGCGTCACGACGCCGAGGCGGCGGATATCCAGCGCTTCAAAAGCGGCGACGGCGGCGGTAATTGGCGTCGTGCAGGCCGCCCCCGGGTGGACGCCGCGGATGATCTCGAAGACCCGCTCCTCGCCGATCACGATGGACGCCGACGTACAGCCGAAACCCACGACGGACAATTCGACGCCGGGCAGGATCAGCGACGCCGCGCCGGCGATGCGGCCTTCCATGTCGGCCAGGTTTTCCGGCGTGATTTGGGGTGCGCACTCGATGCGCGCGGCGTACATGGCGACATCCGGTCCGGGGAAGACCTGGGAAAGCTCGAATTCCATCGTGTGGTCGTTGGCCAGCACGATAAGGCCGATCTTGGCGCGGGCGCCAACGCCGCCGTCGATCTCGTGCGGCAAATCGAGGATTTCGTCCGTCATCCGACCACCGGCATGTCGCGCGGCGCGCGTCGGCTCAATAATTCCGCGCCGCCCTCCCGGACCACGAGGTTCTCTTCATGCACCAGCATCTTGCCCGGCGCGTA
>CAZGTM010000114.1:0-6743 GCA_964528595.1 uncultured Rhodospirillaceae bacterium
GAATATTGCAATGAAGAAGGTGTTGACGGCGTTCGTGCTGAGTGTGACGAGGATGCGGTCCTTCAATCGATCCCTGGCGCCATTGGAAGAGGCGACAAGATGAAGATCTCCGATTTCGTATTGTTTGTTTTCGTAGATGTAGACTAGTTTCAGTTTCCGTTCGATCGGGTTCGCCTCGGGTCGTTTCCCGCTTTCGATCGACGTCAACCCCTTGACGGTGATGCTCGCGAACTCGATGGCGGGCAGTCGCCGGATGCCTTCAACATCCGATTTCAGCCGGCTGGCGTCCAGCGCCCAGGCGGAGGCCGAAAGGCTCTCGCTGAAGCTTGTCTCGATCTGCTCGAGACGATCGCCGACCATGGCGATGTCGGTTTTGAATTCACGATAGAGTTGTCCCGCCGTCGTAATCAGCGTCACGGCCAAACTGAACAGGACCGTTAGAATGAGCAACTTGCGCGCCAGAGGGCGGGGTGTGAAGTTCGTTATCATGTCGCGCGTCCCGAACTTTCCTAAATGTCGGGACGTGCTTTGCGAACACATTCGGGCTTGGTCCGGAAAAAGGTCCGGCCGGATTTAGTGCCCGAGTTCTGAAGCGTCCCCTCGGATCAACGGCCGCCCCCGCCGCCACGGCAAATTGCCGACATCTGCAGTATAATGATTAATCTTTCATAATTTGTGCGGTAATGCGCCGCAGAAACCGGCTGAACCACGGAATTACACCATGGCATTGATAAATTACCTGACAAAAATACATCTAGAGTTGGGTGCAATTGAAGAACTATCACATGAAATGGCCCTTCTCGAAATAGCGCGCGCCCTTGTCGTGACGGATCAGGGGATACGCGACGCGGGAATCTTAGCCGAGGTCTTGAACCATATTGACGGTGAGGCGGTGGTTTTCGATGAAACACCGGCCAATCCCTCCGAAAAGGCGGTGCATGCGGCCCTTGGCGTTTACCGCGAAAACCGGTGTGACGGATTGATCGCGCTGGGCGGGGGGTCGTCGATCGATCTGGCGAAGGCGGTCGGTCTGCTAGCGAGCCACGATGGTCCGCTGGAGCAATACGCCCTGATCCTCGGCGGTCTTGAAAAGATCAAACCAGCGACAGCGCCTCTGATCGCCGTGCCCACGACGGCAGGGACCGGCAGCGAGGTCGGCAGGGGTGCGCTTATTACCCTGGATGACGGGCGCAAGCTCGGGTTTATCGCCCCGCCGATGATACCAGATGTCGCCATTTGTGATCCCGTACTGACCGTCGGGATGCCGCCCCTCTTGACGGCGGCGACCGGCATGGACGCCCTGACGCACTGCATCGAAACGTTTATTTCTCCGCGGGACAATCCGCCGGCCGATGCCATCGCCCTTGACGGTGCGGGTCGGGCCTGGAAATGGATTGAGCGGGCAACGCAAAATGGCGGCGACCTTGAGGCGCGGCGTCAGATGATGGTTGCGTCTTTGCATGGCGGAATGACCTTTCAAAAAGGTCTCGGCGCCGTCCACGCCATGTCGCATCCGCTCGGCGGCCTTCAATCTCCGGTGCTTCACCATGGTACCCTGAACGCCGTCATCCTGCCGGTTGTTCTGCGTTACAACCGGGACCATGTCGCCGACAAGTACGACCGGCTCGCATCGTCTTTCGGCCTGCCGGCGGGAAGCGATCTTGCAAAGGAAATCGAAAACCTGAACCAGCGGCTCGGATTGCCCGCCAACCTCAGCGCCATGGGAGTTGAGGAGAGTGTCTTGCCGGCCATGATCGAAGGCGCCGTGGCAGACCACAGTTCGGCGACAAACCCGCGTCCCGCTGCCGCCGGGAACTACGCAGATTTGTTCGCGGAAGCGATGGGGTGAGGGCGGCTACAAGCCTCTGAGGTTGGCGATCAGCCGGCCGTAGCTGCCATCGCCGCGCATGCGCTCGACCAACTCGTCAAAACGGGTGAGCAGTGCGTCGGCGCCTTCGAACTTGGACGAAACCAGCAGGGTAAATTTCAATGCGCCGTAGGCGGTCGGCAGAATGGCGATTTTATCCTTGAGGCCGGCCGCCTTGATTTCCGCGACCGCCACGGCGGCCGGTTGGATGATGACGTCGGCGCGGCCGCGCGAGATCAGGCGCAGGCAATCCGCGGCGTTGGACGCCTTGAAATAGTCAACGTTGTGCTTGGCGTAAAACTGCTCCGCCCAGCCGTTGCCCAGTAAATCGCAGACGCGCATGGTGCGAACCGTATCGATGGTCTGATTGGCGCCAAGTTTCTTGTGTGCCTCGCTAAAGCGTTTCACTGATGCCAACATCTCCATGCGGTAAACAATGGATGCTGATCGTTTTGAGAATTTCAGTCGGGCGGGTGTCGGTACGGTGACGAAGGCGTCGAGCTTGCCCTGCTCGACCAGGCGCTGCGCCCGTTTCCACGGCGCCCCGTTGTGCCGGACCGTGTAACCCAGGCGTTTACCGACCAATTCATCGAGAAGTCGCGGCAGAATGCCGGCCACCTCGCCTCTCAAGCCGTGAGAGTAGGGCGGCCAGTCTGAATTGTAGGAAATCGAAATTTCCTGAGCCCGGACACCCACCGGCGCCACACAGGCCGACGCCAATGTCAGAAGTAAAAACCATGGCCGCAGGCCAGCATTGAAAAATTTCATAGAAATGCGCCCCAATCATTTTGCGGCGTTCCGTTTGTTCGGAACGCGTTTCGATACATATAGCCTTTCGGCGGTGGATTTTTAGCCAATTTTGGGAGGGAAGCGGTGCATTGCGCTCTTAATGACCAAACGGCACAATACGCTGCGTTGAGTAGGGCCGACAAACTGATCGATTTTCTCTGGAGGGGCATGATTATCGTTCAAGACTCAGCCGGAACGGTGTTTCCTCGCGGATGGCGTGCTGCGTGGGGTCTCTGCACGCTTTCAGGGCGGACAACGCAGTCATTCTTCGGGAGCCACGACAGATGGCGGTAAAGGCCATTAGTCCGAAATCGCTGAGCGCCAAGTTGCTGCGGCTCTACCTGCCGCTGGTGTCGTTGAGTTTGTTGATCCTGTTTGCGGTTCTCGAAGTTCGTTACTACTCGTCCCAGCGGGCGGAACTGCTGAAAACGGTGGATGAAATGGTTGCCGTGCAGGGATCGGCCTTCGCCCTGGCGGTCTGGGAGTATGACGACAATCAGATTGCCGCCCTGCTTGCCGACATGAAGGAACTGCCGCAGATCAGCAGCGTGGCGATTTATGACGGGGCCAAGGACCTGCTCGGCAGCATCGGCGATATCGAAGCCGCACCCGAATCGCCGGACATGCGCCTGACGGACAAGCTCACATATCGGGCGGACAATCTGTCCGAAGACGTCGGCCAAATCGTCGTCACGGCCCACAGCCGTATGATTTGGCGTGATCTGCGGGGCCGGTTGATGCTGGATGCGGTGATCCTGCTGGTGATGGGAACGACGCTGTTCGGCGTTACGCTCTTTGCCACGCGCATCGTCATCGGCCGCCCGTTGGAGCGGTTGCGCAACGCCATCGAACGGACCAAAGACGACGACGTATTCGAGCGCGTGGAGTGGGAAAGCTCCGATGAACTCGGCCAGGTCGTCCAGGCCTACAACGAGATGCAGGACAAACGTGCCGTCGCCGAAAAAGAACTGAAAACCTATCAGGATCAGCTCGAATACCTGGCGGAATTCCGCGCCCAGAAGCTGACGGCGGCCTCTCAACAACTCACCGTCGCCCTGGACAACATGCGTGACGCCATGTTCGTGATAGACGGCGAACAGAAATTCCTGATGTTCAATCGGCGCTACCTTGAACTGTTCAACATAGCGGAGGGAGCAATTGAAATCGGCACGCCGTTCGTGGACGTCGTGCGCCTCCACGCTGAGCAAGGCAATTACGGTCCCGGCACGGTCGAAGAACACATCGAGAAACGCGTTGCGGAAATCTCATCGGATGAGGAAAGGATTATCGAGGCCCAGCTTCCGGATGGCCGTTACCTCGAAATCCGCCAGTCGCCGACCGATCAGGGCGGCGTTATCGTCGTGGCTTCCGACGTAACGACGCGCAAGAAGGCCGAGGAAGAACTGCTGGCGGCACATACTGAAACAGCAGCGAAGGAGGAGCAGCTTTCCACCGCGCTTACCAGCATGACGGGCGGCTTGTTCATGATCGACCGGGATCTGAAGTTCCAGGTTTTCAGCGCTCAATACGCGAAATTCTACGATCTACCGCCCGGTATGCCGAACGTCGGTGATTCGCTGGTCGACACCATTCGAGTTCGGGCGGAGCGCGGTGACTACGGTCCCGGCGATCCGGAGAAGCAAGTCGCCGCGAGGAAAAAACTCTATGAAGAAGAAGTTCAGCCGACCGAGGCCGTTGAGGACCGGGTCGGGGATCGCGTTATTGAAACATTCCGTCGACGTAACAGCGACGGTAGCATCGTCGTCGTATTCAACGATATTACCGAACGCAAGAAGGCTCAAAATGAACTGCTGATTGCCAAGGAAACGGCCGAATCGGCAACCCGCGCCAAGTCTTCTTTCCTGGCCGCCATGAGCCACGAAATCCGAACGCCGATGAACGGCGTCGTCGGCATGATCGATCTCCTGTGGGAAGGTGAACTCCAACCCGATCAACGCAAGATGTTGGGGACGATCCGCGATTCGGCGTTCTCCCTGTTGCAGATCATCAACGATATTCTGGATTTTTCCAAAATCGAGGCAGGCAAGCTGGATCTGGAAATCATTCCCATATCCCTGCGCGATATCGTCGAGGGTGTGGCCGAAACGATTTTGCCCAACATTGCGGACAAAAACCTGCGGCTGCGCATCTTCGTCGATCCCGCCATCCCGGCGCGCCTGATGGCCGATCAGGTCCGGCTGCGGCAGATCCTCTTCAACCTCACGGGCAATGCCGTCAAATTCACCAGCGGCGAGGAAGGTCAGCCGGGCGAGGTCTTGATCGGGGCGCACTGCGTGGAGAAAACCGACGACGGAAAAATGGCTATCCGTTTCGATATCGTCGATTCCGGCATCGGCATGACGGAGGAGGCGGTGGCGCAGCTTTTCCAACCGTTCACGCAGGCTGAAAGTTCGACAACCAGGCGTTTCGGTGGAACCGGCCTGGGCCTGTCGATCTGCAAGAACCTCACCGACATCATGGGCGGGACAATTGAGGTCTCCAGCCGGCAAGGCGTTGGGTCGACGTTCTCGGTGACGTTGCCTTTGGAGATTGCCGAAGGCGATCCTGTCGAGGCCGACGAACCGGGCTTGGAAGACCTCAAGGTCGTGGTTGTCGCCAGGGAGGGCAAAGGAGGGGATTTCATCGAAGCCTACCTGGACTCTCGGGGTGCGGAATTCGTTCGGCGGGAGGAGCTCGACGGGTTGGCGGAGACGCTGGACGGCGGGACCGGGCCTGATGGGGCGGTCGAAATTATCGTCTTTGCTTCGGTCTGGCCGGCCGATGAAGTCGGCAAAGTCATGGATGCGGTGCGCGAGGCGCGGCCCGGAGGAAACGTGCGGTTCGTCATTCTGACCCGCGACCGCACCCGCAAACGGGGAATGATACCGCCTGACATGGTGGTCATCGAGGACGATCCGCTGCGTCGGTCTTCATTCCTTCGCGGTGTGGCAATGGCGGCCGGCCGCGCCAGTCCCGAGGTCGATGAGCGCGACCCCGGCACGATCCAAGCCGTGCGCGAGGCGCCGACCGTGGCCGAGGCGGAAGCGCGGGGCGAACTCATTCTCATCGCCGAGGACAATCTCACGAACCAGGACGTCATCAGCCGGCAACTCAAGCTGCTTGGTTACACGGCCGAGATCGCCGACGACGGCGAGCAGGGCCTGGCGGCCTGGGAGACGGGCAGATATGGCCTTATTCTGACGGATTGCCACATGCCGGAAATGGACGGGTACGAAATGACCCAGGCCATCCGTGCGGCGGAGGCCGACGGCGGCCAGCGGATTCCGATCATCGCCATTACCGCCAATGCGCTTCAAGGCGAAGCCGAGAGATGTCTGGCCGCGGGCATGGACGACTATCTCTCCAAGCCGTTGGAAATGACCAAGCTGAAACGTGCCCTCGCCAAGTGGCTGGGAGGCAGTATCAAGGCGACCCTTGCGGCGGCGGAAGACCAATCGGACAGCGGGGTGGTCCCGGATCTTTCGGAAGCGGTATCCGCTGATGAGGGCGCTGGTGTTTCATCCTCGTCCGTCCCGATCGATTCGCAGGCGTTGAAAAGCGTCTTCGGGGATGACGAGGAAACCTTCCGGGAAATCCTGGGGGACTTCATCGAACCCGCCACCGCCAACGTGCAGGAAATCACCGACGCGGCGGATGCCGGTGACGCCGCCGCGGTCGGCGCTGCCGCCCATAAGTTGAAGTCGTCGTCCCGTTCTGTTGGCGCCTATGAGTTGGGCGACCTGTGCTTCGAACTGGAAAAGGCGGGTAAAGAGGGCAACGCCGACGAGATCGTCGCTTTGGCGCCAAAAATACCGGATGTGCTGAAAAAGGTGGTCGATTACATAAACACGCTGTAGTCAATGAGTTGAGTTTACTATGATGCCCGCTTTGGGCGGGCGGCAGAGGAAAAGAGGGCATGGCCAAGATCGACATGAAGACCATCAAAGTCCTGGTTATCGACGACGAGGACTTCATGAGGAAACTCGTCGTCCGGGTGTTGCAGGATATCGGGGTAAGCAATGTCGTTACGGCGTCGAATGGCGCGGAAGCACTGGGCAGCGTCCAGGCGCTGGGGCAAAGTATTGAT
>CAZGTM010000115.1:0-4573 GCA_964528595.1 uncultured Rhodospirillaceae bacterium
GCAAGATGGGCGACGACGACATGGCCGTGGTCGACAGCCGCCTCAAGGTCCACGGGCTCGACGGCCTACGCGTGGTCGACGGTTCCATCATGCCGACGATTACGTCCGGCAACACCAACTCCCCCATCGTCGCCATCGCCGAGAAAGCCTGCGACCTGATCCGGGAGGACCGGCGGGCCGGTTGATTAGTACTCGAACGTCACTTCCAGCTTGCCGTTCTGTTTGACGACGACCTTGCGCCCTTGGCTGCCCAGCGCCGGATGCCAGGCGACGAGTTCGTAGGTGCCAGGCGGGATGTCGCGGATGCTAAACCGGCCGCGGCGGTCGACCTTGGCGTAATAGGGGGTTTCCGCCACGTAGGCATGCCCCCGCATGAAGTTGTGGGCGTCGCAGGTCACCAGCAGGGGGCCGCCCTTTTTCAGGGATATCGTTTTGACCGTGATGTCGCCGCGCACCGGCTGCGAGACGTTCAGCACGCTCGTCCGCTTGCCCGCGTGTAGCGAAAAGACGTGGACATTGTGCAGCACGTTGTCGGAGTTGATGACCTCCAGCGCGCCGTTGTTGGCGAATACCGCCAGGCCCGGCTCGAACCGGCAGCCCGCCTGGTTGATCGTGACCTTGCGCGCCGCCGCCCGGAAGGGTTTGCCGCGCTTAACGCCCTTCAGGATGACCAGGGCGCCCTGGAGGGCGGAGCCGTTGGCCTTCACCACGTCGACGTCACGGGTGCCGGGGCCGCAGACGGTGTTGTTCTTGGTGATGATAAAGCGTTCGACCTGGGGCCGGCTGCCGTGCAGCAGGACCTGACCGCTGATTTGACCGCCGTCGACGACCTCCGCCGTTTCATAATCCGCCGCCCGAGCGCCGGCCGGGTTCAGGCAGGCGGCGGCGGCCGCTGCAAACAATCCCGCGAGACCCCGGCTCATGCTTTTGCGTTGGCGGTTTTTGGCGTACATAAACGTCCGGTCGCTGTCGGAAAGTATGGATGGCGGTGGCGCAAGGTACCCGCAAAGCATCGATTGCGCAAAAAAATGCGTTATCATCGCGCCGCATACCGCTAGCCGGATTGGGAATGTCAGAGCCTGCAAACCCCGAATTTGACCCCGGAGGGTCCGCCGCGCCGCCCGCCTCCAGCGGGCGCAGAAGGCGGACGCTCGGCATTCGTGCGCGGCTCACCTTGTGGTTTGTCGCTGGCGCGCTTGGCGCGGTCGTGATCGGCGCCATTGTGGTGTATGTCGCCGGCGCCGCCTCGATCCAGGGCACCTTGGGACAGACATATTGCCAGATCGCCAGCCGGTCGGTGGGTGAACTGGAGGGGCGCATCGCGGCACAAGTCGGATACGTCCGCACCCTGGCGACCGATGTTCTGACGACCGAAGTCGCCATGGAGGTTGACCAGCTTTACGCCAACCGCTCCCAGGCCTGGATCGGCGCGCTGCATAACCGATTGTCGAACGACTGGCTGTCGGCGGACAGCGACGAAGAACGGCGCGAGCAACTGAACCCCGAGCTATCGAACCGATTGAAGATCCTGGCGGGGCTGCGCTCGGCCATTATTCACCGCCTCGCCGTCTATGACCGCGCCGGCGTCCTATTGGGGGATAGCACGACACCGCGGGAGCGCGTCGTGACGACGGCTTCGTGGTTCGTCAAGGTGTCGACCAAGCGGGATCACTTCGTCTATCTGGACAACGACCGGGCGGCGCAAACCATGACGGTTGTCGTGCCCGTCTGGGGCGGCGTCGAGATCGTCGGTTTCGCCCTGGCGGACATCGGTTACCAGGCCTGGATCGAGGAGGTTCGGGACATCCGCTTTGGCAACACCGGCGAAGCGGTTCTGGTCGACTATGCCGGCGTCCCGCTCGACGGCACCGTCAGACTATTTTTGATTCAGGCCCTGGCGCAAAAACCGCCGACACCGGCACGGGCGGCGCTGGGCGACCGGCGTTCGCCTTATTGGGTGGCTCTTCCATCGGCGGGCGGCTGGCCTTTGTGGCAGCGTTTGGCCTGCGTCGCTCCCCTGACCGAGATCAACGAACTGCGGCGTTTCCTCGACCTGCCGCCCTGGTCGTTGGTGGTGACCCAGTCACCGCAGGAATCCTACGCCGCCCTCAGCCGGTCCCTCGGCTGGTTGGGCGTGGCCGGCGTGCTGGGGATCATCGTCGTCGGTGTCGGCGGGGGTCTTTTAGCCTGGCACATCGCCGGCCCCATACAGAAACTCAGTACCGAAGTCCGGCGCTTCGCCGGCGGCGACAGGGATTGGGAAGTGACGGTCGAAGGCAACGATGAAATCGGCGACCTGGCGCACGAGTTCAGCGACATGGCGCGCCGCGTGACGGACAGCGAGAACGAGCTCAATGCCTACCGCGAGGAACTGGAACAGGAAGTCGAAGCGCGCACCCGCGAAATCGCCGACACCCAGGGCCTGGCCGCCATGGGCCGGATGGCGAGCATGATCGCCCACGATCTGCGCAATGCGCTGTCGACCATCAAGATGAACCTGCAGATCTTGTCGCGCCGCCACGACAGTGCGGACGACGCCGATCATGAACACCTGCATATGGGTCTGGGCCAGGTCCGTTACATGGAAGAGATCATGCGCGACATGTTGAGTTTCGCCCGGCCCGAGCGCCTGCGGGCGGACTGGCACGAGCTGGCCCGGATCATCGACGAGGCGGTGACCGCGCTGGCCCACGTGGCCGCCGACAAGGACATCGACATCGTCGTCGAGGGCGGCGGCGGGATCCCCCTGGTGCATTGCGACCGGGTCAAGGTAACGGAAGTTCTGCGCAACCTCATCGACAACGCCATCCAGTCGACGCCGGCCGGCGGCGAGATCACCATCTCGAGTTACCTGGTCATGGACAGCGAGGAACCCGCCGTGCAGATTTCGGTTGCCGACACGGGCCGGGGCATCGACGGCGAACAAATGGCGGAGATTTTCGAGCCCTTCTTCACCACCCGCGCCAAGGGCACCGGGTTGGGGTTGGCCATCGTCAAGCGCATCGTGGAACAACACGGCGGCGAGATTGCGGTCGAGACCGGACCGCCGCCCGAAAACGATGACGAAGGCGGGCGCGGCGCGGTTTTTTCGTTTACATTGTCCACCAGCCCGGTCAGTGATGACGGCGCAAAGCGTCCGGCCCGGCCTGGCCCCGACTGAACGACAAATCCAATAGCGTTTCGCCCATGCCCCGCATACTGATTATCGACGACGACCAGGCCAGCTGCCGTACCCTCGCCCTGCATTTCGGACAGCGCGGCTTCGAGGTCGATACGGCGGAAAATGCCGAAGCCGGCCTCGATCGACTTCGGGAAAATACCATCGACATCGTGGTGTCCGACATCCACATGCCGGGCCGGGACGGCATATCGTTGCTGACCGAGATCGGCGAGCGCTACGAGGGCTTACCCGTCGTCATGATTACCGCCTTCCATGACCTCGATTCGACGGTCGCCGCGATGCATGCCGGCGCCGTCGATTATGTCGCGAAACCCATCGATATCGACGAACTGGAAACGGCGGTCGATCGCGCGCTGACGGCCCGGTCGGATGAGGCTGGCGGGGGCGACGATGAACTGGTGATCGACGGCGCCGCGGCCGCCGGTTCCCTCACGGGCCGCAGCCGCGCCATGCAGGAGGCCTACAAGACTATCGGCATGGTGTCGCAAAGCCGTGTGACGGTGTTGATCCGCGGCGAATCCGGTACCGGCAAGGAACTCGTCGCCCGCGCCATTCACAGCGCAAGCCCGGAAGCCGAACGGCCGTTCGTCGCGGTCAATTGCGGCGCACTCGTGGAAACCCTGCTGGAAAGCGAAATGTTCGGTCACGAGAAGGGGGCCTTCACCGGCGCTGCGTCGGCGCGCAAGGGCAAAGTCGCCATGGCTGAGGACGGCACCCTGTTTCTGGACGAGATCGGGGAACTGTCGCCGCGCATGCAAGGCAAGCTGCTGCGCTTGCTGGAGGCCCGCGAGTATTCGACGGTGGGCGGCTCGAAAACACTGACCGCCGACGCCCGCTTTGTCGCCGCGACCAATGCCGATCTGGAAAGCCGCGTGGCCGACGGCAGTTTCCGCGAAGACCTGTTCTACCGTCTCAACGTGGTCAACATCACCATGCCGCCGCTCAGGGAGCGCGCGCAGGACATCCCGATCCTGGTCGAACAGTTGCTTAAGCGCATCAACCGGGACATCCACAAGAGCGTGCGCCGCGTCCCGGCGGACGTCATGGAGGCCTTGGCGGCCCACGACTGGCCGGGCAACGTGCGGGAGCTTGAGAACGTTCTGATGAAGGGTGTCGTGATGGCCCAGGGCGATACCCTGAGCATGGCGCATCTGCCGGAGGACATCGCCCGATTTGCCGAAACCGCGGGCGGCCCGACGGCGGGTGAGGCGGCCTCCGATTCGGCTTTGTCTCTGGATGAATTGGAGCGACGCCATATTGCCGATGTTCTGCGCCAGACAGGCTGGCATAAGGGCCGTGCCTGCGAGATTTTGGGCGTCAGCCGGCCGCGCTTGGAGCGCCGCATCAAGGAATACGGTTTAAGTCAGGAAAACTGACTGAATTTTCGACCAA
>CAZGTM010000115.1:4673-6446 GCA_964528595.1 uncultured Rhodospirillaceae bacterium
TATTCGCGCGGAGTATTAGGTCCGCGGGAGAGCATCCGTTTTCCCATAAAAAAAGCCGCCGGGCCCCGGTTCTTGACCACCGAGAACATAGGGAAAAAGGCGGAGGCGGGCCGCAAATGGAGGAATTGGCTCATGAGCATCGGGCATTCACAGCGTACAGGTCGTGTCTTTCTCACGGCGATTGCGCTGGCCGTCATCACGACGACCGCCCCGGTAGCTGTCCAGGCGGACAATAATTTCGGTCCGGTCAAGGCAGCGAAGGTCGACGCAAAAAAGGCCGCACTGGGCAAGCGGTTGTTTTTCGATAAACGTCTATCCGGCGATATCGCCATCAGCTGCGCCAGCTGCCACGATCCCGAAAAGGGGTACAGCGACGGCTTGGCGCTGTCGAAGGCCTATCCGGGGTCGGATGGCTTCCGCAACACACCGACTTTGATCAACGCCTGGCAAAAAGCCGCCTGGTTCCACGACGGCCGGTTGGGCACGAACCTTAACGACGTGACCCGCGAATCGCTGACCGAAACCTACATCATGAACATGGACATGCGCCTGATGCAGGAACGCGTGAAGCAGGATCCGGTCTACGTCAAGATGTTCAAGGAGGCCGGTTACGGCGAGCCCAGCAACGGCTCGATCCGCAAGGCCATTCCGGAGTATCTCAAGACCCTGACCTCGAAGGGCGCCCCTTTCGATACAGGTAACATCTCGGCTTCCGCCAAGCTCGGCTTCGAACTGTTCACGGGCAAGGCGGGCTGCTCGCAGTGCCACAACGGTCCGCGCTTCAGCGACGACAAGGCGCACAACACCGGCGTGCCGGACAATCCGCAGATCTGGGACGATCCCAAACGGCACGTCACGTTCGTGACCTACGCCATGTTCCTGGGCGTCGAGAACTACATGAACATTCGCCGCGACCCCGGCGCCCACGTGCGCTGGCACAAGTCGGACGGCTCCGACATCGGTAAGTTCATGACGCCGAGCTTGCGCGAGCTCAAGTACACCGCGCCCTACATGCACAACGGCATGCTCAAGACCCTCAAGGACGTCGTCGCCTTCTACAACCGGGGCGGCGGACATGACGACAACAAGGATCCGCGCCTCAAGCGTCTCGGCTTGTCTTCGGACGAGCAGGCCGACTTGATCGCCTTCCTCGAAACCCTGTCCGGTGATCCGCTCACCGGTCCGGATCATGTCTGGCAGGGCAAAATTCCGGCCAATTTCGGCGTTATCGCCAATTGGGTCGACGTCAAGAATTAGGAGCAGAGCAATGACCAGTCACAACAAGATTTCGACTGTCTTCACGGCTCTCGCGGCCGGCGTCGCCTCATTAGGCATCGCCGCCACCGCGTTGGCCGACAACAACTCGCCTCTGGCCGCTTTGGGCCCGCCGCCGGTACCGGCGGACAACCCGATGACGCCGGAGAAAATCGAACTAGGCAAAATGCTGTTCTTCGATACCCGTCTTTCCGGTGACGCGTCCGTCGCCTGTTCGACGTGCCACGAGCCCGACCAGGGCTGGGGCTTCTCGGATGACATCAGCCGCGGTTATCCCGGCGCCAAGCACTGGCGCAACTCGCAGTCCGTCGTGAACTCCGCCTACTACGGCAAGCTGTTCTGGGCGGGTGCGGCCAAGTCGCTGGAGGCCCAGGCCCCCAGTGCCGCCAAAGGCGCCGTTTCGGGTAACGGCGAAGCCGACATGATGGAGGCCCGCCTGGCGTTCATCCCGGAATACCGCAAACGCTTCAAGCAGGTGTTCGGCGACGTCTGGCCCAA
>CAZGTM010000116.1:0-6362 GCA_964528595.1 uncultured Rhodospirillaceae bacterium
CAATAGGCATTATTTTTCATCTTAAACACTGGATAATCTTGAATCACCAAGTGCGGAAAATCACAGAGTAAGTACGCCGTTATGACGCAGCCTTGATTTTAGTCAAGTAAGGAGGGCCGCCAACCGTCCCTTGATGATCTTGCGCGTCGGCGTCAGCGGCATCTCGTCGACGATTTCGAGGCGCTCCGGCCATTTCAGTTTGGTAACGTTTTCGGCTTCGAGATAGGCGCAGACCTCTTCCAGGGAAAGCTCCACAGCCCCCGCCGTGACGACGAAGCAGCAGGCACGCTCGCCCAGCACCTCGTCGGGCATGGGCACGATGGCGGCCTGGTCGATGTTGTCATGGCGCAGCAGCAGGGCCTCGATGTCGGCGGGATTATATTTGACGCCGCCGCGGTTGATGATGTCCTTGCTGCGGCCGGTCAAGCTGACGTAGCCCTCGGCATCGAGCGTCGCCAGGTCGCCGGTACGGAACCAGTCGCCGTCAAACGCTTCGGCATTGGCGGCCTCATTGTCGAGATAGCCGGAGAAGACCGACGGCCCCTTAATCTGCAACTCGCCTTCCTCGCCCGGCGGCAGGGGGGCGCCATTAGGCGACAGCACGCGCACCTCGTTGCCCAGTGTCGCCGGTCCCGCCGTGGTCAGGGCGCGTTCGATGCCGTCATCGCGGCGGGTGAAGCTGCCGGCCGCCAACTCCGTCATGCCCCAAAGCTGGGCGATGCGGCTATCGGGTATTTGGCCCTGATAGGCCCGTAATAGTTCGGGCGGGCAGGCAGCGCCGGAAAATACCGTGAGACGAATGGAGGAAAAGTCGTGGCCCTCCATCAGCCCGCCGCCAACCAGCGCGGCGGCGTGAGCCGGCGCCATGAACAGCACCGTCGGCCGGTGTTCGGCGACGCTGGCCGCCAGGTCCGGCGGCGTGAATACGGGCAACAACACGCTGGCGGCGGCTTTGCTGAAGCCGGCGTAGAAATTGAAGATGCCGTAAAGATGGCTGAAGGGGGCGGCCGAGAGGATTCGGTCGTCCGATGTAATATCGAATTCTTCCGCCCCGAAACCGGTGTTGCACATGAGGTTCTGAAAGGCCAGCGGCACCCCCTTGGGGTTGGACGTGGTGCCCGAGGTATAGAGCAGCATGCAGGGATCTGCCGGGCCGGCCGGACCCGACGTAGCGGGCGGTTGGCCGCTCTCGGCGAGCGAGGCGAATGAATGCGCGTTCTCGGGCGCGTCCCCCACCACGATGACCTGCTCGAGCGTATCGAGTTTGTCTTTGAGGCCGAGCATCATGGCCGCCACGTCCGTATCTTTAATGCGGGCCAGCGAAACAACCGCCTTCGCGCGGCTGTGGGCAAGGTGGAATTCAATGTCCTTCGGGCCGTAGGGCATGTGGATGGTCTGGTTCACCGCGCCCAGCCGCGTGATGGCGAGGAGGGCGATCAGGAACTCCGCCGTGTTGGGCAACTGGGTTGCAACCACGTCGCCTTGGGCGATCCCGAGCGCGGCCAGCCCGGAAGCCGTCGCGCCGACCACGGCTTCGAGATCGGCGTAGGTGATTTCACCGCCGGGATGAATGAGCGCCGTCGCGTCGGGCGAGGCGTCGACCGCGCGCGCCAGCCAGGTATCCAAGGTCTCGGGCCGCCACCAGCCTTTAGCCAAATACTCATCCGCCAAATCTTGCGGAAACGTCATATCTCCCGCGGCCATGTCTGCTCCTCTGTGCTGCGCGTCGTCAAATTCGCGCGGCATCTTAAACCGAATAGCCGGACAGGAAAATCAAGTCGCGCCCATCTCCTCACGGGCTTTCGCGATGGCGGCATTGAGCACGGTTTCCTTCATGGCCAGCGTCTTTTCGTTGAACATAACGTTTTTGAGCCAGTCGAAACCGAGTTGCAGTAGGGCCTCGTCGTTTTCATTGATCAGGGCAACCTTGTCGTCGTCAATGTCGTAGGTGTCGAGGAACTTCGTGTTGAGGACGAATTCGCGGAAGCCGTCGATGTCGGTGGAGACCATGAAGAACATCTGCTTGGTCTGTGGGCTGACGTCGCGCCCCTGCGGCCCGCCCAGTGTCTTCCAAGACGCCATCTTCATCAGGATATCGATCCAACCCCGGTTGACGCGGTCGTAATCCTCGACGCCCTGTTCGAAACGAAACTCGCGCACGCTTTGGCTCTTGGCTTCGCGGTGGCCTTCACAGTGTTCTTCCTTGATGAGGAAGTGGAAGTCGCTGACGTCGTCGGCATCCTTGGTTTTGAAGGTGCCGAAGCCGATCGGGTAATAACGGCAGGTCGCCGGCCGGTCCTCGTAGACCGAACAGCCTTCTTCGCCGACGAACGAGCAGGGGCCGAGACCGTTGCCCTCGTCGCCAATCTCGCCCGTCATTTTCAGCTTGGCGACCGGCAGGCCGGCGGCTTCCCAGATGGCCGGCACGGTGTGCTCCCTGACGAATTCGCGGGGCCGCACGCCGAGTCGGGCGGACAATCTCAGAATATCGTTCGGCGTCAGCGTCACGTCGGCGCCGGTGCAGCATTTATTCCAGCAGGCCACGCCCCGGTGACAGTGGAACATAAACCCGTCGTCTTCGGTCAGGCGGACGGGTTCGACGGGACCGGCGGTGTTGGCCCGCACCGCATCGAACATTTTGACTTCGGTATCCTTGCTCATTCTTTCGTCTCAATCATCTGTGGTGGGACTGGTCGATCTGGTATCGCTCAAACTTTCAAGCCGAGCCATTTGCGGGCCTCGGCCATGGTCTTGAAGGCGCGGGTATTTTGCCCCGACGGCTCCGTCTGGACGGCATACATTCTAGACATGCCGTACTGTAGCGGTTCCGGGGCGACGTAGGCCCGGCGTGCCTCCGGCGTAAAGGGCGTCGTGTGGGCAAGGCGCTGGTTGCCCTCTCCGGTGACTGTGAACTGGGTGACGTCCGTAAGATCGAATATGCTGTTGAAGTCCGGCTCGAAATCGGAGTCGTTCGCCAATACCCCCTGGTATTCCCGAATATGGTCTTCCCCAATGACGCCTTCGGCAGAGGCGAACACCATTTTCAAATCTTTGTCGATCTGGTAGCTGATGGGCATGGCCAAAATCCATCCGTAGTGTATTTGGTAAACCTCCGAATGTCGCCATATCACACGCTGAATTGAATAAGGGGCGCCCTTGGAGCGCCCCTTATCACAACGTCAGGCCGCAGCCGGATCAGCCGTAGGATTTCTCGACCAGGTCCTGGTGGGGCACCTTCTTCATTTCCCACTCGCCCGATTCCGGATCCATGCGGGAGTTGACGAAGCACTTCCAGTTTTCCTCGTCGAGGTCCGGGAAGTCTGTCCGGTAGAAGAAGCCCGGATAACGGGTTTCCTCGCGGAACTGAATGTGCCGCAGGTGCGTTTCGGCGGTGCGGACGCGGTGGTAGTTTTCCCAGGCCCGCAGCAATTCGTGAAGATCCTTGGCCCTGAGATGCTCGCTGTCTTCCTTCAACATGTCGATGTGGTGAAGGCCGATTTCCAGCATCTTGGCGTTGGTCTGATAGAAGGTCGAGACACCCGCCACGTATTCGTCCATGTACTTCTGCAGACGCATCTGGAACATCTTCGGCGTGATGTAGTGAGGGTTGACGTCCTCCGCCGTGGTTTTGTCCTTGTGCTCGAAGTAATTGCGCACCGGCTTGTAGATTTCCTCGGTGATCTCGGAAATGTCACCTTTCAGTGACGGCGAGAAATCCCCGTGGTCCTGGACGAACCGGACCATGTTCTTGCCCGCGATGCGGCCTTCGGTGTGCGAACCGGAGGAGAACTTGTGGCCAGACGCGCCGACGCCGTCGCCGGCGGTGAACAGGCCCTTGACCGTCGTCATGCGGTTGTAGCCCCACTGCCAGTCGCCGGGCGCGAAGTCCTCAGGCCCGGACACCCAGATGCCGCAGCAGCCGGAGTGAGAACCCAGGAGGTAGGGCTCGGTCGGCATCAGTTCGGAGGCCGATTCCTCAGGCCGGATATTCATGCCTGCCCAGACGCCCGCCTGGCCGATGCACATATCGAGGAAATCTTCCCAGGCCTCGGCTTCGAGGTGCTTGACCTCCTTCGGCGTCATGGTTTCCGCCAGCTTGCCCATGGCCGTCGGCGTGTCCATGAAGATCGGGCCGCGGCCGTCCTTCATTTCCTTCAGCATGGCGTGGTTGCGCAGGCAGGTCGGCACAACGGCCGCCGTGTCATAGGGCGCGAAGTCCTTCAGCATGTCGGCGTTCTTGGTCATGTAGTCTTCGCCGTAGCCGTTGGTCGCCTTCGACTTGAAGAGCAGGAACCAGGCGCCGACCGGGCCGTAGCCGTCCTTGAAACGGGCGGGTACGAAGCGGTTTTCCATCATGGTCATTTCGGCGCCGACCTCGGCCGCCATGGCGTAGGTCGAACCGGCATTCCACACCGGATACCAGGTGCGGCCCATGCCCTCGCCAGTGGAGCGGGGACGGAAGACGTTCACGGCGCCGCCGCAGACGTTGAGGATGGTCTTGGCCTTGAAGACGTAAAGCTTGTGCTCGCGCACCGAAAAACCCACCGCGCCGGCGATCTGGTTTTCGTTGTTGGCATCCAGCAGCAGCTTCACGATGAAAACGCGCTCGTAAATGTTTTCGATTCCCAGCGCTTCCTTGGCGGCTTCGGCAACGATCGGCTTATAGCTTTCGCCGTTGATCATGATCTGCCACTTGCCGGAACGCACCGGCTTGCCGCCGTCGGCCAGGGGCACGCCCTCGGTTTCCTTGTCCTTCCAGATCGGCAGGCCCCATTCCTCGAAGAGATGAACGGTGTCGTCGACGTGGCGGCCGACGTCATACACCAGATCGTCGCGCGTGATGCCCATGAGATCGGCGGAGACCATGCGGCAATAATCGTCCGGCGAGTTCTCCCCGAGATAGGTGTTGATGGCCGAGAGGCCCTGGGCGACGGCGCCGGAGCGGTCCATCGCGGCCTTGTCCACCAGGGTGATTTTGACGTCGTCGCCGGCCCAGCGCTTGGCCTCGTAGGCCGCGCCGCAGGCGGCCATGCCGCCGCCGACGATCAGAATATCGGTCTCAACTTCGACGATTTCGGGATTACCGAATGTCCCCTCACTCATGCTACTTCCTCCAGTTTGGCGAACGCTGACCACCCGGGGCCGCCTGCCGCCATATTAAATCTGCAACAACTACTGATTAATTCTTGCGGCGCCGCGGGAACGCGGGCGCCTCACCACACCTAACTGGGAACCGGCAGGTTGATACCGGATTCGGTGAACAGGTTCTGGCTGTTGATGTCTTCCGCGTCCGGCTTGCCGCCGTAGGGATCGATCGAACCCACCGGCGTCGTCCGGTTGGGGAACTTGAAGCGCTTGACCTCGCCGTCGCGGAACTTGATGGTCCACATGATGGCGTTGTCGGTCCTGAGCGGGATGACCGCGCCGCCCATGGGCACTACGTCCTGATAGGCGCGGACTTCGATGGCCTGCTGCGGGCAGGCTTTGACGCAGCACTGGCATTCCCAGCACTGTTCAGGCTCTTGGTTGTAGGCCTTCATGCGGTCGGTATCGAGCGTCATGAGATCGTGCGGGCAGATGTACATGCAGGCGGTTATTTCACCGCCTTTACAGCCATCGCATTTTTCCGTGTGCACGAAAGTGGGCATATTGCGTCTCTCCCTGTAGTGCGGCCTGGACGACGAAGGCGCCTGTGAATATGCCGCGAAATCGAATATTATAAAACGCTTATATAATAAACACGGCAATCACCAAGTCAAACGCCGATCACGCCCCGGGGGCAATTTTTTTATAAGCTCTTGAAGCAGCACACCGGTCGTCTAAAAAGGCCGGTGAAGCCGGTTAATGGAAGCGGAGAGATATTCGTCATGGATGAGTTTGTCTTGGCCAGGGCCATACACGTGGTCGCGGTAGTAGCCTGGATCGGCGGCGTCAACCTCGTCACGATGGTCGTCCTGCCGTCGGTTCGTGCGTCCGCGTCATCGCCCGACAAGCTCGCGTACTTCGAGGACATCGAAAGCCGCTTCGGCGTACAGGCCCGCATCATCACGCTGATCGCCGGCGCCAGCGGGTTTTATATGTTGTACCTGCTCGATGGCTGGAGCCGTTACGCCTCGTGGGAATACTGGTGGGTGCACGCCATGACCGGCATCTGGGTGCTTTTCACCCTGGTCCTGTTCGTACTGGAGCCGCTTTTCCTCCACGCCTGGTTCACGCGAAAGATGGCGGAGGAGCCGGAAAGCACGATCAAACTCGTCACGCAGTTTCACCGCATATTGCTAGCCGCCAGTCTCGTCACCGTCTTCGGCGCGGTGATCGGCGTCCACGGCTGACGAACGGTTGCTAGTCGATAATGGCTTGAT
>CAZGTM010000117.1:0-6241 GCA_964528595.1 uncultured Rhodospirillaceae bacterium
GCTCTCCCGCTGAGCTACGCGCCCTTGATTGGGTGGCCCTTCGTATAGGGTCTGGCGACGGCCGCGTCAAGAATGGCGCCGCCGTTCCCCGTTAGAAATTCTTGCACAGCCGGAGGGCGTCGAGGAGGGCGGCGTGAACGTTGCGCCCGGCGACGGCATCACCGATGCGATA
Organism: uncultured Rhodospirillaceae bacterium; assembly: GCA_964528595.1. GTDB lineage: Bacteria > Pseudomonadota > Alphaproteobacteria > UBA2966 > UBA2966 > CAYFKJ01. The sequence continues at coordinate 173 of CAZGTM010000117.1, forward strand.
GAGCGCGTAACTATCCCCGCCGCCGTCGAGGGTGGGCTGGGACCGGCCCCCAATCAAGGCCTCGATATCGGTTTCACCCCGGTTGGACGAACCCGGTTTCAGCTCGAAATAGAGCCCATCCATGGGCAGCGTGCCTTGCTCGACGATCACTTGATCGACGGTGCGCACCTCCTCCTGACCGCTGAACTCGTTGCAGAGGCGGGCGGCCAGGCGGTTGCCGTCGGGCGCGACCGAAATGAGCCGCGAATTCGGTGTGAAGGTGACGCCGGCACCGTAGAGCGTTTCCATGTAGCCCGGCACATTCGTGGCGCCCAATTCCTGCGCGATGCTGCGGTCGGGCGTGACGAATTCAACGGCGGTCCCGGCCGACCCGGCCACCACCTCGGCGCAGCTGACCGCCTGGTGCTGGCCGTTGTCGTCATAGATCAACACCTCGCCCCGCGGCGCAGCCTGGCCACCCAACACGTCCCAGACGCTGACGACATTTTCGGCGCCGTCGACAATGCCGGTATTGGGCAGGCCGCCGGTGGCCACGACGACGATGTCGGGATGCTCCGCCTTGATATCCGGCAGTTCGGCGTAAGCGTTGAGGCGGACGTCAACGCCGAGGTGGCCGACCTCCGCCGCCAGCCAGTCGGTGATGCCGATCAGATCGCGCCGGTGAGGTGCCCTGGCGGCCAGGGCGATCTGACCGCCGAGTTGGCCGTTGGCCTCGAACAGCACCACATCGTGTCCGCGCGCCGCGGACACGCGGGCCGCTTCAAGTCCCGCGGGACCGCCGCCCACGACCACGACCTTTCGCTTCGGTCCTTCCGACCGTTCGATGACGTGGGGCAGGGTGGCTTCTCGGCCTGTCGCGGGATTGTGAGCGCACAGGGCCTCACCGCCTTCGTAGATGCGGTCGATGCAATAGCCTGCGCCGACGCAGTGCCGGATGCGGTCTTCCTCGCCGCGCATCAGCTTGGCGACGATGTGGGGGTCGGCCATGTGGGCCCGCGTCATGGCCACCATATCGGCCACGCCGGCCTCGATGACGTGCCGCGCAGTGGCGAGGTCGTTGATCTTGGTGGCGTGGAAGACCGGGATGGCGACGGCCTCCTTGATCCCCTTGGCCAGTTCGATGAAGGGCGCCGACGGCCGGCCCATACCGGGGATCATGCGGGCCAGGGCGCTGTCAGTGGCGACGTTGGAACCGGCGATGTTGAGAAAATCCAGCCTGCCGGTCTGGGCGTGATGGGCGGCGATGCGCAGGCACTCGGCAGCGTCGAGGCCGTCCTCCCAGATCTCGTCGCCCGACATGCGAAGACCGACGATGAAATCGTCGCCGACCCGCATCCGGACTTCCTCCAGAACCTCGAGGCTGAAGCGCATGCGGTTTTCCAGACTGCCGCCGTAGTCGTCGGTTCGCCTGTTGACCGCCGGCGTCCAGAACTGGTCGATCATGTGGCCGGTGGCCAGCAATTCGACGCCGTCCAGGCCGCCGTCGCGGCAGCGCACGGCGGCGTCACCGTAGGCGGAGACCACGCGGCGAATGTCGGCGGCCTCCATTTCCTTGGGGAAGGCCCGGTGCTGCGGTTCCCTCACTGCCGACGGGCCGATCACCGGCAGCCAGTGTTCGACGTTCCAGTTGGTGCGCCGGCCCATGTGGGTGATCTGGCACATCAGGGCGGCACCGTGGGCGTGGACGCGGTCGGCGAATTCCTTGAAGTGCGGCACGATGCGGTCGCCGCTGATGTCAATCTGGCCGAAGGCGGAAGGAGAATCGGGCGCGATATTCGAAGAGCCCCCAAACATCGTCAGCGCCAGACCGCCCTTGGCCTTTTCCTCATGATAGAGCTGATAACGTTGCTGTGGCAGGCCGTCCTCGACGTAGCCCGGCGAGTGCGACGTGCTCATCACCCGGTTCTTTAGGCGCAGGTGTTTGAGCTCGAAGGGCTGCAGCAGGGGGTCCTTGGAACTCATGCGCCCAGTTCCTCACATGACGGCGGCGATAGCGTCCGGCAGCTCGGCGTACGAATCGATCACCCGGTCGGCGCCCAGTTCGACGGCGGGGATCTTGGTGTAGCCGAAGGAGACGACGATCACCGGTACGCTGGAATTGCGGGCGGCGTTCACGTCGACCTCCGAATCACCGATCATCACGGCGCGCTTGGGATCCACCCCCAACGCCCCGATGGTCGAAACGAGATGGGCCGAGTCGGGCTTGCGCACGCTGAGGGCATCGCCACCCAGCACCGCGCCGAAATAATAGTCGATGCGCAGATCGGCCAGCAGCCGCTTGGCCAGCAGCGTGGGTTTGTTGGTGCACACCGCCATCGGCACCTGGGCCATGGCGAGTGCCTCCAGGACCTGGATGACGCCCTCGAACATGCGGCTGTTGGCTGAAAGGTTCTGGCTGTAATAGGCCAGGGCGGAAGCCCAATGGCGGTCCAGTTCGGGATCGTCCAGCGCCTCGCCCGTAGTCTCGAAGCCGAGCTGGATCATGCGCCTGAGACCGCCGCCGATCAGGCCGCGCACGGCGTCGGCCGAGACTTCATCCCGCCCCGCCGACGTCAAGGCAAAGTTTGTTGCGGCGCAGAGATCCGGCGCGGTGTCGACCAGCGTGCCGTCGAGATCGAACACGACGGCGCTTGGCAGGGGGGCGTTGAATGACGGGAAGGCGTTGGCTTTGGCGGCTTCTGCGGGCATGGAACTTCCGTAAGAACTCGACATAAAACGTGACTTGGCGCGGTACCTCGGGCTGTGGCAAGTTCCGCCCGCAACCGCCTGCGCGTTCTTTGTAGTCGCCCGACGGTCCACGACAAAGCAAATTCCGGCCTTAATCCCATTCAGGTGCGAACTCATACGTTGAAATGACCGATTACCCGCGCAATTCCCCCCTCGCGTCCGTGGTTCTGGCCGCCGGACAAAGTACCCGCATGAACTCCGCCACCTCCAAAGTTCTTCACCGCATTGCCGGCATGCCGCTGCTCGGTCATGTTTTGGCGGCGGTCGGCGCACTGGGCTGTGAAAAATCGGTCGTCGTGGTCGGCGTCGGGCAGGACGACGTGGCGGCTCTGGCGACGGATCATGGCGCGGAAACCGCGCTGCAAAATCCGCCCGTCGGTACCGGCCACGCCGTGATGCAGGCCCGCGAGGCGCTAGATGGTTTTGCGGGCGATGTCCTTGTGGTCTATGGCGACACGCCGCTGATCACGCCCGCGACTTTGCATGCCATGATCGAGCGTCGCCATGAAAAAGACGATCCCGCCGTCGTCGTCTACGGCTTCCGGCCCGAGGATCCGGCACTTTACGGCCGCTTGGTGCGCAACAAGCAAGGCCAAGTCACCCGCATTGTCGAGGCGCGCGACGCCAACAAGCGCCAGCAGGCGATCAAGCTCTGCAACGGCGGCGCGATGGTGATGGACGGTTCCGTTCTATTTGAATTGCTGGACGCCACGGACAACGACAACGCCAAGGGCGAATACTACCTCACCGACATCGTCGCGGCGGCGGTGAAAAAAGGCCGTGTCTGCGCGGCGGTGGAGGGACCGGAAGAAGACGTCATGGGCGTCGATCACCGCGCCGCCCTGGCCCTGGCGGAAAACCGCATGCAGGACCGTCTGCGGAACCGGGCCATGGCGGCCGGCGCCACGATGACGGATCCCTCAAGCGTCTATCTCTCAGCCGATACCCAACTTGGCCGCGACGTCGCCATTGAGCCCAACGTGTTCTTCGGGCCCGGCGTGACGGTCGGCGATGACGTGACCATCAAGGCGTTCAGCCATATCGAAGGCGCAACCGTCGCCGCCGGCGCCACCGTCGGGCCGTTTGCCCGTCTCAGACCCGGCGCGGACCTGGCCGAGGGTGCGCGCGTCGGCAATTTCGTCGAGGTCAAGAACGCCGCCATCGAGGCCGGCGCCAAGGTCAACCATCTGACCTACGTCGGCGACGCCCGTGTGGGGATGCGCGCCAACATCGGCGCCGGCACCATCACCTGTAACTACGACGGCTACAACAAGTCGCATACCGACATCGGCGCCGACGCTTTCATCGGTTCCAACACGGCGTTGGTTGCGCCTGTGAAAGTGGGCGACGGCGCGGTCGTGGGCGCCGGCAGCACCATCACCGAGGACGTCCAGCAGGACGCCGTTGCGGTCACACGGGCCGAGCAGAAACAAATCCCGGGCGGGGCGGAACGCCTGCGCGCCCGCAAGACGGCGGAAAAAGCGGCCCGGGCCAAACAAGCGAAAGAGGAATAGGCGATGTGTGGGATTGTCGGCGTCATCGGCCAGGAAGGGGTCTCTCCCCGGCTCATCGAAGGGCTGCGGCGTCTGGAATACCGGGGCTATGACTCGGCCGGCATCGCAACGCTGGTCAATGGCCATATCGACCGCCGCCGGGCCGAAGGCAAGCTCGTGAACCTGGAGGAGAAAGTCGCGGACGAGCCCATCGCCGGCGACATCGGCATCGGCCACACGCGCTGGGCCACCCACGGCGTGCCCAACGAGGTCAACGCCCACCCCCACGCCACCAGCCGCGTCGCCCTAGTGCACAACGGCATCATCGAGAACTACAGCGAGATCCGCGACGAGCTGGCCGAGGCCGGCTGCAACTTCGCCTCCGACACCGATACCGAAGTCGTCGTGCAGTTGATTTCCCACCTGATCGCCGAGGGCGACGATCCCGTGGCGGCGACCGGCAAGGCTCTGGGCCGGCTGGAGGGCGCCTTTGCGCTGGCCATCATCTTCGCCGGCGACCATGACCTGATGATCGGCGCCCGGCGCGGCAGCCCGCTGGTGGTCGGCTGGGGCGAGGGCGAGATGTTCCTCGGCTCCGACGCCATGGCGCTGGCCGGACTGTCCGACCGCGTGACGTACCTCGAGGAAGGCGACTGGGCCGTGCTTTCCCGCACCAACGCCGAGTTCCGCAACGCCGACGGTGAAGTCGTGGACCGCGAGATCAAGCTTTCCTCCATCTCCGGCGGCCTGGTGGGCAAGGGCAACCACCGCCACTTCATGATGAAGGAAATCTACGAACAGCCCGCCGTCATCGGCGAGACACTCAACGCCTACTTCAATCCCGCCAGCCGCACCATCCAGCTGCCCGCGGCGCCGTTCGATCTGGCGACCGTTCCCAAGGTCACGGTGATCGCCTGCGGCACCTCGTTCTACGCCGCGATGATCGCCAAGTACTGGTTCGAGCAGGTGGCGGGACTGGCCGTCGACATCGACATCGCCTCGGAATTCCGCTACCGCTCCGCGCCGTTGCCCGAAGGCGGGCTGGCGCTCTTCATCTCGCAATCGGGCGAGACCGCCGACACCCTGGCCGCCATGCGCTTCGCCAAGGAACACGGCCAGCACACCGCCGTCATTGTCAACGTGCCGGAAAGCTCCATGGCGCGGGAGGCGGACTATCTTCTGCCGACCCACGCAGGGCCCGAAATCGGCGTCGCCTCCACTAAGGCCTTCACATGCCAACTCGTCATGCTGGCCTGCTTCGTCATCGCCACGGCCTCGGCACGCGGCGCCATCGACGAGGCCGAGGAAGCGCATCTTTCCGCCGCCATCGCCGAGGTGCCGTCGCGCGCCTCCGAGGTCCTCAACCACGACGAACGATTGCAGGACCTGGCCCAGGACGTGGCGGAGGCCCGCGATATCCTCTACATCGGCCGCGGCGTCTCCTACCCCATCGCCCTGGAAGGCGCGCTGAAGCTCAAGGAGATCTCCTACATCCACGCCGAAGGATTCGCGGCGGGCGAGCTCAAGCATGGCCCCATCGCGCTGATCGACGAGACCGTGCCGGTCATCGTCATCGCCCCCTCGGACGACTTGTTCGACAAGACCGCTTCCAACATGCAGGAGGTCATCTCGCGCGGCGCGCGGGTGGTATTCCTGTCCGACGAGGCCGGCATCGCCAAACTGGGGAAGGCCGCGGAGGCCAGCATCGCGCTGCCCGCCGTCGACCCCTTCGTCGCCCCGATCCTCTACGCCATCCCGGTTCAGCTCCTGGCCTACCACGTTGCCGTCGCCAAAGGCACCGACGTCGACCAGCCGCGCAATCTGGCGAAGTCGGTGACGGTGGAGTAGT
>CAZGTM010000118.1:0-3727 GCA_964528595.1 uncultured Rhodospirillaceae bacterium
GCGAGGGTAAGGCGCTGGAAGATCCCTGGGAGGAAGCCGGCGAGTACGTCTATTCCCGCTCCGTCGCACCCGAGGAAGCGCCGAACGAGCCGACCTATATCGAGATCGAATTCCAAAACGGCGATCCGGTGGCCATCGACGGCGAGGCCTTGAGCCCGGCGGCGCTGCTGACCAAACTCAACGAACTGGGCGGGGCCAACGGCATCGGCCGGCTGGATTTGGTCGAGAACCGCTTCGTCGGCATGAAGTCGCGCGGCATCTACGAAACGCCGGGCGGCACCGTGCTGCTGGCGGCCCACCGCGGCATCGAGCAGATCACGCTGGACAGCGGTTCGGGCCACCTCAAGGACCAGATCATGCCGCGCTATGCCGAACTGGTGTACAACGGCTTCTGGTTCGCGCCCGAGCGCGAGATGCTGCAGGCCCTGATCGACAAGAGCCAGGAGCGCGTCAACGGCACCGTGCGCATGAAGCTCTACAAGGGGTCCGCCACCGTGGTGGGCCGCAAGTCGCCCGATTCGCTCTACAGCCTCGAACACGTCACCTTCGAGGAGGACGACGTCTACGACCAGCGCGACGCCGAGGGCTTCATCAAGCTCAATGCCTTGAGGCTCAGGTTGCTGAACCGCCAGCGCTAGGACAAAGAACCAACTGGACTCCGGCCTCCGCCGGAGTGACGAGTAGTTGGGTTCCTCTCAGCCGTCACCCCGGACTTGATCCGGGGTCCATGTTTTCTTTTTTCCCCTAAGGCTCGTTGATGCGGTCCAACGGGTAAATCGGCCGGCGGATATTGACGAACTCCAACTGGTCGTTGTCGGAGGTCGTGACGCCGACGCCGTCGCAGGTGACGGTTTCGCGGGCGAGGGGGGCGAAGCCGGCGCGGTAGTGGATGCGCGACTTCAGCACGACGAACTTCTTGTGGCGGGGATCGATGCCCATGGAGGTGAAGACGCCCTGGTCCCAGGGCTCGTGGTGGCGCGAGATGACGACGATCTGAACCCGTCCCGTATCGAGCACCGCCGACGGTCCCATCTGCACCGTGACGCCGGTGTACATCGGGCCGTGCACCACCCACTCGCCGTCGGTCAGGGTGCGCACGCGGCCGGTGACGCGTAAGGGCTCGCCTTGTCTGTCGATGGAAGGCATGTCGGTGCGGCCGCCGAGATCGAGCGTGACCTGGGCGCCGACGCCGGCCTTCTGCATTTCCTTAACGGCGACGGGGTCCCAGATGGCGCCGAAGCAGACGTCGTCCAGTTCCTGGCGCAGGATCTCGGCCAGCACGTGCATGGTGTCCTGGTTGCCGCCCGAGCCGGTGTTGTCGGCGTGGTCGAGCATGATGACAGGGAGATCGCCCGGCGCGCCCTCCAACGATTTCGAACGCGCCACGGCGTCGGCCAGGGGCTCGCCCCTGTAGACGAATTCCTCGCGCTGGGTCCAGCTTTCGTCCAGCAGGCGGTCGCGCACGGCTTCCGCCTTGGCCTTGTCGCCGTCGCTGATGACGACGGACGAGAGGCCCGCGTCGTGAATGTCGGCCAGCGGGAAGCCGCCGAAGACCGTGGCGGCCAACGCCTCGCCCGATTGCTCTGCCGCCACGCAGCCCGCGATCAGGCTTTTCATGGGTTCGTCGTCGGTGCCCATGCGCAGGGTCTGGGCCAGCACCGGGCGGTTGCCCCAGGCCATGACGGCGTCGACCTCGCCGTCGAGATGGCGGAAGAGGATACGCCCGACCTGTTCGGCAACCTCGTACATGTCGACGTGGGGATAGGTCTTGTAGCCGATCAGCGCCGTGCAATTGTCGATCATCGTCTGCGTCAGATTGCAGTGCAGGTCGCAGGTCACGGCGATCGGCAGGTCCGGCGCAATGGCGCGGATGCGCTCCAGCAGCGTGCCCTCGCCGTCGGGGGTCGATTCGGCCACCATGGCGCCGTGCAGGTCCAACAGCGCCGCATCGCAGCCGGCGTCGACGGCGTCTAGGATGGCGCCGCACATGATGTCGTAGGCTTCGGCCTCGACCAGGCCGGAGGGCATGGCCTCCCCGGCGAAGGGCGTGACGAATTCCGCGCCGCGCTCACGCGCCAGCTTCATGTAGGCCGCCATGGGCATGGCGGTGTTCTCGTAAGCCTCGCGCGCCGCGTCGCCGAACTGGGCACCCCAGTCCTCGAAGCGCTGAAACGGCGTCGGCACGGGGGAAAAGGTGTTGGTCTCGTGCTTCATCATGGCGATGACGAGGCGCATATCTGTCTCCGTCTTCGGTTGTAGGTCCCCAAAGTTTAGGCCGGAAGTATGGCCGATCATGCAGCGCGAGGCGATAAAACAAATAGGCGGACTTGACGGGGCGGCGGTCAATCCTTATATTTCGATTATTCTAGAAATAACGAATCATTCACCGGAGTCCACGACCATGAGCACAGCCGCCCAAGCATTGAACGGCGCGAGCCTGAAACTGGAGATCGACGAGGCGGCGGCCTGCATGGAGGCGCTGGGTAACCCGAAGCGCCTGGAAATCGTCCGGCTGCTGGTGCGGGCCGGCGACGAAGGCCTGGCGGTGGGCGAGGTTCAACGCCATCTCGGCATTCCCGCTTCCACCCTGTCGCACCACATCCTGCATCTGGTCGGCGCCGGTATGGTCAGGCAGGAGCGCGAAGGCCGCACCCTGCGTTGCCGTCCCGATTTCGTCCGCCTGCGGGGCCTGGCGGAAACGCTGTTCGCCGAATGCTGCAGCGGCGTCGGCCTCCAGACACCCGAAACCGAAGCCGTTTAGAAATTTCAGTTGCCTAAGAAAGTAGGATCATGACCGATACCGCCGTTTCCCCCTCATCGCCCGGCCAATGGCTGAAGAAGACCGACAAGGTCATCCTGGCCATCGTCCTTATCTTCGCCGGCCTCATCGTGACGGTACCCGGCCAGGCGTGGGACAGCGCCGTCTTCACCGGCGGCAGCCTGGGCGCCATCCTGCCGTTCCTGATCGTCGCCGTCAGCCTGGCCGGCTGGGCCACGGCGACCGGCCTCGACAAGCAGGTGGCGCTGGTCTTCACCGGTAATCCGGCCAAGACGATCATCGCAGCCGCCCTGTTCGGCGCGCTGTCGCCGTTCTGTTCCTGCGGCGTCGTACCGCTTATCGCCGGTCTGCTGGCAGCGGGCGTACCCTTGGCGCCCGTCATGGCGTTTTGGATCGCCTCGCCGATCATGGACCCCAGCATGTTCTTCATCACCTCGGCCGTGCTGGGGGCGGACTTCGCCATCACCAAGACCATCGCCGCCGTCGTCATGGGTCTGGGCGCGGGTTTCGCCATGCACGTCTTCGCGACATCGGCGGCCTTTTCCAATCCCTTGCGCCCGATGGCCAAAACCGGCTGCAGCGCCAATCCAACGCCGCCCGCCGAACGCAAGGATCCGGAGATCGTCTGGCGCTTTTGGCGGAACGACGAACGGCGCGCCAAGTTCCGCGCGACATCCGTCGAAACGGGCTGGTTCCTGGTGCGCTGGATGACCTTGGCGTTCGTTCTCGAAAGCCTGATGGTGGCCTACATCCCCGCCGATTTCGTCGGCTCCTGGCTGGGCGGCGGCAACTGGTGGTCGATCCCGCTGGGCGTCATCGTCGGCATCCCGGCCTATCTCAACGGCTACGCCGCCGTGCCCACCATCGATGCGCTCCTGGGCATGGGCATGATGCCGGGGGCGGCGATGTCCTTCCTGGTGGCCGGCAGCGTCACCAGCATCCCCGCCG
>CAZGTM010000118.1:3827-5806 GCA_964528595.1 uncultured Rhodospirillaceae bacterium
CCGCCGTCAGCGGCATCGCTTTTCAGCTGGCGCTCTTTTAGAAGGCCGCCGCGCACAAAAAAAGGCCCGGCTAGCGCCGGGCCTTTTCTATTTCGATGGTCCGCGCTCTTATTCGCGCTGGCCGAAAAGATGCATCAACATGAAGAACAGGTTGATGAAATCAAGGTACAGCGTGGTCGCGCCCATGATGGCTTTTTTCTGCGAAACCTCATGGCCGTCACCGGCATAGTACATCTGGCGGATCTTCTGCGTGTCGTAGGCGGTGAGGCCGACGAAGACGAGCACGCCGATGACCGAGATGGCGAAGTGCAACGCCGAAGACGCCAGGAAAATATTGACGACGCTGGCGATGATGATGCCGATCAGGCCCATAAACAAGAAGTTGCCGATGCCGGTCAGATCGCGCTTGGTGGTATAGCCGTAGAGGCTCATGGCACCGAAGGTGCCGGCGGTGATGAAGAACACGCGGGCAACGCTGGCGCCGGTGTAGGCCATCAACACGGTGGCGAGCGATACGCCCATGGTGGCGGCAAAGGCCCAGAAAACCATCTGCAGCGTGCTGGCCTTCATCTTATTAAGGCCGAAATTCATTACCAGGATGAAAGCTAGCGGCGCCAGAATGAAGACCCACATCAGGCCCGTGCCGAATACGACCTGCTGGGCGGCCTCGCTGCTGGCGATCGCCAAGGCGACAATGCCGGACAGCGCCAGGGCGGAGCCCATGTAGTTGTAGACCCGCAGCATGTAGGCGCGCAGACCCTGATCGATCTCACGGCCGGCGACGCCAGCCTGGGTACCGCTTGTGCCAAGATGAACCTTAGGTTCGATTGCCATCAGTATCTCCCTTGATGGATAAGCTCAATTCCCCTGGAATATGTTTATTTTTGCTGCCGAAATCAAGGATTACCGGAATTTGTTCATAGTGCCCGGTACTTGCCGAACACGGCCTCGATGCCGTAATGCAGCAGCAGCCAGCCCACGAGGATGGTCCAGCCGAGCCAATTCCAGCCGTCCGTTCCCAGGGGAACCAGCTTCAGGCCGTGCAGCAACGACAGAGCAGACATGGCAATGAAGAACGGGCCGGTGAAATAGCAATGCAGGCGCCGGCAGCGCCGGGCGTTGAGCACGCAGGCTAGGCCCATCCAAAGCAACAGCAACGGCCAGGCGTGGAGTTCGAGGTCGAGATAGCCCGTCACCACCAGCCCCAGCGCCGGCAAGCCCCAAATCACCAGCCGCCGTTTGCCGGCGCCGGCCCAGTCGTTCACAAGAAAGTCCGCGTTCATCAACTCACCGCTTTAGAGAGCGGCATAACATTAGCGGAAAACAGGAAGCGCTTACACCTGCCGCAGCACGGTGGCGGCCTTTTGGCCCAGCGCGCGCCAGGTGCCGATGAAGCCCAGTAACACGGTGACGACGATGCCGCCGCCCGCCGTCAATACCATGGCGACGGGCAGGAAAATCCATTCGCCCGACATGAAGCCGGTGACCACGGCCCAGGAAGCGACCGTGCCGACCAGGGCCGCCAGCATGGCGGTGGCGATGCCCAGAAGCGCATATTCGATCATGTAAGCCCGCGCGATGTCGTTGCGTGTCGCGCCCAGGACCTTGAGCACGACAGCGTCATAGACCCGGCGGCTGTAACCGGCGGCCAGCGCCCCCGCCAACACCAGGATGCCGGCGATCAGGGTGACCCCGGCCGAGGCGCGGATGGCGGCGGCGATGCGTTCGAACATGCCGGTGACGGTGGCCAGGACGTCGCCGACGCGCACGGCGGAAACGTTGGGTAGCGCCGTGGTGACGGCGTCGCGCAGGGCGGTTTCCTTGTCCGGTGGGGCGCCAGCGGCGGCGACGTGGACCTGGGGCGCGCCCTCCAGGGCGCCGGGCGCGAAGATGACGGCGAAGTTCAGCCGCATCTGCGTCCAGTCAATCACCCTGAAATTGGCGATGCGGGTTTTTATGCGTCGGCCGAGAATATTGAA
>CAZGTM010000119.1:0-5420 GCA_964528595.1 uncultured Rhodospirillaceae bacterium
CGCTGTAGCCCGGTTGATCGAGTTCAGCGCCCGCGAGGCGCAAGATTCGGAAAGGTGATATCGGCCTCAACGTTATCCGGCGTCGAGGCGTTGTCGGGAGCAACCGGAGCCGCTTTCCCGTCCTGACTTTGCATCAAGGCGAGTTTGGTCGACCATTGGCGGTATTGCGCCACGCGTTCCTGTAATCGGCGCTCCAAGGCGACCTTGCGGCCCCAGGCAATGGGGTCGTCGAGGAAACCGACGTCGCCGATTTCCTTCAGCTCACGGGCGATCTCCTGCAAATCGCGTCGCCGTTCTTCGACGATGCGCCGGGTGGACCGCTTCGACAGCCCTTCGAAATTGAAATCCCCCGCCAAGACCAGCTTGATCTGTTCGTAGGCAACGCCAGCATCAGCCGCCAGATCCGACAAGCCGGACGAGGCGTCAGCAATCGCCGGAGCCAAATCCAGCATGGCCCGAGTCAGGTTCGCGGAGACAACCTTGCCCAACGTATCCAGTTGGTCGCGGGCCTTCTCGGCGTTCCGGACCAAGTCTTCCTCGAGCACGATGCCAAGGTCCTGGGCATGGCGACGGGTGGCTTCCAGCGCCTCGGCACCGCCGACCAGCATGTTGACCATGGCCACGCCTTCGCTGTCGAACAGCTTGAAGGCCAACCGCAAGCGTTCCGCCGGGTCGGTCGTGCGCTTGAAGGCTTCCGCCACATCGTTCAGCAAATCCTCGGAGCGCCGGATATTGCCGTGCTGATCTTTCAGCGCGATGCCCATTTGCGAGAGCGCCTGCTTGGCCTCGCCGGTTCCTTTTGCAGCTTCCGCTACGCGCCGGGTAAACCGCTGCAAGGCCATGTCCATGGTGCGTTGCTCGACACCGGCGAGCTGGGCCGCATAACGCAGTTCCTGAAGGGCCTCGACACCGACGCCTATTTTGTCGGCGGTTTTGGCAACGGCATCTGCGGCACTAATGGATCGATCAATCAAGGTGGCTAAACCACCGACCGCAGCAATCCCGGCCAGAGCACCGCCGAGGGTGCTCATGCCGACCCGCAAGGTTTTGGCGCGGTCGGTCAGGTTTGAGAGACCTCGCGAGGCCTTGTCACCGGCGCGATCTATTTTCTTGAGCGAACGTTCACCGCTCTCGCCGACAGACACCAACTCAGCCTTGACCTTGCTGCCGCCTTCAACGGCCAAGCGGACCGCATATGTATGTTTGGCCTTGGCCATCAGTCGGCATCCTTCTTTTTGATCCCTGTCGTGCCTTCGGCACTTCTCGCCTCTTTGTCATTCATGGCTTCGATCAGTCCCGTTTCCGCTGCCTGCAAAAGTTCGGATGCGACGGCGAGATCACATCCACGCGCTTCCGCGATTCCAAGTGCTGTTGTCATGTCGATGCCGATCGCATGCCCGGAAGGAGCCAGGCGCAATTGTCCCAGGCAGGCGAGGAGCACATCCCAGGCCTGGTGTTCTTCCAATGATTGAAATCCGTGTTCGCTATACGGGCACAGGCGTTCGCCTGGTTTTACTTTTCCTTTTGAGCAGGGCGCTTGCTCGGTTTTGCACCCTTGGCAATATCCGGGCCCTCCGCCTGGCTGAAAGTGCCAGCGGCAGAGAGCCCTGATCCGTTTTTTGCCGCGTTGAGCAACACCTGTTTGAGGGTGAACTCCTGAAAGAACCGCTCTCCGACAGGATAAAGCGACATCACGGCGGTGATGTTTTCTGGATCGATCGCTGGGTCATCTTCAATGCCGGACCAGCCCGTAATGTGCCGAACAGCCAGTTCCTTGATCAGCAAATCCTGGAACAAACCGTCACGCTCACCCTCGATGCTCAAATCCGGCAGCCCTTCCAGGGGCAGACCGCTCTCTTTGCGTTCCGTGGCCTGGGCTTCCAGGCTCTCGACACGACGCCGGGCGGCAGCCTGTGCAGCCGCCATGCCCGCCGTGGTCAGGGGTTTCACCGTGACCGTGATGCCGTAAGGGAGCTCGATGTCGTATGGCTCGCTCTGGGATCTCAAGCTGATCATGCGTACACCGTCCCATCCAGATCGTTGACCAAGGTCACCGTCAGCATGCGACCTGCTATCTCATTCCTGGCCCCTTGAAAATCAAAGCTCGCCTGAATCCCCCCGGGCCCCTCGACAGCCAGCTTGGGCTTGGGCAGGTAAACTTCGTGGGCGGCGAATACGACACTGGACGTGCCAATGGTGTAACCAAATTCCAAATCCACCGGCGTGCCGCTGGAGGCGGCGTCAATCAGCGTGGTGTCGGCGAAACGCACATCGATGCGCCCCGTGAGTGCAGCCACCGTCGGGTCTGCTCCATCAATCAATCCGTCGGAGCGGATGGTCTCGATCTTCTCGAGATTATTGGCATAGGTGAGCGATCCCCCGGTCAGATTGCCGACCGGCTGCCCCGCCTTGGTGATGGAGCCCTGAAACTGGCTGATACGTGTAAATGCAAGGGTACTGGGCGTGCCGCCTTGCGAGATCGCCGAGCGACTCTCGCCCTGGGCCACGGCATTGATGGTGGCCGCCGCCGCACCAGATCGCTGAAACTCCAGGGCAATGGAATTGAAAACCACGCCCGCGTGCATGAAATAAGCCGGGACCTGGCCCATACCGACTTCAAGGGAATAGCTGGGCAGAACGTCAGAGCCCGATGCAAAAACATGATCGAAGGTGCCATCCAGATTATCGGTGGAGGCAGGGTCCCCGAATAAACCGGTGAGCCAAATACCCAGATAGCGAGGATCCATGGGAACGGTAATGTCCCCTTCGTCATTGATCACATCTTGCAAGGGAGCCAGGGGATCTCGCCCCTGACCCAGCACCGGGTCATCAATCAGGCCCTGTTCGGAGCCCAGAGAGACGCTGTTGAACGGCATTCGGATGTAATCGCCGGATGGCGATGTGCCATAGGCGGTCTCTCGTTTGAGCAGCAGTGTTGCGCTCGAACCATAAGCTCGCGACATTTGGTGTCTCCTGATGTTGGGTTTTGGTCAGCCCCCGGAACTAACCAAGGGGGTCGTTAGCCAAGCGGGCTGTCGGTCTCGAATTCGATGGTCACCGTGATGGTTCCCGCCTTGATGGCAGGTGCACCGGTAACCGCTTCGGTGTGAACTTCGGGGCGGCCATAGGTCATGCCGAAGGCAAGGCCTCCGAGGGTTGGGTCGGCATCAAGCACCGATCCAATCTGCTGGAGAAGGGTGTCGAAGGCCGTGTCTCGTGTGGCGGCATCGCCATCCTCAACGTAGGCTTCGATTTCGACATCCTGGCTGTAATAGACGCCGCCGAAACCGCCCAAGGCCTGTTCGGGGTCACCAGGGTTGCCATCTCGCAGCACTATCAGGCCGCCAGCAGGGATCTTCTCCGGTAGCGCCGTGTTCCGTTCGACTTTGGCATTAGGAACGGCTACGAGCAGTGCTTTTGCGGCCTCTAGAAGCTGTTCTGTTTTGGAAGCCATGTATTTCTAATTGCCTTACAGTACCATTTTTGGTACATTTCCCTATGACTGATCAGCTGAAGCGCATCCAGGCCGTTTTCTATCAATCTGAAACCGGCTCGGAGCCGGTTAGAGATTGGCTGAAACGCTTGGATAAAGAGGATCGGTTACGCATCGGAACTGATGTCAAAACGGTCGAATTCGGTTGGCCAATCGGAATGCCCACATGCAAGCCAATGAAGCACGGGCTCTTCGAAGTGCGCACCAATCTCGGCAACCGCATTGCCCGTGTTCTATTTTGTATCTCCGATGGCCAAATGGTGTTGCTAAACGGCTTCATCAAAAAGACCCAGAAAACGCCTCAGTCGGAACTTGACCTGGCACTGGAACGAAAACGCAAATTGGAGAAACCTTCATGAGCAAAGATAACAACCCTCATATTGGTTCCGCGTTGGATGACCACCTCGAAGAGGACGGCCTCCTCGCCGAAGCGCATGCCATCGCAGTCAAACGCACCTTGGCTTGGCAGGTTAGTCAGACCATGGAGGACGAAAAACTAAGCAAGGCTGCAATGGCCAGGCGCATGCACACCAGCCGCGCAGCCCTCGACCGTTTTCTCGATCCCGACAATCCTTCGGTAACTCTTCTGACCATGGACAAGGCAGCCGCAGTGCTAGGCAAACGCCTCCGGGTGGAGTTGGTCGACGACGTTGCCTAATTCAACCAGAATGCATTTGCCGACCGATTAGCCTCGGCAGTTGCCGTTCCCAGCGCTTTGCCTCTCGCTTCACATCCAGTCGTTTTCTAAGCCGCACCTGCGGCACCATGATGAACATGACCACCGTGGTCATGCCCTGCTTCATGCGACCGCTTTTGGTAAATGCGCCACCTTTGGCGCGACGACCGACCCTGCCTGACTTGTTGATACGAACACCATCCACCACCAGAAGAGACGGACGGCCACGCCGATAAACAAACCGAAGTGGCCCGTAGCGATGTTCAGGAAAATTCGATGGACTGATCCGTTTGCCACCAACCCCTCGCTTGGGGGCGGCAAGCGTCGGGATCGCCAGCCAAAAGCCGGATTTACTTTTGATCACGGCTCCTGCATCGAAGGTTCGGACGATCTGGGGAGCCTTTGACCAAACCAAGCTGGCAGCATTGTGCCCCTTATTAGGATAGGCGCGGCTCCGCCAGGTTTTCGCCAATTTCGGCCCTAAACCTGCCGTCATTACTTGCTTGCGCAAAGCTCCCTTGAGACCGTCACCAGCCTCTTTGACACCATCGGAAACGCCGCGCTCAATTCGCCGCATCTCCGCCTGCATATCCGCTTTCAGAGATCCAACCAGTGATGCGGCGAGTTTCATGGAAGAGGCGCGGAAGGCTGTAAGCCTGACAGGGACATATCAAAAAGGTCTCACATCAAGGGTCCAAACCAACCGTTCCTGATCTCGCACTGGCTCCCCTTGAACAACGAAGGTTTCGCTATCAACTTCGAGAATATCTCCAGCGAGTGGCTCCTGAACTTGGGATACCAGCACATCAAACAAGAAATTCCCGGTATGGACGCGGGTATCGCCAAAATCCATCACCTGATCAGCCCGGCGAGCGATCACGCGAACGGCTATCGGCTCATTACCTTGGGCACGATAGACTGCTGCCCGGGTAAGGTTCGGATCTGCAAACAAGTGATCCATGGCGACATCAAAAGCATTGGTCATGGCACACACAGAAAAGGCGACCCGAAGGCCGCCCTATCCCAAAAAATATAAATGCTGAACTTAGCCGTTCACGCTGTCCTTCAACGCCCTACCGGCTTTTTCGGCAACGACAGCTTCAAGATCATTGAGGGTTCATCGAATACGCCTTCAATTCTCGTGTATCTGGCGGCATATTCGACCTTTCTGTTCACACCAAACAGTTTGTACATAAACCCCCCATTTCCCAGATGAACTCGTTAATCGATGCCCTGAGATGGAGATTATGC
>CAZGTM010000120.1:0-5304 GCA_964528595.1 uncultured Rhodospirillaceae bacterium
GAACGGGCGGTGATCGGCAGCACGCCGTCCAGATCCCCGGCCACGAAGACATCGTCCTCGGCCCCGTCCGGCTTGCTGATCGAGCTCAGGCGGGCATGCGCCAGCGGGCTCCGCAGAAATGCCACCTCCCGCAACCCGGGCATCTTCAGATCGGCCACATAGGTGCCCCGGCCGGTCACCAGGCGGGCGTCTTCCTTGCGCGCAACTCTTTTTCCGATGCCTGTACCGGCCATGCCAGGTCCCTGAACTAAGCGAAGAAGGATGCCCCGCCATGGTAAATGACGTCCGGTACATCTTTCAACATACTAGATTGCCGCTACAGGCCGTGGCACCGCGCCCGAGAGCGAAGCGAAAATCAACCTGATCCCGGCTATTTCGCCAGGGCGCCGTTGTTGCCGCGGGCCCGCCATCGGTCGACGCAAGCGCCGACAATGCCCTTGGGCAGGAAGATGATGAACAACACCAACATGATGCCATAAACCAGCAGCGGCACGCCCGCGACGTTCAGGCAGATCCTGTCCGTAATGCAGGCTGCCTCGGTGCCGATCCAAATGCGCAGAACCTCCGCCAGCAACAAGGTGATGACGGCGCCAATGGTGGGGCCGAGTGAATTGTATATGCCGCCCACCACGACGGCAAAAACGATCTGCAGGGAAATCCCGACGCCGCCAATGGTGTCGGGCGAGATGAACATCTGATACTGGCAATACATCGCGCCGGCGAACGCCGTCATCACCGCGCTCAACACCGTGACCTTTAGCTTTTCCTTGGTTACCTGAACGCCGACGGCGGCGGAGGCGTCCTCGTCCTCGGAAATAGCTTCCAGGGCGTAACGCGCCATGGATTGGTCAACCATGCGCCAGATCACGATGCCCGCCATCCAAATGAACAGAGCGACGAAGTAAAAAACCATCCGATCGTCCGATTGCAACGCAATGACCGACCAGCCGTCGCCATGGCGCTCCGGCGTATAGCCCAAGGAGCCACCGGTGGTATCGCGGGTGGCGATGATGATCTGACGCACCACCTCCGACAGGGCCAGGGTCACGAGGGCGAAATAGTGCCCGACAATGCGGAAGCGAAAGCAGGGATAGCCGATCAAAACCGCCATGCCGGCGGCACAAAACATGGCGACGGGAATACCGAGCCACGGCGACAGTCCCAGCTCGTTCCACAACAGCGCCGTGACATAGCCGCCAATCGCCATGAAGGCGCCATGGCCCAGGGAAACCAAGCCAAACCGGCCCATGATCGACCAGCCCGTGTAGGCGAATGACCAGATCAGGATCACGATGACCAAATGCAGCGGATAGCTATCCAGGCCTATAAAGGGCAAGGCAACCAGGATTGCGGCAATGACCGCGATCAGAAGCTTACTATTCATGACTTCCTCGCGAACAAGCCTTCGGGGCGGACGAACATGGCGGCAATAAAGAAGGCAAAGGCCAGCACATAGCCCCATTCCAATTCGGCGAAATAACCGCCGATGGTAATCAGTTCGCTAAAGACAAAGGCGGCGAGAAAGCCCCCGACCATGTTGCCAAGCCCCCCCATGACACAAACCATGAAGGTGATCGGGCCGAAACTAAGGCCGATAAAGGGGTGAACATCGTACTGCAAGGCCAACAGCGCCGCCGCCAGGCCAGCCAGGCCACCACCGATGGCGGAGGTCAGCAGGTAGAGCTTCTTGGTGTTGACGCCCATCAATATCATGATCTCGCGGTCCTGGCTGATCGCCCGGATCGCGGCGCCGAGGTAGGAGCGGGAGAGGAATTGGTACAGCACCACGACCACCCCGGCCGCGATAGCGAAGGACAACAGCCGGGTCCAGGAGAGGTAGATATCCTCGCTCACCGCCAGACTGCCCAGGCTGACGCCGAGGTTGCGGAACTCGATACCGAAGGCGACCATGGCCGCGCCCTGGAAGAAAAACAGCAGACCGCCCGTCGCCAGCAACTGGTTGATCGGGGCCGCCTGCAGCAAATAGCCGATCACCAACCGATGGGTCAGCCAGCCCAGGACGGTGGTAACACCAACCCCGCAGGCCGCCGCCAGAATCAACGGCATACCTCCGTCCACATGCATGAAATAGATCGTGTACATGCCCAGCATGATGATCTCGGCATAGCAGATCCAGACCACGTCAATAACGCCGAAAATCAGGTTCAGGCCCAATGACAACAGGGCCAGGACGCCGCCCAGCAAAAGCCCGTTGATCAAGGTTTCGATGAAGAAGATGCTGAACAGCGCTTCCGTGAATTCCGCCATCATGATTGCCTCACATGCCCATAAAGGCTTTTTGAATTTCGGCGCTCTGCAACAATTCGTCCGCCGTGCCTTCCAGGCGCAGGCTGCCCGATTCCAGAACGTAGGCCCGGTCCACGATGCGCAAAACCTGCTTCACGTTCTGTTCGACGATCAACACCGTCAGGCCCTCCGCCCGGATCCGCTCGATCAGGTCGAACACCTGCTGCACGATCACCGGCGCCAGCCCGGCCGAAGGCTCGTCCATCAGCAAAATCTTCGGGTCCGACATCAAGGCCCGGCCAATGGCGCACATTTGCTGCTCGCCGCCCGACAGGGTGCCAGCCAACTGGTTGCGCCGCTCCAACATGCGGGGAAACAGCTCGTACACGAAGTTTCTGCGCCGATCATAGCCGTCCCGGAATTGCGGCATGAAACAACCCATGCGCAGATTGTCCTCCACCGTCATGCGGGCAAACAGGCGCCGGTTCTCCGGCACATGCGCGATGCCCATGCCGACGATGTCATGGGCCGGGGCATCAAGAACCGAGGCCCCCTCCATTTCAATATGTCCCGCCGTTGCCGGAATCATGCCGGAAATCACCCGCATCAAGGTCGACTTGCCGGCGCCGTTCGGTCCGATCACCGCCACGGCCTCGCCCGCGTTGACATCCAGCGAGACATCGAACAAGGCTTGGAAATCGCCATAGCCGGCGTTTACGTTCTTCAGGGTCAGCATTACGCTGCTATCCTCTAAATAGAAAAACTAGGCATCAAATTGGAATAGTCAGGCGCGACCGGCTGCGGTGGCAACCTCTTCGGCGTCGCTGCCCAGGTAAACTTCGATGACCTTGGGATCAGCCGCGACCTCCTGCGGGCGCCCCTCGGCTATTTTTTCGCCATGGTCCAACACCATGACCCGATCGACGACACGCATCAGGACACCCATGATGTGTTCCACCCAAATGATCGTGATGCCAAGCTCCTCACGGATATTCTTCAACATGTCCGCCGCCTGATCCATCTCCGCGTGATCCAGACCGCCCAGGCTTTCATCCGCTAAAAGCAGATTGGGCTTGGTCGCCAAAGCCTTGGCCAATTCCAGCTTTTTCAGACCGGCCGCACCCAGGCTGTCGATGGAAGCCGCCGCGTCGCTGGGCAGGCCGACCATCTCCAAGGCTTCCTCGGCGCTGCGCCAGGCCTGCGCCCGAGTGACCGCGCCGGCCTGGCCATAAAAGCCAGCCAGCGCGGCGTTCTCGAGAATGGAAAGACGGCGAATGGGCCGCGGGATCTGAAATGTCCGGCCAACCCCCATCACGCAAATGGCGTGCGGCGGTGTGCCGGCAATTTCCTTTCCCTCCAACTGGATCGACCCGGCATTCGGTTTCAATGTGCCGGAGAGCATATTGAAAATCGTGCTCTTACCCGATCCGTTGGGCCCGATCAGGCCCAGGATTTCGCCCTTTTCGAGGGCGAAATCCACATTATCGACAGCCGTGAAGCCGCCAAAATGTTTCGACAGTCCTTCAACGCGAAGCATTTTCGTACTCACCTACCAATTGCCGTCCCAATCGCCTCTATCGTCCGCCTACTTCGCGTACGGCGAAGCTTTCGGCAGCGGCAGCACGGGATCGATCGTCTGCAATGCCTTTGGCCAGGCGATAAAGACCTTGCGGTCGACATACTGCATGACGACAGGTGAGGCGCGCGTGTTCTGGCCCATCATGTCGGACGAGCCGGCTTTGGGGAACTTGACGCCAAAGCCAAGCAAGGTGCCGCCTTCGGCGATATCGGTCTCCATTGCAGCCTTGCGCAGAGACTCGGCGTCAATGCCACCGTACTTCTTGATCGCCCTCGGCAACACATCGGTGAAGAAGACATGGGCGTTCGATGCCGCCATGCCCACATGGGCCGATTTCGTCTTGGTGTCCGGTTTGGCCTTCATGTATTCGACGCCAACCTTCGCGGTGACGGCCGGGAGGCCCTTGGCCAGGGACTTGGGATCCAACAACCAGATCGAAACCGGATCAACGTTGAAGATATGATTGGCGTCCTTGCCGATCGCATCGAACAACTTATCAGCGACACCATAGCCGGCGCCGTGGCCGATCAGCGCCTTCCAGCGCAGGCCCTGCTCCTTGGCCTGGCGCAGGAACAAGGTGATGTCAGGATTGTAACCGGTATGCAGAATGACATCCGGGCGCTTGCGCTTCAGCTTGGTGACCAAAGAAGACAGATCCGGCGCGGTCGCTGAATAACCTTCCTTCAGGACCAAGTTCATGCCGAACTTCTTGGCCGCGGCGGCATTGCCACCAGCCACGCCGGAGCCGTAGGGGCCGTCTTCGTGGATGATTGCGACACGAAGCTTTTTCGGCGCCATGCCCAATTTGCTTTGTGCGTTTGAATTCAGGAAATCCACCGACAATTCGCCGAACATGGCGCCATGCACCTGCGGGCGGAAGACGTATTTCAGATTGCGGCCCTTCAGGACGGCGGGCGAAATACAGGTCGTGATCCACATGAATTTCTTCAGGGAATCAACCTTGGCGGCCACCGGCACACATTGAGCGGATGAATAGAAACCCAACAGCATATCGACTTTTTCTTGTTCGATCAGGCGCACGGCTTCGTTGATCGCAACTTCCGGCTTCGACTGGGCATCGGCATAGATCGGATCGATCATGTAGCCTTCAACGCCGCCCTGGGAATTGATGTGTTCGATCATGATCTTGGCGCCCAACGCCTGCAGGTCCGAACCACCGCCAGCCAAGGGGCCGGTGTAGTCATAGATCACGCCGATCTTGATTTTCTTGTCCGCGGCCTGACCAACAGTGGCAACGGCCGTCATCGCGAACCCGGCGACAGCAGCCGTAAGGCCCACCATAAGCCGTCGCGTCATGGTTAAATTGCGCATAACTTTCCTCCCGATTTGGAACCGAAATTTTGGTTGCTTATTCAGGGTCGGTTGCCGTGCGGTGTTTTGTCAAGTTTTCTTTAACCATGTTTTCGGCGGCAAATGGCCCGCCGAACTCCTGATTCGTGCCAATGCAAGAGTTTCAA
>CAZGTM010000121.1:0-5127 GCA_964528595.1 uncultured Rhodospirillaceae bacterium
GTCTGGGCCGTGTCTCAGTCCCAGTGTGGCTGATCATCCTCTCAGACCAGCTAAGGATCGTCGCCTTGGTGAGCTTTTACCTCACCAACAAGCTAATCCTACGCGGGTTCATCCAACAGCGATAAATCTTTCCCCCGAAGGGCGTATGCGGTATTAGCACCGGTTTCCCGGAGTTATCCCGTACTGCTGGGTAGATCCCCACGCGTTACTCACCCGTGCGCCACTCTCCACTAGGCCGAAGCCTAGCTTCTCGTTCGACTTGCATGTGTTAAGCCTGCCGCCAGCGTTCGTTCTGAGCCAGGATCAAACTCTCAAGTTGAGTTTGACGAGCGACCGTTCCGAAGAACGGTCTATCGTTATTTAAGGATCCCGTTCACAAACACGTTGAAATCCAACGTCACGAGGACGTCAAATTTCGGCGTCATATATTTTGCACTGCACAGGACATTCCGGGAGAACCCGGTCTGTCATGCGCGATGGCATATGTAACTGCGTTTGCAACGGTATCCATAACGGACGAACCGCCGCCTACGCATCTCTTCCCTATTCACGATGTAAAAGAGCGCCTTGTTAAAACCCGTAAGGGTCTCTTCAAGAAGCGTCCCGAAGCCCAAGCCGTCTTGTGACCAAATCGATGACTTGGCCAGTGTGTCGGCGTGTCCCCAGAACAAAAATCGCTACCGGTCCAGGCTCCGAAGAGCGGCCGTTCCGGCGGCGACGGGGCGGTTTATAGTCGAGCCCCATGAGCCTGTAAAGCCCAAAAATCGAAAAAACTTCCGGTGCCGCCCGACCGGGCAACAAAAACCAGTATATGCGCCTGGCTCCGGCAAGGCAAGGCCCCGGAAAACAGCCGTTTTTCAGGAAATTTCCGGCCTGGCCGGCCGGCAAAAAAAGTTTAGCCTATTCGGGGTGCGCCGCTCGATCCCGGGGGCGGGCCGAGGCTATCGAGAATTTTTTGCGACTCGACCGCCTTTTTGTGACACTCGCTGATCATCGAAATGATGTCGATGTTGTTCTGAAACACGACGCGAGCTTCGGCACGCTGGTCGGCTGAGATCCGCGCCATACGCTTTACAATATCATTTTGCAGCTCGATCAACAGGTCTTCGAGCTTCCAACCTTTTGGATTATCCGCACTCAAAAGAAATTTTGTCATGCCTGACACACTCCCCCTGCCGGCTTATTGCGGCAACTCGGCAACGCGTTAAAATTCACTCTCCCTTGGATATGCAGCATACCTTCGCTTTTGCATGAAAAAAAGTACCGGACGCTGCATGATCCAGATTGGCATTTGTTATCCGGATAGGACCGAGACATAGACCGATGACGGACGAAGGCAACCAATCGGAGCCAACCTCGGGTTTGGCGCCGCAAAAAACCTATCCCGTTGGCCTGGCTTTGGGCAGCGGCGGGGCCCGGGGCTGGGCGCATATCGGCGTCATCCGGGCGCTGCTGCGGGCTGGAATCGACCCGCACGTTATTTGCGGAACCTCCGTCGGCGCATTGGTGGGCGCCGTGCATTTGGGTGGAAATCTGGATGTATTAGAAGCGTGGGCGGAAAATCTCACCAAACTGAAACTGCTCCGCTACCTGGATTTACGCATGTCCGGCGGCGGCTTTATCGCTGGGCGCAAATTGATGGATCAGCTCGGCGACGCCGTGCGCGACGTCAACATCGAAGAACTGGACCGCCCCTATGCGGCTATCGCGACGGATCTGGCGACCGGGCACGAGGTCTGGCTGAGAAAAGGTCCACTGACCGATGCCATGCGCGCGTCATTCGCCCTGCCGGGTATTTTCCAGCCGGTTACAGGCGACGCCCAATTGCTGGTGGACGGCGCCCTGGTCAATCCCATCCCCGTGTCAGCCTGCCGCGCCATGGGCGCGCGGTTAGTTATCGCGGTTAATTTGAACTCCGACCATTTGGGCCGGCGTCCGCGGTTGCCGAACACCGTCGATCCGGAACACGACGACGGCAACGGCGAGGCGGCGGCACCCCGCCGAAGCGGCCGCGTCAGCTCATTGTTGAACCAGGTCATCGGTCATAAGGATACCGACCTCAGCCTGTTCAACGTCATGATATCGTCGTTGAATATAATCCAGGACAGACTGACCCGGATCCGTCTCGCCGGTGATCCGCCGGATGTCGTAATCACGCCCCACGTCGGCCACATCGGCATGCTCGAGTTCGATCGGGCGCATGAGGTGATCGCAGAAGGCGAGGCCGCTGCGGAATTCGCCATGCCGGCCCTGATGGAAGCCATGGACATACTCGGCATCGAGCGGCCAAGCGTCTAGCAACTTCCGGCAAGAAACTATTTCGGGCTCGCCCGGCGGCTAGGCCGTCGTGATGTACTCCCGCAGCGCCTGCGCTTCCTCTTCGGTCTCCGCGATGCGGTGCTTGACCACGTCGCCGATGCTGATAAGACCGACAAGCTTGCCGTCATCCACCACGGGAACATGCCGGAACCGCTTATCCGTCATCAAAGTCATGACGTCGTGGACTGTGTCTTCCGATGAACAAACATGAACGTTCGCCGTCATCAGATCTCCGACACTCATATCCAATGCCTGGTGGCCATGCTCCGCCACCCCGTTAATAATATCGCGTTCCGAAATGATGCCGGCAATATCGGCGACCTGTCCGCCGGAAGGATCGCGCACGAGGACCGCGCCGATCTTATGTGTCCGCAGCAATTTAGCGGTTTCGAGTACGCTTTCACCAGAGCTCGTCATGACAATCTCGGACCCCTTGTCGGCAATAAGATTACTGACTTTCACGTCCCATCCCCTTCACCAATGAATCCACCCAGCTTGGAGCCGGTCAACGTCAACTGGCGATTTTCAGGAACAGGGATCCCTGGTTCCAGCTCGGACATCCCCGCTCCGCCGGGCCAAACCTCAAGAATACAGACAGCCAATCGTTTGAGGCCCGTCGCCTGACGCAACGCACCGGACAACGGCTTCATATTAGCACAATTTGTTCCGATTCAATATTTTGAGGCCTTCAAAGCAGGTCAGCGCTATGGAGAAAATCGCGCACGGCTTCCATCCTCTCGGTGCCGAAGGCCGCGGCGAATTCGATACGCTTGTCAGCCGTGTCGCTAACGGCGATCAGGGGCACGAACAATCCGCCGATCATGGTGTGGAAGTGCATTTCGGCAAACTCCCAGTACTCGCCGTCCTCGGGGTCCAGGCGGTCGTGCTGCATCGACTTGTTGATGATATCGATGGCCCACATCTTACGGCGACCGTAATCCTCGAAGGAAATCGAGAGGTCCACGAGCAGTCTTGCCAACAGCGATTGCGCGGCCCGGTCGGCGAACAAATCCTCCCACTCGAATTCTTCTGCATTGGCCTCACGCAGGCGGTTGACGATATCCTGTGCCTCAGCCTGAAACGTCTTGAGGACATCGGCGCCCAAGGCAAGCTCAAGGACGGACAGCATGCCGGGTACGATGCGGCGTGAAAGCCCACCCTCTTCCGGTGGCTTGGCTCCGTTCTCGACAAAGTGGTCGGCTATCAAACGGATGACCAGCCGCCCCAGGTGGTCATTCCGCTTGTCGTCGAATTCATGCTCTTTCCGGGCCCTTTCGCAGTCGTCATAGGACCGGCGGTAAACGGGCGCCAACAGGGATTGGTGCTCGCGGAAATCCTCTGCCTGCTTTCGGAGGTGCTCGATATCAAAGCTGTCGTCGGCTTTCGCTGCAATGAAGTTTACGAATAAATCCAGATGCTGTTCAGCGATGAACTTGCAGCGCTGCGGCCCTGCCCCCTTTGGTCTCCGAATTTCCTTGGTCATCCCCTATCCTTAAACGAGGCCCCCACTAAAACTTGTTCAGACTACTCGGCATCGCTGGTCTTGGCGACATCGACATACCCCCGCTCGATGGCCCGGTGCAGCGATTAAAACGCGTTGAGCGCCTCCTCGAATTTTTCACGTTTGGACCTCAAACTCTGGACGACGGTATCCGCCGGTATATGCGCGCCAGCCTCGACCAGATCAAACGCCGCCGCCAGGTATTCGCCTCGCAGTCGGCTGACCAAGACGGCGAACTTGAGAAAGCGCTCTTTGGTGATCTGTGGAATCTTTTCGTGGATGATTTCACGATTAACCATCCGGATACCGTTCTCGACCTCGTCAAGAAACCTGCGATGCGCGACCAGATCATGGTAATCGTCGCTATGACTCGACATTCCTAGAACTCCCAAGCGGATAAACTTCGTTTGTCTCGAATTTATTGAACCTTATCAACTCTTTTGGATCAATAATCCACGATTGATTAATGTCGGGTTTTGAAAATTTTCTCCCGCTGCGGCACGCACGCAGCTACACTCCACCGCGAATTGACAATATTGGTTTCCTCAAAGGGCTGGTTTTTCCATGAGCGAAAATGCCGATCTTGAGCGTTTGTCCGTCCTAATCGTCGAAGACAACGAATTCATCCGCGATTTGCTCAGCGACGTCATGCGGTCCATTGGGATCGGCCGGGTATTCTCAGCAACGGATGGCGAAGACGCCATCGATTTACTGCAAACCGTGGCCGTCGATCCGATGAAGGCCGGCATTTCGGTGATCGACGTCATCATTTCAGACGTCTTCATGCCCTCCGTGGACGGCCGCATGTTGTTGCGTTGGGTGCGCTCCGGCGGAAAATCACCGGACCGTTTCGTCCCGATGCTGATGATCTCCGGCGCGGCCGACAAGGACGTTGTGTGGGAATGCCGCGACCTCGGCGCCAGTGAATTCCTGGCCAAACCGTTTTCCGCGGAATCGGTCGCCAAGAAGGTCATGCACGTCATCATGCGGCCACGTAAATTTATACTGAGTCCGGGGTATTTCGGACCGGAACGCCGCCGCACCGAACTATTTCAGGATGTCGAAAAGCGAAAAACCAAGAAAGAAGAAATCCAAATCGTTCATTCGGAAAGCGCGCCCAAGAAACTCAAACAGGACGCCAAGGTTATCGAATTCCATTTCCGCAACCGACTGTCCGATAAGATCGGCGCTTACAACCTGAAAGGCATCCCGGAAATCGATCCCGACCTGATCGCACAAGCCGAATCCAAGATCGAGAACATGGCCGGTGATTATTCCGACTGGGTTACTCAGTCCATTCGTCAGCT
>CAZGTM010000122.1:0-5101 GCA_964528595.1 uncultured Rhodospirillaceae bacterium
AAATGCAGGGGCGCCGATCCAAGTTAAGCAAACGATGTGATCGGAAAAATCTAAGATGACTGCAAAGGGTCATAACGCGACGTTGATCACGGCTCCCGGTATGTCCGTCATTAGCCATATGCAGACGCTTGCGGTTGGTGGTTACACCGCGCGCCCATTACGGCTCAGCACGAACTCAGCGGTTCACCTTGGAATCTCTCGATGTAATTATCTTCACTGTACCATGGCTTGTCGCTTGGCCGTTGTCATAAAAAGCCCTGCACACTTCTCCAACAACCTCGGCAATAACACGACCAAAGAATAGAAGGTATCGTCGGCGGAGGTCTCGGCGGCTTACCGGAAATGAAAAATGTTCGGATGGTAATGGAATTAACTCCCAATCACTGTCTACTGGCAGTTACAATTGCAAGCAAATACACCGGTGGGGCCTTTGTGAACCTGGTTTGTCTGGGGACTGAAAAGTGGGTGGGCGAAGAGGTTGAGTTTAAACGTCGTAGCAAGAGAATTCCTACCGCTTGTCATTGATGGCAAGGAATGGCGAATCACCGCTCGTGACCTCACAAAGTCACACACACTGGCGGAGTTCATTCACACCCACCTGGGTCGATCCGCACGGCAGGCATGCGGTGAAGGAGGGTGTGGGGCATGTTCCGTCATCGTGACGCGTCCTTATGTCGATGCCGATAACGGGAAATCCATCCGGCTCGAAACCTACTCGGTCGCCTCGTGTGTAACGCCCATAGGCGACTTGGCCTTTGCCGCGGTGATTACGCCACAGGACCGCTCGACCCTGTCACCGACCAGCAAGACGCCGGCGCAAGAAGCATTGCAGTTGACCAACGCTGCGCAGTGTGGATTTTGCACCGGCGGTATCGTAAGCGTTCTGGACAGTACCTGCTCCGGTCGGGGACTCTCTTGCGCAAATGTCGAAACCCTCCTCGATGGCAATCTCTGCCGGTGCACGGGGTACCGGTCGATATCCGAGGCGGCCCAGCTGCTGTGTGACGACTACCAAGGCGAACACCAGGAGGCAGCCAGAGAGATTCGTGACCGAGCCATCGCCTATCGGAAAAAACTAGATGACCCAGACCAATTCCCGCCTTCCCTCACGGCCGCTTTTTTTCAATATTTCTGCACCGAAGGTGTGGACGGAGTCGCGCTCGTCGAACGAGGTGGTGGTGAAGCCAAAATCGGAGGACGCATAGCGGCAACTGAGGAGGCAACAGATACGTCAACCGAATCTCCGGCCCAGCTGTACAAAGGGAGTTCTTACTCGCATATCCGTCCGGCATCCCTGGATGCGCTTGTAGCCGTGTACGGTAATTCGCCGGATACCTTGAATGTGTTGGCAGCCGGCGGAGCCTCAAGATGGGAACAGGGGCGAGTTCTGGCGGCAGGGTTCACGGACGTCGGTTACGAAGAGCATCGCAGCCATCGCATGCTGCAACACACCGTATCGGTCCGGGACGTGCCGGAGTTGCGCAGCTGGTCCGTTCGCAAGGATGGCGCCCTATCGATTGGCGCGGCAACGCCGATTGGTGCCCTGCAGCAGATCTTGGATGCACTCAAAAAGAACGCATCGTCATTCGTCCAGCATCGGGAATCGCTGACCGCCTTGGTCACGCAAGCCCGCTACTTCGCAAACGAAAATGTAAGGCATACCGGTTCCGTCGGCGGGGGTCTGGTGTCCTGTCATCAGCTCTCAGACATGATCCCCGTTTGGATTGCGTTGGATGCTCGGGTAGACCTTGTTTCCCAAAGCCAGGGACCGCGCACCATACCGGTGCGCGAGCTGATCGATATAGATGCCGGTCAATTGGCTCTGGAACCTGGGGAGGTCGTCGTTGCGCTGGTGTTGCCTCCGAAAGACCCGGACGGATTTATCGCCGAGCCGTTCAAGCAGGCAATCAGACGCTCGGATTCGATGGCACTGGTCAATGCGGCGATTTCAGCGGAGATTGATAGCTCGGGTGTGCTGCGAAACCCGTGCATCGCGCTGGGTGGCCTCGGTGCACCGGGGTTGCGCGCCCGTCGAACCGAAGCCGCCATGGAAGGTCTTAACGTGGACCTCACCGCTGCGAGCGGCCTCAAAGACATCATGCAGGTGCTCCACGACGAGATTGTGGAAATAAACGTCCGCGCGTTGCCGGACAACATGCGCAACTACCAGCGCGATGTGGCGGTGTCGTTTCTACAGCGATTTGTTCGAATGGCCACGGCACAGCCGGATACCTATGAAAGATCGAACCGGCTGCAACATCCCCCTTGCCGAGGGCGGCAATCGTTTGCGGAAGAAACAGTCAGCGGATCCATTGTCGGCCGGGCAATGGCTCACCGGTACCTGGCACAACATACAAGCGGCGGCACACAATACACAGTAGACGATCAACTGCCGGAGGATGGTTTGTACGCCGCAATCGTCCCTGCACCGGTTGCCAGCGGTGAACTCGTTGAAGTCGACGCCTCGCCGTGCCGGGACGACCGGGACTTCGTCGCCTTGGTCACCGCCGCGAATGTGCCGGGAAGCAACCTTCAAGGCCACATGGTTCACCCATTGGCAGAAGAGGAAATCTTGTGTTCGGATCGGGTGACCCATTACGGCCAACCCGTTGCGCTTGCCGTCGCCCGAACCCGCGCCGCGGCAGAGAGCGCGGCAGCGAGAGTGCGGGTTGTCGTAAACGCTGATGACAAAGCGCCAATCCTAACTTTCGACGAAATTGTGGCGCACGACAGCTGGTTCTCTTTCGAACACATTCCCGATGACCCGTCCAAGGAGGCGCGGGAACGAGAGTTGGAGCGCGGCGATCCCGACGCCGCATTCCTGTCGGCAAGGCAGAATCCGGAGCGCTACGCCATTTACGAGGGGCGGGTCGAGGTCGGGGGTCAATCGTGCTTTTACCTCGAACCCCAATGCGCTGTGGCCTATCCCAATGGAACGAACCGCATGCGCGTGCTGTCGTCGACCCAATCGCCGGCGCACGTTGCCCGCTATGTGGCGTCGGCGCTGGGTGTGGCAGAACACGAGGTAGACGTGGAGGCCGGACTTGTAGGCGGCGGATTTGGAGGCAAGCAAACACGCAGCGCCTCGTTCGCGGCAATGGCGTCTTTGGCGGCACGTGTTACCGACCGGCCGGTGAAGCTGGAGCTTTCGCGGGAAACTGACATGACGCTTGTGCCAGGGCGCAGTCCATTTCGCGCGGATTACCGAATTGCCCTCGAGCGCTCGACCGGCGCAATCTCGGCGCTGGATATCGACATAATGTCAAATGGCGGCGCCGGAGAGGACTATTCACCTTCCATCGTGGAAACTTCGGTATTCCTTATCGACAACGCCTATTTCATCGAGCATGCACGTATTCGCGCGCGTTGCGGGAGGAGCAACTTGCCAGCCGGTTTCACAGCGACACGTGGCTACGGCAAGCCGCAGACCGGCGCCATTATCGAGACGATCCTGGATGATGCCGCGGCCCGCCTCGACATCGATCCGCAGACACTGCGAAAACAAAATCTCTACGCAAAAGGTCAAACGGCGCTCGCGGGAACCTCCATTGATGATGACGTGCTCCGCGCCTGTTGGCGTGAAGCAGTGGACAATCACTATGAGTCGTGGCGTGCCGACTGTGAGGCGTTCAATGAACGGCATACGCTTGTCAAACGGGGCGTTGCAGCGGTTCCCTCCAAAGGCAACATGGGTTTTCTGGAGGCCGCCGACATTAATCGGGGCTCGGCTGTCGTCAGAATACACTCGGACGGTTCGGTCCGTATCTCCCATTCCGGCGTCGAAATGGGTCAGGGCATAAACACCCGCATGTCTCAGGTTACGGCCCAGGCACTAGGCCTCCCAATCGAAAAGGTCACGGTGGATGCGACGCGTACCGCCGATCTGCCCAATACACCGCCGACCACCATGGTTGCGACGGATATGATCGGCGCCGCAATTCTGGATGCCTGCGACGAACTGCTGGCTACATTGGCGCACGCGGGTTACCCGGCCGACCGAGGGTTCGCGGAAGCCGCGTACGTCTGCTACCAGGAGGGTTTGCCGCTTGAGGCGCGCGGGTATGCCCAGGAGCCTAGATTGCGGTTCGATTGGGAGCAGCAGCAGGGAGATGTATCCTACTTCTATGTCTGGGGTGCGGCCCTGTCGGAAGTCGAGGTCGATGTCGGCACGGGATCCTGGCGTGCGTTGCGGACTCACATCACCCAGGACT
This sequence comes from uncultured Rhodospirillaceae bacterium, assembly GCA_964528595.1. Classification (GTDB taxonomy): domain Bacteria; phylum Pseudomonadota; class Alphaproteobacteria; order UBA2966; family UBA2966; genus CAYFKJ01. Next base: position 4,212 of record CAZGTM010000122.1, read on the forward strand.
GCGGACGGTCGCTTAATCCGCTTCTGGATATCGGCCAGATCGAGGGGGGGTTCGCGTTCGGGCTCGGCTACTCACTGCTGGAGAAAATGATTTACCGCAAGGACGGTTCTTTGCTGACTGATAATGTGTCGTCATACAAAATTCCGGCACTGGACGACATGCCACGGGACTGGACCGTCGAAATATTGCAGGAAACGGAAGGGCCGCCCGGCCGTCGTGGTTTGCACAATTCAAAAGGCGTCGGCGAGGCAAACATACAATTGGGTTTTTCGGCGTACTTCGCCGTCAAAGACGCCATCCGGTCCATCCGGCGGGACCAGGGACTTGCTCCGAATAGTTATTTTCTCCCGTTTCCGGCGATGACGTACGATATCCTGAGGGCGTGTCAGGACGATTAGCGTCAAATGCTCACATGTCTGCTTTGGGTCAGAAGCAGACCAACCTCGAAGGTCATGGAATAGTCTGGTTTCGATTGAAGACCGGAACTAAATTACATCAAGCATGGTCTAGTTGATCCGAATATTTTTTTACCGAGACGATTAACACGCTAGTCACTTTCAATTTCATTCGCAACAAGCGGCACCCCCTCCGCACCTCCCCAAGAGAGGCAAAGTTTTTTCTCAATCTTTGTTTTTTCGAAACTTGGAAATTCCTCGGACCCACCCTGACCTGGCCCACCGTCTCTCCTTGGCTTAGCCGAACCTCCGCCTCGCGGAGCTTGCCGATAATCTGCTCAACCGTGTGATTTTTCTTCGCCATCTTGCCCTCCTCCAAGCCAACCCGATCCTAACATCCGGGCTGGACTAGTTTTCGGGGGGCAGGTCACAAGGCTATCAATGGCCTCCCATTGGCCATCGCGAAAATCTGCTGCTGGGTCTTCTAGGGCCGTT
>CAZGTM010000123.1:0-4798 GCA_964528595.1 uncultured Rhodospirillaceae bacterium
GAACCTGCAACCGCGGGATTAGAAATCCCGTGCTCTATCCGGTTGAGCTACGGGGCCCAAGAGGTATGTCGACCGGTTATCTCACCCGATCGTAGCTGAAGTTATCGGCGTAGGATTTTGCCCGCACCGTGCGCGTGCGCGGCTGTGAAACGGTGTACGCGATGCCGCGTTTGTCAGCATAGGTTTCGGCGGCTTCACGGGTTTCGAACTTCATGACGACCTGTTCGTTGCAATCGGACGAACCGGTCCAGCCCATGAGCGAGTCGAGACGCTTCGGCGCCGCCGGCTGATATTCAAGAACCCAGCAATTGCCGCGCCCGCGGCCTGATTGCGTGGCAGCCTTGGCTGGCTGATAAATGCGTGCTTCCATGATCCTCGACACTCCTACTCGGTGCCCGCGAGAATAGTTCCTCTAACCTGTCCGGGCAATGACTTGGTCGGGCGAAACCTGGTCGGGGAGAGAGGATTTGAACCTCCGGCCCCCGGCTCCCAAAGCCGGTGCTCTGCCAGGCTGAGCTACTCCCCGTATCGGTCGCCCGCTGGCCCCTCACTTACACGATACGTCATCGTCGGGCAAGGCGGATGCCGACCGGATCAAATTCGTTGGCGAGAGAACGAACCCAAAGGCGGCGGTTAGGCTCCGACGCTCTCCAATGCCGCCGCAAGTTCCGCCCGGCTGTAGGGCTTTTGGATGATCTTGACGTTGGAATCCCCATACTCGCCGGACTTGATCACCTGGTCGGGATACCCCGACGTCAACAGGATCTTGTGGTGCATGCCGCGCTCCGACAATTGCTTGGCCAGGTCAAAACCGCTCATGCCGCCCGGCATGACGACATCACTGAAAACGATGTCGATATCGTTCCGTTCGCCGATGATGCCCAACGCTTTGGTGGCATCCTCCGCCTCGACAACCGAGTAGCCGATCCGTTTCAAAATGGCCTGGGTCGTCGACCTCACCTCCGGATCGTCTTCAACGACCAAAACGAGGCCAAGCTCCGGTTTGTCATCCACCACCTCCGCCACGGAAGCTTGGGCATCGGCTTTGTAAACGTGCATGCTGGGGGCCGATGTACCCGACGGCAGAACAAGTCGGACGATGGTGCCTTCGCCCAATTGGCTTTCGATTTCCGCAAAGCCGCCCGACTGCCGGGCGAAGCCGTAAACCATGCTTAGGCCGAGCCCGGTTCCTTCGCCCACGCCCTTGGTCGTAAAGAAGGGATCGAAGGCGCGCTCCACCGTTTGCGGATCCATGCCCGCGCCATTGTCGGCAACCGAAATCTCCAGGTAGTCGCCGCGCGACAGCGTCTCGTCATCCAGCTGGATATCGTTTTCGAATAGCCGCTGCCTGACGCGGATGGACAGCCTGCCGCCCTCGGGCATCGCCGCGCGCGCGTTGAGGCAAAGGTTGAGCAAGGCATTCTGCAGCGCATTGGAATCGGCGTTGATGAGGACGTCCTCGGAATCGATATCCATGACGATTTCGATATCCTCGCCAAGCGTCCTCTGCAGCATTTCGCCGATATCGGCGATCACCTTGCCGACGGCAAACAATTTAACGCTCAGCGACTGTTTGCGGGAAAACGCCAGCAACTGGCCCGTCAAACTGCTGCCGCGCTCCACCGCCGCGTCGATGCGGTCAACCCAGGTCGAAATCTCACTGTCTTCCTCGCGCCCCATGCGCACCATGCTGCTGGCGCCTGCGATAACCTGGAGCAAGTTGTTGAAATCGTGGGCGACGCCCCCCGTCAACTGCCCGATGGCTTCCAATTTTTGCGCCTGATGCAGGGCGTTGGTCGTGCTCTTGTGCTCCGTGATATCCAGTACGCAAATCGGCACGTTGTTGAATTCATCCGCGCTCTTGGGGACGGGCATCGAAACAAGGACGGCCAGATCGGCGCCCTGCAGGGTCTTGAACGTCGCTTCCGAAACGCAGTAATCCCTGTCGTCCCAAATTGCGCCAAGCTGCAGGTCAAACACGTCTTTGGAGTCCTCCGGAAAAAGATCGAAAAAGCAGTCGAGAAACTCCTGCTGCGATTTCGCGCCGAAAAACTTCAGTGTCGTCTCATTCACAGCCCGTGTTTTGACAAGACGGGCAAATTCCGCAACACGCGTCCGGTCTTCGTCAAGATAGGCGCTTAGATTTGTGATGCCGGTCTCGCGAAGCCGTTTGAACTCTTCCTGCACCAAAGAGAAGTCCTGATCCCAGATGGCCACTTCGGCGCTCTCGAAAAGTTGCCGGTAGCGGGCCTCGCTCTCCTTCAGGGCGGTTTCGGTCTTACGCCTTTCCGCCCAGTGCTGGTTATTGGCATTGACGTAGGCATTGGCTGCGTTGCGCAGCATGCCGAGTTCGTCTTCCTCATGGACGCCGACCAAGGATAGTTCCTCCGCCCGCCCTTCCTTCGGGTCCAGCCGGCTGAAATCATCGATCAGCTTGAGCAATGGTCCGGAAAGGAATCTTTGGAAGGCATAGAACAAAACAAAAATCAGAACGACGTTTCTCAAAGGGCCCGCCAGCAACACAAACATCGACCTGTTGTAGAATTGCGCCAGGGCAAGGTCGTAGTCGATGGTGACGTTCAAAACGCCGATTTTCTTGTTTTTCTGTCCGATGGCGCTGAGCGGAACGACAAAGTTTTTCTTACCTTCGCCCAGCACGCGCGTAATCCAGGCCGTCCGTGATTGGCCCATCTTTCTTTGGCGGCCCGCCAGTACCGTTTTGTCCTCATCTTCGATACTGACGGAAGAGACGAAATCATAGGCAAAAAGTCCGTCGATAACTTCCCTGGCGAGTTTTCCGTCGAGGTGAAAAGCGGCGACCGTCGCCGGTTTGTTCGCGGCCGCTAGTATGTTTGTTACCGACATTTGGACGCGGTCTTGCTGTTCCGCGTAATCGTTGGCCAATTGGGCCGCGCTGAAAGCCAAGCCCAGGACAAGCGCGGCCAACACGCTTCGGGTGGCTAGCTGATAGGAAATTCGCTTTCGGAGCGGCAGCTTCATCGGAGCCCGCTCGTCTGTAACTTAAAAGCCATGTGCGATGTAGCGCTGTGTCCGCATCCTGTTTTGACTCCGCCGGTCTCACCCCGCGCACCCCAACGCGTGCCAACTATGGACCATTGATCTGACCCAAACAAGTCCGACGGTAATGCGGAATTTGCCTTCGCCAATCCACGTTTAGAAGGATTTAAAGGTTCCCTGGGCCGTCATGACGGGTTTTCCGGCGACACTGATTTCGCCTGAAACGAAAACCAGTGTTTTGGCGCCATGCGTTACCGCCGCCGTTCCCTCGACCCATGATCCCAATTTCACGGGCGCGATGAAATCAGCGGTCATGCGCACTGTCACGGCCGACCTCTCGATATGTCTTAGAACCGCTTGGCCGAGGATGATATCGGCGAACGTCATCAGGACGCCGCCATGCGCGACCCCGCCGGCATTCATGTGTTTCTCGCCTAGGTAAAATCCCCGGACAAACCCCCCGGCGGTTATCAGCTCGTAGATGGGACCAATATGTGCGCCAAACGGATTTGAATGGATGATCGCCTCAAATCCCGCGGGTGGCTCCAGGTTTGGTGTCATGAGCGGGTGAAAGTCCTCAGCTACTCGAATATGGGATGGAGAACGCGATCCCCCGCACGGATGCCAAGTCGCTCCGCCGTGCCGCCGTTGAGTTCCAGAACGGCCCGAACCAACCCTTGCGACGGGATGATGGTTCTGGAATGCGGAACGGCGCGGTGGGCAATGTTGGCGATGCGGCCATCCGCCTTTATGAACAGCATATCCAACGGAATGTAGGTGTCCTTCATCCAAAACTGCACCAGCTTATCGCGGCCATAATCGAACAGCATACCGGCGCTCGAGTCGAGCGAACGTCGAAACATCAGGCCCCGAGCCCGGGAAATCTGCGTTGCCGCCACCTCAACCACAAATTCTATCGTCCCGGATGCGGTGACGATCCTCACCTTTCCCGCGTCGGCCGCACGGACGCTGTTCAACAAGCCGAACAGTACCGTGCACAGCAGGATGAAGGCGGCGAATGCAGCAACGCTGCGCCTGGTATCAATGAGCGGATACATCAAGCCGTTTCAACTTGTTGATAGCAATGGAATTTCAATTATTCGACCGGATGGCCGTCAAGATCAAGCTAGGGAATGTCGATTTCGGCAACCTGTGGACCTTTGGGCCCTTGGCCGACCCTGACCAGCAGAACCTGACCCGGTTTGAGGTCTTCAATGCCGATTAGTCTCAGCGTCTTGATGTGCACGAAAATGTCCTGGGAATCGTTGCCCTGGGTGACAAAACCGTATCCCTTTTCCGAATTAAACCACTTGACGGTCGCCTCGAGAAAGTCCCCTTCGGCGGCGACCGCCGGATAGTTGGGGGTGCTTTGCGATTCCATCGATGGCGGCTGAGCCGTACTCGCGTCAATTTGGAGCACCCGGACAGCCTGCAGGCCTTTTGGGCCGCGCACGGCTTCACACACAACGGTTGTTCCGGGATCCACGACTTCGTGACCCGATTGACGCAATGCCGATAGGTGAAGAAAGACGTCCCCGGAGCCGTCCAAGGGCGTCACAAAACCATAACCTTTTACTGCATTGAACCACTTAACTGTCCCTGAAACCTCTATGGTCTCCGGCTCAGTGCTATCGTAGTCCAGCCCCCCATCCTGCATGATTCAGGATCCCAACCAAGTCAACTGACAATGGGAAAGTTTAACAGGTCAACCACAATTACACAAATGTCCCATCTATTGTCACGGCGGCGAATATTAATCCTTTTCCCTACTTCAAATATG
>CAZGTM010000124.1:0-4783 GCA_964528595.1 uncultured Rhodospirillaceae bacterium
TCCATGGTGATGCTGGCCAAGGGCAACCGCAGCGCCCAGGTGCGCGAGGCCTGCCACAAGTACGGCGGATTTTATCTGGGCTCGATCGGCGGCGAAGCCGCCATCCTGGCACAGGACTGCATCCGCAAGGTCGAGGTGTTGGAATATCCGGAACTCGGCATGGAAGCGGTCTGGCGCATCGAGGTGGAAAACTTCCCCGCCTTCATCATCATCGACGACAAGGGCAACGACTTCTTCAAGGACCTCTAGGACCGGCTGCCATGGCGGGCTTGCGCAAGCACTCCATCGTCATTGCCGGTCACCGCACCAGCGTGACGCTGGAGGACGCTTTTTGGCGGGCCCTGCAGGTGTTCGCGGCCCAAGACGGCGTGTCGGTCAACGATCTGGCCGCTCAAATCGACGAAGCGCGGGAGGGAAATCTCTCCAGCGCGCTCAGGTTGTATGTCCTGGAACGGACACAGGACGCCGAAAATTAGGCGTGGCTAGTTCCCCAGGTTTTTCAGCAATCCCTTGAGTATGTCCTCGGGTTTCAGCTTGCGCTGACGCGGCTGCTGCTGCGGCTGTTGTTGCTCTTGCTGCTGGGGCTGCTGCTGCGGCTGCTCCTCGGGTTGCTCTTGTTGGGGCTGGGCAAGACCCGGCAGCAACGCCTCCAGACCCTTCGCTTTTTTGCCGATCAGCTTGCGCACCACGGTGCCGCCCACCCGCTGGGCGATGTAGTTCTCCAGATCTCGGCTCTTGATGTCGCGCTGCGGATTGTCGAGCGGGCCGCGCAAGGTCAGGCCGATGGGCGGCGCTTTGGGGTGCTCCGTCAGCCGGAAGCTGCCGGTCATGTCCATGTGCCAGCGCGGCAGGTCGATGACGGCCCGGCCGGCCCCGGCCCCAGCCTCCATTTCGGCGGCAATGTCGTCGCTGCGCGCCACGCCGTTCTCGACCGTGAAATTGCCGCCGAGGCGCGTATACCGGGTCTGTCCGCCGCTCATGGTCGACTGGATGAGGCTAAGGAAATCGGCGGTCCGGTCGAGCGTCTTCAGACGATCACTCAGCGTCTTGAGATCGACGCCGTTGGCGACGCCGTTCTCCGCCGCGAAGGACAGGCCGCCGGAAAGCTGCGAGATCATGTCGCGCTGGCTGTGGCCGGCCGAGGCGAATTTCCCGTCCAGGCCGACAAGGCCGGTGACGGCATCGATACCCGCCGCATCCATCAAGGTCCGCCGCAAGTCGGCGCCGGTCAGGCCGATACCTAAGTTCATGACGGGAATCTGGTCGTCCCTGAGTTCGGCGGTCAGCTTGACGTCACCGTCAAACAGCTTGCCCGTCAGCGGCTCGATGCGCAGGACGCCGTCGCGTACCGAGGCGACGACCTTGGGATCGGCAAAGCGGTAGGCGCCGTAGATGATGCCCCTGGCCTGAATGTCCAGTTCCATGTCGGCCGCGCGCAGCACGGAGAGATCGATGGGATCGGACGACCAGCGTTCCGCCGCCGCCGGGCTTGAAGCGCCGCCCGATCCGGCGCCGCCGCCTGCCCCGTTGCCGCCGCGCGGCACGAACAGGTCGACCAGGATTTCGCTGGTCGCCAGTCCGGCCGTGATGGCCGGGCGCGGCCCGCCGAAGTTTGCGCTGGCGGCGCCCGCTAGCGCCACCGGGCCGAAGTTGCCGTCGAGATTGCCGAGCTTGGCCAGTTCGCCGTTACCGGCGATGTCGGCGCTCAACTTCAGGCTTCCGAGATTGGGGGCCGCTGGCTGATAGTCGACGCCCAGGCCGTTGAGGAAGGCGACCGCGTCGGGGTGCCCGGCGCTGAACGCCAGGTTGTACTCAGGCCCCGCCAGCGGCGACAATTTACCGGCGGCCTTCAAATTGGCCTGACCCAGGCCGATGCCGAGATCGAGGCTCAGCGCCGTCAGATCGCCGGCAACCGTGCCGTCGATGCGCAGCGGTCCGTCCTTCCCGCCTTGGGCCATCTTGAATTCCGGATCGAAGACGCGCCAGAGCCGGACGTAGCTCTTGTTCGCCGCCGCCATCGTCAGGTTGAGCCGCGTCGCGGCGCCCAGCAGGTTCACTTCGCCCTTCAAGGCCGTCGTCGTGCGCGCGGCCGTCACGTTGAGGTCGAGACCGAGCCGTTCGGCGTTGCCGTCGACCTTGCCCCGGGCGCTGACCTTGCCCAGGCGTTCGGCGGGCACCGGCAGCGCCACGCCCGCCAGCCGCGCCAAGCCCGACGCATTGTCCGAGCGGATATCGACGGTGCCGCTGAGCGCCGGCTTGCCGGCCAGATCGCGGGCCTTGCCGGCAAAGGCCACCTGGGCCCCGCCGAGATCATCGGCCTTGATCCGGCGCACGGTGATTTCCCCGGCCAACAGACCGACATCCACCAGGGCACCGCGGATGGGGACGCCGTTCACCGCCAGCTTGCCGACGCCGAGTTTGATGTTGGTGTCGAACGAGTTGAGCAGGTCGACGATATCCTTGGGCAGAACGGTCAGATCGGCGGGTTTGTCCGGCGCCGCCTGCTGGTCCGCCGGCTTGGCCGTTTCGGCGCCCGCGTTCATGTAGGCGTCGACGCTGAACTGATCGATCTCGAAATCCAGGCTGAAGGCGGGGCGTTCACGGAAAGCGTAGGCCGCTCCGCCGGTCAGCTTGGACGAATCCAGACGGAAGTCGATGCCGTAGATCTCCAGCAGCGACGGCGTCGCCCGCACGGTCGCCGCCAGCGCCGTCTTGCGCAGACGGTCGGCGGGCACCATCGAGACGTCGGTGCCGATCCAGTCGAGCACGCCGCGCAGGTTGTCGGCGGCGGCGCTGACGTTGCCCTCGAACCTGGGCGCGCCCTCGAAGGCCTGGACCGTGCCGGCGGCATCGAGCCGCGCGCCGCCCGGCAACTGTGCGCCGAATTTTTCGATGGTGGCGACGCCGCCGGCAATCCCGGCCGAGGCCTCGACCTGGCGGATGGCGCGGCCGCGGTAGGTGACGGCGTCCACCGTAATCGCCGCGGTTCCCGTCAGGTCGGCGGGCAGAACGAACGGCTCGGCCGGGGCGGCTTCGCCCTCTTCTTTCTTCTTGGAGGGTGTGGCGGCGCCGCCGCCGGCGGCCAACCAGGCATCGAGATCGACGCGGTTGACGTCGAGCGCCAAATCGACGCTCGGCTTGTCGCCGAGCTTGGCGCTGACCGCGCCGGCCGCCGTGGTGTCGCCGAGCTTGAGTTCCAGATTGTTCAGGCCGGCTTCGCCGGTATTGGCGGTGACGTCGCCGCGCAGGGCGATCGCCTGCGAGAGGCCCGGCAGCGCCGGAACTTCGCCGCCGACCGCGGCCATGATGGCTTGGATAAACTTCTGGGCGTCCTTGGCCTCCACGGCAACGCTGCCCGTCAGGGTGCCGTCCGCCGAGGGTTTCGACATCGACCCCTGGAGCGAGACCTTGCCCGCCCCCTTGGCGACGTCGAGCGCCGCGTTGAAGGTCAGCGGTTTGGCCGGCGCAAAGCGGCCGGCCGAGACGTCGAACACCAGCGGCAGGTCGCGGGCGACGAGGCTGCCCTTGGCCTGGTAGGGTCCCATGAGGGACGGCACGGAGAGATCCGCCGTCAGGCTGGCGATACGTTCCTCGACCCCCGTCGCCGCGTCGAAATAGGTGATCTCGGCATCTTCCACAGTGACGTTGTCGAGCCGCAGCGAGGCCAGGGCATCGTCGCCGGCGCCCGATGCCGGGGTTGGTTTCTGGCGCGTGTCGGCGGGGCCGCCCAGTTCCCAGTTGGGCGTGCCGTCGGCCAGAACCTCCAACGCAATGCGCGGGCGCACGATGCGCAGGCTGTCGACCTGGATTTCGCCGCTGAGCAAAGGCATCAGGGCGACCCGCACCTCCATCACGCCCAGCGTCACCATCTCGGGCGACCGGGCGCCCGGCGCGTTGGCCAGCCGCACGGCTGAAACGTTCAGCGCCGGCGCCGGCAGGATGGTCAGGCCGATATCGCCGTCGATCGCCAGCCGCCGCCCGGTGGCCGACTGGACCTGGGCCGTGATGTCGCTCTTGTACTGGTTCCAGTCGAGGAAGCCGGGCGCGATCAACGCCGCCGCGACCGCGACGACGAGCAGGCTAAAAATCGTGATCAGCGCTTTTTTCACAGTGGCCCCAATTCTACGGCTCAAATCAATTGTGACAATATCCGGCGGCGATTATAGGCTTACCGATACCATGGCCGATATCGTCAATCTAAACAAATTTGCCAAGTCCAGACGGCGTGCCGAAAAAGCCGAAAAAGCGGCGGCCAACCGCGTGCGGTTCGGCCGGACCAAGGCCGAGAAACGGAAGCTCGAAGCGGAGGCCGAAAAGCGCCGCCGCGAGCTCGACGGCAAGGAGAAGGAGGACAGCGGCAAGACCGACTAACCCGGACGAAGCCGGAACGGCCCAACCCAACTGATGTCGCGGCTAATCCGGTTTGTTTTGACATTTATACGCAATAAACGTATATATCATAAATGTATGTATGGACGGTTGTGCGCGAAGCACGATTGAGGCGCAAGTGCCGCCATACTTGAATAAAATCACAACCATCCCTCAAATTATTCGCCTAATCCTTGCATAATACCGGGCATGGACATCGCCCGGACACGAATCCCCTACCTGCCGCCAGATTGGACGGTGGGGCGTGGTGCCAAATACGCGGCCAAACTGGCCGCCTTCATCGTCGTGCCCGGCCTGCACCAAATTACATGCAATCGGCGGATACTGGGCAGCCTGCTGTTCGGCATATATTTCGTTGCGGAATTAGTCGTCACGAACCGGCCGAATATTTTGT
>CAZGTM010000125.1:0-4710 GCA_964528595.1 uncultured Rhodospirillaceae bacterium
TGCGCGCCGAGGACGGCGCCGGCCACCTCGCCGTGATTTTCGATACCGCGCGCAAAACCTTCCGCAGCGATATCTATCCTGAATACAAGGCCCACCGGCCGCCCCCGCCGGAAGACCTGGTGCCGCAGTTTTCGATGATCCGCGACGCCGTGCGCGCCTTCAACGTGCCGATGTACGAGATGCAGGGGTTCGAGGCCGACGACATCATCGCCACCTATGCCCGGCGCGCCAAGGCGGAGGGCTACGATGTCGTCATCGTCTCCTCCGACAAGGACTTGATGCAGCTGGTGGACGAGAACATCACGATGCTCGATCCCATGAAGCAGCGCCGCATCGGCCCAGACGAGGTGCGCGAGAAGTTCGGCGTCGGGCCGGACCGCGTGATCGACGTTCAGGCGCTGGCCGGCGATTCGTCCGACAATGTACCCGGCGTGCCGGGCATCGGCGTCAAGACCGCGGCCCAGCTGATCGAGGAATACGGCGACCTCGACGGCCTGCTGGAGCATGCCGGCGAGATCAAACAGCCCAAGCGGCGTGAAAAGCTGATCGAAAACGCCGATCTTGCCCGCATCAGCCGCGATCTCGTGACCCTGCGCGACGATGTGCCGCTCGAGGACGGCATCGACGAATTGGCGATGCGCGATCTCGAACCCGGACCGCTCTTTCAGTTCATGGGCGAGATGGAATTCACCACCCTGACCAAGCGGCTGGCCGCCCTGTTCGGCGACGCGCCCGAAGCCGAAGCGGCCCTGCAGGCGGCGCCGTCGGCGGCGCCCAAGGAAGCGCCCGCGCCGGATACGGCGGACTATGTCGCCGTCCAAACGCTGGCCGAGCTCAAGACCTGGATCGACGCCGCCCGCGCCGCAGGGTTTGTGGCGGTGGATACCGAGACGACGTCGCTCGACGGCATGCAGGCCGAACTGGTCGGCGTCTCCCTGGCGGTGGAGGCGGGCAAGGCCTGCTACATTCCGCTGGCCCACCGTGGCGCGGCGGCGGAACCCGCCCAGGGCGCGTTCGATCTGGGCGACGGCGGCGACGATGACGTCGACGCCGCCGAGGACGCACCCGATCAAATCCCGCTGAAAAAGGCTCTGGCGGCTCTCAAACCATTGTTGGAAGACCCCGGCGTTCTCAAGATCGGCCAGAACCTCAAGTACGACGCCCTGGTGCTGTCCCGCTACGGCGTCGGTATCACGCCGACGGACGACACTATGCTGCTGTCGTTCGTCCTCGATGCCGGATCTCACGGCCACGGCATGGATGCGCTCAGCAAGCTTCATCTCGACATCACGCCGGTGCCCTTCAAGGAGGTGGCGGGCAGCGGCAAGTCGCAAGTGACGTTCGACCGGGTGCCGCTGGACGACGCCGTGCGCTATGCGGCGGAGGACGCCGACATCACGCTCCGGCTCCACCAGGCGCTCAAACCGCGTCTCGTGCAGGAACGCATGGTGGCGGTGTACGAAACACTGGAGCGCCCCCTGGCGCCGGTGCTGGTCGGCATGGAACGCGCCGGCATCAAGGTGGAAGCCAAGGCGCTGGCCAACCTGTCGGACGAATTCGCCGGCCGCATGGCCGAACTGGAAAGCGAAATTCACAAGTTGGCGGGCCGTGAATTCAACATTGCCTCGCCCAAGCAGCTGGGCGAGATCCTGTTCGACGACATGGGTCTGGAGGGCGGCCGGAAATCGGCCAAGACCGGCGCCTGGAGTACCGATGCCGACGTGCTCGACAAACTCGCCGGGGAAGGCCACGAGCTGCCGGTCAAGGTTCTGGACTGGCGGCACTTTTCCAAGCTCAAAAGCACCTACACCGACGCCCTGCAAACCCAGATCAACCCCGAGACCAAGCGCGTGCACACTTCCTACGCCATGGCCGGGGCGGCGACGGGACGGCTGGCCTCGACCGATCCCAACCTGCAGAACATCCCCATCCGCACCGAGGAGGGCCGCAAGATCCGCGCGGCCTTCGTCGCCGAGAAGGGCTGCAAGCTCCTGTCGGCGGATTATTCCCAGATCGAGCTCCGGCTGTTGGCCCACGTCGCCAACATGGACAGCCTGCGTCAAGCCTTCCACGACGGCGTCGACATCCATGCGCTGACGGCCTCGCAGGTCTTCGGCGTGCCCATCGAGGGCATGGACGGCGAAACCCGCCGCCGCGCCAAGGCCATCAACTTCGGCATCGTCTACGGCATCAGCGCCTTCGGCTTGGCCAACCAGCTCAGCATTGGCCGGGCCGAGGCGGCCGAATATATCGTCGCCTACTTCAAACAATATCCCGGCATCCAGGACTACATGGAGGACACCAAGGAGTTCTGCCGCAAGCACGGATACGTGGAGACGGTGTTCGGCCGGCGCTGTCATCTGCCGGGCATCAACGACAAGAACCAGCAAAAACGCGGCTTCAGCGAACGCGCCGCCATCAACGCGCCACTTCAGGGTGCGGCCGCCGATATCATCAAGCGCGCCATGATCCGCATGCCCGACGCCCTGACGAAAGCCAAACTAAAGGCGACGATGATGCTGCAGGTGCACGACGAATTGCTGTTCGAGGTTCCGGAAAAGGAACTCGACAAGACCATCGATGTCGTCCGGGGCGTGATGGAGGGGGCGGCGCACCTCTCGGTACCGCTGGTCGTCGACTGCGGCGTCGGCGACGACTGGGGCGCCGCGCATTAAGATACTTCGTCACCCCGGCGAATGCCGGGGTCCAGGTTTTTTTGTAATGGCTGCGTACACATACATTTTAGCGAACAAACCCTACGGCACGCTTTATGTCGGGGTCACCTCCGACTTAGTGCGTCGTATTTACCAGCGCCGCACCGGTGAATCTGGCGGCTTCACAGCCAAGCATGGAGTGAAAACGTTGGTCCACTTCGAATTGATCGAAGCCATCGAGGACGCCATTGCCCGAGAGAAAGTACTCAAGAACTGGCAGCGGCAATGGAAGAAGGATTTAATCGACGAGCACAATCCCGATTGGCGGGATCTGTACGACGAAATTGTGAAATGAAGAAAATGAAAACCTGGATTCCGGCATGCGCCGGAATGACGGAAATTTTCACTAAAATATTAGCTGCACCTGAATGACGACAACCTTACGTCAACGTTCGATTTTGATGACGATACGGCGGTTTTCTTCACGGTTTTCCGGGATCGGCGTGCCGTCTTCCTCAAGGTTTGGCACGACGGGCCGTGTATCGCCATAACCCACCGCCCGCAGGCGGTCGGGTTCGATGCCGCGGCTGATCAGCCAGCGCACGACGGCGGCGGCGCGGGCCGCGGACAATTCCCAATTCGACGGAAACTGCTTGGTCTCGATCGGCACGTCATCGGTGTGGCCTTCGACCTCGACGATGTAGTTGGTGACGCCCATCAGGCTGACCAGCTGGGCCACGCGGTCGAGCAAGGGTTCGGCTTCCTCCAGAACGGTGGAGGAGCCCGCAGAGAACATCGACGAGTTCTGGAAATTGAAGGTCATGCCGCGGTTCGAGGTGTCGACGGAGGCGTCGCCGGAGTCGTCGAACGACTGGGCCGTTTCCTGCATCTGCTGGGCCAGCACCATCATGTCCTGGGCCTTGGCGGCGTTCTTGCCTTCCATTTCCTCGAGGATACCACCGGCAACCTCGTCGAATTTTTCCGGGCTGGGTTCCGAGATCGAGAACATCATGACGAAAAACGCCATCAGAATGGTGATGGCGTCGGCGTAGGTGACCAGCCAGTCTTCACTAACTTGTTCGTCGCCAGGTGCGCCGAGCGGATCGCTCATGGTTTAAGCGGCTTTCTTCTTGCGGCCGCCCTTTTGATCGATGGTGTAGTGGATCGCCGGGTCGAGGTAGCTGTTCATCTTGTCCTGGATGAAGCGCGGGCTCTTGTGATCGGCCAGCATGGAAAAGCCCTCGGTCACCAGGAAGTTGCGGAACCGCGTGATGCTTTCCTTTTGTACGACCTTCGAGGAAGCGGGAATAAAGACCAGGCGCGCCAGCAGCACGCCGTACAGCGTGGTCAGCATGGCAACCGCCAGGCCGGCGCCCAGTCCGCCGGGGTCGGAACCCAATGACTGCAGCATAATGATCAGGCCGACCAGCGTGCCGATCATGCCGAAGGCCGGCGCCGCGGCGGCCATGTTCTTGAGAATATCGGCCTGCACCATGGCGCGCTGGAAAGCGCCGGTGGATGCGGCGGTCAGCATGGCGCGCACTTCATCGCCGAAATAACCTGAGATAACCAGTTCGATGCCGTAATTGAGGAAATGATCCTGGTTTTTGGCGCCCTTGATTTCCTTTTCCAGGGCCAGCAGACCCTGCTTCTTGACCAGGTAGCCCCAGCGGATGATCTTGCCGGTCTCCAGGGTCAGCATCTTGCGGTCGACCTTGCCCTTGATAAACAGGAAGCCGATGTCCTTGAGCGCCAGCATGACATAGCGCCCTTGGTAACCGATGAACGTGGCCGACAGCGTACCGCCCAGCACCATGATGATGCTGGAGCCGCTGAGGAAGCTCAGGTAGTTGTCCGTACTTGTAATAATGGCGCCAAGGAAAAGTCCGATACCGGCCAAAAATCCAAGTAGCGTTGCTATCGACATGCTTTAGTCCCAACCGACCCTTTGAGTCGAGGCGTCCGCCCCGGGCCATGCCATTCTGGCCCCCCGATTGCCTATCCCGCGGTGAGTTCCCGCAGAATCGACGACGACAGTCCTATAAACACCATTAAA
>CAZGTM010000126.1:0-3996 GCA_964528595.1 uncultured Rhodospirillaceae bacterium
AATCCCGTTCTCGCAAGGGAGTGTCCGTTCGATTCGGACCGGGGGCACCAATCCCGCAAACCCCTCGCTCAGTCCCAGCCAGCCGGTATTGCACGCAGAAGTGGGTTTTTTGCGCAATCGGGATGGAATGCCGTGTAAACTGGGGAGCGGCCGGCCGGAGGTCAGTATCCTGCCCGGCCGATTTTTGGGGGAGTTTACCGGGGGCCGGCGATGTCGGAGGGCATCGCCAAGCCTTGTTGGGGTGATCTGACGGTATGACTGATTTGAGCGACATTCAGGATGTCGACCGCGATTCAATTTACATTCTGCCTCTCAACATGATCCCGTTGCAGGCCGAGGGATTGCGCCGCCTCCGTATGGTCAAGAACGACGATCTGGAAAGCGTGATCGAAGTTTACGGCGGCAGGGGTGGACGCGGCCAAATCCCCATGGGCGCGCTGGAGCAGAACTTCCCCGACATCAAATTCGCCGATACCCGGGTTTTGCGAAAATTGTCCGAGCTCACCAGCTACGATGTTTTTTCCCTGCGCGTTCATCTGCGCAATCTGGGCATCGAGGTCAACGAGGATGAAAATCTCAAACTCTCGGGCGACAAACAAACCGAGTTGCGCGATTACATGACGGCGTTTACGCAGCGTCTGATCATCGAGGTGTTCGGCAAGGACGACGGGGAGATCAAGGATTTCAACGACGTTCTGGAACTCTACAAGAACCCGGACCGGGAACTGGCTCGCGCCAAGCTCACCGTCCTGGCGGATAGCCTCGGCGTGCCGGTTGCTGAGGTGCCGGGCTTTCTAGAGGATTACGGCGACATCTATCTCTCCATCGCCTATTACAAGCAAGTCCTCGATTCGGTTGCCGACTCCATCGAAAGCTTCCAAATCTCCCTCGGCGACATCCGCCGGCACCTCCATCTGCAGCAGGACCGGAGCCTGATGTCGATTTGCAGCCGGTTGGAGAATAAGGTCGACAGACTGAGCGACGCCGCCACCGAGAGATTTCAGATATTCGAGACCTACACCGACAAAATGTGGGAAGACATCAACGCGGAACGGTTTCAGGGCTTCAAGGACATCGTGGTCGACAATCACACGGCGCTGGGCGCCATTCTTTGCACGCTTTCGGTCAAGATGGGATCGTGGATGAAGAAGTTTCCCTCGCCGACCACGGGCGGCATCTTCAACCGCGCCGAATTCATCCGTGTCGGCATGCAGCGCGGATTCTAGGACCGGGTGAAGTCATGACCACGCTCTATGGCATCAAATCCTGTGACACTTGCCGTAAAGCCTTGAAATGGCTTGAAGAACAGGGCATCGATCATCATTTTCACGATCTTCGGACCGACGGTCTGGATGAGGCGGCGCTGGACCAATGGATTGAGGCGTTGGGATGGGAGGCGCTGCTCAACCGGCGCTCTACCACCTGGCGGCATTTGGACGCCGGCGACAAGGATGGCATCGACGGGCCGGGCGCCCGCCGTTTGATGATGGCTCACCCGACGCTGATCAAGCGACCTGTGTTCGCGCTGAAAAGCGGCCCGGCGGTCGGATTTACCGACGAAACGCGGGCGCGGCTAATCCCCTCGTAATTTCGCCCGATCGAACCAATATTATTGTTTGACCCATCAGCCGGGCCGCTTTGCCTACGTTGATGTTTGAAGTAACCGAGTTTGTGATAAAGTAAGAGCCATGGAAATCCTGAGTGCGCGGTATCATATCGGCGAGGTCGTTCGCCACCGCATCTACCCCTTCCGGGGCGTCATTTTCGACGTCGACCCTGAATTCGCCAATACGGAGGAATGGTGGGAGTCGATTCCGGAAGACGTTCGCCCGCGCAAGGACCAGCCCTATTACCACCTGTTGGCCGAGAACGCCGAGACCACCTATGTGGCCTATGTATCCGAACAGAACCTGCTGCCGGATGACACGGGCAAGCCCGTCTCCCACCCCCAGGTCAACGATTTCTTCACGGCGCATGAAGACGGCCGCTATACCCAGCGGGCCGATCAGGCGAACTAGGTCTGCCGAGCCGGTTCAGCGCGTGGCGGCCAGCAGGCAATCCATTCTCCGATAGAAAATTGTCATTCCCTCGCAGGCGGGAATCCATTCCGTCGTTTCTAAGATAGGGATGGCGGTGACAAATATTGCGCTCAGGCATGGACTTCCACTTTCGCGGGAGTGACGGCGAGGGGCGGGCTAAGGCCCGCTGCCGCTCATGCCGTGGTAGACGTCGCGGTCGATTTTCGACCAGCAGGCGCCGAAACCGCCGTCTTCCGTGACCCGCACGATCGACGCCTTGAAGGAGCCACCGTTTGACGGTCCGATCGGTCCGATTTTGCCTTCGACGTATTCGTTGGCCGTGACGGGACGCTTGAAGTTGGCGATGCGGAAACCGCTCATGCTCCAGTCCGTGGTGGCGTAAGCCTTACCTTCGATGGTGAGTGTCAGTTCCGGCGCCGCGGCGCGGTGATGGCGGCGGTTGCCACCGCCGAAGAAGCCGATGATCTGTTTAAGCGCGGTGTTCAGCATGGTTCTGATGTGCCCTATTCGCCGCCCGGACTTGCGCAATCGATACACAGGGCGGCGGCGGGATCAAGCTCCAAACGTTTGGCGGCGATCTCCTCTCCGCAGGTGATGCACCAGCCGTATTCGCCCTCGTCGATGCGCGCCAAAGCCGCCTCAATGCGCCTGAGTTCGGTTTGCCGGCGGCGCTCTGTTTCATTGGCCATGGCCTGGACCTGCAGGGCGTCCATGCGGGACAGCCGCCCGACCGTGGATTGGTCCAGTTCCACGGGCTTGCGCGATTCCGCGCTGCTCTCGGCGATCGCTTCAAGCTCGTCCTGCTGGGCCAGAAGTCGCTCTTTCATGGCTTTTGCGGTGGGCGCTTTGCTCATAAGCAGCCTGCCGCCCCTCCGCCTTTGAGTTCGGCGCGGTCATCCTTGTCGAGCAACTCAAGCCGCGGCATTTCGCTCCTCCGGTAAACCCGTGCCCGGCAAGCTTACGGCAGGCAGGCCGTGCCGCCAACCGTTTGAGGCCGCGTCGCCCAGGCTCAGGTCGACATGGCGCTTTCCCGCAGCGCTCGTTTGTCGATCTTGTTCGTGGCGGTTTTGGGCAGCGCGTCGGCCACCGTCGCTTTGGCCGGAACTTTGAACTTGGCCAGGCGTTCGGCGCAGTAACTCAGGACGTCGTCGGCATTCAGGTCGGAATCGGGCAAGGCGACGACGAAGGCATGAAGAATTTCGCCCCAGTAGTCATCCGGCACGCCGACCACGGCCGCTTCCTGAACGGCATCGTGCTGGTACAGAACCTCGTCGATTTCGCGGGGATAGACGTTGTAGCCACCGACGATGGCCATGTCCTTCTTGCGGTCGACGATGGAGATAAAGCCCTCCTCGTCGACGGCGCCGATGTCGCCGGTGTGCAGCCAGCCGCCGCGGAATGTTGCCGCACTTTCGTCGGGGCGTTTCCAGTAGCCCTCGACGACCTGAGGGCCGCGAAAACACAACTCACCGATCTCTCCGAGCGCCAACTCGATGTCGCCCGTTTCGACATCGACGACCTTCACCTCGGTTCTCGGGGGCACCACGCCGACGCTGCCGATGCGCGGCGGCCGGTCGAGCGGGTTGCCGGTCAGCGGCGCCCCCTCCGTCATGCCGTAGCCTTCCGTGATTTTGACGCCCGTCAGTTTTTCCCAGGCCTCCTGCGTGCCGGCGGCAAAGGGGGAGCCGCCGCCGAAGCAGTAGCGCAACCGGCTGAGATCGGCGCTGTTGATATCCGCCCGGCCCATGAGGGCGTGGTAGATCGTCGCGGGACCGCCGGTGAACATGGTGACCCGGTGACGGACCAAGGCTTCCAGGACGGCTTCGGGATCGAACTTGGGCACGATGACGACCGCATTGCCGCCGGCCAGGGGCGACAGCAGGGTCATCGCCAGCCCCCAGATGTGCGGCTGCGGCGCCACGTTGAGGGCGACGTTGCCGGGCTCCGCCAGATGCCA
>CAZGTM010000127.1:0-3985 GCA_964528595.1 uncultured Rhodospirillaceae bacterium
AAATGGGGTGGCTGAGGGGATTTGAACCCCCGACCCCTAGATCCACAATCTAGTGCTCTAACCAACTGAGCTACAGCCACCACAATAAGGCGGAGTTTCTTTAGACCCGCGTCCGGCGTA
Source organism: uncultured Rhodospirillaceae bacterium (assembly GCA_964528595.1). Lineage (GTDB taxonomy): Bacteria > Pseudomonadota > Alphaproteobacteria > UBA2966 > UBA2966 > CAYFKJ01. The sequence continues at coordinate 121 of CAZGTM010000127.1, forward strand.
CGTCAAGCACCGTATGTCGCCATCCGTTTCAAAGGCCCGCGCGAGCGCGCAAATCCCTGGCCAGCGCGCTGTGCCGCTCGATCAGATCCTTCTCGTCGATATGCGGCGCAAGGCCGTCGATCACCCGCCATTCGCCCGCCACCATGACACGGTCGGCCCTGCTGGCGCCGCACAAAACCAAGGCGGCGAGCGCGTCGTCGTAGCCCGAGTGGCGGAGTTCATCGAGGCGGAACAACGCGAGATCGGCCTGCGCGCCCACTGCGATCCGCCCGATGTCGGCGCGGTTGAGGCAGTTGGCCGAGCCCTCGGTCGCCCAGCGCAGGGCATCGATATGCGAAACCCTGCCGGAACCGTAGCGCAGACGCTGGAGCATCAGGGCCTGGCGCACTTCCTCGATCATGTTGGAGGCGTCATTGGAGGCTGAGCCGTCGACGCCCAGGCCCACCGACATGCCCTGCTCCTCCATGTCGCAAACCGGGCAGATGCCGGAGGCCAGCGTCATGTTGGAATGGGGGCAACTGGAGACCGCCACTCCCGCCGCCGCCATGCGGCCGATTTCGGCCTCGTCGAAATGGATGCCATGGGCCAGCCAGGTACGCTCCCCCAGCCAGCCGCAGTCCTCGAGGTAATCCAAGGGCCGCATGCCGAAGGTTTCCTGGCAAAAGGCGTTCTCGTCCTCTGTTTCCGCCAGATGGGTATGCAAAAGAACGCCTTCGCGCGCCGCCAATCGGGCGGTTTCCCGCATCAATTCACGAGTTACGGAGAACGGCGAGCACGGCGCCAGGGCGATCTGCACCATGGCGCCCTCTCCCGGCTGGTGGTGGGCCGCGATCATCTTTTCGCTGTCGAGCAGAATGGTTTCGGCGTCCTGGACCAAGCTGTCGGGCGGCAGGCCGCCGTCCTTTTCCGACAAATTCATCGAGCCCCGGGTCAGGACGGCGCGGATGCCGACCCTCGAAGCCCCTTCGATTTGGGGATCGAGCCCGCTGGTGAGACCCGGCGGGAAGACATAGTGATGATCGGTCGTCGTCGTGCAGCCAGACAGCAGCAGTTCCGCCATGGCGAGTTCCGTCGCCGTCGCCAGCATGTCGTCATCGAGGTGCGCCCAGACCGGATAAAGCGCCTTGAGCCAATCGAACAGCTCCCTGTTGAGGGCCGGGCCGAGCGCCCGCGTCAGGGTCTGGTAGAAATGGTGATGGGTGTTGATCAGACCCGGCAACACGACGTGTTCCGAGGCGTCGAAAGTCTGATCGGGCCGAACGGCGGGCTCCGCGCCGGCCGGCACCAGTTCAGCGATCCAGCCGTCCTGCACGACGATGCCGCCCTCGGCCCCCTCGGCGAAGACGGCAAGCGGCGACTTGATCCAAAGCGTCGGATGGCGGCCGGGCATCAACCATTTCCGAAGTGCTTGGCCAGACGGGCCACGGCTTCTTCGAGGATCTCATCCTCCTTGCAGAAACAGAAGCGGGCAAAATGATCGACGCCGGGGCCGGAATAAAAAGCGCTGACGGGAACCGCCGTGACGCCCGCCTCCAGTGTAATCATTCGGCAGAATTCCTCGTCCGTTCCGTTGAAGCCCAGCGGTCGGAAATCGGCATTGATGAAGTAAGTGCCGCCGCAGTCCATGGCCTCGAACCCGACGCCCTCGAGGCCTTCTTTCACAAGATCACGTTTTGCTTCAAGATCACCCGCTAAATCTTTGAAATATTTATCGTCTTTTCCCAATCCATAGGCCGCGGCGCGCTGCAGGTTGGGAGCCGTCGTGAAGGTCAGGAACTGATGCGCCTTGGCCACCGGCGCCATCAGTTCGGGCGACGCCGTGGCGTAGCCGACCTTCCATCCCGTCAGGGAAAAGGTCTTGCCGGCGGAACCGATGCGCACGCAGCGCTCGCGCATGCCCGGCTGGTTCATCAACGGCAGATGCTTGCGGTCGTCGAAGACCAGGTGCTCGTAGACTTCGTCGCACACCGCATAGGCGTCGAAACCGCAGACGAGGTCAGCAATAAAGGCCAATTCGTCCTCGTCGAATACCTTGCCCGAGGGGTTTTGCGGATTGTTGAGCAGCAGGAGCTTGGTCTTGGTGCTGAAGACCGCAGCCAGTTCCTTACGCGGCAGTTCCCAGTGGGGCGGTTCGACCCGGACCAGCCGGGGAATGCCGCCAGCACGCTGAATAATGGGGAGATAGCAGTCATACAAAGGCTCGATCAGCACCACCTCGTCGCCCGGCTCGATCAGCCCAAACATGGCCGCCGCCAGAGCCTCCGTGGCGCCTGAGGTGACGATGGTCTCTGTCTGCCAGTCGGCCTCGATGTCGTAGAAGCGTTTGGCGTGGGCGGCGACGGCCTGGCGCAGCTCCGGCACGCCCATCATCGGCGGGTACTGGTTGGCGTTCATCTCCAAGGCGTCGTGGGCGACCTGGCGCACGTCCTCCGGCCCGTTGCCATCGGGAAAGCCCTGGCCGAGATTGATCGAGCCATGCTCGATGGCCAGACGGCTCATGACTTCGAAAACCGTCGTGCCGTAGCCGGATAAGATACTGTTGCCGGGTTTCACGCCCCACTCCTCTGTGCTTGGCGCACCATCCCAAAAGTCGGGGCTTTGTGCAAGCTCGCGTGCGCGTTTGCATGCACCCACCGGCCATGGCATAAGCCTTGGCCATGATTATTGCCGAACGCATGGCCCGTCTGGGCACCGAAAGCGCCTTCGAGGTTCTGGCCCGCGCCAACGCGCTGGCCCAGGAAGGCCGCGACATCATCAATCTGGGCATCGGTCAGCCCGATTTCGCGACGCCCGACAACATCGTCGAGGCCGGGCGTAAGGCGTTGGCCGATGGCCATCACGGCTACACCCCGGCGAACGGCATCCTGTCCTTGCGGGAAGCCGTCGCGGCCGATATCGCGGACCGGCGGGGAACGGAGGTCGATCCGGGCCACATCCTGATCGTGCCGGGCGGCAAGCCGACGATGTTCTTTGCCTGCCTGATGTTCGGCGAGGCCGGGGTCGAGATCATGTACCCCAACCCGGGCTTTCCCATCTACGAGAGCGCCATCCGCTTTGCCGGGGCCACGCCCGTGCCGATCAAGCTGCACGAGGACGCGGGCTACGCCTTCGACGCCAACGAGGTGTTGGCCGCCATCACGCCGCGGACCAAGCTGATCATTCTCAATTCGCCGGCCAATCCCACCGGTGGCGTGGTGCCCGAGAGCGAACTGGAAAAGCTCGCCTTCGGCCTGGAGAGCCACCCCGACGTCGCCGTGATGTCGGACGAGATCTACAGCCGCATGGTCTACGACAACCAGCCGCATCACACGATGATGGCCTATGAGCACCTGCGCGATCGGCTGATCCTGCTCGACGGCTGGTCCAAGACCTATGCCATGACGGGCTGGCGCATCGGTTATTCGGTCTGGCCCGACAGCTTGATCGAAATGGCCACGCGGCTATGCATCAACGACCACTCCTGCGTCAACGCCGCCACCCAGTTCGCCGCCATCGAGGCCTTGCAGGGACCGCAAGGCGCGGTGGACGAAATGGTCGCGGCCTTCGACGAACGCCGCGGCGTCATCGTCGAGGAACTGAATGCCCTGCCCGGCTTCCGCTGCCCGCGGCCCGGCGGCGCCTTCTACGCCTTTCCCAACATCGAAGGCACCGGCAAGACCTCACGTGAGCTGCAGGACCTGTTCCTGGAGGAAGCCGGCGTGGCAACCGTCTCCGGCACCAGTTTCGGTGAATTCGGAGAAGGGTTTTTGCGCTTTTCCTACGCCAATTCGACCGACAACATCCGCAAGGCCGTGCGCCGGATCCGCGAGGTGCTGTAGCGGTTTTCCAGGGAGTGGGAGCGCGCTATTACAGCCAGCTGTATGAG
>CAZGTM010000128.1:0-3838 GCA_964528595.1 uncultured Rhodospirillaceae bacterium
GTCCCGACCTCGGCCGGCGTGACGGTCAACGGCACGCTGTCGATCTCGAACACCTGTTCCCGCGTCACCGGGTTGATGCAGGTCCGGCAGGGGCAATGATCGCGTAGCCAGAAATGATGGAAGCGGTCCGTGGCGCCGTCGGCCCAGGTGACCTGAACGGTGTTGTCCAAGGTTTGCGCGGAGACGATGCCGGGTTCCGCCGGATAACTTACGAAATCGGGCGTCAGGAGTGGGTTGCCGATATCACTCGCCACCGCCGCCTCCCGCCGGTTTCAGCCGGCAAGCACCCCTTCGATCGCGGCCAGGGCGTCGCCCGCAGCAGCCGCGTCCGGCCCGCCGCCCTGGGCCATGTCGGGCCGGCCGCCGCCGCCCTTGCCGCCCAGTTTTTCGACGCCGACACGCACCAGATCGACGGCGCTGAAGCGTGTCGTCAGATCATCGGTCACGCCGACCACGATCGAGGCCTTGCCGTCGTTGGCCGCCACCAAAGCATAGATGCCCGGTCCCTTGGCCTTGAGGTCGTCGACCATGGATTTCAGTTCCTTGGCCGGTATGCCGTCCAGGCTCTGGCCGATAAAACCGACACCGCCGATATCCTTGACCTCTGGTCCGGACGCGGCACCGCCGCCCCCGCCGGTGGCGATTTGACGCCGCGCTTCGGAGAGTTCCTTTTCCAAACGCCGGCGTTCCTCACTGAGCGCCGCAACACGGGCCGCTACGTCGGCGGGCGCCGCCTTTAGGACGTCGGCCGCTTGTCGCAAGGCGCGTTCTTGTTCGTTGACGTAACTAATGGCGGCCGCTCCGGTCAGCGCCTCGATACGCCGCACCCCTGCCGCCACCGCGCTTTCGCTGATGATCTTGAAAAAGCCGATGTCACCCGTGCGGCGCACGTGCGTGCCGCCGCAAAGCTCCACGGAGTAGCGCGTCTCTTCCTCGCCGCCCATCGAGACCACGCGCACTTCGTCACCGTATTTTTCGCCGAACAAAGCCATGGCGCCGGCTTCGACGGCCTCGTCGGGGCTCATCAGGACGGTGCCGACGCCGGAGTTCTCGCGGATGCGGTCGTTAACCTCGGTTTCGACGGCGGCGATGTCCTCATCCGTGAGCGCTGTCGGCTGGCTGATGTCGAAGCGCAGGCGGTCAGGCGCCACCAGGGAGCCTTTCTGCGTCACGTGATCGCCAAGCCGGCGGCGCAGGGCTTCGTGTAAAAGGTGGGTGGCCGAGTGGTTGGTGCGCACCTGGTTGCGCCGCCCGCCCTCGACGCGCAGTTCGACCACGTCACCGACCTTCAGCTTGCCCTTGGCCAGCGAGCCTGCGTGCACGTGCATGTCGCCGAGCTTCTTGGCCGTATCCTGGACGGCGACCTCCACCCCGTCGGCAGTGAACATGATGCCGGCGTCGCCGACTTGGCCGCCCGATTCGCCGTAAAACGGCGTCTGGTTGACGATGACCTGGACGTCCGCGCCCTCCTCGGCGCTTTCGACCTGTTCGCCGCCCGAGACCAGGGCTTCGACCTGGGCTTCGGCGACCTCGGTCTCGTAGCCGAGGAATTCGCTGGCGCCGATGTCTTCGCGGAGTTCGAACCACAGGGCGTCCGTGCCGGCGTCGCCCGAGCCGGCCCAGGCCTTGCGGGCATCGGCGCGCTGGCGTTCCATGGCGGCGTCGAAACCGGCGGTTTCGACAGCCCGGCCCTGGGAGCGCAAGGCGTCTTGGGTGAGATCCAATGGGAAGCCGTAGGTATCGTAGAGCTTGAAGGCCACCTCGCCGGGCAGGTCCTGGCCGTCGCCCAGGTTGCCGACCTCGTCGTCGAGCATGCGCAGGCCCCGGTCGAGCATCTGCTTGAAGCGGGTTTCCTCGAGCTTGAGGGTTTCAGTGATCAGCGCCTCGGCGCGCATGAGTTCGCCGAAGGCCTGGCCCATTTCGCGCACCAAAGCCGGCACCAGCCGCCACATCAGCGGGTCCTTACAACCCATCATGTGGGCGTGGCGCATGCCGCGGCGCATGATGCGGCGAAGCACGTAGCCGCGCCCCTCATTGGAGGGCAGCACGCCGTCGGCCATCAGGAAGCTCGTGGCGCGCAGATGATCGGCGATGACGCGGTGGGAGACGGCATGGTCGCCGTCGGCCGGCAGGTCGCTGGCGTCGGCCGAGGCCTCGATCAACGCCCGCATCAGGTCGGTGTCGTAATTGTCGTGCTTGCCCTGCAGCAGCGCGGCCAGACGTTCGAGGCCCATGCCGGTGTCGATGGAGGGCTTGGGCAGGTCGATACGCTCGTCGGGCGTGACTTGCTCGAACTGCATGAAAACGAGGTTCCAGATCTCGATGAACCTATCGCCGTCCTCGTCCGGACTGCCCGGCGGTCCGCCGGGAATATGGTCGCCGTGGTCGTAGAAGATCTCCGAACAGGGGCCGCAGGGACCGGTGTCGCCCATGCTCCAGAAGTTGTCGGAAGTGGCGATGCGGATGATGCGCTCGTCCGGCAGGCCGGCGATCTTGCGCCAGAGATCATAGGCCACGTCGTCGTCGTGGTAGACGGTGACCAGCATGCGGCTGGCGTCCAGGCCATAGTCGCCGGTCAGCAGCTTCCAGGCGAGCTCGATGGCGTTTTCCTTGAAGTAATCGCCGAAGGAGAAGTTGCCCAGCATCTCGAAGAAGGTGTGGTGGCGCGCCGTGTAGCCGACGTTGTCCAGGTCGTTGTGCTTACCGCCCGCACGCAGGCATTTCTGGCTGGTCACGGCGCGGGAATAGTCGCGCTTCTCGGAGCCCGTGAAGACGTTCTTGAACTGCACCATGCCGGCGTTGGTGAACAGCAGTGTGGGGTCGTTGTGCGGCACCAGCGGGCTCGACGACACCACCTCGTGTCCGTTGGCGGCGAAGTAGTCGAGAAAGGCTTGGCGGATGTCGTTGGCGGTCTGCATGTTTCCGTCCGGCTGGGCGTTGGGCTTTACACTCTGTATTCGTACGCCGAAATGGGCTTCTGCCCATCGGCAAGAGATTGCTTGTAGCCCCTGGTTTTAGCGCTGTCCAGTTCAAGAAAAAGGGGACGCACCCTGCGATGCGTCCCCGGCGTTTTTCTTATGGTGCAGAGAGGGTTATTCGCCCGCGACCTCGGCGAAACCGTCCTCGTCGTCCTCATCCTTGTCGGGACTGGGGTCGTCGAGCATTTCGTCGGCGATGAGGCCGGCGTTCTGGCGGATCTTGGTCTCGATGCCGCCGGCAATCTCGGGGTTTTCCAGCAGGAAGTTCTTGACGTTCTCCCGGCCCTGGCCGATGCGCTGGCCGTCATAGGAGAACCAGGAACCGGACTTCTCGACGATGCCGGCCTTGACGCCGAGGTCGATCAGCTCGCCGCGCTTGGAGATGCCTTCGCCGTACATGATGTCGAACTCGATCATCTTGAAGGGCGGCGCCACCTTGTTCTTGACGACCTTGACGCGGGTCTGGTTGCCCACGACCTCGTCCTTGTCCTTGATGGCGCCGATGCGGCGGATGTCGAGGCGGACGGAGGCATAGAACTTGAGGGCATTACCGCCCGAGGTGGTTTCCGGGCTGCCGAACATGACGCCGATCTTCATGCGGATCTGGTTGATGAAGATGACCATGCAGTTGGATTTGGCCACCGAGGCCGTCAGTTTGCGCAAGGCTTGGCTCATCAGGCGGGCCTGCAGGCCGACGTGGGTGTCGCCCATCTCGCCTTCCAGTTCGGCGCGCGGCACCAGGGCGGCGACGGAATCGATCACCAGCACGTCGATGGCGCCCGAGCGCACCAGCGTATCGGCGATCTCCAGCGCCTGTTCGCCGGTGTCGGGCTGGGAGATCAGCAATTCCTCGATGTCGA
>CAZGTM010000129.1:0-3139 GCA_964528595.1 uncultured Rhodospirillaceae bacterium
TCGACCTGGGCCAAGGGTGATACGGGCTTTTTAGTCGGCCTGCTGGTCGGCGCCCTGACGCTGGGATCGGCGGCACCCCACCTCTTCAATGCCGGCGGCGGCGTCAACTGGCAGGTGACGATCGGCCTGGCTTCGGCACTGGCCGTCGTTGCCGGACTGTTGATCAATTTTGTCGAGATGGGCCCGGCGCGCTCCAAGGCGCCGCCGTTCAATCCCGTATACCTGCTGCACGCCTGGACCGACAAACCCTTGCGCCTCGCCAATTTGGGCTATTTCGGACACATGTGGGAACTCTACGCCATGTGGGCCTGGATCGGCGTTTTCCTCAACGCCAGCTTCATCCAGAGCTATGGCCAGGGCGAAGCTGAATTCGCAGCATCGGCGGCCAGCGTCATGACTTTCGCCGTGATCGGGACCGGCGCAGTGGGTTGCTTGTTCGGCGGCCTGTTCGCCGACCGCATGGGCCGCACCACGCTGACGATGATCGCCATGGCGGTGAGCGGCGCGTGTTCACTGATCGTCGGTTTTTTGTTCGGCGCCAATCCGGTGCTCCTGGGTGTGGTGGTGATAATCTGGGGCATCGCCGTGATAGCGGATTCGGCGCAATTCTCCTCCTGCATTATCGAGCTTTCCAACCCGTCCTACCTCGGCACGATGGTGACGACGCAGACCTGCATCGGCTTCCTGCTGACGCTCGCCACCATTCACATGATCCCGCCGCTCGTCGATCTGGTCGGCTGGCAGTACGCCTTCGCGCCCCTGGCGATCGGGCCGGCGCTGGGGGTATTGGCCATGGCGCGGCTGCGGGCGCATCCCGACTCGGTCCGGCTGGCGGGCGGCAACCGCTGATATTTCCGTTTAGGGAATTCTAGCCTACACTTCGCCCGCAGTGCGGGCATGACGCCCGCGAAGCTAGGAGGCCACCATCGATATCGGAACGCTGCTGCCGGGGCACGCCCGCTACAGGCCGGATCATCCCGCCCTAAAGGTGTCGGGAACGGAGTACACGTTCACGGAACTGAACGCGCTGGTGAACCGCCTGGCCAACGCCTTGCTGGCCGCCGGCATCGCCAAGGGCGACAAGGTGTCGACGGTGATGACGAACCGGCTGGAACTCGTGCTGATGTACTGGGCCGCCGCCAAGACGGGCATCGTGATCGTGCCGGTCAGTACGTTGCTGCAGGATGCCGGCCTCAAGGGGCTGCTGGCCGATTCCGACAGCCTCATGGTCATCGCCGACGCCCCGTTCGCTGAAGTGCTCGACCGCATCCGGGGCGACCTGCCGGCCATCCAAGCCGACCGTTACATCCTGGCCGGAGGCGACGGAGCGCCGGAGGGTTTCCAGACCTTCGAGGATTTCGTGCGCGAGGCGCCGGAAACGGAACCGCCGGACCCGGCGTTGGTCGACGACGATGTCTACAACATCATGTATTCCAGCGGCACCACGGGCATGCCCAAGGGCATTGTCCACAGCCATTATGTCCGCTCGAATTATTGCACGCTGTTCGCCTCGGCCTTCCGCATGTCGCCGGAAACGATCATCTTGCATGCCGGCGCCATCGTCTTCAACGGCGCCATGATTGATTTCATGCCGTGGATGTTCCTTGGTTGCCGCTACATCCTGCACGAGGCCTTCGACGCCAAACGCATGATCGACGAGATCGAGGCGAGCCAGGTCACCCACGTTATCATGGTGCCGTCGCAGATCATGGTGCTGCTCAACCACCCGGATTTCGATCCCGCCAAGCTGGCGTCGCTGGAAATGATCCAGAGTTTGGGCGCGCCGTTATTGCTGGAATACAAGAACCGTCTCAACGAGGTGCTGCCCGACCGTTTTTACGAACTCTACGGATTGACGGAAGGCTTCATCACCGTCCTGGACCGGCGCGACGCCGTGCGCAAAGCGGGATCGGTCGGGGTTCCATTGGGGTTCCTGGAGATGAAAATACTCGACGAGGCGGGCGCCGAAGTGGCGGCGGGCGAGGTCGGGGAAATCTGCGGCCGCGGGCCGTTGCTGATGCCCGGCTACTACAATCGTCCCGACCTCACGGCAGGGGCGGTGGTCGATGGTTGGCTGCACTCCGGCGATGTCGGCTATGTCGACGAGGACGGCTTCCTCTACCTCGTCGACCGCATCAAGGACATGATCATCTCGGGTGGCGTCAACGTTTACCCCAAGGATATCGAGGAAGTCGTCGTCGCCCATCCGGCGGTGGCCGAGGTTGCCGTGTTCGGCGCACCCGACGACAAGTGGGGCGAAGTACCGGTCGCGGCCGTCACGCTACTCAACGGAGAGGATGTGGTGCCCGCCGACCTGATTGACTGGACCAATGCCCGGGTCGGCGCCAAGTTCCAGCGCTTGGCGCATTGTTTCGTGCTGCCGGAGTTTCCGCGCAACGTGGCTGGAAAAACCCTCAAACGCGAGATCAGGGAAGATTATCTGGCGAGTTCCGGATAACTGTTCAGGTTATCAGACGCCGGACCGCATGTTCGTCCCGCCGCTTTCCTTATCCTGAAGTTCCATGGTGCGCTTGAAGACCCGTTCTTCGAGTTCCTCATTGGCATGCATCAAGGCAAGTTCCGACATGGCGCGCTGGTAAACGACGACGGCCGTCGTCCAAATGACGAAGATCGCCAATCCCCGGTTGGTAAGAACAATCCACGGCGTGCTGGCCGGAGCCGAGAGGTAGTAGCCGACAATTGTGAGAAACGTGCCGAATATCGCCAGGCCGAATGTCACATTGGGTGACCTGGCCCGTAAGCCTAGCAGGACAAGACAGACATAAGGCACGCCGCCGGCCACGCCCAAGGGCATAAAAAGGTCGAAAATGAAAACCATGACGGAGATGACGGCGCAGTAAGCCAGGAACACGACAAGCGGTTCCTCGCGCTTGTTCGCGGGCGTCGCCGTCTGGGTTTCGGCGGAGGTGATATTACTGGCTTGGTCTTCAGTCATTACGCGATTTTTTACCGAGAAAATGAGTTTCGCACAAGAATCGCCGCGTTTGAAGTTCAGCTATTGACCCGCCGCCGCACCGGACATACATTCCCCCCGCCTTATGGGCGCGTAGCTCAGTTGGTAGAGCATCTGACTTTTAATCAGACGGTCACAGGTTCGATTCCTGTCGCGCTCACCATT
>CAZGTM010000130.1:0-3116 GCA_964528595.1 uncultured Rhodospirillaceae bacterium
GCATGCGTTCGGGTGCTTCTTTGACCAGGGCGCGGGCGAGGGGGGCGATGTCGGGGAAGTCCGGCAATCCCTGGAGCGAGGATTCATAAGGCGCTGATAGCTTGACCCAGCAGCGGCCAGTATCGACCAGATGCAGGAGCGCGCGGAAGCTCGGGTGGTCCAAACTGACCGGATCCATGAAACGCCCGACGTGATCGACCACCAGCGTTCCCGGCAGGCGCAGCAATTGGTCGGCGCGTTCGGCGAACTCGCGCCCGTTCATCTGTAACTGGATGTGCCAGCCGAATTCATGGACGCGCGCCGCCACTATATCGAGGATATCCCATGGCACCGCCGCGCCCGACAGCATGAAGAAGCGTGCGCCGCGGCAACCCAAATTCGTCAGCCCTTCCAGTTCGTCGTCGGTCGCGGTGTCGTCCACCACCAAAACCATGCGGGCGGCGTCGCCCAGCGCTTCCCTGGCGGCCAGCTGGCAGGCGTTGTCCCGGCCATAGGTCGAAGGTTGCACGATAACGACGCGTTCCAGGCCCAGGCGTTCTTGCAGGGCTTGGTAGTCCGCGACGCTGGCGTCCGGCGGCGTGAAGGCGGCGCTTTCGGCTGTCGGGTAAATCGTGCCGTCATAGAAGTGCATGTGGGTGTCGCAGGCGCCCGGCGGGGTCTTCAAGTTCGGTTTTTTCGTCATGGCCGCCCTCCGCCGGTTGGGATAATCGATATTGACGCCGCGCCGTCCAAGGTAAACATTTGAGCGGGGAAAATAAATGGAGCGGGAGTTGTTATGTCGGTACGGGCGAGGCGGTCATGACGCAAGCACTTGAGCGTTGCCGCAACATCGCGGACCTTCGTCTGCTGGCCAAGCGGCGCGTGCCGCGGCCGATCTTTCATTTCGTCGATGGCGGCGCCGAGGACGAAGTGACCCTGAGGCGCAATACGGACGCCTTCGAGGAATTCGAGTTGGAGACCGAATACGCCGTCGACGTCAGCCAGATCGATCCCTCGACCACGCTGATGGGGCAAAAGCTCGACTGGCCGGTGATCCTGTCTCCGGCCGGCAGCACCGGCCTGCTGCATCCCCAGTCGGAGCTCTGCAGCGCCCGGGCGGCGGGCCGGGCGGGCACCATGTTCATGTTGTCCTGCATGGCCAACAACTCGATTGAGGACGTCGGTGCCGCCGGTGGCGGGCCGAAAGTGCTGCAGGCCTATACCTTCCGCGACCGTTCCCTGACCCGCGAGTTCATCGCCCGCGCCAAAGCGTCCGGCTACACCGCGTTGTGCCTGACTTTCGATGTGCCGGTCATCGGCATGCGCGAGCGCGATCTCGCGACCGGCATGACCATCCCGCCCAAACTGACGCTGGCCAGCCTGTTCGATTTCGCCCTCAAACCCGCCTGGGTGGCGCGTTATTTTGCCAGCCCGAGGCTCTCCATCGCCAACATCGAGCACAAGATCGACGAGGGCAGCAAGGACATTTCGACGATCCTCAAGTTCGTCAACAACCAGTTCGACCCCTCGGCGACCTGGGCCGATGCGGCCGAGATGATCGCCGAATGGGACGGCCCGGCAATGATCAAGGGGGTCATGACGGCGGCCGATGCCCAGCGTTCTCTGGACGTCGGCGCCACGGCGGTGATGGTTTCTAACCACGGCGGCCGGCAACTGGACGGCGCGCCGGCGGCCATCGACCGGCTGGAAACCGTGGTCGAAGCCGTCGACGGCAAGGCCGAAGTCGTCCTGGACGGCGGCGTGAGGCGTGGCAGTCACGTGCTCAAGGCGCTTGCGCTGGGCGCCAAGGCCTGCTCGGTGGGCCGGCCCTATCTCTACGGCCTCGGCGCCGGCGGTGAGGCCGGCGTCGACCGCGCGCTGACCATCCTGCGCGAACAGGTCGAACGCTCCATGGCCCTCACCGGCTTCGCCACCATCGCCGACATCACCCGCGACCGCGTAAGCGTTAGGGGCCAGACGCACAGTTAATTGGTGTCCAGTTAATTGGTGTCAGGCACTTAATTATTATTAACGGTAGATTTCGGAAATTTCGGCCCAAATCCCTTCATAAACAGGGTATGCCCAGATTACCTCGCGTTGTCCTTCCCGATATTCCCCATCATGTGCTGCAGCGGGGTACCCGCAAGCAGCAAACGTTCTTCCGCGCTTCCGATTACCGGGCCTATCTGCGGTTGCTGCGGGAAAATTGCACCTTCAACGATATCGAGATATGGGCCTACTGTCTGATGCCCAACCATGTCCATCTCATATTAACGCCGTCACGGCGCGAGGGTCTGTCGCGCGCCGTTGGCGATACCCAATGCGCTTACGCTCGGACCGTCAACCGGCGGGAGGGATGGACGGGAAATCTCTGGCAGGGTCGCTTCACTTCGTTTCCCATGGACGAAGCCCACTTGCTCATGGCGGCCCGTTATGTCGAGCTCAATCCGGTACGTGCCGGCATGGTCAAAGATCCCGCCACATATCTCTGGAGCAGCGCCCGCGAACGGTTGTCTGGCGGCACGAACGAGCTAATCACAAAGTATCCGCTGAACGAACTCGTTCCCGATTGGGCGGAATTCCTGCGTCGACCGCTCGACAGCGAGCAACTGCAGACGCTCCGGCAATTCAGCGGCACCGGCCGGCCTGCCGGGAATGACAGGTTTATCGATGAAGCAGAGCGGCAAACAGGGTGGCATCTGCGGCCTCTGCCGAGAGGGCGTCGTCCCGTTAACAATAATTAAGTGCCTGACACCAATTAGCTACTGACACCAATTAGCTAATTGGTGGGGGTGATGCGGTAGCCCACCCTGGGGAAGTGGATGCAGACATCGCCGACGCGGTCTTCCCGGTGGAGGAGGGCGATTTTTTCGGCGTCGAGGTAGCGGATCTTGCCCGTGACAACGGGGTCGCCGCCGTCGTCGGCGGGCTCCACCCCGACCGTCATGCCGGGCGCAAGGCCTTGGGCGTCGTTGGCATCCGCGTGCTCCGGCGTGTCCGTGGTGGCGGTCCGGGCGATGTCGAGCGCCTCGCCCGAGGAGAGTTCGCTTGGCGTGCCGTGCCCGAGGTCGCGGACGCGGGATTCCCAGGCTTCCAGCAACGGGAATTCCGCCAGCAGGTCCGGGCCGCCGGCCCAG
>CAZGTM010000131.1:0-2832 GCA_964528595.1 uncultured Rhodospirillaceae bacterium
TGGCTGACGTTGTCGCCAATACCCACAGTGCAGGCTACAACGCCGGTCACGACTTTGGGCCGGCGTAGCGTTTTCCGTCCTTCATTTTTGCGTCATAGGTAACGACGTGGTTGTTGGTCAGGAGATAATCCTGGTCGTTGATGACAAATCCCGTGCCGCTGGAAATCACTTTGGCGACCATCGGTGTCGACAATTGAACCAAACCGACATCGAATGTCGCCGCCATGATCATCTCCCTGGAATTCATCAAGTCCTCCCAGCCCAGCAAATAGTGAAGTGTCTCCACTTCCTGTTAGCTATGGAAAGTCTAGAGCGCCTATTCCCCTCTGCACCTCCGAACGCACTGTAGGCGATCCGTTTGATGGCGAATATGATAGACTATTATTCTAGTTATGAGCACCGTGTGCGGTGGGTAACGACTTGGGGTGTCGTTCCAGGGGGTCGAAAAAGCACTTTTCGGATACCGGAAAAACTAGCCCTAGCCTGTTCATAGTATGGGACAGACGACCAGGTGGCACTGACGCAAGAGACCTGAATTTATTGGGAGACCATCATGAAGAAGCCATTCCTTATGCTCGCCGGGGCGCTGTTACTCATTTCCTGCGCAAGTGCGCCTTCTTCCTATGCGATCGAGAAACCGAACGTCCTGGTGATGGGCGACGACGCCGACCAGGATACTGTTCCAAGGAACAGTCGCGTGTTCCGCCGCGTCCTCGATGCCCTCTCGGACGAACTGCACAACGAGGGCTTCGACGTGTTTGACGAGGTCGCGATCACTCTCGACAATTTCGCTCAGGGCCGTACACGTCGGACGGATGCGGAGATCATCGACATCGCCAAGTCGATCAAACATCCGCCGATTGACATCGCCGTTATTTTCTCCATTTACGCCAGCGCCAAGGAGATGAGCTACACCACCAAGATCAAGACCCGGGTTACCGGACGATTGCTGATGGTCAAGAGTGGCCAGCGCTTGGGCAATTTTGAAGTCCAGTCGCCCCGGGAGTGGAGAGCACCCGCCGATTGCCCTCGTGAGTGCATCCTGGAGGTCGTTGGAAAATACAGCAGAATATTGGCCCGAGACGTCGGATCGGTTTTGGCCGAAAAGCTCGCCAGTCTCTATGACGCTGACGAGGAGACGGTCACCAGTTCAGCCAAAATCAACAACGGCTTCGATCTGGTGTTTGAAGGCTTTTCGGACGACGACATGTTCGACATCGAAGAATACCTTGTGGTCTTCTCGGGCTACAGGACCCACCGGCCGGTTTTTTCCGGGTGGCTGCATCATGAATACTGGTACGAGAGCTCTATCACTACGACCCGACTGAACCGGAACCTACGGAAAATGATGGACCATCTGGGGGCGAAAGCACGTGTCGCCTTTTCGGGCAATAAATTCGTCATGACCAAAATCGCAACCCGGAAGCGGCGCAAACTCAATCCCGACGATTGGTAGGAAGGACTGTCGCCGTTGGATTGAGGTGGTTCGCTTGCTCATGTCATCTAGATACCGGCACAACTTCATCGCCGCAACGGCCAGCTTGGCGTTGGTCGTTGTGACGGCGGTTGGTGTTCGGGCAGAGGAAGCGGCAACCAACCTTAACGCCATCATCCGCGCCCTAGCCCCCATCGAGTACCTTCCCGAGCATGGTGGCAAGCGACGGGCCATCGACCTGGACATACCATTCGAGCTGAGCTCGAACCGGCTAACCAGCCGGGCAAAGCGCCAGCTGGATGTTGTGGCCGAAGCCCTTCGTGGGCGAGAGCTGCTTGATCAGCGATTTCAGATTGTCGGCCACACCGATGCGTCGGGCTCGACGGGATATAACCTGGCGCTATCCCAGCGCCGCGCGGAAGCCGTACGCCTGTACCTGGCCGAAACGCACGGCATTTCCGCCGGGAGACTTATGTCGGTCGGCAAAGGTGAGGGCGAATTGAAGAACAGCTTGTCGCCGGAAGGAGCTGAAAATCGACGGGTTGAGTTCGTGCTCGTTCAACCAGCTCAAGACCGCAAGCCCCTGAAGCGGAAAACTGGCGAGCAGAAGGTGATCAAGTGGTAGCGCGCTGAACGATCCCTAAGTGGACGCAGGGCATGTCCGCGTTCAAGTGCACGCGGCAACAGACTATTTTTTACTCTCCATGAATTTGACCATCCGTATTACGTCGCTCGCCTCTGTTCGCGCCAACGGGCCATCGCTATACGACACCTGAGCAATTTTGCCCGAGGGTGCAAGCAGGAACTCTGCAGGCTGAGAGAACCCGCGTCCGGCTTCCCAATACCCACCAAGGCGCTCGATCATTTTCTGATCGACGCCATACCCAATCGTTAGTCCCGTCTTTTCTGCTGTCTCCGCAGCTTTCTCTTGCGGGTCGGAACTAGCAGCTACGACCGAGATATTGTTGTCTTTTAGTTCTGTAGCAATCTCACTGAAGCCGCCCAACTGACGTCGACAGTAAGGTCACCAAGAACCTCGGTAAAACAGAATGACTTTATAGCCGTCCGCCATGTCATCAGGCAGACGCATAGAACTGTCATCGGATAGGTTGATCGTGATCTTCGGTAACGCCAAACCTATCCCCAAACGCTCGACCATTTGAATACTCCCGAAACAAATTATTGGTAGGGGTGGTAACTCGACAGAAATCTAGGCGGAACATTCCGTTCCGTCAAAATCAGTTTTCCACAAAACTACCGTCACCTCACCGCCCGCCACCCCGCCCGCTCAGCATCCCCCACGCTACAGAACCACCGCTCGCCCTTCGCCTCGTCGATCACTGTCGCGTCGTACCAACGGCTCCCCGGCAGGTGGTAGATTTTGCCCGACTTGCTGA
>CAZGTM010000132.1:0-2447 GCA_964528595.1 uncultured Rhodospirillaceae bacterium
TCGTGGCCATGATGGCGGCTTCGGAACCGCGGGCCGCCAGGGGGGCGGCCAAGCGAATCGCCGATCCCAACGTCAAGACCAGGGCCTGGCTGGCGGCCGGGGAGGACTGCGCCAAGGCGGGGGCGTTGGACGATGCCCGGACGGCCTATGCCCAAGCCCGCATTGTCGCCACCGAGCTGCCCGATGACGGTTCCCGTGATTATTGGATGTCCGAGGCGGCACGGCTGGAGACAAAGGCGATGGCCAAGGCCGCCCGATCGGGTACCAAGTCAAAGGGCGGCAAAAAGGCCCGGGCCTTGAGTGAAACGGCCAAGTTGGCGGAGAAAGCCGCAACCGGAAACGCCAAAGCATTGCAGGCCATGTCGGAGGCGGTGCGAAATGGCGGCAGCGACGAAGCCCGGGTGGCCGCCCGTGCTTTGGCCGACGTGTGTTTTGTCGAAGAGATCGATACCAATCTAACCCTTCCCGGCCTGTTGGAGGCGTTTACGCACCGCGATGAAGAGACCCGGGAAATTGCGGCGCAGGCGCTGGAATCGTTAATGCTTATCGCTTCGGTAAGCGGTCTTTCCGTCGACGTGGAGTCGGGCGAACTGGCTGCGCGTCTGGCCGACCGGCTGTCCGACCCTGCCCCCAAAATCCGGGTGTTGAGCGCCAATGCGCTTGGTTGGCTCGGCAACAAGGCTGCGGTACCGGCTTTGGTTCGCGCCCTCAAACCGCCGGGATTTGCTTCGCGCCTGTTTTCCGGCGACAGCACGGGTGATGCGCGCAGCGCGGCCGCCAAGGCATTGGGCGCTCTGGGGGAGGAGGGCGGAGAGGGGGTGGACGCGTTGATCAGGTCGGTCAAGTCGGATCCGGTCGGCGACACGCGCCGGGCCGCCATGGAGGCGCTCGACAGAATCGGCGATCCCCGCGCGCTCCCCCTTGCGGCCGGGTTGTTGGATGATCCGGTATGCGGTTACGAAGCACGTTCTCTGGTCGTCAATTTCCGCGACCGGGGTTTGGTGGACGAACAACAGATGGCGATGCTGCGGCACGGCCTGGGGGAAGAGGCGTTCGACGATTGAAAGAGACGTCATCCCGTCGAATGTTCCGCCGATGCTAGTCGCTTTCTGGCGGCTGCCATTCCGTTTGACGGCGAAAGGCAACGCAGAGTACTGAGACCAGGACGGCGGTGAACAGGAAGGCCAGGACCAGTTGCGCGGCGGCCAGCGGGATCATCCAGTGTCCCAACGGATTGTCCCAGGCGCTTTGGCCGCTCCGCGCGATGATCGGTTCCATCATCATCACCAGTTCGCGGGCGAAACGGTCGGCCACACCGAGTGGGATGGAGGCCAGGAATGAGGCCCAGAATATGCGCCAGCCGGATCCCTTGGTTTCGCCCCACGATTGGCGGAAACCGGTTTTCCGTTCGACCGAAACAGAGGGGAAAATGAAGGAAAAGCGGATGCCCAGCCAGATGCCGATCACGGTCAGGCCGGCGACGACGACCAGCATCTGCGGCGGCAGCTTCAAGAGGTCGCCGCCGTGGTAGAGCAGTGGGACCCGCGCCGCCAACAGCGGGATCGCCAGGGCCGCGGCATAAATCATGAAACGCACCTCGCGCGATCCGAGGTGGAACTGAAAGGGCCGGGCTGAATCGCGGTGACCGAGCAGCGCATAGCGATGCCACGCGACCGAAAACACCACCCAGAACAGCCAGCGGAAGGGTTCTTCGATGACGATCCGCCAGCGCGGGCTGAGCCCCCAACCGTTGACGATTTCCCAGCCCGTGACCTGCACCAGGTAGGTCAGCGCGATGGGTATGGCGGCGATGGCGACGAACTGGCCGAAACGGCGGAAAACGATGGCATAGGCCCTGGCGATCGTGCGCCAGACGGGGAGTTTTCCCGTGCGGGCATAAAGGTTGTCCGCGATATCGCGGGCGAGCTCGGGCGCACCATCGCTACCCTGTCCCTCGATCTCGCTGTGGTTTCCGCTCACTTGGGGGAAATCCTCATGATTGGCCCGGCAATAACTACCGCGCACGCCGGTCGGTTCCTGCCGGCAGCCCGGCATCGCCGAAAATCTTAGGCTGTTTTTCTTTCAATAACAGCAGTTTATCGAAATTTTGATGGCTGTGCCCGGATTGGCACGTTGATTGCGACACTGCTGTTAGAACGCCGCCAATGCCTGGCGGTAGTGCAAGTGGAGAGTGTGATGAAGGTGACGTTTGAAAACAGTACCGATTACCGCGACTTCCTCGGCGCCGAGTTCGACGATATTGCCGGGTCCTCAACGGACCGGGAGTTACGCTTCAGCCGCGGTGTGCAGTTCGTCGAGGACGTTTGCAACGATCTCGATCTCGATTTGGATGACGGTTGGATCGAAGGTGAGGAACTGCAGGCGCTTGGCTTCATACGCCACTAGGGGTCACGCCACTAAGGGTCAGACCCTTAACCTTTGAGACT
>CAZGTM010000133.1:0-2404 GCA_964528595.1 uncultured Rhodospirillaceae bacterium
GTGTAGACCAGACCGTCGTCGGAGACCGACCAGCTTTCGGCCAGGCCCGGCGTGATGCTGGTGCCGCCGCGTTCGAATTCGACGAGCTTGTTGTAGATGTGGCGCGACGATGCGTCGAATGTCGTGCCGGCGGTGTAGAGCGAAGGCGTAAACCCTTCCGGGCTACCCTCCGAACAGTAGATCAGCGTTTTCGCCGATGCCGAGGCAGCGAAGGCCAGCGCGAGCGCACCGGCCACGGTGCCCAATAGGTGATTGAACTTCATGTGAAAGTTCCCCCTGCAGATTGTTTTGTTGTAATGGGGGGATCATCCCCCCTATGGCCCGATAGGTTGACCACTTGGTCAAGACTGTAGGCCCCGCGTGAACGGGCGTCAACTTACTGATTTAACTTCCTATTTGTCCTACAATTGGAGCGGTAATTGTCCTACAAATGGGCCAGCCACAGACCCGCGGCGAGCGCCGCCAGGCCGATCAGGAAGAACAGGCTTATCTGTTCGCCGAGCAGCAGGGCGCCGAGCGCCGTGGCGGTGATGGGGCCAAGTGCCAGGAACACCGCCACCCGCGTCGGCGGTGCATGCTTGAGCGCCCAAAGCCAGAGGTAGTAGCCGACGCCGCTGCTGACGCCGATGAACAGCACGGCCAGCCAGCCGCCCCAGGTAAACGACGGCAGGCCCGAGAAGAAACCCTCGAAGGCTGCCAGGACGGCCAAAAACACGACGGACGCCGCCATGGCGATGACGCTGACCTGGAGAGGCGGGTATTTCTGCAGGTAAGGGCGATAGAAGATCGAACAAGCGGCGCCCACCGCTGCCGACGCCAGCACGGCGAGTTCGCCGGTCCAGCCCGCCAGCGCCGCCCCGGACCCGCCCAGCTTTTCGCCGACGGCGAAGCCGACACCGGCGATGGTCAGCAGCACGCCGGCGGTTTTGGCGAGGGTCAGCGCTTCGATCCTCAGGACAGCGGCGAAGAGCATCGTGAGAAGGGGGAAGGTCGCGAAAATCAACGCGCCCAGCGCCGAGCCGATGTATTGCAGGCCGAAATTCAGCAAGGCGATGAGGATGCCGAACTGGCCGATGCCCAGGGCGGCGATAGGCAACAGATCAGCCCGTTCAATTCGGATCCGCGCCGTCATCAGGACGGGCGGCAGCAGGCACAGCACCCCGATCGAATACCGCAACAAAGCCAACGAGGCCGGATCGGTCTGGTCGATGACGAATTTGGTGGCGACCATGGCGGCGCCCACGAGGACGCCCATGCCCGTGCCGGCGACCATGGCGAGGCGCCGGATGGCGGGCGTGTCGTGAGTGGAGCTCAAGGCGCGTCCCCGTCCAGATCCAGTTCCCAGGTTTCACCGATCAGGTCCACGCCGAAGCTATTGTGCGGCTCCTCATGGACAAGTTCAAAACCTGCGGCAGCGTAAATACCGCGCGCGGCAAGCAGGATGCTGTTCGTCCACAGCGTGATCTTGTGGTAGCCCTTGCGGCGGGAAAATCGGATGCACTCCTTAAGCAATTGTTTGCCGATGCCCAGGCCCTGGGCTTTGACGTCGACGATCATCAGGCGCAGTTTGGCGACATTGTCACCGGCATTGACGATGAAGACGGAGCCGACGACCTCGCCGTCGACCTCCGCCACCCAGCAGCGTTCCTTTGCCGCGTCGAAGTTATTGATGAAATCCGCCGTGATGCCCGCCACCAGCGCCTCGAATGTTTCGTCCCAGCCAAAGACTTCGGAATAGAGTTTGCCATGGAGGTGCGTGATCCAGCCCATATCGCCGGGCTCATGGTTGCGCAGGACAACCGGCGAGGCGCCGTCGCGGGGGGCTGCCAGTAACCGCTCGATCGCCGACATGGCGGCGACCAACCGCGCCTGGTCGGATTTCGTCAGCGGCTCGAGCATGGCGGCGATTTCGGCGCGCGATCGGGCGTTCAAGACGCCGAACGCCGCTTTGCCCTCGCGGCTCAGACCGATGAGCGACCGGCGCCTGTCGTCGGGGAAGCGCTTTTTTACGATCAAATCCTGGTTTTCCAGACCCCGCAACAAGCGGCTCAAATAGCCGGGATCCAGCCCCAGTTCGGCGCTTAATTCCGATGCGGAAGTCGCATTGCGATGAGCCAGTTCGTAAATAATGCGGGCTTGGGTGAGCGAGTATTTACTCTCGAGCAATCCCTCGCGCAGGACGCCGATCTGTTTGGTATAGAATCTGTTGAACCGCCGGACGGTTTCAATTCTGCGATCTAACTGCGAATCGGCCATGGGCAATGAATCCGGTTAAACCCGTTATGGATCCATCGTCAACTATATAGTTGCCAAAGTCAAATAAATGACCGGAATGTCCGCCAAAGAAAGTTTGGGATTTCCCAAAGAGGTGAATTCCGTTACGGTCCCGCCCGCGAGTTGGGCG
>CAZGTM010000134.1:0-2284 GCA_964528595.1 uncultured Rhodospirillaceae bacterium
AGTACGTATTGGTGCTGCCAATCTCCCAATACATCTCTATCTTCTTTTGCGCCATCCCGGCCATCCGCCTTTGCTGTCCAGTGATCAACTCAAGCCAATAAAACACCAGAGTAATGTCGAAGTCTTCACCGAAATGTGCCGCCCCATGACCACCGTGCGCCCCATACTCTTGGCGTTCGGCGGGCTGATCGCACTGGCTGCGGCGATGGGCATCGGGCGCTTCGTCTATACGCCCATCCTGCCGTTCATGTTCGAGGATCCGGCGCTGGGCACCGGCGGACTGACCAAAAGCGAGGGCGGCCTGATCGCCTCGGCCAACTATGTCGGCTATCTGGCGGGCGCTTTGTTGGCGGCGGCGCCCTTCATTCACGGCTCGCGGCGCAACTGGTTGCTGGGGGCTCTGGTGGTGAGTGCGCTGACGACGGGCGCGGTCGGGACGGTTTCCGGTCTTTGGGTCATGAGTTTCCTGCGCTTTGCCGGCGGTTTCGCCAGCGCCTTCGTCCTGGTCTTCGCCTCGGCCCTGGTGCTGGAACGGCTAACCAGGGCGGGGCGGGGCGGTCTGTCGGCCCTGCATTTCGCCGGCGTCGGCACCGGCATCGCGGTTTCCGCCGTTCTGGTCTCGGTACTCGCCACCGTCGATATCGGCTGGCGCGGCCAGTGGCTCTGGAGCGGAGCGGTCGCCGTCATCGCAACGCTGGCGGTGGCGGCCCTGGTGCCCGACCAGGCGGAGCAGCCGCAAACCGGCGGCAACGGCGGCGGCATAAACTACCGGCTGGCGGCTTTTGCCGTGGCCTATGGTCTGTTCGGTTTCGGTTACGTCATCACGGCGACGTTTATCGTCGCCATCGTGCGCGGCTCGGAGGAAATCCGGCCCCTCGAGCCGGTCATCTGGATCATTGTCGGCGCGGCGGCAGCGCCCTCCGTCGCTTTCTGGAGTTGGGTCGCGGGGAAAACGGGTGTTTACCGGGCCTTCGCCGCCGCCTGTTTAACCCAGTCGGTCGGCGTCGCCGCCAGCGTCCTGTGGATTTCCGCCCCCGGCGTCATTTTGGCCGCCGTGCTGCTGGGCGGCACCATCATGGGTATCACGGCCCTGGGCCTGGTCGGCGCGCGTCAGTTGTCGGAGGGCGATCCACGGCGCGTCATGGCGCTGGTGACGGCGGCCTTCGGCGTCGGCCAGATCATCGGGCCGACCTTTGCCGGCGTCCTGTTCGACGCCACCGGCAGCTTCCTCGCCTCGTCACTCACGGCTGCCGCCGGTCTGGCCGCCGCCGCCGCCATCGCCGTCCTGGCGACGCGGGGCCATGGGACCGGCTGACCTGCCTTAGCTTTTCTTCTTCTTGAACCGTTGCAATTGCGCCTTGAACTTTTCGCACGGGTCGGCGTCTTCGAGCCGGTGGGTAAACCAGACGAAGTCGTAGGGCAGGGCATCCACGCCCAGGCCTTCGGCGTAGCGGGGGCTTTGCCGCAAATCCTCATGCACCTCGACGAACGCGACGGTGGCAACCGTGGCGTCGGGCGCAAGGACTTTAAGGTAGTAGGGCACCCCCCAGTCGTTGCGGGCGTGGCCGTTGCCGGCGATCAGCACGGCTCCGTCGGCCGACTTGGCGGCGTTCACCAGGGCATCGGCCATGACGGCGTCACGGGCCCGTTGGATCTGCACCACGGGTTTCAAGTGCTTGCGCGGCATCATGCGGCAGTGCGATTGAAAGATCAGCTCGCCGAGGGCCACGGAGAGGTGTTTCGGTAACGCCTCTTCCAGGTTCGTGCGCTCAACGAGGTCTTGGTCAAGTACCGACAATCCTTCCTTGGCAATGCGGCGGGTGGTCTTCCGGGAGAAATTGGCGGTGTGCAGCGGCAACTTTGCCTTCAGGGCGGCATCGGCGATAGGCGCATACATCGGCCATTCCGGCCAGCCCGACCCGTCCCACCCGACGGCGTCACCCAGATACTTGCCGTCTGACGGATTACGGGCCAGGAACGCCTTAAGCCCCGCCGCCTGATCCCCGTTGAGCATTTCAAACGCCACGGCGGGACGGCGGTCCGCATCGGCCAGCGCCGCGACGATGTCCGCCTGAAGCCGGTGATGATTGGGGTTGTCGTGCTTTTCGCCCAACAGAATGAATTTTGCCTTAGCGATCTTGCCGATCAACTTGTCACGCTCGATGAAGCCGCCGGCGGCGACATCCCAGATGCGCTCCACCAGAACGTGATCGTTGCCCAATTCGGCCTTGGGCAGGGGCGCGGCGCAGGCGCTGAGCAGCACCGCCACGAGGACTGAAGTGAG
>CAZGTM010000135.1:0-2263 GCA_964528595.1 uncultured Rhodospirillaceae bacterium
ATTGGCTCCCCGGGCCGGACTCGAACCAGCGACAAAGCGGTTAACAGCCGCTTGCTCTACCAACTGAGCTACCGGGGATCAGCGCGCGGCCGGTTGGTTGGCGCGGCGCCGGAAATCATTTGTCCCGTATGCAATTTGCAACGTGCCTGAAGTGGCGGGCCGTTGCAAGCGCGCGGTTTATAACAGAGGCTCAGGCCTCACGCCAAGCCGGAATTTTGCAAAATAGAGGAATTTCGCAAACCCCATTAATTCGTGTTCGCCGAGATCTGCAAGGCGACGATGCCGACGGCGACGATTGCCGCGGCGGCGATGCGGCGCCGACCGCCGTCCTCGCCCAGCATGCGGGTGCCGATGAAGGCCGCGATGATAACGCTGGTTTCCCTTAAAGCCGCGATGTGCGCCATCGGCGTCAGGGCCATGGCCCAAACCACCATGCCGTAGGCGGCGGTGCCGATCAGCCCGCCAATGACGCCCCGTTTCCATATGGGCTGGAGCCGCCGAACCAAGCCGTCGCGCCGCCTCCAGATAGCGAACAAGCCGAACGGGATGCCCTCCAGGAAGAACATCCAGCCGATGTAGGAGAGGGGATGGCCGGCATTGCGCACGCCGAGGCCGTCGCAATAGGTATAAAGCCCGATCGTCAGTCCGACGACGAAAGCATAGAACAGGGGCGCCCGCTCCAGGCCGCGCAGACCGTTGCCCAGCGACAGACTGATAATGCCGAAGCAGATCACGAGAACGGCGGCAATCTCGTTAAAGCTCAGGTCTTCGCCGGCCAGCCACATACCGAGGGCGGCGACGTAGAGCGGCGACGAGCCTCGGGCGATGGGATAGACCTGGCTAAGATCGCCGACGTTATAAGCCTTCGTCAGGGTCAGGAAGTAGATCGTATGAATCACCAGCGAGCCGAACAGAAGGGGCCAACTTGCCGGGTCGGGCAGGGGCATGACGATGATGACCGGAATGGCGATGACGGTGGACATGCCCATCACCACGGCCATGCTCAGCAGCCGGTCGCCGGCGTGCTTGACGACGGCGTTCCAGGTGGCATGGAAGACGGCGGCAGCCAGGACCAGGATAAGAACTAGTGGATCCAACCGACCCTCCCTGCGGAACTCACCGGTGGCGGCATCGTTCGCTTAGCGTCGTCGCGGCTCGGAAAGTATCTCTCCGGCGGGAGAGAGGAAAGTGGAGGCCAGGACCGGAGTCGAACCGGTGTACACGGATTTGCAGTCCGCTGCGTAGCCACTCCGCCACCTGGCCTCATGCTGCCGGCGAGCGCCGTCAGCCGTTCGAGACCGCGTGTATAGGCCGACCGGCTTGTGCGGTCAAGCCAGCCGATGTATGAACATCAATTCGGCGTTGCCACCACCAGCCGACAACGCCATTATGCCAACGAAATTGTGCCGTCCCGGTGGACGGCGATTTGATTATCAGGATCCGAACATGTCGGAATACGCCGCCGCCCGCGAGCACATGGTGCTCAACCAACTCCAGCCCAACCGCGTAACCGACGCTCAGGTCGCGGACGCCATGAGAGCCGTCCCGCGCGAGCGTTTCGTGCCCGAGGCGCTGGCCGGCGTCGCCTACATGGACGAGGATATCGAAATTTCGGCCACCCGCTGTCTGATGGAGCCGGTCGTCTTCGGTCACATGCTGCAAGCGGCGCAATGCGGACCGGACGAGATCGTTCTGGATGTCGCCTGCGCCACCGGGTATTCCTCCGCCGTCTTGGCCAAACTGGCGGGCACGGTGGTCGCCATGGAGTGCGACGGGGACATGGCGGCGAAGGCAACGGAACTCCTGGCTCAGTTGGAAGTCGACAATGCCGTCGTCGTCACGGCGGAGTTGAAGGACGGCTACCCGGCGCAGGGGCCGTACGACGTCATCATGATCGGCGGTGCGGTGCCGGAGATTCCCCAGGCCCTGAAAGACCAGTTGGCCGAGGGTGGCCGTTTGCTGGCCGTGGTGGACCGCGACGGAGTCGGCAAAGGGATGAAGGTTTCCCGGACCGATGGCGTCCTCGTCGAAGAGGAATTATTTGACGCCATGCTTCCGGTGTTGGCGGAATTGTCACGGCAACCCGGATTTTCTTTTTGATGGCCGACCGGGTTGTCGGGACGGACACTCCTCCGATTTCATCCGATAAAAATTGATATTGATAATCATTCTTAACAAGTATTTTACTTCAATTTATCTTGCATTTGATTGAAATAAATACATTTGCAGTGTCCGGAATACCAACCTAACCTTTGAACAACTC
>CAZGTM010000136.1:0-2189 GCA_964528595.1 uncultured Rhodospirillaceae bacterium
GCCAGCGCGTCGCGGGCGAGGCCCTCTTCGGTGTCGAACATCTTGCGCCAGACCTTGACGATGGGGATGAGGTCGGGGATCGAGGTGCCGAACGCCTCGACCACGAAGCGCTTGTCGTAACCGATGTCGCGCACCGCATCGAACGTATCCTGCCAGTGGACCTGGCCCTGGCCGGGTGTGCTGCGGTCGTTCTCCGAAATGTGGATGTGGTTGATGAGATGACCATATTCACGGATCGCCTCGCCGACATTCTTTTCCTCGATGTTGGCGTGGTGGGTGTCGTAGAGGATGCCGACATTGTCCGCGCCGACGTCATTGATGAAGCGCGCGGTGTCGGCCGTCGTGTTGAGGAAATAACATTCAAAGCGGTTGAGGAATTCGAGCGACAGTTCCACGCCCTGCGTTTTGGCGTATTCGGCGGCCTGCCGCATGTGTTCCACGCCCCACGCCCATTCCTGTTCCGTCGGCGCGGCGCCGGTGAAGACGCCGAAAGTCGAATGGATGGGGCCGGCGACAATATCGGTGTTCAGGGCGACGGCGCAATCGACAGCCTTTTTCGTTTCCCTGAGAGCCGCGGCCCTGAGGGCCGGGTCCGAACTGATGGGATTGTCTTCCGGGCCCCGGGCGTTAAGGGCGGTGCGTTTCAGGCCCAGCTCATCCAGGAATTTTCCGAGCTCGACAAAGGCTTCCGTGTTACCGGCGTCATAGATCGGAATTTCGACGCTGTCATAGCCGATGTCCCTGCATAGCCGCAGGATGTCGTGGTGCTGAGGTGTCACTTCCGTCGTCCAAAGCAGCATGTTCATGCCGAAAATCATGTCTTTCCCCTTGGTGTTGAATGAAGCGTTATCCGGCGTAGCGGCCTGCGGGCAGGCCCTGAACGTCGACCGGATATTCGAACAAAGCGCCGGCCAGCGGCTGCGCGGCAAGTGCCGCCTCGTCCAGCTGTTTGGCCGCCGTGGTGATGTAGAGCACGTCGAGATCGGGTCCGCCGAAGGCGACGTTGGTATTTTGGCCCACCGGCATTTCGATGACGCGCTCGACCGCGCCCGCCGGGGTGAATCGCGTCACGCGCCAGCCGCCGAAATGAGCGACCCAGAGACAACCCTCGGCGTCGACGGTCATGCCGTCGGGCCAGCCCTCGCCGTCGCCGATGGTGATGTGGACCCGCCTGTCGGAGAGGGTTCCGTCCTCCGCCAGATCGAAGGCGTAGATGGTCTTCTTCAGGGTATCGGTGTGATAGAGCGTGCGGCCGTCGGGACTGAAGGCCGGGCCGTTGGTGATGACGTAGCCGTCATCCATCCGGTGTTCGGAGCGGTCGGCGTCGAAGCGGTAAAGCGCGCCCGTGGGTTCTTCCTCGGCATTGTCCATCGTACCCACCCAGAGGCGGCCCGCGGCGTCGGCTTTGCCGTCGTTGATGCGGTTGCCGGGGAGACCGGATTCCGGTGCACCGAGGCGCTCCGTTTCGCCCGTCTCAAGATTGATGGTTGCCAGGCCGCTTTGAAAGCCCGCGACGAATCCGCCTGCCGACCTAGGCACCAGGCAGCCGATTTCCTCCGGCATGGGCCAGCTGGTTTGTTCGCCGCTGGCGGGATGATGGCGGTGGACGAACTTGCCTTTGATGTCGACCCAGTAGACGGCCTGTTCCTCCGCCATCCAGACCACGCCTTCGCCCAGCAATGCGCCGGCGGGGGATATGCACTTAGGGCCCGTCATGGCGATTACACCAGGCCGCCGTCGACAATGTAGGTCTGGTTGGTGCAGGCGTCCGAATCGTCCGAGGCGAAGAACAGCACCACGCGGGCGACGTCCTCGGGCACGATGTTGCGCTTGAGGCATTGGGTTTCCATCAGCTTCTCGGCGAAATCTGGCGTGGTCCAGAGATCGATCTGGCGCTGCGTCCAGGTGTGGCCCGGCACGATGGTGTTGACCCGGATGTTGCTGGGGCCGAGATCGGCCGCCAGCGAACGGGTGAGCCCCTGAACCGCGGCCTTGGCCGTGGTGTAGCCGGGCATGCCGCCCATGCCCATCATCCACGACACCGATCCCATGTTGATGATCGATCCGCCGCCCGCCTCGGCCATGCCCTTGTGCACCGCCTGGGCGGCAAAGAACTGATGCTTGAGGTTCACCGCCATGCGGTCGTCCCAGTAGTCCGGCGTCACCTCGTCCATGTCGTGGCGGTCGTC
>CAZGTM010000137.1:0-2066 GCA_964528595.1 uncultured Rhodospirillaceae bacterium
CACGCCTGCCGGTTTTCAAGACCGGTCCCTTCAACCACTCGGGCACCCATCCGTCTCTTGGCCTGGGGTTTAGCAAATCGTCGGGAGCCTGGGAAGCTCTATCGGACAGGGCAGGGGCGTTAGTCTCCTGACTTGGTTTTGTCGACGTTGCGGAATATGGCCTCGAGGTCACTGGCGTCCGGCGCTTCGGTGTGCTCGACCTCCTCGGGCGCCTCCTCTAGTTTGGCTCCGCCCACGGCTTTGGCCGCCTCTTCGGCTTCGGCCGCTTTTTTGGCTTCGGCCTCTTTCTCCGCTTCGGCCGCCTCGGCCGCTTTCCTCTCTTCCTCTTCCTTTTCCGCCTTGGGATCATAGTTGGGATCCGAACGCTTGAATTCTTCCTCGCGCATATCCTCGAAATCGTCGAAGTCGAGCGGGCCGGCCTTGGCCCAAATCTTCTTTTTGCGGCTCAAGATCCAGCTTCGCTTGAAATAGAGCATGAGAAGGTAGAGCGCCATCAAGCCGGCCGGCGGGCCGAGCGCCAGGCCGAACTCCACCGGTAGCGGGTAGATCGGCGGCTTGGCGATAAATCCCTTGAAGGCGATTTTGGTGAGATTGCAGCGCCGGGCGTTCGCATGTGGACGGCCATCCCGGGCGGCGGCAAAATCCAGAGCGGTACGTCGTTCGCCACGCCTTATATATCGGTGCTGATCGGTTTGGATATTGCCCAGGGCGCCCGTCCGGACCCTGACCGGCTACGGAAGAAAATGCGGAAACGGATCATCGACCTGGGTAATTACGGCCGCGATACCACGTTCGGTTACGGGCTGGTCAACCGCAAGCCGGTTTGTATGGACTGACGTGTGCCGACGGAGATTATTCCGTTGACGTAGTGGTTGAACTGCTCGAGGTGCCTGATGAGTCCGATGACCCGCTGCCCGAGGAACTACTGTCCGACATTACCGACGAAATGCCCAATCCAAGAAGTCCCAAAACGCCGATCGACGTCATGACAGCCGCACCAGCACCGACAGCGCCGTCAGGACGCGCCGGAAATCCGCTCGCCCCAGCCGCCGCGCCTTTCGGGGCCGTCGAATGCTGTATCGTTTTCTGCTGCATCCGGATGTCTGTGACCAAGGGAGGGTACGGCGCAGGCGTGCGCGCCACATTGAGATCTCCGGCAATCCCTGCGACCGGACAAAACAACAACGTCGCGGTCACGACGATCGCGGTGATCCTTGAACCAACCATTATCCTTCCCCTTTGGGCTATACTAGCAAGTGAGGGATCAACTATTTATTTACCCACTTGCGCTCCTGAGCATTGAACAACTGGTATATAAAGCTCATATTTGTTAACAATTTGATAGGGGAACGGGCACTCGTTGCCAGCCATGAGACCCACTGCTCGAAAAAGTACCGGCGAAAAATATCAATAAGGAGGCCAACGGTGAAAAAAATACTCAAATCAACACTATTGCTGGGCGCGGCGGCGATGCTGTTATCGGCGTGCGGAACATACGATTCGACGGCTGTTCAAGGAATGAAAGCCAACACGAAGTTTGCTCGGGCGCTGAAGCTGGAATACATCAATCTCCATGAGGAGGAAGTCGGGGAAGTCGACTGGGGCAATGCCTCGCTTTTCATTGAAAAGGCGAAAATGGCAGCCAGCAACATGCAAGTGCTGCCCGAGGAACTCGCGGCACACGATCTCCCGGCCGATAGCATTCCAGGGCTTGAATCCGCCCGCTACTGGCTCACCTCTGCTTTGCGCGACGGCGCTCGCCTAAGAGCTCCCTACGATGCCGGGCACGCCCAAGCCATGTTCGATTGCTGGGTCGAGGAACAGGAAGAAAATCATCAACCCGAGGACATTGCTGCCTGCCGTGCCGGCTTTGAAGCCGCCATGATGCGCGTCGACGAAGCCATGATGCCGAAACCGGTTGTCATGGCGCCGAAGCCTGCCGCCAAGGCGCCTGCGCCCGCACCGAAAAAAGTGGCCAAGAAAGCAAAACCGAAGCCCAAGCCCAAGCCCGTCAAAACGGAATATTCCATCTACTTCGATTTCGATAGTTCGAAGTTGACGGCAAA
>CAZGTM010000138.1:0-2055 GCA_964528595.1 uncultured Rhodospirillaceae bacterium
TACCTCGACGACCGCATGACCCGCCGCGCCCGCCGCCTCTGGGGCCGTCACCAGAACGCCGACATGCGCGGCGACGGCGCGACCGTGCTGGCGGCGGGGGTGGCGAGCGACGAGTGAAAGTTATCTATCCGCTGTAGGCCAGCATGATGACCAGGACGATGACGATGATGCCGCCGGCCCAGACCCAGGTGGGGAGGCCGCCGCCCGCGTCCACAGCCGGCGCGGCGGCGGGTACTTCCGTTTCCGCGGCTTCGGGTGCGGCTTCTTCCGCGGGGGAGAGATAGTTTGTGAAGGCCGTGAAAAAATCGTCGGCCATTTTCTTGGCCGCGGCGTCGACCAGACGCGAGCCGATCTGCGCGAGCTTGCCCCCGACCTTGGCGTTGGCGTGGTAGTTGAGGACGGTTTCGCCGCCGTCCTCCGTTAGTTTCACCTCGGCGCCGCCCTTGCCGAAGCCGGCGACGCCGCCCTGACCCTCGCCTTTGATGGTGTAGCCGTTGGGCGGGTCAATGTCGGACAGTTCGACCTTTCCCTTGAACTTGGCCTTTACAGGACCGACCTTGGCGACGACCACGGCCGAAAACTCCGTGTCCGAGACCTTCTCGACGCTTTCGGCGCCGGCAATGCAGGCTTTCAGCACCTCCGGGTCGTTCAATGCCTCCCAGACCTTCTCGCGCGCGGCGGCGATGCGGTGTTCGCCCGTCATATCCATGGTTTTGCCCTCACCCTTTGCCGCCGAATATTGTTTCCGGCGTCGTTGCAGCGAACCTAACGCCGCCGCCCGACAAGGGCAACGTCGGTTGATGCAAATTCCGCCATAATTATTATGATGGTCGGCGTATTCAGGCCCCGCAGCGCCAGAGCAGGAGCACCATGCCCGCGACCCTACTGAGATCGACCCTGGATGTAGCCATTTGGTTCCACGAGCGCGCCGAATCGCTCGGCAAGCCGCTCAACCCGGGCATGATGCACTGCCTCCTGTATTTGGCGCAGGCCAGGTTCGCCTCGGAAACCCAGGGCCGCAAGCTGATGCCGGCGACGTTCATCGCCACCGGTTTCGGGCCGCTGGAACCCACCGTCTACCATGTCTTCGAAGGCGGCCGCCCGGATATCGAGGCCGTCTATCCCTCGGGCCGCGCCGAAGTCCTGCTGCACGAAATCTGGGAGCGCTACAGCGTTAAGCAGGTGGAGGACGTGCGCCGCCTGATCGAGGGCGACGCCGCCTTCAGCCGCAGCCTGGCCAAGGGCAAGAACTCGGAGATACCGGTGCAGGCGATGACGCTGGCTTATGGCGGATCCCTGCCGCCCAAGGGCAAGGAGGCGCCCGAACCCGTCGACGGCGAAACGCCGGACCAGCAATACTATACCCAGTCGGGGAAACGGGCCGTCAAATGGACGCCCGGCATGGGTCGAAAAAACTAATATTTTAGATCAAATAACCATAATAAATAATTGATATTACGCCATTTTACCAAGTTCATCTTCGATAAACTCTAAGCGGTCCTTACCCCAGAACAACTCCTCGCCGACGAAGAAGCTCGGCACGCCGAAAACGCCTCGTTCGATGCCCCTGTTGGTGCTGTCTATCAGCTCCCGGCGCACCTCTTCGCTTTCACTGAGGGCTTCGAATTCGTCGCCGTCGACGCCCAGGTCGGCGGCGATCGGACGCAGCCCGGCATAGTCCGCGATCGAGGCGTCGTCGTTCTCCCAATAGGCGGTGAAAATGGCGTCGATAAACGGCATTTCGAGACCGTGCCGGCGCATCGCCAGGGCGCCGCGCAGGGCCCGGCTGGTCTTGATCGGGAAGCGGCTGGGAAACCTGAAGGCGAGATCGTACTTTTCCGCCCAGCGCTCGAGGTCGCGTTTGCGGTTGCGCAGCTTGGCCTCGGGCTCGTCCATCAAAACGTAGTTGTTGGCCCGAAAGACATAGCCTAGATTGAAGGGGTGCAGTTCCAACTCGGCGCCGGTCCTGGTCAAAACGCCGGGCATTAATTTCAAGGCAAAGTACGTATTGGTGCTGCCAATCTCCCAATACATCTCTATCTTCTTTTGCGCCAT
>CAZGTM010000139.1:0-2025 GCA_964528595.1 uncultured Rhodospirillaceae bacterium
TTGCGCGCGGTATCGAAAATCACGGCGAGGTGGCCGGCGCCGTCCTCGGCGCGCACGTCCTCCAATAGCTTGTGCAACATGTTGCAAAAGCCCGAGACCGCACCAACCGGCGCGCCGTCGCTCTTGCGCGTCAGCGGCGGCAGGGCGTGGTAGGCTCGGAAAATGTAACCCGAGCCGTCAACCAGATAGATGCGCTTGTTGGCTGCTTGCGATCCCCCCATGCCGCGCGCCCGTTCAGTGGCCGCCGCCGCCGGCGCCTTCGGCCATTTCGAAGCGGCAACCGCAATAGGGGCAGTCGATATGGCCGTCCTTTTCCATCGTCAGGTACACCCGGGGATGGCCGAGCGGTCCGTCGCCACCGTCGCAGGCGACGGAGGGCTGATCGACAATTACGGTTTCGCCTTGTGCGTTGGCGTCGGTTTCTGGTGCCATGATGGAAATCTCTTAAGCTAGTAACGTTGACCTTGGGCTTGGCCGAATGATACCCATTGCGGCCCCCCTTTGAAACAACAGCTTCGAGGATCGAGCGTTTGACCTCATCCAGCGATTTTCCGGCAAACGCGATCTCGGTCCGCGGTTTGACCAAGGTTTACGGTCCCGCCGACGATGGCAGCGACAAGCCGACCCGAACGCCGGCTCTGGACGCCTTCGACCTCGATATCCCGAGGGGCTCGTTCTTCGGTCTGCTGGGCCCTAACGGCGCCGGCAAGTCGACCTTCATCAATATCCTGGCCGGTTTGGTGATCAAGACCGCGGGGCAGGCCAGCATCTGGGACCGCGACATCGACCGGCGGCCGCGCCAGGCCCGCGCCGCCATCGGCGTGGTGCCGCAGGAACTGAACATGGATCCGTTCTTCACACCGCGCGAAGCGCTGGATTTCCAGGCCGGCCTGTTCGGTGTGCCCAAGGCGGAGCGGCGCACCGACGAGATCCTCGCCGCGGTGCATTTGAGCGACAAGGCCGACGCCTACGCCCGCAGCCTGTCGGGCGGCATGCGGCGGCGCTTGCTGGTGGCCAAGGCGCTGGTTCATTCACCGCCCGTGCTGGTGTTGGACGAACCGACGGCGGGCGTCGACGTCGAACTCAGACACCAGCTCTGGACTTACGTGCGGGAACTCAACGCCTCGGGCGTCACTGTCGTGCTGACGACGCATTACTTGGAGGAGGCTGAACAGCTCTGCGACCGCGTCGCCATCATCAACCATGGCAAATTGGTGGCCTGCGATACCACGGCGGCGCTGATCGCCCGGCTCGATCACAAGGCGCTGACCATCACGCTGGACGACGACCTCGACGACGTGCCGGAGGGCCTGAAGCGCTTCGATACGGAACTGCAGCCCTTCCGCCGCCTGATCATCCGCTACCGGCCGAGCGAGGCTCAGGTGGCCGAGGTGCTGGCGGCGGTGCAGCAGGCGGGCCTCACCATCCACGACCTGACGACAGAGGAGAGCGATCTCGAAGACCTTTTTCTCCACCTCACCGGTAGCGGCGGCGGTGGCAATGCCGACAGCGGAAACGGGAATTAGCAAGAACGACGATCGGGGCGTCGGACGCTAGGCCTTGTCGGCCGCCACCAGATCGATGGCGCCCTCGGGACAGACGGTGATGCAGTCCTGGCAGGCGTGGCAGTCCTGGGGTTTCACGACATAGGCCTGGCGGTTGCCGTGGGCCATGGCCTTGAGCTTGGCCACGAACGGCAGGGTGCGCCGGTCGGCGGCATCCAGCTTGCGCACCTCGAAGACGTCGAAAGGACAAACCGCGACGCACTCGGCCTTGCCCTCGCAGCGCTCGCGTTCGATCACCGGCACGACCACGCCGGCTTTGCGTTCCCCGGGCTCGCACTGGGCCGCTTTCCCCGTCGACGGCGTAACTTCCATCCAATTGACATGGGGTGAGCGCCCGCCGGTATCAACCACCCCGCGGCACTTACCCGGCGTTTGCAGTCGCCCCCGCATTCCGCTATGTTCCGCGCCACGCACCCGTAGCTCAGCTGGATAGAGCGCTGCCCTCCGAAGGCAGAGGTCA
>CAZGTM010000140.1:0-1527 GCA_964528595.1 uncultured Rhodospirillaceae bacterium
TGGCGGAGAGGGTGGGATTCGAACCCACGATACGGTTGCCCGTATACTCGCGTTCCAGGCGAGCGCCTTCGACCACTCGGCCACCTCTCCGGCGGGGCGGAACCTAACACTCCCGCCCGGCGCTTTCAACACATCACGCGGCTAATACGGTTGTCGTTATTGCGGAACCGCCTCGTTAGTTTTTTTCGCCGCAACACAATGCGTTCACGGCCCTCAGTGTTTCAATCAAAGCTTGAAACACCTTAATTACAGGTGAGGTCTTCGCGGTAGATTTCGAGGTGTAGCTGAGCCCCCCGGGGTCCGGCGCGGCACATCCATTTGCGCGCTTCGGCGGCGCCGTCGGGCGAGGGCAGAACCTGTTCGGCGAGGTAGCGCGCCAGCAGCAACCGCACGCCGTTGTGGCCCGCCTCGGCCCCCTCGTTGAGGATCTTCTGGGCCTTGACGACGTCGCGTTTGATGTCGTCGCCGGCGATGTACATCAGCGCCAGCGCCGAAAACGCGGCGCCCAGACCGGCGTCGCGGGCTTTTTCATAGTGCGCCACGGCCAGCGGGATATCGCGCTTCACCAGCGTGCCCTGGCGGTGCAGCACGGCCAGGGAGAAATCGGCGAAGGCATTGCCCGCCTTGGCGTAGCCCTTCAGCAGGCCGAGGCCCTTGGCGACATCCTTCGCCGTGCCCTTGCCCTCTATGATCCAGGTGCCGTAGGTCGCCTGGGCGTAGTTGCTGCCCTGGGCTGCGGCCTTCTCCGCCCAAAATGTGGCGCGGTCCTGGTCGGCCTTGAAGTAGGCGCCCGACGCATAGCCGCTGGTCAACAACAGTTGCGCGGCGAGATAGCCGGTTGCCGCCGCGCGTTCGAGCTCGGCCTTGCCTTCCTCCCCCTTGGCATGCAGCAGCATCACCCGGCCGTACTGGTAGGCCAGGCGGGGGACGTCCGGATTGGCCGCGGCATCGCGGGTGCAAGCCGCCAGGGTGGCGTCGTTCATCAACAGTTTGAGATCGGCGCCGTCAGTCACGCGGTCGCGGTCGCGGGGATCGGTCGCCACGCGGTCGCATTCGGTAATGTCGGCGGCATTGGCCGGGATGGCCGCGATCGCACACGCCGCGATCAGCAAAACGGGAAGGGTCAAACGCATGGCCTGATGGTCTCCGGAAATCCTTGGGAATAAATCGAAGCGCACTCTATCACGGGGAATTACACAATTTGATCAAAGGATTGCGAGTTGGTTGCGAACGGGTTGCGCCGTGCCCAAATCCCGGTAATCTCCCCGACGAAGGAATTAGACCATGATCATCGGACGCATAATCGGCTGGCTGATAACGGCGGTGGCCCTGATGGCCGCCGGCGCGGAGGTCGTGGCGGCGCTGGAGGACGGCGGCTACCGCGGCCTGGCCATCGGCGAACTTTGGTACCTCCTGGACCGCGAAAGCCTCAACGTCAGCCAAGCGGTCGTACAGCGCTACGTCCTGCCGGCCCTTTGGGATGGCGTCGTCTTTCTGCTCTTGCAACCGGCCTGGCTGGTCTTCGGC